>JAIORD010000042.1 GCA_021108275.1 Methanococcoides sp.
GAGTCTTCGGGAAATCTGCATCGCTGCTATACTCACTCTATCCAACTCTTTTCTTAACTGATCTTAAACTCAATAGTTATGACTCTGTTTCTTAACATTTGCAACGAGATTGATTTCATTTCTGACAGATAATCATCTCTATCGTATCTCATTTCATAGTGCCAATAATTGTCGCAAGGTAAAAGTTTATATGCATGTTTCACCTACTAGAGACTACATTCCCAATTGCCAAGGTGGCGGAGCGGCTACGCAATCGCCTGCAGAGCGATACCATTCCGGTTCGAATCCGGACCTTGGCTTCATTTATTTACAAGAGTAAGGTCCGACTTTAAATCCTGACCTCTTGAGCAAAGCTCAAAGGTCGCGCGCTCCAGAAGCGCTGATCTGGATTTGGACCTTGGCTTCATTCATTAATAAGAGTATGGCGGCCACAGCGGCAGGGCCACTCCTGTTCCCATCCGAACACAGAAGATAAGTCTGCCCACGTTGCTTACTGTACTGAAGTACGAGAGTCTTCGGGAAATCTGCATCGCTGCTATGCTCACTATTATTAATTTGCTTTTTTTATTGCTTTTCAATCCTTTTTGGAATATTTATTTTTTTCCTAGATAAAAAGTTCTTGTTTTAAATGTAATTTTGTTAACAAATGGCATATATGTAATTCGATCTGATGGATTTCTGATCATTGCTCTTAGAATAAAGTGAAAGATATCTTTGCACACAAGCAATTCAAGAATACTTGAAATAGATACCTTTAAATAGTATTTCAACATTCTTCGAAATATGTCCCCTGATTATTTACTATATCTTATGAATGCAGGTGTTCAATCAGTTCAGAACTACCTTGCATTGCATGTGCTTCTATGCTTGATACCTGCATTCTTCCTTGCAGGTGCGATAGCTTCACTTTTCTCTAAAGAGTCAGTATTGAAGTTCTTCGGAGCAGATGCTAATGCATACGTCTCATATACTGTCGCAGCTGTATCTGGTTGTTTGCTAGCGGTCTGCAGTTGCACGGTCCTGCCTTTGTTTGCAGGCATTTACAAACGAGGTGCAGGTATCGGTCCCGCAAGCACTTTCCTGTTCTCAGCACCTGCTATTAATGTCCTTGCAATCGTATATACCGCGAAGATACTTGGATATGATCTCGGTGCTGCACGTGCTGTAATTGCCATTCTCTTGTCTCTTGTAGTTGGTATCTCAATGGCATTTATATTTGAAAGAAAACAGCAAGAGGCCAAGAAAGGAATAAAGACGTTCGGTGACGATGAACACAAGAAAAGTGCTTATCTTTTCATCCTCCTACTGGCAATACTAATAACACCCGAAATCATCTCAAATGGTCGTTACCTTGGTGTTATCATGATCGTACTCATTTTGATAACTGCTCACTTCTCAAACAAGTGGTTCACAAAAGAAGAACTTAAAGAATGGATGGGCGAAACATGGTTCCTTGTCAAGCAGATAACCCCTCTCCTGTTCATAGGTGTTTTCTTCGCAGGTATCATCGTAGAAATACTTCCAAAAGAATATGTTGTTGAATTCGTTGGTGGTAATGCCTTATCTTCCAATTTCATAGCAGCTATCTCTGCAGCACTTATGTATTTCTCAACACTTACAGAAGTGCCTATAATAAGTGCACTGACTATATTGGGGATGGGAAAAGGGCCCTCACTTGCAATGCTTCTTGCAGGTCCGGCACTCAGTCTTCCAAACATGATCGTCATAGGCAGGATAATTGGTGCTAAAAAAGCATCAGTATACATATCCCTTATCGTCATAATTTCCACGATCTCAGGATTTGCTTATGGCATGTACATAATTTAATATCAATTCATCTTAAACAAAAATAAACGAGGCAATAATATGAAAATCGAAATACTTGGCTCAGGTTGTGCAAAATGCAACAAATTAAAAGAACTGGTTGAAAAAGTAGCTAATGAAAATGGCATTAATGCCGAAATAACTAAAGTCGAAGATATAAACAAAATATTAGACTATGGTGTAATGATAACTCCCGGACTTGTTGTTGATGGCGATGTTAAGATCGCAGGCAAGATCCCTTCAGAAGATAAAGTAAAGGAATGGCTCACTCAGTAAATACAGGTGGTAGTAATAATGGCTGAAGATATAAAATGTGCATGTTGCTCCGGTAATGTCGGAATATTCTCCTGCTCCGGTGCTTCCAATGTAGGTCAGCATTCCAATCAGGTAGTTATCGAGCTAAATGACAGAGAAGTTGGGAAGATGATGTGTGCAGTGGGTATTGGTGGAAAAGTCTCTGGTCTTGTGAGATCTGCAGAAGGCTGTGACAGGATAATCGCAATAGACGGGTGCCCGCTGGAATGCACTAAAAAGGCCCTTGAACTTTCAAAAATAAACATTGACCGTCACATAATACTAACAGATCTGGGTATAGCCAAGAACAATGATCTGAAAGTATCAGAATCCGATGTGGCAAAAGCATTTGAAAAAGTATCCGAGATAATTTCAAATTGAAATAAATTGAACATAACGGGCTTAAATTGTATACTGGCAAATTTCATCTTAAAAGTGATGAAATACAAATATATAATATCAGCCAATATCTAATGCTCAAATGTCATCGATATTCGAGATTACCCACAAAGATGCAGCAGGACGCATTGGAAAACTAAAAACGCCACATGGAACTGTGGAAACTCCCACCGTCATGCCTGTAATAAACCCGAACCTTCAGGTCATAAAACCTTCCGAAATGAGGGACTTCGGTGCCCAGATGTTAATAACTAACTCCTACATCATATCACGCAGGGATAAGCTTCGGGAAAAAGCCCTTAAGGACGGTCTGCATTCACTTCTTGATTTTGATGGACCTATAATGACCGATTCCGGTTCTTTCCAGCTTTCGGTATACGGGGACATAGAGGTAACCAATGAACAGATCATCGAGTTCCAAAAAACGATTGGATCTGACATTGGTGTTCCTCTTGACATACCTACTCCCCCCGATGTCCCTCGATCACGTGCGGAATCTGAACTGGAAACTACCATTGAACGCCTCATCGAAGCACGCAGCATGGTAGGTGACGAGATGCTTCTTGCAGGCCCTGTTCAGGGTTCCACATATACTGACCTGCGTGAAAAATGTGCAAGTACCATTAGTGAACACAAATTCGATGTATATCCCCTTGGGGCAGTCGTTCCTCTGATGGAATCCTATCGCTATGCAGAACTTGTTGACGTTATCGTCTCATCGAAAAAAGGTCTTGACCCCACCGTGCCCGTTCATCTGTTTGGTGCCGGTCATCCAATGATGTTCGCTCTGGCAGTAGCACTTGGATGCGACCTTTTCGATTCTGCAGCTTATGCACTCTATGCAAAGGACAGGCGATACATTACTTCCAAAGGGACCTATCATATTGATAACCTGAGCTATCTTCCATGTTCCTGCCCAATATGCGTCTCACACACAGCAGAAGAGGTTAAAAAAGCCGACAATTGCAGTGATCTTCTGGCAAGGCACAACCTCTATGTGACATTTGAGGAAATTCGCCTTATAAAGCAATCCATAAAAGAAGGCAACCTGCTGGAACTTGTGGAACTGAGATGCCGCAGTCATCCAAGAATGCTCGAAGCATTGAAAAGGATGTACTCATATTCTGACTGGATCGAAAAATACGACCCTGCATCCAAATCCACGTTCTTCTACTGTGGACCTGAATCATCACAAAGGCCGGAAGTCTTAAGGTTCTCCAAAAGGCTTGAGCGCTTCACTATAAAAGGCACTGCTGTGATCAGACCGTTCTCAATGAGGACCTATCCTGAATCTGATAATGACATTATATTCAAAGCACCATTCGGTTCATTCCCTGCTGAACTTTCCGAGGTATATCCTTTCAATGCGGAAGTTATCGAAGACACAGATATCGAATCGTTAGGTAAGGCCCTTGAAAATACTATAAGGCTCATCGAATTGAATCCCGATGCAGAGTTTACTTTCATAAAGGGAAAAGAGCTTGAACATCCTCTATTTGAAATACTGGAAAAGATCGCGGACGTCAAAGAGTAACTCATTGATGTTCATTAAAAACGATAATTAAAGATCTCATCATTGGTGATTCATTTGGTATCAACAACAGGATCAAAAACGCGCAACCCCTACTTAGAACTGCTAAGGCCGGAGATAGCGGATATGGACTTTGCCCTTCCGGCATCGAGTGCACTGCTGGCATCTTATCTTGCCACATCTGCACTTCCTCCGCTCATTCCCTTCATAATTGCTGTCATAGGCGGATATGCTGCCATCACAAGTTCCTATGTGTATAATGATTGCTGTGATGTGGATATCGATAAGATAAATCTGCCTGACAGGCCGTTGGCATCTGAAACGCTATCTCGGAAAAATGGATTGACGTATTCACTCATCCTTTTCTTCGTAGCAGCAGTGGCAGCATTCTATCTGAATCCCGAATCTCTGTTCATACTTGTCATCGCAGTAGCGACCATCAGCATATATTCAATGTTCGCAAAGCGGATGACCTTCTTAAGCTTCATACCCGTGGGAATAGCTTATGGGCTTGTTCCGGTCGGCATCTGGCTTGCTTTCGACCCTGCGGGCATACTCAGGGGAAATGATGGTGTAATATTGCCATTGCCGGCAATATTCTTCTTTATAATGATGTGTGTTGCTGATTGGGGCTTCACCCTTTCTGGAGTATGCAGGGATGTTGAAGGTGACCGTGCAAAAGGTGCACCCACATTCCCGGTGACATTTGGGGTACCCCTTACATCCAAATTCATTCTTGCATGTTGGGTAATTGGTATCCTCGCATCAATGGCCATTGGTATCACCGCAGAACTTGGTCCTGTCTTCTTTACAGGTGCCATACTTTCAGGTATATGGATGCTATCAAAGGCACTTGATTTTGTGAAAAATCCTCTCCCTGAACGTGGAGGTAGGTTGTTCCTTCAGGGTTCCAGGTATAGGGGTGTGATGTTTGGTTCACTTATACTCGATGTGATCCTTTCCATTGGTGTTTCTTCCTATGCGGGAATTCTTTGGTGATCGGAGGTAATAGAAATGGATGCTGATATTATTGTGATCGGTGCATCTCCTGCAGGACTTATGGCTGCACGTAATGCTTCTAGAAAAGGTGTGAAGGTTCTTCTTCTTGATAAAAAAGAGATTATCGGCCATCCCACACACCCTGCGAATACTTTCTTCAAAGGAATGTTCGACAGGGCAGGCGAAGCGGTGGACCAGAGCTATGTTCTTAAGAATATGAATGGAGCATATTTGGTAGCACCATCTGGTGGCAGGGTTGCCATAGAAGCTCCTGCTTATTTCCTTGATCGTCTTAAATTCGATGAGTTCTATGTCAAACAGACCCAAGATTCCGGTGTTGAGATGCGTATGGGTGTCGATGTACATAACATCTTAAGGAATAGCAATGGGATGTCGCTCAGTACGAACGATGGGGTGCTTACCTGTAAGATGGTCATCGTCTCAGATGGCATAAACTCAAAGCTTGCAGGTCTTCTCGGGCTTCAGCCTATGAAGTATTCTAACGATATCGCATGGGCAATGGAAGCGTTCGTAGAGGCCGATGGTATAGGCGAGCCGGATATGTTCGAATATTATGTTGGCAATCATTGCCCTGGCTGGAAATCAACATATTCTCCATGTGGCAAGGATCTTGCTACTCTCGGGGTCTATGTCAGAAGGAATGGAAAAGATGTAACTCCATTCTTTGATAGGTGGGTGGAGAAATTCAAGAAAATTAAAGGCATAGATGATCTTGTGATCCATGAAAGGGCAGTTGGTGGAGATCCCATCGTCACAATACCAAAACAGATGCATACTGATGGTGTTATGCTCGTGGGCGGAGCTGCAGGACAGTCCGGTATTGGCTATAGTATGCATGCCGGTCAGATGTGTGGTGATGTTGCCGCTGATGCCATTGCTAAAGGCGATGTTTCAGCCAAGGTCCTTTCTGAATATCGGGGTAAATGGAACACTGAATACAGGGCTGAATACGTTCTTGGCCGTATCGGTCTCGAAACCCTTCGCAAGATGGAGGATCGAGAGATCGATAGGTTAATGAAGACATTTGAAGATGTGGACTTTTCATTCCTTTCAGGTAATTCTACTCACAAGTGTATGCAACTTGGACTTTTCATGTTGAAGAAAGACCCCCGTTCCTTCCTTTCTTATAAGGCACTTTTGAGGAGCAAGTGAACTTATGAACTCTGATAAAAGGTATTATTTCTACAAGAACCCCTTCTTCAAGGTCTATGCAACAGTGGATGAAGGTCTTGTAAAAATGCACACCTCAGGAGTTGCATCAAGGGCTATAAAACCGCTCACTTCCGATATGATGGACCTATTCGATGGTAAGAAGCCTGCAGTTATAAAAGAGGATGAACTTATCTTTTCCACATGGATGCCTCCTATTCCAAGCAAAGCCTTTGATCGGCTTGTGTCAAGCCAGATGGGATATATAAGGGGGAAAATGCTTCCTGAGCAGGTGACCATTTCAATAACGGAGGAATGTCCCAATAAATGTCTCCATTGCGCTCTCCCTGATACGAAGAACAAAGCCACTTTACCTGTTGAAACCGTAAAGAACGTCATTGATCAGGTTCTTGACCTAGGTTCAACCTTCATTGTCTTTGATGGTGGTGAACCGCTGACCTATGATGGTCTCGAAGAGCTAATCGAATATGTGGACCGTGACAGGGCACTCACGGGTATGTTCACATCCGGTGTCGGGCTAACGCTTGAGAAAGCAATGTCCTTAAAGGAAGCCGGTCTTGATATGATCAGCGTCAGTCTTGACAGTGCAAATGAAGCCGGTCACGATTCAATGCGTGGCCGTTCAGGTGTTTTCAACTCTGCCATTTCAGGGATAAAGAATTCACTGGATTCCGGATTGCTTGTTAATATCTATGTCGTCATCTCTCCTAACAACATTGATGAACTGGATGATTTCTACACTCTGGCAACTGAGATGGGTGTACATGAGATCTCGTTCTTCGAGATAGTCCCTACTGGAAGGTGGATGGACCGTTCGGATGGCCTGATGAGCTTAGAAGACCACAGGAAATTCGATTCTTTCGTAGAAATGACTGAAAAAATGGATGGTCCAAAACTGTTCCCGATCCCACATGTACTTAAAAAGATGGGTTGTTTTGCAGGCAGAAAATGGTTGCATATTACGCCAGAGGGGGATATTTTCCCATGTGCATGTCTGCCTTTATCGTTTGGTAATATCGATCAGGACAAACTTGCTGATGTCTGGCGAAAGATCCGCAAGGATTCTACTTATGACGGGGGTATCTGCTTGATGAGGGACCCTGAGTTTAGGAAATTGCATAATTTTGATTGATTATCCTGTAGACTTTCATTACCACAATCTTTCTATTTTTTTGTCGAGTTTTAGATAACAATTCTGGCTCAAGTATTTTATGGATCTATATGGGAGTCTTGCCTATGTTTATCTGTATATGGCTCAATATTTGTTATTGATGATAGCTCAAGCTACTTGCTAATTAGATTGCAGTAAAGTGGTAATTATAAGTTAAAACAGTCAATAATAAAATTGAGGGCAAAGCTTGCCCTCATTAGTAAAATTACTTTTGTTGTTCAGAGCATGCCGGACTTCTGCAGTGTCATGAGGTTCTCTGTGGTGAGCTTCTCACCAGATTTGAACTTCTCAAATAGCTCTGCAGCATCTTTCCTGACATCTTCCATTGATGCGACCTTCTTTCCGTCGGTCTCTCCCTTGCGCATCTTGCGAACTTCTTTGTCAATGTCCCGGATCTCTTTCTGTGCTGAAATGAACAGTTTGTGCTGTTCGTCAGCTTTCTCCTGGAACTCGACAAATTGCTTGTGAGCAGCATCAGATTCTGCACGCATCTTGTCAGCTTCTTTGAATGTGGAGATCATCTTGTCATGATACTCCTGAGCTTTCTGTGCGTACTCTGAAAGGACATTGTGGAATTCGGAAGCCTCATCACGGATCGCTTGTGCTTCATCTAACAGGTTCTTAAGCTCGGTATTGCTCTCGAGCTGGTCCTTCTTGACAACATATTGTTTCTGAAGTTCTGTTATTTTGCTGACAAGATCCTTCTCCTTTGCAGGAGTGAGTACTTCTGTCTGCTGTGTGAATTCGAGACGGTCTATCTCCTTGCGGATATCCTTTATGGATGGACCTGTAAGATTACTTGCAGCACGCAGCGCATCGACTTTTGCGAATACTTCGTTAGCTTTTGCATTGATCTCATCACGTTTTGCTTTGTTCTCTTTTACCTGCTCATTGTTCTCATCACGAAGCTTCTTGTATTCCTGGGCTTCATTGATAAGTTCTTTTGTGCTTTTATTGAGATCATTGCGCTTCGCTGCTAGAGTGCTTGCTTCTGCGTTCAATGCATTTCGTTTCTCTTTGTACTCTTCGGACGCAGACTTTAAATCTTGCTTCTTTGTGTTCAGTTCTTTCATCATGCTTTATGAATCCTCCCGCTCCAGCAAAAAAGCTGGCATTTCATGCATTTCTAATGCACGATACGCAGGGCTTACTCCAAGTCAAGTGAATCTATTATTGGAATAATGTCCCTGAGGTGTTTTTGGGTAATGACCGCATTTGCGTATTGACGCAAAATTGGTTTTGGATTAAATGCAATTGCACATCCTGCTATCTTAAAGATGCATATGTCGTTAGCACCATCACCAACAACAATACAGTTTTCAGGTTTCAGACCATTTTCCTTTGTTATCTGTTCAAAAGCTTTTTCCTTTGAAAGATTTTCGGTCATTGGTCCGGAAACCCTGCCTGTAAGATACCCGTCTTCGATCTCCAGTATGTTGGAGAACACATAATCCACATCAAGTAGCTTTGCAATTCTTTCAGTGGAAAGTGTAAATCCACCTGATAGTATTGCGGTCTTGAATCCCAGGGATTTTACATGTTTGACGAGCTCTTCTGCTCCGGGCATGAGGGGCATGGAATTCATTGCTTCCATTGCTTTTTCAAGTTTCAATCCTTTTAAAAGTGCAACTCTTTCTTTAAGTGCTTGGTTGTAATCTATCTCTCCGTTCATTGCTTTTTCAGTTACAACGGATACCTTGTCCACAACGCCGGCAGCACGCGCAAGCTCATCTATGCTTTCCGCATCTATGAGGGTGCTGTCCATATCAAAAACAATTAGCTTTGAATAAGTTCTCTTAGAAATGTTGTTGCTGGAATTCACTTGACCATACCTTATACTTTAAGACACTGATTACGAATCAGTAATAATGGAATGTACTGAGATTGGAGTACAATTACTCACATTGCTTTTAACCTTTTCGGGTAGATATCAGTTTCTGAAAAAGATTGTAATGATCTTTCTCTCATATCGATCGGTTATGATCTGAAAGTTTCTATTATATTTTAGGGGATCGATCAATTATTTATAATATTTCTTAAAAGGAAATAGGAGATTCCATTTTAAGGAACCTTCCTACTGATTCATTCTGCAATAGATTCTTCTGTCCTTATTGCGACTACCATTTCCACAGGGGAAACGAATATCTTGCCGTCTCCGATCTTTCCGGTACGTGCTGCCTGTGTAATTGTCTGTATCACAGCTTCAACCTCATCGTTCTTTACAACGATATCGATCTGTATCTTGGGTATCATGTCGATAACGTTCCGTTTACCCCTGAACTGGAGGCAGATCCCTTTCTGTTCACCTCTGCCTTTAACGTTAAAGATGGTCATTGCGTTAAATCCTTTTTCAGCAAGGTCCTCTTTTACCGTTTCCAGTTTTTCCGGTCTTATAATGGCTGTTATTTTCTTCATGAGATCACCTTAAAGCTCCATTGATTCACCATGCTGGGCAACATCCAATCCGACATATTCCTCTTCTTCGGTAACTCTTAGACCGATGGTCTTGTCAATTATCTTTGCAAGTATATATGTCATCACGAATGAATAGCCAACCGCGACGAATGCATCAATTCCCTGTATGATGAACTGTCCTACATTTCCGTATATCAGGCCATCGACACCGCCAATAGCTGCGACAGCAAAGACCCCTGTGGCAAGTGCTCCGAAAAGCCCTCCTACGCCATGAATTGCCCATGCATCAAGACTTTCATCAAACTTCTTGTGTATACGGAAAAGTAAAGTTCCGTAACATAATATCCCTGCTGAACCTCCAATTATTATGGACTCCAGAGGTCCTACAAATCCGCATGCCGGGGTAATAGCAACAAGTCCTGCAATAGCGCCACTGATCATTCCCAGTGAACTTGGCTTACCTTTTATCCATGAAGCTCCCATCCAGGTTAGCGCTCCTGATGCAGCAGAGATCATTGTGACCACGAAAGCGTTTGCTGCAAGACCATCCGCTGCAAGTGCACTTCCTGCATTGAATGCGAACCATCCGAACCAGAGCAATGCTCCACCAAGCAAAGTGATGGTAATGTTCTCAGGTTCCATACTGTACTTACCGAATCCTATTCTCTTACCTATGACTAATGATAATGCCAGTGCTCCAAATCCTGAACTGATGTGAACCACTGTTCCTCCTGCAAAGTCCAGTGCTCCCATGCTTTCAGCCCAGCCGCCTCCCCAGGCCCAGTGAGCAAGGGGGTCGTATACCAGGGTTGTCCAGAGGAGCCCGAATACGATGAATGAACTGAGCTTTATCCTTTCTGCCACACCTGAGGTCAGGATCGCCAGGGCTATGGCCGCGAATACAAGCTGGAACGCCATGAAGAGCATGTCCGGTATTCCATCTCCATCCATTCCCACTCCCTTCAGGCCAATGTAGTCCAACCCACCGATAAATCCTCCAATATCATGGCCGAAGGAGAGGGTATAGCCTATGGTTACCCACTGGATGGTAACGATTGCAAGTGAGATGAACGAGAGGGCTATCATGGAGATGATGTTCTTGTTTCTAACCATCCCTCCGTAGAAAAGTCCCAATGCCGGGGTCATGAGCATGACCATGGCGGTGCATATCAGAACAAATGCAGTGTCTCCTGCTTCCAGAACCATTTTATTCCTCTCCTGATCCGATTTTAAACTGTACCAAGTTGTTTTCACAAGTTGTTACATGGTGTTCGATCATCATTATTTTTGAATTCAATTCTATTACTCCTTTGATCCAATTGTGTGTATGTCGTTTTACACGGTACTAAGAAAGTGTTTACCTACTTACTATTATTTAAAATTAACGTTTTAAATTATTTAATAACTGTTGCTATAAACTATGGATGAAGCGTGGAGCTGTGGGGAAAATGACATTATCTGATCGATCAATAATCAAAAATATTATATGCTACCCCGTACTTGCAGTAATGTGATCTACTATGGCAAAAATAGGATTTATTAAGTTAGGCAACCTCGGCATGAGTCAGGTCATTGACCTCGTACAGGATGAGATAGCAGCAAGAGAAGGTATCAGTGTTCGTGTATTCGGAACTGGTCCTAAGATGGGCAAAGACGAAGCTGCAGAAACAGCAGCACTTAAAGAATGGGATGCTGATTTCTATGTAATGATCAGCCCTAACTCAAGTGCACCTGGTCCAACCGCAGCACGTGAGATCTACAAAGATGTTCCATGTATTGTCATCTCTGATGGTCCAACCAAAAAGGACGACAGACAGGCACTCGAGGACGCAGGTTTCGGTTACATCATCATGACCGTGGACCCACTCATCGGCGCAAAGAGGGAATTCCTCGACTCTGTTGAAATGGCATCCTTCAACGCTGATGCAATGAAAGTACTCTCAACCTGTGGTGTTGTAAGACTTATTCAGGAAGAGCTTGATATCGTCACCGCACAGGTCGATGAAGGTAAGGAGATCGTCCTTCCACACATTCTCGCAAAGCCAGAGAAGTGTATCGAACGTGCAGGTTTCAGCAACCCATACGCAAAAGCAAAAGCACTTGCAGCACTTCACATGGCTGACAAGGTAGCACAGATCAACTTCCCAGCATGCTTCATGATGAAGGAGATCGAGCAGGTAACACTCACAACCGCAACAGCTCACGAAATGATGCGCGCAGCAGCACAGCTCGCTATCGATGCACGTGAGATCGAGAAATCAAACGATACAGTCCTCAGGCAGCCACACGCAAAGAAAGGCAACATTTTGTCAAAGACTGCATTGTACGAAAAACAACAGTAAGTGTCTTTTTGACACTTCTCTTTTTTTAATATTTCCATGGACGCACTTACAACAATTGCGATTGCAATTGCCGCATTTCTGGCCCTTATTGTACTCACTGCAATGGAGCTCAAGACTGCTTCATTTATGCACACAGAGAAGAATAGTTCATCTCTACCAAGCAATAAAGGGAGGAATGGATGCAATTCTGATGAAAATGAGTTCAATATTGATGAAAATGAATGTAATGATAATGGATCAGAAAGTGATGATGTAACTCAGGACGAAGTATAATAAAAAAAGGCATCCCTGGGGGATACCGTCCGAATTTATTTTGGTTCTTCTTTTTCACGTGGCATTGCCAGTATCTCACGAACCTGCATGTTGAAGAAATTCTGTGAATGTGCTGGTCTTACAACAAGTGCTACATCTGCACCCTGACGTGTACCACCAATGGCGATAACCTCTGTATCCTTTGATACAGGTATATGGCCTGAATCTGCAGCCATCATCACAACTTCAAGGGCTACCTTGAAACCTTTGCCAAAGACCGCACGCAGTGTATCAGAAACCACATCTGCACGACTTGCGCCGCCCAGTCTATTTGAAATAGCCCGTTCTACTCCTGAGAACATATGTGACTGGGTTGTGACAATTACTCCCATTTCCTGAAGTTTCTTTAAATTATCCTCATTCATCTCCCATTTTCCATCTTCTCGGAGTCCATACTGATGACTGATGGCGATCACTTTCACATTCTTTCCTTTTACTGCTTCTGCCATCTTCAATGCAGTATGGCCTTCAGTACTTGAAAGTACGATATATTCTATCCCTAGCTCTTCAGCCCTGGCAGCCGCTACTTTCACAACATCATCGGTATTCTTTTTACCAACATCATCAAAATATAGTATCGATCTTTCCATAATATTCCTCCATTATTTGTATGCATCTTTGTTATTTGCATCTATTTTGTCATCATTTGGTTTAATTATGTCGTTTTCTTCTTTGTAATACGATGTACTTATCTATGAGTATCCTCTAATTATATAATAAGTGAATTAAGGGGTTTATATTCTAATTGGGTGATTCTTTTGTCAGAAACAGATTACGACGCTATCGATGTAGATATCATAACAAGGCCGATAAAATCAAAGGATCCTATCCTGATAGAAGGTTTTCCGGGTATTGGTCTTGTGGGCAATATTGCCAGCCAGCAAATAATTGAAGAATTAAATATGGAATATATAGGTTCCATTGAGTCTCGCTATTTCCCGCCAATAGCCGTTCTGTATGAAGGGCTGGTGAACATGCCTGTAAGGATCTATGAGAATGAGGAGCACAATACCATCATGGTGGTCTCGGATATTCCTATCAATCCTTCTGTTTCCTATGATGTGAGCAAGGCACTTGTCGGATGGGCAAAATCCATAGGCGTGAAAGAAATTGTCTCTATTGCGGGCATTGCTACTATGAGTGACGAATATAAAGTGTTCGGAGCTGCAACAACTGAAGACATGCTTGAGAGGATCAGGGAGCATGTGGAGATCTTCCAGATGGGTACGATCTCAGGTATTTCTGGTAGTGTGATGGCAGAATGTTTCATGCAAAATATTCCGGCGATCAGTCTGCTGGGCGCTACAAAGACGCAGAATCCTGATCCAAGGGCTGCAGCAGTAGTTGTCGATGTTCTAAATTCCCTGTATGATTTTTCGATAGATACAGATGATCTTATAGAACAGGCAGAGAAGATCGAGATCGAAATGCAGAAACTCGCTGAAGATGTGAGGTCAAGCGAACAGGCGACAACACCACGAAAGGAATATCCAATGTATGGGTGATCTGGTATGGAATACGTCGCACTTACGGGAATCTCAGATATTGTGCTGTCTGACTTGAAGGCTAATCTGTTACGCACTATCGAGATAAGAAGTCCCCAGAACTTTTTCACATCACTGGGTATCAATGTGGGTGATCATATCTTTGTGACCCATACGTCTGTACAGGATATGATGCGTGGAACTCCAGGTGTGGTGGCACAGGTTGTAAAACACCATGTATCAACGCACAGGACCGTCACAGGGAATGATACTTTTTATGAAGAACATGAGTCCATGATGATTCGCCTTCAACTGAAATCCATTGGAGTGGCTCGCATAAATAACATACTTTCTAATGAGTTGGGAAAAGTCACACTTGTGGATGCTGAACAGACCTGTTTCTATGAAGCACGCTGATTCAATGGCGTGTTTCGGGGATATTCTTTAATCCCTTCTCTATTTTCTTTGCGTTCTCAAGATCGATGCCAATGGGTATCTCATTGTCATCATATTCGCTATGCTTGCGTGAACCTTTGCAACCATAGGATAACCCGACACCTTTCTCAATAGCAAGGGCGGTACAATCTCCGCAAATGGATGCTGCACCGAAAGTGTCGATATTGACTCTTTCTCCATCATTATATGCTAGTGCCTGAACGATCCTCATGGCCATTTCAGGCTTCAGGTAGAGAATGATCACATCGAGCTCCCCGTTGTTCTCTGACAGCGGTTCTATCCTTATATGATCATATTTCTTCTTTATCCTGGGAAGTGCAGATACTGCCTTTTGTGCAGTTTCTGCATCGATGTAGCGTTCTGATGCCAAATAGTATTTATCCGGCTTATCTTCGGATGTGCTCAGGACATATTTGCCAGGGGGGCAGCTTTGGGATGCAGCAAGGAAAATATCTCCCTTGCGTGCTTTTGTTATCATTTCACAATAGAGGAGGTCATATTCCTCTCCGATGTCGCCTTCCTGAAAGGTAACGCAAACCGGTTCTCCGTCATCCATCAGTTTAGCTATCTCTGTGAACATGTTTCATCCCACATTGATTTACTCTATCTCTGTTCTCACGGTGGTGAACACAGGTCCGCGAATATCGATCTTCTGCTTCTTGCCGGTGATGTATCTCTGGGCCAGGGGGTCGAGCTTGATGTTTATCTCGGAAGGTACCTTGACTATCCTTACTCTTGTTTCACATTCCTTCTCCCCGTTGTCCACGGCTTCCTCGATCTCTTTTGCTGCTTGTGCTGCAAAAGCTTCGATAAATCTCACACCGGTCCTTGCAGAATGGTTCTCAAAGGCCTTTTTCCACTTTTTGTTGTTGGGAAGGCCAAGAACATCGTTCTCGTAAACAAGTACCTCATTGTAAGCTGCCGGTCCGCAAAGCTTAGTTTCATCTTCAGGTTCTATCACGGAGACCTTCACTTTCTTACCCTTAAGTGTACCTTCCCAGGCAACGAACTCACAGGGACTTGGCTCTGATCCGTGCATGTCGCACTGTTCGACTATGCCTTCAAGGATCTCCTGTCCTTCAGGGGTTTCCGGAAGTTTGTCAACGAATATCATTTTTGCCAGTTCGCTGTCCTTTAGATCCCATTCAGCGTATTGTGGTATCTGTGGATATGTCATACCTCTAAGGTCGGTGGAATCGTGGAGTATCATGGCAAGCCTTTCAACACCAAGCCCGAGGTTCATGACTGGGCATGGAATGTTATACTCGGCAAGTGCTGTCGGCGAGTAGATTCCAAAGGTCGCGATTTCTATCCAGCCGTCAGAATATTTGGTATTGGAGCCAACAAGCTTTGGATGGTACGCAAAGACCTCGATCTGTGTATCAGGTACGTAATATTTGCTCCTTTTCTCATCCGGGCGGAACATGAACTTCTCAAAACCGAACTGTGCTAATAATCCTTGAGCAACGGCTTTTCCGTGATCTACAGTGACATCTTCATCCATTATGACACAGGAAGCTGAATAATATGTCATAAGACGTGAAGCATCTTCCTGCTGTTCTCTTCTGAACGAACGGTCGATGGAGAATAAGTGGAATGGTGGTCTGGAACGTTCAAGAATGCCTGAGAGTGAAATGAACCATCCTGATGTCATATGGCTTCTGAGCGTCTTGGTGGTGGCTTGCGGGGTAAGTTCCTTGAATTCCGGGAACACCTGGTCTATCATCTCGACCACAAGCGCATCGGACACGTTTAGCTTAATTGCTATCTCGGGGACAAGGTCATCTCCTTCTACCTCGCCTTTCTTGTAAGAATGCAGCACTTTCCTTATTGTCTCGATACCTTCATCATCGATATCGCCAAGCATTTCTTTTATTTTTGCAATGCGTTGGTCGGAGATACCTACATTTGGTCTTGGTAGTCCGGCAAGGTAGTAACAGCGGTCAAGGACTGCCAGTGCTTCATGCCCGAATTGTTTGTGAACCTCTTTCTCATCAACGATAAGCGGATTCATCATCTCATCGAAGCCCATGCGAAGATAGGCTTCTCTGAGCTTTGCTATCGTATCATAGACAGGATGTGCTTTTCCGAAGTTGAATGATGTGTGAGGGTACTGCTGGTTCAGGCCTGCTTTTTTTATAAGGTCTTTGCCATTTGTCCATGCAGAGTCAAAGTCTTCCTTAGCAGCTTTCTTTATGGATTCAGGATCGAATTTCATGGTAAAATCTCGTTATTATTAATAGTGTGCTCGTAATCGTTAGCTCAGGTATAAAGATGTATCAACACATTTTATAGTTACGTTCGATGAACAGCCTGTAAGGTCATTGAATGGGTGTTATCGATCAAAATATGCAGTCTAGTGAATATCTGCAAATAAAAAGATAAGAAAAGATCTGATAGTCAGATCAGAATGTTCTTTGTTGTATCGTAAACGATCACTCGTCAACAGGGATGGTCTCGAGCTGACTTGCGACATTCCATATAAGTGTCCTTGTATGTAATGGAATGTTTGGGTCGTTGCTGATATCTTCCAATATGGAAATACTGGATGATGTTCTCAGGAAAAGGGGTTCTGCTTCGTTTTTCAAAGTTGCAAGGATGTCGTTTGCGGAACGTCTGATATTCCTTGGTACGGAATTGTCGTTCGCTATATGTTCTAACACCTGTGTGCATTGTTTAATAACGTCTTCAGGTTTGCTGGCACCTAACATTTGGATCACCTTAATAATGGTTTAATGATAAAATAAGAATTTATGTTGTATTACCCCTAACTATTATATTCTATAAAAAGACTTTCATTCATGCAGTGATCAAAGGTGAACAAATGAGCGATAGTGACGATAAAATAAAACAGATATCAAGATTGCTGGAAATGGGCGGTACTATGCTTGCACAACATTGTGCTACATGTGGTGCTCCAATGTTCAGGTACCAGGGAGAAGTACTTTGCCCAATATGTCAGGACAGCAATGCGAATTCCGGTCAGCAGCAAAATGCAGGACAACAGGTTGCATTGGCAAGAAATGAAATTAAAGAAGTTCCTCAGGCAGGTGGCATTGCCAGCTCTCCCGAAGCTCCTGTACGACAACCGCTGGTTCGTTCTGAAGAACTTTCTCACGATGATATGCCAGGGCAAATTTCGACAGCAGTTCCTATCGAAGGTCTGAATTCAGTTGCAGAAAGCCTGAAATTGAAAATTGGGCACATTGCCGGTCTGATTCAGGTCGAGACCGACCCTCGCAGGATGGAGGAATATCTCGATATTATGGATAGATGTCTTGACATCCTTGAAAGACTGAAATAAGCTTTTTAAAAACAGACTTTTCATAATTCAATGGTAGAAAACCGGTATTTCCGGTTGCTCTTTCTTTTTCAATTTTTATATTTGCTGCTAAGTATTTCCCGCATCTTTCCTGCGGTCTTCGGTCCAATGTTCTTTACTTCCTTCAACTCCTCAAGCTCTGCTTTCATAACATCTTCCACGGTTCCGAAGTGTTCAAGGAGATTCTTTGCAGCATTCGGTCCGATGTCACTGATGGATGATACTATGTATTCCTGTTGTTGTGATAACAGCATTGAAGATTTTTTTCCGTGTATGCTGGTACTGCGTTTTTCATCGATCTGTTCTCTCTTTGCCAGTATGCCTATCAGGGATGCAGTGTCCTCTGCATCCCTTGTGTGAAGTATGGACACTCCAAAGTCCAGTGCTAATGAAGCAAGTGTTCCGTGGATAGCTTTGGGGTTGATCATCCTTGTGGTGAACAAACCTTCTCCTTCGATGATAAGTATGGGCTTTTCATAAGCTCCTGCAAGGTCGGATATTTGCCTGAATATATTGCGGTCAAGCAGGGAATTGACAAGATCTTCGGCACTCTTGCGCTCGATCGCCACCCGGTCGCTTACAATATAATCTCCTACCTCAAGTGTTTTTACAACGATGTTAAGCCCAAGTTTCTCAAGACTGCGTGCAACGGTGCTTCTGATTTCTCTCTGGTCGAGGACTACTGTCACTTCCTCGTCAGAGAAGTCTGAAAGCCCAGTCTGTTGTTCCTTCCCACCCCTGAACTCACTTGCAATGTCGGTCTTGTCATTTTCAGTGTTTACCCCATTCAACTCTGACATATTCTTCTGCCATTGCTGCATATTGCTCTGCATACGTTTTTCTTTATGTGCACAGCTCCAGTAGTATGTTTCGTCCCGGGTTCCTTTTGTAACAAGTACTACTACACGTCCTTCGTGTTTCCTTCCTGTCCTGCCTTTTCTCTGTATGCTTCTTATCTCGGAAGGGACCGGTTCATAGAACAGCACAAGATCGGTAGCTGGGATATCAAGTCCTTCTTCTGCAACGGATGTTGCCACAAGGACATTATATACTCCAGCCTTGAACTTCTCTATGATCTCGACCTGTTGTTTTTGGGTAAGCCCTTTGTCCTTGAACTTGGAACTTTGTCCCACAAATTTGACAGGCCTTATATCTTCTATTTCGGAGAGGGCGTTCGTCACCATTTCAGAGGTATCGCGATAGTTCGTAAAGACGATCACACGGGAGTCTGGTTTTCCATTTAGTTCCTTTGAGACAATATCTTTTACAACGGCAAGTTTCGGATGTTCTGTGGTGCATTCCTCGAGCCTTTTGTACAACTGTCTCATATAAAGGTCATCAGAAAGCCTTTTTGAAGCTTTACTTCCTGTTCTGGAAGTGGCCTCGTTCTCAAGTCTGGCTGCATATTTTTTGAGTGCTTCGATGCCCTGTGTTTCTACTATCTCCACAGCATGACTTACCTTCATTACCTCTGCAAGTATCGATAGGGCGCTGTAGACTGCAGGTTCGGCCATTTCTCGGATCTGTCCCTGTAACTTTTTCTGAAGCCCGAGCAGGTCCATCTTTGAAGCTTTCTTACCGTATGGGATGGAATATCCAAGTTCTGTTAGTTTTTGGAATCTGTCCTCAAGTACCTTTTCCAGAAGGGTTTTCAGCTCCTTCATCTCAGAAGGCAGTATCACATGATTCCATTCGACCTCTTTTTTATGTATATAGGGTGTTACGTCAGGGTCTGTTTCTGTTTTTATCGCAACTGAACTGATGTAGAGGTTCGTGCATACCTCACTTATCTTCTCATCAGTACCTCCCGGACTTGCAGTTATCGCAAGGCAGTGTGGGTTTTTGGCATCCTCGAAGTATCTTTCGGCTATGTATGTATAAGCATAATTGCCAACAGCCCGATGTGCTTCATCAAATGTAATATGGGAAACATCCTCAAGGCTTATCCGCTTGGTAAGTATGTCGTTCTCAATGACCTGCGGGGTGGAAATGATCACTTTTCCCTTCTTCCAGAGCTCTTCTCTCTTGTCAGGCGCTACTGCACCGGTAAAGGTCAGTATTTCATCTTCCGGGATGTTCAGCGTAGATCTCAAAAAAGTGGCATGCTGTTCTACAAGGGGTTTTGTGGGGGATAGAATGAGTGCTTTTCCACCTGTCTTTTGCAGGCGTGAAGCTATGACAAGAAGGGCGACTATAGTTTTTCCAAGACCTGTTGGCAGCACTACCAGTGTTGATGATGATAGTGCCTTTCCGGCAAGGTCGAGCTGGTACAATCGTTGCTCGACTGTATCAGGCTTGACCATTGGGTGCTTAATGTGTTCGCTCATATTTACTATAGGTTCAAAATTTGCTTGAGGCAATACTATTCTTAACCCTTTTAAATATGAGGCAAGCGGGGTGAAAGTATTAGATGCTCACGCCCGCATTTTCAAGGTCCAGTTTTCCATAGACCAGGTCGTAGATCGAGTCCTCGATACCTTCGACAGATGCTCTGACCTGTTTCATTGTGTCGCGGTCTCTGATGGTGACTGAATTGCCTTCAAGGGTGTCGTAATCGATGGTAATGGAATATGGAGTTCCAATCTCATCGTTCCTGCGGTAGCGGCGACCAATTGCCCTTGAATCATCGTAGGCAACGAGTAAACCTCTTTCACGAAGTTTCTGTGCTATCGCCTTTGCAGGCTCGATAAGCTCATCCCTTGTAAGGAGGGGGAGGATGGCAACCTGTACAGGTGCAACTTCATTCCTGAACCTGAGAACCATCCTTTCCTCTTCCTCCTCGTCGCCTTCAGCTTCGACCTTTTCTTCATCGAACGCATGTTCCATTGTACAGTACAGTATCCTGTCGATACCATATGAAGGCTCGATGACATGGGGTACTATCTTTTCACCGCTGACCTTTACGGTCTCTTGTGCATAGCTGATTATCTCGGAAGGTACTGTGAACTCTTCTCCATTGACAATTACTTTGATCTCGTCCTTGCTAAGTTCATCTTCACTCAATTCCTTGAGTGCATCAGCAACAGCCTTTGCCTTTCCTTTGAACAATGGTCCGAGCTTACCCATGTCAGGTTTCACAACGAATTGTTCGACCATCTTCGGCTCATCATATTCGATGTGTATCTCAAGTTCGGTACCGCTTGTCTTTGCATGTGCGTTCAGGTCGAAGTCTGTCCTGTCCGCAATGCCGACCACCTCTATCCAGCCGAACCTGTCGGTCAATATCTCGGCATCCCAGCAATCGATGGCGTAGTGTGCCATCTCATCCTTCTGGTGCTGCCTGAACCTGAGCTTGTCGGCAGTAATGCCCACGCGTTGGAGGAAATGGTTCGTGAGTGCGATATGGTATGCGAGGAACTCATGTGCAATTATGTTATTCTCAACAGCTTCCTTTACCGTCATCTGCTCGATGGCACCTTTCTCCTGTGCTTCATCGGAATAGAGGTTCAGGGTGATCTCTGCAAATCTTTCGAAGTTGGGGTGCCCTTTCTCTTTAGGGTGGGTGAATATCTCAGCCTCTGCCTGTGTGAATTCCCTTAGCCTGATGACTCCCTGCCTGGGGGATATCTCATTACGGTAGGATTTTCCTATCTGGGTCGCACCAAAGGGTAACTTGTCACGGTAATATCTGGAAAGTCTCTGGAAGTTAATGAACATTCCCTGTGCGGTTTCCGGACGCATGTAACCTTGTCTCCCAGTCCCGGGGCCGATATTCGTTTTGAACATGAGGTTGAACTCATATGCTTTTCCAAGCTTGCCGCCACATTCAGGACAGCCGATATCATTCTCCTCTATGAGCCTGTCAAGTTCTTCATTGCTCAATGCATCTGCGACCTCTACTATCTTGTCGACGAGGTGATCTGCCCTGAAAGCTTCCTCACATTCCTGGCATTCGCAGAGTGGGTCTGAAAAGCCTCCTACGTGGCCGGATGCAACAAAGACATCCTCGATGCCAACGGTTGGGGTTTCGATCTCCATGAATCCTTCGTGGATCACATAGAGTTCACGCCAGATCTGCTCGATCCTTCTCTTTAAAGTGCATCCAAGGGGTCCGTAATCATAGAATCCGGCAGCTCCGCCGTAGAGTTCAAAGGAATTCCATAAAAAGCCTCTTCTTTTTGCCAGTTCAATTACCTGTTCATACCTGTCCATGATAGATCCTCTTAAATTTAGTGATTATTTTGATGTGTGGAAGCTAAATATGATACATTCGATATTTACATTACATTTAATCTTATCGTGATATCTTTTGTGTAATATCTGTATTCACCACAAAATCAATCATTATGATGATAATAATACTAGAAATCTTTATATACAGGTTGTTACATTGTATAGAATAAGCAAGGCCGATAAAAATCATATCGTACCACCACCACCACAAACTGATTTTTTTTGGTCATTCCATCACGGTCTTGCTTCACTTCTTTTCATTCTAAATACTTTGTATCTACTCTGATCTTAATGACCTCTATATTCTACCATTGTTTTCCTGTTCTTCTATGATCACATCTCAGGAACTTTGGCTAGGACTGTGCATGAGGGTTCCTTAAAAAGAGCCGTAACTTCGATGTAATAAGTTATGCAAAAATAAAAATAGTGCCGGTCTACCCGGCCTTTATGTTTCAATTAACTTTGTTCAATCTTCCAAAGCTTCATCCGCGCTCATTCCGCCGTGGATGACCTTTGAGAGGAGATTGACGAGTCTGGTTGGATCATCAGCCTGGAACACATTCCTGCCCATTGCTACACCCTTGCAACCTACACTTAGTGCATCGGTGACCATCTGAAGGATCTCTTTTTCCGTATCCATCTGAGGTCCGCCTGCAATAACGACAGGTACGGGACATCCGGCGATGACTTCTTTGAATGAATCAGGGTCGCCGGTATAGCTGGTCTTGACGATATCTGCGCCAAGTTCTGCACCGATCCTTGCTGCGTGCTTTACATATTCCACATCATGTTCTGAAGGCACTTTTGGACCCCTTGGGTACATCATGGCAAGAAGAGGCATTCCCCATTCATCACATTTCTTTGCGACAAAACCCAGGTCCTTCAACATTTCAGCTTCATCTTCCGCTCCAACGTTGATGTGTACGGAAACCGCATCCGCACCAACTTTGATAGCTTCTTCCATGGTAGTTACCAGGACCTTGTGGTTGGGGTCAGGTCCAAGTGATGTTGAACCGGAGAGGTGGATAATAAGTCCTACGTCTCTGCCATAGCCTCTGTGACCGTGCTTTGCAAGTCCCATGTGACCAAGTACTGCATTTGCACCACCTTCTGCTACCTTGTTGACAGTTGCAGGCATGTCTATAAGGCCCTTGATGGGTCCTGCACCTACGCCGTGGTCCATTGGGATTATAATTGCATTACCAGTATTTCTGTCGAATATACGCTCCATCCTGACAGATTTGCCAATTTCGCTCATGTTATGGGAGATGGTCTATGTATTACATATCTTTTCTGGTAAATGCAATGTAAAACATCTGAAGTTCAGATGTTCTCATTCTGATAACGTCCGCTATAGCCTTCTTCCACTTCTGTGTGAAGATGATAGAAAAGAAGCTGCATTATCCGTGCATCCTTTTTAACATCGAACCCGTCTTTGTTGTGAACAACTAACATACATTCACTCCTTCCCGAGTATCCTGCATCCCATACGGCAGTCTCAAGGGTTGCTCCACACCTTATCAGTGTGGATCTTGGTTTTGCTATTGCTGCAAGGTTCTTTGGTATGTTCACGATCTCGTTCAAAAGCACCTTGTATATCCCTGTCTCAAGGTGTATCCACTCATCCTCATTGAACTCGATCGTATCGCCCCCGGAAAGTCTCCTGCCTGAATTATCAAAATCAACCGCACCCGGACCTTCAATAGTTCTTATTTCCTTAAGTGTCATCTCAACACCGTTTGGCTGAAGCTGGGTATCCATTTCGATCATGTTCTCTACAAGTGGGGGATTCGCAAGTACAAGCTCTCTTAGTTCATTTTGGGATAAAAGGGTCATGGGATGTGGGATGGTGTGTATCGGTTATTAGAATTTCGGGAGACTAATAGTTAGGATCAGATCAAATAAATTAATTATATTATCATTTTTCGAAATAATGCGAAACAAAAGGTCGAAGATATGTTTATATATAATCTTCACAGTCACTCCACTTGATATATGTAAAGTAAAGTTGTTTTGGATTCATAGTCCTTTTATCTCTCTTCATCTATGAATTTATGCGATCGATATACGGCTGGTAATATCATGCAAGAATATTTCGGAAAAATGGATTTCTCTCTATCAGAAGTTCCACATGGTGGGCATATTACGCTTGTGTACAAAAATGATGATGATGTAATTGATTTTGTTTCATCTTTTTTAAATTCAGGTTCTAAATGCAATGACCTTTGTATCTGGATAACTCCTGAGATAAAAGAATGTGAATATTCAAACGCTTTTTTTGAGGAAAGGATGGCACTCATTAGCCAGAGATCATGTTCCTCTAATTTCGATCATGTCCTTGTAGATCCTGCATTACTTTCCAATGCTGATACATTTTGTAATACTATACTGGAACTTTTGGAAACGAAACAGAAATATGCTATTGCAAATGGATTCAATGGATTGCGGGTCAATATCGATCTTACTGCGGATAAAGGCCAAATGCTTCCTTTTCTCAGACATTGTAGGGAGTTGATAATCTCTTCAACTTTAGATATCGAGCTTACGATCCTGTTTACTTGCCCTCTGGAATCCTTTTCCTCTTCTGAGGTCTTCGATCTGATGGATGATAAGGGGAACACCATCCTGAAAAAGAATGGTATGTGGACATATCTGGTGGACCTGCTTAGCAAAAAGTACAGGAAACACCTGCGTTCTTCTCCGGAATTGATGAAGAAAGAAAAAAAGCTGAAGGCTATCTACAGAGACAGTCCGGTGGTTGCATTCCTCAGAAATTCGGAAAATGGTTTTCCCATTGACTTCGTATCAGATAATATCTCTCAGTTTGGATACTCTGCAGAAGATCTAACATCTCATAAGTTCCTCTATGGGGATATAATTCATCCATGGGACATTGATGATTATTTGATATCCCTTTCAGAATGCATCAAAAACAATAGTAATGAATTTAAAAAAGAATATAGGATACTGGATAGTGAACGTAACATTCACTGGGTCAATGAAACGTCATTGATAGAGACCGATAATTCAGGGAATCCAACTCGCTTCCAGGGGATCATTGTCGATATCACTGATAGGAAAAAAGCAGAGGCTATGGTAATTCAAGCTAAACTAGTTGCTGAGGTTGCAAACAAGACAAAGAGTGAATTTCTGGCTAATATGAGCCATGAACTTCGAACTCCTCTGAATGCGGTCATTGGTTTTTCAAATGCTCTTATTCATACTGATGTGGGACCTCTCAATGAAAAACAAACAAGATACATAAACAACATATCCAAAAGTGGTAAACATTTGCTGTCTCTTATCAATGATATTCTGGACCTTTCAAAGATAGAGGCTGATAAAATGGAGCTTCATACTGAAAATATTTTATTTGTAGATGTGTTGAATGATGTGGAATCAATTGTTTCTCCTCTTGTACAAAATAAAAATTTATGCTTGAATATGAGTATAGAATCTGATGATATTCACATTCATGCTGACAAGCTGAAATTAAAACAGGTCCTTTTCAATCTGGTATCCAATGCTATAAAGTTCACACCTGAAGGTGGTTAGGTAATGGTCCGGGCAGAACATAATGCTGGCAATTTAGTTGTCAAAGTTGAAGATAACGGTATCGGAATTCCAGAATCTGCCTTTTGTAATCTTTTTAAACCCTTTACACAGGTAGATTCAGCTTTAAACCGCCGTTTCGAAGGTACGGGTCTTGGTCTTGCACTCGTCAAGAAATTAATAAGAATGCATGGTGGTAATGTATGGGTCGAAAGTGAACTTGGTATTGGCAGTAGATTTAGTTTTAATGTTCCTCTTCCTTCTGAAGGGGTCCCATTTTAATGTTTCAATTGAGGATATTGCGAACAACGCTGACAAACATAATAATTCCCGTGACGATCAATGAGAAATATGGGATCTTGAGCATATTTGTACTGATACTTGGCATGAGGCAAGTTACTGTGACTGCCAGACTATCAGATCACGCTTCTGGAGCGCGTGTCGAGGTGAAGAGCTACGCTCACCACTTCTATGATGATGAAAAAACGATAGTTTGCACGGGATGATTCTAACTTCTTTTCTCTGTCGTGCAAAGGAAATTTCTGTCGAAAATATATTGTGTGAATATGTTCGAATAATTCTAAGTTATATTCTTTATACTTGGTCTAATAATTGCTTTTAGTGCAGTATAATGTAATAATTTTTAGAAACATCTTATATATCAAAATAGTAATTTTTAAATCATAACTTATGATATTGCATTGATCTTAGTATTTTATTCAGTGTAGTTCAACCAATAAATTTGAATGAAATAGTAAAAAGGAGTTTCAGTAATTCATGTCAAATTTAGAACAAGAAACAATAGATCCTATCTCTTTAGACAAAAACATTGGGCTTAGAGGTTCAGAGGGATCACTGGAGCTAGGCCCAGACGATGCTGGCTTCTGGCTCAACAAAGGTAAGGCTCTTGGTAATTCAGGCAGGCATGAAGCTGCTTTAGAAGCCTTTAATATCTCGATAGAAATAGATCCTGATAATGCTGGTTCCTGGCTTAACAAAGGTAGGGCTCTTGATAATTTAGGTCGTCATGAGGAAGCTTTAGAAGCCTTAAATAAATCAATAGAATTGGAACCAAATAATGCTGCTTTATTGTCTAAAAAAGGTGTTATCCTTGGTAATTTAGGTCATGATGAGGATGCCCTGGAAGCCTTTAACAGATCAATAGAAATAGAGTCTGATAATGCTGCTTTATGGTTTAACAAAGGTAAAGCTCTTGATAACTTAGATCGTCATGAGGAGGCTTTAGAAGCCTTTAATGAATCAATAGAACTAGACCCAATTGATGCTACTTTCTGGTTTTACAAAGGCGCCATCCTTGGCAATTTGGGTCGTTATGAGGATGCTTTAGAAGCCTTTGACCGATCAATAGAGATAGAGCCAAATGATGCTGCTTTATGGTTCGATAAAGGGAATGCTCTTGATGATCTGGGTCGTCATGAAGAGGCCTTAGAAGCTTTTGATAGAGCAATAGAACTGGATCCAAATAATGCAGATATATGGCTTAGCAAAGGTAACGCTCTTGATAAATTGGGCCGTCATGAGGAGGCTTTAGAAGCTTTTGCAAAATCTGAGAATATGCTCAATAATTCGGTTGTATTTGATCTAGCTTGAATTTTCAGGTTAGATCAGTACTTCTAATAAAAGTATGTAAAATATGTAGTGTTGGCTATGGTAAATTCTCCCAACATCTCAACCTTAAGTTTATTTATTTTTCAATTTCCCATCTTATGCTCCAACTTGAAATTGGTGAATCTAGTAAATAAATGAGAAGGGCGAGAATGTGGGAAGATGTCGCCCTCTTAAAGTCAATTCAAATGAGACTCAATCTAAAGTTGATTCTATTTCGTGGACCCATTCTACCTCAACTCCTGCCTTTGTATGGTGTTTCCTGACGGCTTCTTTATCCGGTGCATCAACAACGCACCAGACCTTATCATCTTCCTTATTAAAAAATATTTCATGATGCAATACTCCGTCTTCATCCCTTGGCTCATTCTGCATTTTGCGAAGCATCTCTGGTGTTATAGACCCCATTTTATGTTGGTCGATATATCTTGTCATTCCATTTCACCCCCCGTTCATGAAGTGAGCATATTCTACCCCTATAATTAATTTCCATTGTATTGACATATAGTAGTTTCGCCCCCACATTATATTTTTTAAAAAGATACTAAAGAGACTCTGAAAGTGTTTGGGAAATCAAAAATCATAAATGAGTATTGCAACTACTGTTGAATGTGTTAACTATATAAATAAAAACAAGTAGATAATAATGAATGTCAGAGGCACTTAAAATGTTCGTGTTGCAATAATTTAACAGTACTTAAATTATTAAAAAAGAGGCTCTGTAGAAATCCTCAAATCAAATGCAAAGTAGGTTTTCTACAGAGTAGATATGCTATTTACTTTAACTTATTCTCCGGAAAGCTCGAATGTTGCGTTTGCCAAGAATACTGTACTGATAGGTACTGTCACAAGCAAGCCAATTCCCAAAAGGAGTGCACCGATCATGTTGAGAACAAGCATGATCACATAAACGATTATACTTTCAACAGGAACTGTCTTTATAATTTCTATGCTTTTTGTTATTCCTTCAATGCCACTATATCCCTTAATGACAAGCAATGGCATTGTAAACATAAAGAGTATTCCTACTATTGTGCTTAGTATGGATGCTATCTGCCCGAGTATTGCAGCGATCACAATATAGATCAGCATGAATGTCCAGCTTCTGATAAAATCGTCCTTGTTGAAACCTACAAAGACATCAGAGATCTCTATTTGTTCTCCCCTTGCTCCTTTTACTGCCATGGAAGTAAATCCATAGGCAAGAGGTGCAATGGTAACTATCAATATTGAGCCTACAGCGGCTATCAATAAACCAACTATAAATGTTACGAGGTTATCTTTAACAACATTCCAGGAGTTCTTTAAACCTATTTCATAGTCCAACATACCACTTCCTATATATAATTATTAACAATAAATAATCTGTTTGGAAAGCATATATAACTATCTAACATTCAATACTGGTACCTTGAAGAATCCGCACAATAATATACGTCCTTGCACAGCCTATTATTGTCAATTGATTATAGTATGAGCTTGACTTTCAATATCTCGTAATCTTTTTATTTTTTGATTTTCCCAAATAAGCAAAGCAGTCATAGAAATCATAAATCCTGATATTATAAACATTAGGGCAATTCCTCTGCCTTCTCCTACTCCAACAATATGTCCGATGCTTTCAGCTAGCAACTCATTCGTTCTTAAAAGTGGGCTAAATATATTGTCTGCCAAATAGCCTGCTACTGAAAAGGCTATGATAGAACCAAGGTAGGTGATCATTGATATTATTGACCACACTCTTCCTTGTTTATTGTTGTCAATGTTATTACGGATAAGAACTTCGATGGATGTATTGATAAAAGGCAAAGTTGCAAAGAACATAGCTCCTGCTAAGGTGATGAATACTATATTTGTTGAAAGTCCTAAATTTGCAAAGAATATGCCAGAGAGGAAGAGTGCTATCGATAATATTGTTACGTTGGAATGCTTGGTGGCAAACAATCCTATGAACAGACTTCCAACAAGTATTCCTGATGCACAGAGTGATTGCGTGATTCCTACTGTTTTCACTGTCGCTAGGTTCATCATCATTGGAATAAAAAGTGATTGAAGTAATCCGACAAAGAACAGTACGATCGTGGTGGTGAGAACTAATGTAACTACACCTTTGTTTCTTGAAAATTCCTGAATGCCTTCTTTAAGGTCGGCAACAAGGTTATGGTCTGGTTTATTCTGTGCTGCTTTTCCCAATTTATTCCTTACCCAGATGACAATGGAACTGGCAATTATGAGTGTGGAAATATCGATGAGAAATACAAATTCGATGTCAATTAGTGATAATAATATTCCGGCTAAGAATGGAGATATTAGGTATTGAGCTGAACTTGCAAGTTGCATTAACCCACTTGCTTTGGCATATTGGTGTTCGGGTACTAGGTCTGTTATTAATGCTTTGTATGCCGGTTCCTGAAATGCTGAGAACGCAGAGCTTATTGCAATTCCAATGTATATGTGCCAAAGTTCGATATTGCCGGTTATCATCATATAGAATATGAAGAGAAGTCCAATTGTTGCTCCCATGTCGCCGAGGACCATCATTAAACGTCTGTCTTGACGATCTGCTAATATGCCTCCATAGGGTTTTAGTAAGGTTGGTGGCAAAAATGCACACATGAGTATGAATACGAAGCTTGAGGCTGTGTTGGTTTGTTGATATACGTAAATACCTAAGCTAAATATGGTAAGACCAGTCCCGATAATTGATATGAATTGTCCGAACCATATCAAAAGAAATTTTGAATAGAGGTCACTGGCTTTTTTCGTCATTAGTTGATCTCTGATGTAAGTTCTTTTTTGAGAAGAACAGTTCTTTGTCGTATGTGATAATGATTGCTGCGACAATTATGAGAACTACAGTCTCAATACATTTTGTTGTCTGGGATATATTCAGTATCTCCTGCGAGATATTGACAAGAAAATGGAAGACAATTGCAGCAGGAATACTTCTTCTATTTTTTATGCAGATCCAGCTGATGATCATGCCCATGGGGATGATGCTGACAAAAAAATTCACACCATACCAGATATTTTGGTGAATTATCTCATACTGGTAGGAGTTATTGACAAATATAAGTGGAAAGTGCCAGAAGGACCAGAGTATACTGAAGATGATCGATGCTTTAAAGTATGTATGCTGGCTCTGCAAACTGTCAAAGGCATACCCCCTCCATCCAAGTTCTTCAAAGCCTGCTGCAAGAAGAAGAAGAAGCAACACAGGGACAAATCCAGTTGAAAAAGAGAAACCTTCGGCAAATTGGAATTGCGAAATAGATCCTCCTAATGGAAGAGAAATGATAATGGATGCTAAAACAGAGAGAGGCATTATAAGTAAAAATACCGGTAACATTTTTGGCTGTATTAATCTGAGATTGGTGAGCCTGTTGATAAAATCTGTTTTTAGATCTGAATTTTTAGACCCATAGATCATAACAAGGGATATAAGAAAAGGTGCCATCAGTCCAGGAAGCATAAGTAACATATACAGTCCGTTTTTACCATCCTGAAAACTCAAATATGCGCCTGCAAACCAGAGAGCATAGGTTGTGACAAATGTTGCAACAAAATAATTCTTAGTTTTATAATTGTAGTTCGAGATCATCGATTTCACCATTTTTTGGTCATTTTATTCTTATTTTTTGTTTAACTCAATTAGTAAATCATTGTAATTTAATTACTTCTGATATTTTAGATATGATGATACCTTCAAATTTATTATAAGTGAATCTTTTTGAGTATGAGTTATTAATTCATAAGCCTTCCGATTAATCGGCAAGTCTGCATAAATTAGACTGATTTATTAGTTTTATTCTATTAAAAAACATAGTTACAATTAGAAAACTAAAAAAACCAGATGGGCCCGGGGAGATTCGAACACCCGACCTCTGCCGTGTGAAGCTGCTTGATGCCGAAAATGCAACAATTTCTTCTCTTAATATGCCAAGTCAAACATTAGAGATTAATGCTGAAGTGGTACAGGATATATGCCTTAATGATTTCTGGAAAACTTCTAAGGACGCATTTGATGAATGGTTAAATTTCAAAGATATATCTAAGAAAACTAAGCAAGGTTATCGGAGTGGCCTGATTAATTTCTTTGAAAACAATATGGTGCATAAACCAAAAGACTTTCGAAAATTGAAGTTGAAAGACAAGGAATCACGTGGATTACGTAATTTATTTAATTTTTGTGAAGATGAAGAAATCGAAGATGTAGTAGGCTATAACATCGACAGGTGGAGGCGGTTCATAAAAATCAGGAAATCTGGAGTTGTGGAGGTCTATGTCACTGATGAAGAAATCAAAGAAGCTTACAATGCTTGTCCTGAAGTGCTGAAACCAGTATTTAGTCTGCTTGCTTATTCAGGAAACAGGGCTACACATATTCATAAGATGTTAGATAATTTCGATGAACGCAACATTATCATAGATGGTGATGTTGCACATTATCCGACTTCATCATTATCTGAAGGTACGAAGAAAACATTCCAAGTATATTTCCCAACTTCATTTATTCCAGAGCTAAAATCGATTGGTAAGCCAAGATGTTATTACAACATTACTGAAAAGATACGTAATGGTCGTGTTTCTGCGAAGACCATACGCAAGTGGCATCTCAACTTAATGATTAAAGAAGGAGTTACTGAAAGTATAGCTGACTTTATTCAAGGAAGGGCAGCAGTGACGGTTGGAAGTGCACATTATCTCAACAAAGTTCAGAGGGGTAAAGAAGAATACCATAAGGTTATGAATTATTTGCAGGTACATGCAGAGGTATAAGCTTACACATGTACCAAAATTACTATCTCTGGACGTGCCGCATTAAATATTGGATTCAAGAGGGAAATCCAGAAAAGATTACAAATTGAAGGGTTTACATATTAAAAAAGTAGTTGATAGATATTTGATGAATTCGTTTATTGACGAATTCAAAATTGAATGATTTACTTGTGTTTTGCCCAAAATATGTGCTTGAAACTTACGATTTGTTCAAAAAGTTTGAAAAAATAAACTTTTTTTGATAAAATTATTTTTTTACAGTAATGTTCTATAAATCGATTTTATTCGACAATTGTCGAAAGGGCGTTCGGTACATATATAAGCAATTATGAAATTATTATGTAATGCAATTATGAAAATAATTGTGGAATTATAGAATGATTTAAAAGGTGGATTCAAATGAATAAAAAAATGCATGAAAAAATTATAAAAATATTCTACGCAAATTTTGAACCTATTGTATGCCAAGATGGCTATGAAACAATTGTGGATGAAGATTCGTATGAAATAATTTATGAAGCAGTAATTGAAGAAATGATTGAAGGAATCTACGAAGATATGTATTGAAAAGTTATTAAAATAAATGGAATAAACTGAACGCCAATTAAATAGGATTTTTTGAAATGTTTTGATAAATATTACCCAAAGAGAGGAATCGCTATAAAAATTTAGCGAGGTGGAAATCATGTGAAATAAATCGCAAATGAGATGTCTAGGTACTTGGATAACAAAGCGTTATTGGACTTATACTATAAGTTTAAACTGACTCTTGTTATCCAATTTCATTGAGTAGCATTTTCAATATGTGTCGCCATACTCGCATGCGAATGTTTATATATAAGTTAATATATTTATTAAATATATTATTTAAGTAATAATATTATATGTTGAAAGGTGAAATTATGAAAAAAATAAAAATAATATCAATAAGTGTCGATAAAAAAAACTTAAAAAAATTTGATGGTCTGTTAGATGAAAAAATGATAACAAGAAGCCGTATATTTGAAAAATTAATGTGTGAACAAATCGAAAAATGGGAAAAAGGTGATTAAAAATGGATAGCAGATTTAATGAAAAAGTCTTAAAAGTTTTCTACGCAAAGTATGTAGATTTTCTATGCCGAAATGGAACTCTCGATGAAGATGCAGCTGCTGAAATTTATGAATCAATAGCAGAAGACATTGGAGATAGTTTCTTTGATTGATTTATTGAAAGGTGCTTGGAAATGACAGAAATTGAAAATTGGAAAAACACGAGGTATTAAGATATGAATCAAGAATTTAAGGGAACATTACAGCCACACTGTTACAAAGAATATGAAGCATACGTTTGCAAAGCTATGGAAGATAATTCTGATGAAATGACACAAGAATTAATGGATAAATATTTCAGCGGAGAAATAAAAGCGTATGAAACAATCGATTTAAAAATTGGTGATAAATACGTGTATAAAGTTTGGTTTGATGAATACGAAATCATAAAAGATGATTTATTCGAATTTGATACGAGGAACAATGATTCATTAACTGCGTAAATTATTGCGGGTTTATAAATGAAAAATAAATGAGAGTGTATAAATGAAAAATGATGAAAAAGATGTGACACCTACCACAATGTCACAAAATGAAAACGATAACAATAGTGGGACCGATAACAAAGTATATAACACTTTCTATTCAGACGAAGTAAATCAAATTGTAAAGATAAGGAATTTGAAGGAGTATATTATTCTTATTGGTCAGGCAGGTTCAGGAAAGAGTTGGGAATTGAAACAACGTTCTCTTGAAGCAAGTAAACAGGATAGATATAATTTAACTATTGTTCCACAACATAATTTGGCAGATGAATATATTGAGTTCTATAATAAGAATGATATTGAATCCGTTAAGTTGATGGGTCACAAGAGGGGGTGTATGATTCATCAGATGCAATCTTTAGCTAAGAAGGGTAAAAGGGTTGCTGGAATGAAAGAGTTGCTTATGCTCGATAATGCACCAACCTATGTGAAGTGTATGGAGATGGTTGCAGGTGGGTTCTGTGATGGTGAATCATGCGACTATAAGCCTATCTGGAAGCAGTTGAGGAATAGACAAGGTGAAATCAAAAGTTCATGTGTAATACCAGCCGCAATGCAGGGTGTAGTTGATATTGACGAATTTAATGGTGAAATCATTATTGATGAGAACTGTGGCGAGATTGGCGTTATAGATTTGAAGTTTGATGTTAAGGACATAATGACCAAGTTGAATCTTGTTGCTATGGAAGAACAGATAACAAAGAAGAAGGTTCTCGATTATGTACGTGCAGTCAAAAATCTTGATGTTATGTATCTCATTAAAGAAGAATATGAAATGGAAGGTGCAGTATCAAGTTATAATAATTTGGTACTTGAAAAATACTGTCATGTGTCCTTCAAGAATCGGTCAAGTAAATATTTGAAGATTAACTTTAAAGAAATTAGAATGATTTGCGAATTTACATTGCATCAAAGAAGATTTGATGAGAAGGATATTAAATTTCAATTTGATAATAAGGTTGAGAAAACGTTGTCAGATGTTGTTGCAATAAAGAATAAGATTACTGACTTGAAGAAACAGATTGAAACGTATATTGGATTGGAAGATGAAGATAATAAAGAAGACGTGAAGGAAGCAGTTGAAGATAATAATGATGATATTGGTAAACTTCTTCAATATCGTGTTGAAGTTATCGAAGATTTGTTGGAGTTCATGAAAGAATATGGATATGATATTAACAAGATGGGTCTTAGTTCATTCTTCATCAATGAGATTGAAGATGATGAGCTTATTAGAATGTTATCAGTCATGTGTAATGTTTATTCACATCAACAAATTAAGTCCAATGATTACCATAGTGTATTTCTGTTTAATGAGATACTTATGTGGCAACACTATCATTGTATTGGTGATAAGAAGATTCATTGTGCAGATACAACATTTGAGAGCAAGCAGGAATATTGGATACATGACTTGTTGGAGTTCAAGAAATTGTTTACTGATTATAATGTTAAATGCACAACTGTTGAGATGAAATGTAAAGAGTTTAAACCAACATTGATGATGCCAAAGATTTCTGAAATGTTCGGCAAAACTAATATTGACAAATCTATGTACAACAATAGAAGTCATTTCAAAAATTTGATTAAGAACAATAAGAGTAGGAATAATGCGAAGGCAATGGTCTGTACTCATGCTGATGCGTTGAGGAATGTCAAGAAAGAGATTAAACCTTCCATATTTGGCTGTGATGCAATCTATATGGGAAGTAGTGCTGGTGTTAATAAGTACGAAGAAAATGACCTGATGGTTAATATTGGAACGTACATGCCACCTGTCGATTGGTATAAAGATGAGTGCAAAAAGAAATATCCAGAATATGCCAAGACATTTCCGTGGAATAACATGGAATTTGTGAAAGATAATGAGAATAGAACTATGTTGCCAACAGATGATATATTGAGAGAATTGTATTTGAATATTTGGCAGATGGATGTTTACAATCTTATATGCAGATGCAGACCTTTCAATAAACAGACAACAATTATTTGGTATGGGTGGAATTGTCCACAAAGGTTGATTGATGAGAGCAACCAAGTTTTCAGTTAATTCTTTTTTTTTGGATTTTTTCTGAACTTCTTTTTTATCTCTCAAAATGACCTTTACTATATAGTATATATTATATGCAACGCACCAAGCCGACTGATGCTGCTTTTTTCGTAAAAAAATAGTGAAAAACTCGGCTTTTTCGATAGCAGTAGGCGTGACCCCTTTTTAAAAAATAAAATGGTCAGCTCGCACGATGGCGATAATGACTGTTTTTTGGCTCACTCTGTAAACAAATGACGCATGTTGGATTGTTTTAACAGTGCCAACTGATACGGTTTAAATCATTGTAAAAAACATTAGGAACTCAAACTTTTCGGAAAACTTTGAGTACGCTATCGGGCGGCATGATTTTGATGTATTTTTGGCTGTTTTTCTACTTTTTGACCCATTTTTGACCCAAAATTATTGTTTTTGAGTTTTTTAGGTTGGGCTACATTTTCACCTATTTTTATACAGAAAACTATAATATTTTAAATATAAAATAAATTATTTACTTCATATTTTGGCTCTGTAGAAATTCTAAGCGTTATTCGCTAAGGTTATAATACCTCTCATCAGCATTTCGAATATCCAAACATATATTAACAGCTTTATCTTTGGCATCTGCACCTTTTAGAATATATTCATGCTTTTCGCTATCTTTAGTTGTAATGAATAATTTAGATTTCCTTGATAATAGGTATCCTACAAGGGAAAATAGAGCAACAACAGCAAAAGCAGCCATTGAAATGTTGAGGATTTCTTCATTAGCAATAGCAAAAATATTTTGACGAGAAAAAATAGCAGCACCGACTGTTATTAAGAAAATATATAGGTAGCTTTTATCGGACTCATATTCTAAACCAACAGAAACGATACTCCCAAACTTTATATCATAAAAATTGGTTTCCCCACCATCAACTACAATCAACCGTTTGTTTGTAATCGCAAGATGAATTTTATTGTCACATACTGTGTGAACGTTAGCTACTTTTTCTCCATTAATCAAATATTTCTCATAGATGGATTCTGTCACAATTTACTCTCCTACGTTATATTTATTATCATCATCTAGTTTATAGATGGAATAACCCTCATCGATAGTCGTTACCTTAACGAGAGGTTCAGAGCTATAGTAGACCAAACAAGATTCAAATTTTTCTGCGTCTACATACTCAGGTTCTATGTCATAATTCTCAGAATCTGTTTTTATCCATACTGATGTCATAATTTCACCTAAAATGGAACGTTATTCTTTGCATTTTCTGAAGTGTAGAATCCTGATTGCTCAAACAACTGTTCCCTGAGAGTCACCAACTTTCCGAACAACAGCTAAACATATTGGACATGCAAAAACAGTTATATAATTACCATGTAAGCAATCGAAATCTAAATCTGATAATTTACTTTCTTCAAACCTTTTTATAAAACTGTTCAATTGAACTTTATATTCCCTTAATCTGAACTCCTTCACAACAATAGATTCATTGATATCAGTGAACTCTTTAAATGCTCGTCGCATTTCCTTTTCGATTTCGTCAGTTCGTCCACAAAAATAGCATTTTCTTTCAGTATTCAAATATATTTCTTTGCCCATTTATTTTAATATATTTGAAAATGCCTTAAGTTTTATGGTCAGTTTGCAAGATAATAGATTGATTTTATCTCTTTGATGCAAATTGAATGACTATTATTACTCCTACATGTTTCTGGGAATGAAGGTATTTCATTGCTGATATACCTTTAAGAAAGATAGCATCCGCTATTGGAGTTTTAATCATCTGTAGAGGTTGATTCTTATCTTTATGCCTAGCCTTTTCAATATATCTCATGATAGCCTCATTTTCTTTTCTGAAGGCTTTATGGCAAATAATTGTTGGTCAGATTAAATTCAACTCAATATAAAAAATTTACACTCAACCAGAATCATTTATATAATGTTAAATCAGATTATATCTTGCCATTTTTTTCTCCTTTTTTTTCTAAATCCATTTTTCAATTTAAAAATCAATTAATGCCACAACACTTCGATTAAACCCGTTTTTAAGCGTTTATGAGCAATCTTATTCCTAATCCACGTCAATGCCTGACTCCCTATCATTTATTGCCAAGACATTGATGATTGTGGCTCTCAGATGATTCTGACCGATGACCAGTAGGGATTTAGCACAAAGCAAAATCCATCTGTCGTTATAATGAATCTAGCAATATCAATCCATAGCTTATGCTATCCATTTTCACAAATTTCAGTGATTTAAATTCATAAATTATAGCCATTATAATTTCCAATTTTACAGCGTATCAATCATTTTTATATAGTTGTTAACAATTATATGTTATCATATGAATAAAAATAAAGTTCAACCGTAAAAATCAAGGAGAAAATTAAAAATTATGATAGGATACAACAGTAACAACGTAAATAAAACAACAAGGATAGTCACCAATGCCGAACCAACTGCAAAAGGTAAGGATTGTCTTGTCAAAGCAACAATCCTTCGAGGATTATTAGATAAACCACCAATGAAAAGTAGAGAGCTTTTCGATTCCATCCCATATGATAATTACAATTCCTTCCGTGTACTCCTTAGCAGGTATTGCAGTTCGAAATACCGATATATTGAGAGAATTGAAAATAAGATACGATTGACCGACACTGGTCGTATTCATGCACAAAATCCATTTCATTTCCGTGAAAAGTATAGAAACAGACAAGCTAAGGACAGGGAGATGTTTCTTTTCGAAATACTCAATGACCCTGAAAAATTAAATCATTATTTCGGCAATATGGACGGTGTTCAGGTTAAAACTGTATTTAATACAGTCAAGGAATACATAGATTTAAATTCAAATTTACAAGATATTGGTGACGAAAGCGATAACGACCAATCTACAGAAGAAGAAGATGATATTGATTATGAAGATAAGTATTTTGAATTGCAGGATAAACTGAAACAACTTGAAACCGATAATTTTAATCTGCAACTTCGGATGAGTCAACGAGCACCACAAGTCCAACAACCGCCTGAGAATAAAATGGCATCCGCATCAAAAAACAAAAGATACAATTTCCTTTGCAGCTGTGAAGGTAAAATGCTCACATCAAGCTTCTTTGAAAATGAACTTATTCCATATGATGTACTGGTAAGAACTGCTAACAAGGATAAATTTGGTTCATTGAAGGAGAAGCTAAATATTGATTCTAAAGAAAAGATTGGAATTTTTGCAAGGAATATATCTTCAACTTTACTGAAAGAAGGTCTTTACAGGAAAGCCACAGCTGAGGAAATTAAAGAAGCTCACTTCTATCTAAAGAAAAATCGTGGAATCCGAATTATTTCAAAGAAATATGCATCAATCAACAAAGTCGTGCTGAAGCAATCTGATATTCCAAACACCACAGCATCTCTCAGGAATACACCCAAAATCAAGATTGTAGTTGACAATGCCCATAAGTAATATTTTAGTCGCTAAGAAGATTACAATACATTCATGGATGGAACAACTTTAATCATCCGTCCCATCCAATTACACTGATTTTCCAAGTGAAAGCGAGGTCTTTTTCAGAGCTTAGTGAAAATGAAAGTGCTATCACCATTCGAGATGTGATTATTTAGATATTTCAGTAGCATATATCTTTTTAAATTCTATTATTGACCTTTTTTTGGTAACAAGCCCTTAATGAATCAAAATTGCACCTCTATATGAAGCGATTGAAGTTCCTGTTAGATTACCTTACAACCACTCACCGACGTATCATGAAACATCACTGATTATAATTAATACATATATGAATCATTAACTAATACTCAGTACATTAATCAAAAATATGACTATTATCATTCAATGTCATAATCTTGTAAAGAAACACCCCAATAAGTACATAGTTTAGATAAATCCTCAAGACAAAGTGAATTTTCCCATGTTTCTTTCAAAGCATACATCTCATTTTCAATCAAAAAAAATATCAAAAATATTTCAGGTTGACTGAGGTAAGGTATTTCAGCAGATTCATTTTTTCTTTCAGTTAGAATATAATCAATCTTGTCCATATTACTGGATAAGAAATCGGTCATTTTTGCAATAAAATCTTCTGTTGAATGAATATTAGCCGATTCAAGTACAGGTAACAACACTTGAATATTTTGATAGGAAAAATCATAGTCATAATTTGCATTTATTTTTTGAATAAATGGTTTCTTTAAGTCATTTAGTATGAATTCTTCATTTAAAATTCCAAGCTCCATTATTTTTTCATTTAAAGTTGAAAAACAATTATCGGCAACTTCTAAAAGTCCTGCAAGACAGTAAAATTCCCTCTTTATTTCAGAACTCATGTCTGAGGTCGCTTTATATCCAATGTCGTGATAGATTTCTGCCCAAGTATCTTCACAGTTTGTTCTAACTTGAATTTCAGCAACATGATTTTCTAATAATTTGTAGACTTCGGGTTTAACTGAATTGGCTTTTAATACCACATCAAAATGTATGGATTTGTAACCTTGTTCTTTAAAATCCAAATGATGGATTTTATTGTCTTCATTGATTACTTCAAATACTTCCATTATTATTTCTTGAATCATTTGCAAATCTTGTTTAAACTTGCAGATAACTCTTGCAGCAGATTTATCGGTCAGTGAAGGGTAGCAATCAAAGCCTTTTTTATATAATTTTTTCATTAAGCTAGCATCATCCTTTGTTCTAGAAAGTATTCTTGCATTCAATCCTTTCTTGCGAACGTTGGATTCTAATATCTCACTAATCATCTTAGTCAGCATTTGATGATTATTTTTATCATGTTTCCAATGTAAGATGACGTCTTCTTTACTTAATGACATGAAATACTATCCTTATATGTTTTCTAGACGAGATTCTACAGTTGCTCTAGTATCTCCATTCTCAAGAGGCTCTAATTTAACATTTTCTTCAAAGTCATTATTTGTGCCAATAATTCGAATACCATTTTCAAATTCATATAAATGCTTTTTGATGTCCGCTTCAATATAACTTACATCTTTCAAAATTTGAATTGGAACATCCTTTTCATGTAAGTATTTTTCATAGCTATTTCTATCGCTAATATTCAAATACATTGCTGCAAATGTCCTTGTATTAAGAGTTCCTGATTGACTTGAAACATATGATTGTAAGTGAAGTTTGTATTGATTTTGAATTAATGGGTCTTCAATATTATTTTTGAAAAAATCAATCGAATATTTAAAAAAATTCTTTGTTTCGATTGCGTAATCAGCATTTAATTTACATCCCAAAAATCCTCTCAAGAAAAAGTGAGCAACATCACCTTTCTTAGTAAGTTGGTTATCACAAATAGTTCCACTATATGAATCATCAGATTCCTTATAAAACACACCAATTTTGAACAATCTTGTATTTTTAGAAAGAATGAGGTCTTTTATATTTGTTATTTCAAATGTATTTTTTCCATCTCTTTGAGATTGTTTTAGTTGTGCTCCTTCTTCCTTTTCAAGTTTCAAAATTCCGATAACTTTTTTATTTTCATTAAAACCATGAAGTATTAGAATAAATCCTGCTGAATTGATTCCACTTTGTGTTTTGTTCAATTGTTCTGATATTTGTTTAGATAGTGCTATAAACCCGTCAGTATCAAAATCTTCATTTAGTAATGTTTTTATAATTTCTGGAACTGGTGAATCAGAGCCATCATCAAATGAAATTTCATGAGCATTTTTTGAACCAATGGATTTTATTAACTTACTTTTAAGGAATTTTTTTGAATCATTGTTTAAACTACTCTCAATTTCACTATATATGGGTGGTTCTTTGTCCTCTCTCATTTTTTGTTTTAATATTTCATGGATGATGACATTTTTCACATCTAAAGTTGAATAATCTTGAATAATAGCACCTCAAGTCAGATTTATTACATTGACATAAACTTTCATTGTTTATAAATGATTTTGATATAATCCAATTACAAAGTGGAAAAGACTATGATTAAAATATGAATAAGAAACCCAAACAAACAAAGCAACAAGTGATGAAATTTACTGTATCTAAACGATATGACTAATTTGAAAGAGAGTTTGTGATAATTTAGATATAAATCATTTATCTAATTTTATGCACTGTAATGGAGATATTAACCATTGATAATATGTTTCAGCTATTAAAACATTAAACTAAATCAACATACGTATTAAAAAAGTAATATATTGTTATAAATATTGACAAAACCTATTCTTTTTTCAATTAAGGTAATTAATATTAAATATTTTTAAAAGAGGTGATGAAACGGCCCACATTAATAAATTGATTAATGCATTTACCATTTATTCTTCCAGCTTGGTAAAGCCTGCACAACCCTTGAGGGAGAACAATCGGGGACCGTAGCTGTTTAAGAAACTGAGTCATCACTCCCATCATTAACATGAGCAGAGACAGTTGCACATGGAACTATCAACATTACTCCTATTATTAATATGAGTGGTAGAAACATTTTCATATTTTCCACCTCAATCATAATTATATGCATTCCTATATATATTTTAGCTCATTTTGTATTCTATAACTTTTCTATGATATTTAAGAATTGAACCCGTTTGTAATGCATCTATAATATAAAAAAAATAAAAAAATAGATTGAGATTATTCAACAGGTTCAATGACTTCAGTAATTATTAGAGCTACAACTTTACCTTGGTATTACTTCTTTTAGTATTGTAATTAGATTGTTGTTTACAAAATTAACTAGAATGTAAACATTAAGAGCCTAATGCATCTGTTTTCATGTTCATAATCACCACACAACTTAACACAAATGTATATATAGTTTACATTATTATTCTTTGTATACAATAAAAATAGGTGATTATTATGAATTATATTGTTCCATATGAAAAAGGCGATTTATTACTAAAAGAAGAAACTGACTATCTGACTTTACATGAGTTCAGACAGCTGCTTGATGCACTTGAAACGAGATATGATAATTTGCAAAGGAAATCTATCAGAAACTTGTTCATCAAGGAGAGAAACAAGTTACTGTTTGAAATGATGTGGATAACAGCTGGACGCATTTCAGATGTGTTGAGTATTAGAGCTGAAGACATTGATTTTGATACTAGGACAATTAAGTTCTACGTACAGAAACGGAAGAAATGGCATCGATTGAGTATCGATTCTGACATTGCATTGAGAATCTCGAATTATCTTCGTACATACCGAGTTACAGGATTTATTTTCAAAGGATTTGGGAAAGATAAAAACAAAGTGATTACCCGACAGTACGTTCACATAATGTTAAAGGATTTGTCGAAAATTGCAGGAATACGACCTGTTCATTGTCATTTGTACAGACATGGCCTAGCGACATATTTGCTATCAAGGGGAGTTCCGATGGAAGTAATATCATATCGTCTGGCTCACAGTAGTACAAAAGTAACGGCAGACTATTATGCAAGAATAACACCCGATATAGAAAGGGATTTGATTAAAACATATGTTCCGAACTTGTTGGGAGATGGGATGTGATTTGAACTGAATTAAACCAATGCCTTTTATATTTTTTATAAAATTAAAAGATATTATTTGCTAAAATTGATGATAAATCTTGATGTTGACAATTTTGTACTTTTTGGTGTAACTGCTTCGATTCTAACTCATCGTTTGTTTAGTATCATTTTGTGTATTAATATGGGATGAGTCAATAAATGATTGTACTAAGTAATATTACACTAATGGCAAATGGTAAGGTTTTTGGTGTATAAGTGGTAAATCTGAATTTTATGAGTAGAAAGGAATTATTATATGAATAGTTGACTGTACTTTTTACGGAGTGTAGAATAATTCTCCTTCAACACTAATCTTATTATATTCATGAGCCCATAAAAAATTCTTTTGTTGCGAAAATATGTCTGAAATAACATCTGGATGAGGATGCCCATATCTACCAGAGATACCTGCTGACGCAATATGCTGATTACATTCCTTTAAATCAAATAGAATTTGTTTGTTCCAATTACTTGAAGAACCATGATGGGGTATTTGAAATAAAGATATTCTGTCAAGTTCATTATTGAAGTATTTCTTGAATTTAGCATACTTAGTTTTTGTTTTAATATCAATATCTCCAGTTAATAAACAACCAATACTCTTTTCAGTACTTTGTTGCGGGATGGGAAATAGCCCAGATAATGTTTGATTGGAATGTGAAATTGAGTATTTTTTTCTTGTGTAAGAACCTATAGGTCCATGATACATAGCTAAAGATGTAAAATTTAAGTCATTGTTGATAAAATCCCTGTAGCATTCTTTAATACTTTCACGAGAATAAGCATTTTTGACATATTCTTGGAGTTCTTTTCCACTACTAAAACTAATATTCTTAGTATCAAAGCAATCTTCTAATTTCTTTAATTTTGTGGGCGATATCTGATGATAAAAAAATTTAAAATTCCAATAATCAAAAAAGTGGTTTCCTTTATTTTTGTAGGCATCTTTTAATACCTGATTAATATCCTCTTTTTCATTTTTGATTATCAACTTATTAGCAGTATTTTCTTCAAGGTTCAATAATTTCTTATTGTTGATATCCAAACTAATGTCAGGTGGGTATCTATCTTCACTTCCTTTGATTAGTATCACTTTGTTGATACCCTTACTAAGCAAATAACTGACAGGATTTAATAAAAAATTAAAATATGATTCTGGATAACTTCTCTTAACAAAAGCAAGCATTAACATTTCACTAGGAGAATAATAAGGAATAATTGCATATTCGACTTTAACACCAGATAAGAGTTTATCCAACCCATTTACATGGTCTTTATCAAAATGAGATATTATTAAAATATCAATTGGCTCTATTTTTAAATCTTCATTTTTATAGTATTTTACTGCTTCAACTACATTATCTTTCTTCATTGAACCGCAATCATAAACGAAATTAAAATCACCAATTTTTCCAGTATGAAATAAACCTTGACCAACGTTATGAAAATCAAATTTGAATTGAAGATTCATGACTACACACAACCGATACTAAGAATCTAAACATAATATATAATCTTTTTGAAATTAATTTTTAAGTTAATGATGAGGTTTTAGTAATTCATCTTCATTTTTTACTTTAATAACGTTTGTATAAGTCATGCAATCGCTGCAAAATCTATTTTGTCCAACGGGTTTCCCACAACTTCTACAAACTAACATAAGAAGTACAATTGTTAATATTTCATATATAAATTTTTAATTAATGTTTTAGTGATAGTAAATATGTAATTGGAGAATGCATTCGATATAACTTCAATTTTGGATTCCAAGTATACCTATGTCACCCAAAATAGAAACCGTTAATACATTTTAGCAACACTGCAATAGAAACAACTCACTTTTTCATCCCAAGGTGCAAAAATGGTACTCACACTCAATGAACTCAACACCCATTTATTCAAAGCAGCCGACATCCTGCGAGGCTCTATTGACAGTTCCGAATACAAGCAGTACATATTCGGTCTTCTTTTCCTGAAACGTCTATCTGACCAATTTGATGAGAATGTAAAGAAAGTAACAACGGAACTCATCAATGACGGCATGAGTGAAGAACAGGCAATGGAGATTGCCACAACCGACCCTGATGAACATCCTGAGAGCTTCTTTGTACCTGAAAGAGCACGATGGAGCGAACTGCAAAAGAAGTCATCCGATATCGGAGAGGCAATCAATACAGCATTTGAGGCACTTGAAAATGAAAATTCATCTCTTGAAGGTGTTCTTGTTGCCATCGATTTCAACGACAAGGGTAGGTTGAGTGATGCTGTTCTGCAAAAACTGATAAACCATTTCAGTGAACACAATCTTGCGAATCACAGCCTTGAAAATAAGGACATGCTCGGCAGAGCTTATGAATACCTCATTAAACATTTCGCTGATGATGCTGGAAAGAAGGGCGGTGAATTCTACACGCCTGAAGGTGTTGTTCATTTGCTTGGTAAATTGCTCAAACCAAATGAGGGAATGCGAATCTGCGACCCAACGTGCGGTTCTGGTGGCATGCTGATAGAGTGTATCCATTATCTTATCGACCATGGCAAGAATCCAAGTGAGATATCTCTCTACGGTCAGGAGAAGAACCTGAACACATGGGCTATATGCAAAATGAACATGCTTCTTCATGGTATCCTGAATGCAAGAATTGAAAGAGGCGATACCATGTCAGAGCCTAAGCTTCTGGACAATGGGGAGCTGATGGTATTTGACAGGGTGATTGCTAATCCTATGTGGAACCAGAAAGAATGGTCACGTGAATGGCTCGAAAAGGGCGACCCATTCGGAAGGGTAAAGTATGCATTGCCACCGAAATCATCGGCTGATTGGATGTGGATTCAACACATGACTTCTACATTGAATTCCACTGGTATGCTTGGTATAGTACTTGATAATGGTGTGCTATTCCGAGGTGGGAAAGAGGGGGCAAGTAGACAGGGCTATGTCGATGCTGACATGATTGAACTTATAATTTCTCTCCCGTCAAACCTGTTCTACAATACAAGCAGCTCAGGAACGATTCTGATATTTAATAAGAACAAAAGTGCTGACCGTAAGGGCAAGATAATGTTCATTGATGCATCCAATGAATATGAAGAAGGGAAGGCACAGAACTTCCTGCGTGAGTCCAATGTCGATAAAATTGTTGAGACATTCGACAATTATGAAGATGTTGAAAGATTCTGTTCTGTGGTGAATGTTGAAAATATCATTGAGAATGAATACAACCTCAACGTTTCAATGTATGTTGATACATCCGAACAAGAACCTGAAATTGATGTTGCAAAGGTCAATGCTGAATTGAAGGACTTGCTACACCAGAGGGATGAATCCTATAGGAAAATGCAGTTATGCTTGCAGGAGTTGGGGTATGGCAATTGAAGTTAAAGTTCCTGACGGATACAAGGCTACAGTAATTGGTATTATACCTAATGATTGGCAAATTAAGAGTATTAGTGACCTATTTGATGTCAAAAATGGTGCAACTCCATCGACCAAAGAAGCAAAATACTGGTCTAATGAGCAAATTAATTGGATTACACCTACGGATTTAAACAAACTGACAGGAAAATCACTGATTTCTAGAAGTTCTAGAATGATTAGTGAAATTGCATTAAGTGAATGTAATTTAACCCTCATGCCAACGAATTCATTGATAATGTCAACACGTGCACCAGTTGGTTATGTTACACTTGTTAAGGAAAAAGCTACATTTAATCAGGGTTGTAAAGGGTTAATCCCAATAAATAAAAGTGTGTTTCCCCATTTTTACATGTATTTTTTGCTCAAATCTAAAGAAAAACTCAAAAGTATCAGTGGTGGTAGCACTTTTCAAGAATTGTCTAAAAAATCTCTTAATAATTTTCAAGTCCCATTACCACATCTTCCTGAACAACAAAAAATCGCATCCATCCTCTCCAAAGTCGATGAACATATATCCCAAACGAAAGCCATCATCGAGAAGACTGAGGAATTAAAGAATGGACTGATGCAGCAGTTATTTACAAAAGGTATCGGACATACGGAGTTTAAGGAGACGGAATTGGGAGAGATTCCCGATGAATGGGAAGTTTGCAAGTTAGGAGATATACTCACTTTGCAGAGGGGACATGATTTACCTTTAAGTGATAGAATAAAAGGCAACATTCCAGTTATTGGTTCAAATGGTATTGTTGGTTATCACAATGAAGCAAAATATAAAGGTACGTGTGTTTCAATGGGTAGAAGTGGAACAATTGGCAAAATCCACTATTATGAAGGAGACTATTGGCCTTTAAATACATCATTATTTGTCAAAAACTTTAACGACAATGCTCCAATATTTTTGTACTATTTATTGCAAGGTATTAATTACGAAAAATTTAATTCAGGAACCAGTGTCCCTACACTAAACAGAAATTTATTACATCCACATAAGGTTCCCTTTACTTTTGATATAAATGAACAAAAAAAGATTGCTTCCATACTATCAAAAGTTGATTCACAAATAAAGCAAAACAAAAATTATTTATCTAATCTGGAAGAACTTAAGAAAGGTCTTATGCAAGACCTATTAACAGGCAAAGTCAGAGTGAATGTCTAATGTCCGACCAATCCAAAATCCAGATGGATGAATATACCCTTGTAGAAGTGCCTGCAATCAATCTATTCAAGGAATTGGGATACAACTACATCGATGGTCATCACATCGATAAAGAACTCCATCATTTCTTCCTTTTTGATATACTGAGAAACAAGCTCAAAGAGTTGAACCCTTGGATTGATGACATAAATCTCAATAAGGTCATCAGGGACATCACAATCGTTCAGGCTACATCCCAACTTGAAGCAAACGAAATGCTGTATTACAAGTTGGTCAATTACATCAGTGCCAAGCAGGATGTAGGTTATGGAAAAAAGTCGCAGACAGTCAGAATAATCGATTTTGACAATCCTGAAAACAACGAGTTCACTGTTGTTAATCAGTTTTACATCAAGGGCAGTGACTTCAATATTATACCTGACCTTGTTGTATTCATCAATGGAATTCCAATCGCTGTCATTGAATGTAAAAGCCCAAACATCGAATCACCGATTGATGAAGCCATCAACCAGCTATTCGGATACAAAGAAAAGAACGAACAGTTCTTTTATCCAAACCAGATACTTGTTGCATTGGCAAGGTATCAAGCTCGGTATGCTTCCACATTTGCACCTGCAAAGTATTTCTTTGACTGGAAAATTCCCTATCCACTAACTGAAAATGAACTTAAGAACAGGTTGAACAAGGAACAGCTCACCAATCAGGATATTTTGCTTTATTCACTGTTCAATAAAGAGAATCTGCTGGATATCATCAGGAGCTACATTGTTTTTGAAAATGAAGACAATGAAATCCATAAGAAGCTATGCAGGTACAATCAGTATATTGCCAGCAGGAAAATATTTGACAGAATTACTGAAGGCAAGGGCGGTATCATATGGCATACACAGGGTAGTGGTAAATCCCTCACAATGACCTATACTGCAATGAAATTACGCAGGATGGAAAAGATACCACAGACTAATATTGAAAATCCCTGTATTCTTATTGTTACTGATAGAACAGACCTTGATGACCAGATATCTAGTACATTCAGGAATTGCAAGTTCCCTAATCCCTCACAGGTAGGGAGTGTAAAGCAATTACAGGAAGAATTACAGAATCCACAGGGTAAGACTCTGTTCACCACCCTACAGAAGTTCTTTACCAAAAAAGGCGAAGTCTATCCTGAGCTTTCAAAGTCCTCTAATATAGTTGTATTCGTTGATGAGGCTCACAGGTCTCAATACAAAGACCTTTCATTAAACATGCGTACAGCGATTCCTAATGCCCTTTTCGTGGGCTTCACAGGTACACCCATAGATAAGAAGGACAAGTCTACTCCAAAGGTATTTGGAACCTATATCGATAAGTACCTGCCAAAACAGTCAATTGCAGATGGAGCTACTGTCCAGATAAAATATCAGGCTCGTCTTCCAAACGTTCATATCATAAGCAGTGAGCTTGATGTCGAATTCGATAAAGAATTTTCGGATTATAACGAAGAAGAACAGGAAGCAATAAAGCAGAGAAGTGGAACTTTCAAGACCATATCTGAAGATAAAGACCGCATCCATGACATCTGTGCAGACCTGCTAGAACACTATAATACGGCTATCAGGCCTGAAGGGTTCAAGGCACAGATTGTCACATATTCAAGAGATGCTGCTGCTATTTACAAACAAACACTGGATGAAATGGGTGCACCTGAATCCGAGGTCATAATTTCCAGTAATACAACCAAAGATGACCCGAAAAGTGAACTTCGCAAGTACTACAAATCCAAAGCTGAACAGCGTAATATCATCAAGAAGTTCAGGAAGCCATTTGCTGATGACAACAAGCTTGCATTCCTCATCGTCTGTGACATGCTTTTGACTGGTTTCGATGCTCCAATCGAACAGGTCATGTATCTTGATAAGCCACTGAGAGAACACAATCTGATGCAAGCGGTCGCAAGGGTCAACCGACCATTCACTGAAAATAAAAATCATGGTCTTATCATTGATTACTGTGGAATATCCAGAAGATTAAAGGAAGCACTTGATATATTCAATGACGGAGACGTTGCAGGTTACATGGAAGCCTTGCTGGACGATGTGGCAAGGGCTGAACAGTCCTTGAACAAGGTTAAAAGGTTCTTCAAGGACGTTCCTACAACATATGATTCTGTAGAATATGTCGATAGTTGTGTCCTTGGTGTTCTCAATGCTCTTGATACAAGGATACGGTTCGAAAAGGCATTTAAGGAATTTTCGGTATACGTCAACAATATTATACCAAATCCCGAAGCTAATCAATTCAAACGTGACCTTTACTTCTACGGCAAAATCTACAACGATATGAGATTCAATTATGATAGTGAAAAGGTCAGTATCCTTGATGCAGCTCCAAAGGCTAAAAAACTCATCCATGACTACCTTGTGAGTAATGGCATTAAGGTAATGCATGACCCAATTTCAATCTATTCCACTGAATTTTATGACATGGTGAACCAGAAGACCTCAGATAAGGCAAAAGCAAGCCTTATGGGTCATAAAATAAGAACTACAATCAATAATCTGCTCCCTACAAATCCTATTTATTACACATCCTTGAGAGAACGGCTTGACAAAGTAATAAAATCCCATGAAGAAGAAATGGAATCTTCCACAACGCTACTTGATGACCTTAATGAAATAAAGGACAATCTTGATGTCGATAAGGTTGCACAGCAGCACAATATGAAAGCGGAAGATTTTGCTATTTATCAGATGATAAGGGCAGGATATGTGCAATTGAAGGGACGTGAAGGGACAACAGGGATGATACTATCACAGGCTGATGACGATAAGATATCAGAAGTATCAAAGGCTATTTTTGAAACATTGGATGAGCTTGCAGTCATTGACTGGAAACAGAAGCAAGACCAGCAGAAAAAGATGCTGCAAAAGGTCAAGAGGGTATTGTATAAATTAGGGTATGACGTAAATACTGCTGACAAAGAGAGCAAAAATGTCCTTCATCTTGTCAGGAACATCCTATAATGCATTCTATACAGATTGGAAACACAACTGTACCCTACGATTTAATTTTTACAGGACGGAAGAAGACCATTGAATTGACAATCGGTCACAATAACCGAATGACTGTAAAAGCTCCAGAAGGCATGACAGAAGATGCTCTGACGACAAATCTTTTCAGAAGGGCAAAATGGATTATCAACAACCTTGACAAAATGGATGAAGTAATCGAATATGAGTCCAATAAAGAGTTTATCAGTGGTGAAAAATACCTGTTAAGGGGCAGAAGGTACAGGCTCAAGGTCAATAAGGGTGATGAACCTTCATTAAAGTTTTTGAAAGGGAAATTTCATGCCACTATTCCAATTGATGTTCCTGAATCTGAATACAAAAGCTATCTGCAACCATTATTTCTTGAATATTATCACCATAAAGCCGAACAGGTAATTGATGAAAGGGTCAAGAAGTACATAAAATACTTTGATGATGAACCTTCTTTAATTAAAATACAGGATTTGAAGGAGAAATGGGGTAGCTGTTCCAAGAAGAACCAATTGCGATTCAATTGGAAGATTGTTATGGCGAAGACATCCATTATTGATTACGTGGTGGTGCATGAGATGTGCCATTTGAGATTTAAAGACCATTCAAAGCAGTACTGGGATTCCATTAAAACCATTATGCCTGATTATGAACAGAGAAAAGAATGGCTCAGAGTCAATGGTAAGCTGCTGACTGTTTGATGGCTGTGTTCTTGGAAATTTACATCAAGCTTTATATCTTTAAAATAATTTAGATGTTTTGCTTTATCTTAATATGGAATAATTATAGTATATTCAAGTCCACATTTATCTCACAGAGTATAATGGTATGGTACTAATATGGGTGACACTCGAATTTTCAAAATGGATGGAGAACAGGCTCAGGAATTAAAAGGTTCATCAGTAGCATTAGAGAAATCTTTGCAAACCTATATGGAAAGGAATCTTGAAGCATTGCTGAGTATCAAATTTCTGGAAAGTGAATATTCTACTGGCAAAACCCACAGAGGACGTATTGATACGCTTGGAATTGATGAAAATGGTTGCCCTGTTATCATCGAGTATAAGAGAACCTTGAATGAAAATGTAATCAATCAAGGTTTGTTCTATCTGGATTGGCTACTTGACCATAAAGCGGAGTTTGAGCTAAATGTAATGAAGAAACTGGGGGTGGAAGCTGCTGAAAATATTGAATGGAACAGCCCACGTTTACTCTGCATTGCAGGAGATTTCACAAAGTATGATGTCCATGCGGTGCAGCAGATTAACCGAAATATCGAACTCATTCGCTATCAGAAATATGAAGGCAATCTTCTTCTTTTAGAACTTGTGAATGCAACCGAAGCCCAATACGTCGAAACGGTAAGAACAAATAATGGTATGGGTGAAACAAAAAGAACAACATCATCCAAAACTTTTACTGAATACTTGAATCAGTGTGATGCAGATATGAAAAATCAGTATGACGATTTGAAGGTGTTCATTGAATCTTTGGGTGATGATGTTCAAATTAAAGTCCTCAAACATTATATCGCTTTCAAAAGACTGAAAAACTTCGCATGTGTAGAAGTGCATCCACAAACAAAAAGTATCCTTGCATATATAAAATTTAATCCTGATGACATTGCTATTGAATCAGGATTTACAAGAGATGTAAGGAATATAGGACATTATGGTACGGGAGATTTGGAGATACGAATTAAATCCGATGAAGATTTGAAAAAAGCGGAAGGGTTGATACGTCAGAGTTATGAAGATAATTGATATTCTCACATGCTATCTGAACCTATAAATTGACTATAATTAGATGTGTTTAATGGAAATGCTGAATTCAATCAATACAATAAGTGTGGATTTGTAGAAGAACAAGTCATAGTGATTCAATCGGATGTGAAAGAGAAGGAGCTATTAATTTCGCAATTGAGTGGATGATGCATAATCATTATGGTCTTTGGGGATGGAAGATTTAAAATGATTTTAATAAGAATCAAAGACCATATAGTTAAAGGCTTTCTTTATTATATGGATGAGGACAAATCATAAATGAAGTGTCTGATGGAGAGATGAAAGCTCGAATGAGGAAGGATAGGGTGAACTAAATCCATTACCATCACTATGGCAATCAGGAAGTTATATAACTATTGTATAACTAGTTCGTATTAAGAAGGTAGCAGTAATGAAATCAATAGGAAAATCAAAAATCACAAGGCTTCGACCTAAGAAAAACATAGAATATCCTCTAATTCGTTTGCCACAGTCACACGCACATCTCGCAGGGGAAACCGCCCATATCTTTGAAATCGACAACAATGGCAAATCTTTATTTTTGATATCTTTAGACGAAGACTTCGATGGCAACGTAGTTGTACAACCCAACACCAATTCATACCTCGAAACCCGACTATCTGCACTAGAGCAAAGGATCATTGAACTAGAAAAACCGCCATGCAGCGAATCAGAAAAACCAGATGGGCCCGGGGAGATTCGAACACCCGACCTCTGCCGTGTGAAGGCAACGTCATAACCAGCTAGACCACGAGCCCATATTGAATTATAATAGTACCTGAGAAACTGTAACTCGATTATCAGGTGCTACAGAGCCTAATTGTAGTTGATGGGCTATAAGTTTAACGGGGGTTTCGGGAGTTTTATGTGGGTGGAGATATTATTCAAAAACTATATAAAAGAACCTGTCCATTTATGGAAATGTTTAAGTATTATTCATGTATTTAGAGAACTGTACATCGGACGAGAACTTTGGGCAGTTTCTTGAAAAACGGATAAGTTACTACCCCTTGAACCACACACAATCCACCATACTCCCCTTCCAGCTCAAAGTTCTTGAATGGTGTACATTTAACTCCTCCTTCGTGTATCGGGGTAGGGTGAGAACCCTGCCTTGAACTCCTCTTTTTCAATTTGATACTGATGCTTAATTATCAGTCTAATCTTTCGAGAGATATTGAAGATTGGCTTTAAGATCTGAGCAAGATAAGAGTGTGGAATTTAAAAAAATAGTATGATATTAAATGCTACAATATGAAATTATATCAAATGAAATTAAAGGACCGGAACAGTATGAAAGAATAAAGTGAGGGACTTTATCTTTCAAGGGCCAGTCTCTTTCGCATCTTTGGAGAATCGATCCACATGCCTTTGAGCTCTCTTTCTCCGTCCTTCTCTATGAATATCAATCGGAAAATAGCACCTTCCGGTTCTTTTTCAAATACTACATTATAGACAACGGCTGAATGCCTGTCAGTAACAGTTATCTCGGCAAGTTCCTTTGAAGTATAGTTACCAACCTCATCATGAACAATGTCCGTAAGTTCCAGGAACAGGTCTTCAGGAATGGCCTTTTTCATCGTTGGGTTGAAATTAGCAGAGAACTTGGTATAGTTCTTCTCATTAAGACCCTGAAGGGTATTTTCTGCTATCGGTTCAGCATATTCTTCAATGTCTCCATCCTCCACGGTCACTCCTTCAAGTTCAATGGAGGTGCATCCGCTGCAAATGATCGCCACTAAAACAACAAAGGCCATCAATAATGCTGTTCTTACTTTCATGTTCTTCACTTAAGCTCCCTCTATCTCGGTGAAATCGTCCTCTTTCAGCTCTTTTGGTAATCTGAAAGTGAATGTGCTGCCCTTGCCTGTCTCGCTCTCAAGGTAAATGTTCCCGCCCTGTCCATCGATGATGCCTTTAATGATCGCAAGCCCAAGCCCTGTGCCACCTGCCTTTCTTGTGGCAGTGCTGTCCACCTGATAGAACTTGTCGAATATCTTATCGCGCTTTTCCCTGGAAATACCTATGCCATTATCCTTTATACTTGTCTGCAAATGATTCTCATGATCTTCCACGATGATCGTCACTTCTCCCTCTTCGGGGGTGAACTTGATCGCATTTGTCAGCAGGTTCACAAAGACCCTTATGAGCTTGTCCTTATCCGTCCTAATCACTGCCACATCTTCGGGACAGTTCACCATGATATTTATGCTCTTATCCTTAGCATGTTTTTGTACATTATGAAGGGCGATCTCGATTATCTCTTTTATGTTCACATCTTCCGGTATGAACTTCATCTTTCCTGATTCTATGCGGGAAATATCCAGCAGGTCATCGACCATTCTTGCCTGTCTGTCAATGTTCCTTATAATAAGGTCCAGCATCTCTTCTTTGATGTCCCTGTTGCATTCGCTTTCCCTCAAGAACTCGCTGGAGGTCTTCATGGCTGTCAGTGGGGTTTTTAGCTCATGGGAGACCATTGAAACGAAATCGTTCTTCAGGCGGTCAAGTTCCTTTAATTTCTTGTTAGCGTTCTGGAGATAATCGTTCGACCTTTCCAGTTCCGAGGTCTTGCTTTTCACCTCATCCTCAAGGGTCTTGTTCCAGGAGAACAGGATCAGGGCGATAAATGCACTGATGAAGAGAATGAATGTGATGGAGATCATCGCAAAAAGTCCCTGCTTTACATAGACCGACTGGATAAGCGATCCAACATACCACAAGGGAGTAACAACACCCACGGACCATTGCTGGTTATACCAATTAACAGGCACATAAGAGATTATCTTCTCTTCCAGGAATCCGTTCTTGTTCCTTTCGGAGAACTGTCCGCTACCTGAAAGTCCTTCTGTCTGCATACCGATGATATCAAGACGCCTGTGGTCAGGCTCGTTTATTATATTGAAATAATTCTTTCCTACAAGGTGATCATCGGAACTGTCGTAGAGCAGTTTTGCATTGTCATCTATGAGATAAACATATCCTGATTCATATTCCGTTTTTATGGTCTGTTTCGTTATCTCATCTATCTCTATTATGGCAACTATGGCCCCTCCAAAACTGCCATCATCAAGATAAAGGGGTATCCAAACATAGATCGCAAGTTCACCCTCTAAAGTAGTGATTGGATTGGTGATGTAGGTCTCACTTGTGTCTTTTATTTTTTCAAAGGCAGCAGCCTTATCATTTTCGTAAAGATCGTATCCGAAAGGCACATTCTCTTCAGGATATCCCGAGACTATTATGCCTGTACTGTTTATGTATTCGATGGCATGGAAGCCTTCAGACTCATTATAAACTATGGAAAAAATGGTATTGAAATTATCATCGGGGATGCTATTATGGTTCCTTGAGATGATCTCAAGCATTGTGACCTTTTCGTTCAGGAACGTAGTAATGCCGGTCGATATCTGCTGTGCCTGGCTGGTCTGTTCCCTTGTGAACATCTCAACAAAAAGATCTTCTACCTCTGTATTTGCCCTGATTCCCAGAAAAAGGATGGAAGAAATGAAAAGCATCGTTATCATTACAACGATAATGACGTTCCATCTGCTTTTTGTGGCGAACATATGAGGTCAGCACGAAAAGTGCGTTAAAAAAGTTAGTCCTGTGTTCTTCTCAACACAGTCTTTATCCTTGCTTTCAGTTCTTTCAGATTGAACGGCTTGGTCATGTAGTCATCAGCGCCAATATCCAGACCCTCTACCTTGTCATTGATCTCTCCCTTTGCTGTGAGCATGATCACAGGTATGTTCTCATAGAGAGGTTCTTCTTTCAATCTCCTGCATACTTCAAAGCCGTCCATATCAGGCATCATAACATCAAGAAGGATCACATCGGGTATATTGGACTTAAGCACATCAAAGGCCATGGCTCCGTTGTTCGCTTCAATGACATTGTATCCGTCTGCTTCGAGGGCTCTCTTGGTAGCAATAACAGCATCTGGTTCATCATCTACAATAAGGACCTTATGTCTTGTATCCGACAGGCTCTCAATGGTCTTGGTCACTATGTCCTCAGAAACCGAAAGTTGATCTGCTATCTCCTTTGCACTGATCTCAGGCTGCTGTTCGAGAAGTCTCAGTATGTCTTTTTCAAGCGTTTCTCTTTCCATATATACCACAACTTTCAAATGTATCTAAACATAAATGGATGATATTATTAAAGCCTTTCTAAATATGATAAGGTCTATTCATATATTGTATCAATAGCCAATTATGAGAAAGCCTTATAAATTATTATCGTATATTTAAGGGTGATGTCAATGGACGCTCTTGAGAAAATATTTGGAAAGACTGCACAGATAACGGTTCTGAAGAACCTAATTCAGCATAAAGGAGAATCTACTTATCTCTCTGGTATTGCGGAAGAGACTGGTCTGTCCCACTCAAGCGTTGCCAGGGTGATCGAACCCCTTCTCAAATGCAACATCGTCATTGAAAAGCGTCTTGGGAAGCAGATCCGCACCTTCAGTCTGAATCTTGACAGTGAACTTACCAATCATATCCTTGATTTCTACGGACGGCTCGAAAAGATGAAACTCTGATCATTTCTTCTCTATTTTTCAACTCAACTTTCATTATTCCCGTTGAATACCGTTGTCGTATTCTTCGATATACTCTGCACCCTTGGGTGCGACCTTCTCGATGGTTCCTGTAGTTTCTTCTTCATCCAGTTCGATATCATCAAAACTGGTGTAATCGCTTTCATTGGTCATATATGAATTTGCATTCCCAAGCAGGTTCTTTGCAAGAATTCCTGAAAGTTTTGCCATCCAGTTCATAAAATGCAGTGAAATTATCCCAAATATCATCCCAAAGAACATCATCATCAAAGCACTAGCAAAAGAATCGATGACGAACGTGCTGGTCCCAATACTGTAACCGATATCGGTAAGTTTGTAAGCAAAGGGTGTTGCAATAAAAGCAAGAGTGATGCCTATCAATGTGAAGGAAACTATCAATGTAAATATGCCCAATGGGAACTTAATGAAAAGGAACACAAGTCCTTTCCATGTCACAGGATTTAGGATATAGCCCTTTATCTTCTCCAAGCTCTTCTGTTTTCCTACACAACGATTCTCCATGGGTGGTATGTCCACTCCCAGAAGCCAGATCGCAAGCTGCCTTTCAAAAGCGGCAAGTTCCCACCATGCAACGAGCATCAAAAGCAGGATTGGAAGTCCGATAAGGGTTATAGAAAGACCTAATCCCATGGAAAGTCCGGTCACAAGGAATATGAAATAGGCTGTTCCAAGGGGGAATGTGAACAAAAGGTACGTCAGATTCAGATAGGTCTGTTTTTTAGTGACCACTCCGAAAAGATCACGTATCCATTTTGTTATATCATTTAGACCCATGTGGAACATTCTCCTTTATACCGATAATATTCGTATCATACATCAGCTGCATCAGAAACCGCATTGCGTTTTTTTCTTCTGAATGTGAAATATCAGTGCACCTAATAATTGTGCAAATACTATAATAATGACCCATATAAGTTTATCATTTCCATGCGATGGCTCGTTCATAACACGATCGATAAGCATCCATATCCAGAAAATGGTACTTCCTATCGCAATCCCTGCAAATAGCAGAAACAGCAAAAAATGTACCGGGAAGAATATCCAGCTATCGATCATATTATCTTCACCTTAGCACTTTATAGTTTCGTTCTTTCAATCATGTCTCAATGCATCGACAGGTTTCATCTTAGCGGCTTTGTTCGCAGGATATGCTCCGGCTATCAGGCCTACGAATATGGATACAACAAAACCTGCGAATATCTTTGATGCAGGAAGCACTACTGGCAGGTTCATGAATGCTGCAGCTCCATAAGCTCCAGCACAACCAAGTATCACGCCAAGTACACCACCTATAGTTCCTACGACCGCTGATTCGACGATGAACATCGTAAGGACATCGAAATTGGAATACCCTATGGCCTTCATTAAACCTATCTCCGATGTACGTTCGGTAACTGTGACCAGCATAATGTTCATGATCCCGATGGAACCTACAACAAGTGAAATGAATGCAACTGCTGTCAGAAGTCCGGAAAGAGCACTTGAAAGGGCGCCTGCATTCTCAAGCAACTCCTGCTGGTCCACGATGAAATAAGGCTTGATATCATCTTCCTCCATATCCCTTGATGAGATTCCCAGATATCTTCCGAGTCTCTTATCTATCTCCTCGGATGTTTCGGTAACCGTCTCGATCGATTCCCCTTCAGCGAAGATGGTGGAATAATCACTGACCGAGAGGATCTCGTTCATGGTCGATATTGGAATGAATATCCTTTTGTCGGGAACCATTCCTCCTGATATGAAGCTTGGTTCAGATTCTTGGACAATACCTTTGACCTGGAACGTCTGTGTTATCTCTCCTCCATCACGTGTTCGGAATGTAATATCTATCGAATTCTTATTCGATAACTTCCGGTCAAAAGTACCATCAGATACCTCATAACCTATCACAGCCACATACTGATCATTGTCTTTGATAAAGTTCCCTTCACTAAGTCCAATGTTGGCGACCTCATCATAGTCGCCTGTGACCCCCGTAATTGACACTCTCCGCGAATCTGACATATAAGTGACTTCCGCAACCTGCTCATTGATAGGTGAAGCCCTCAGCACTCCCGGGGTTTTCCTGACAACCTCCAGTTCGTTATCAAAGAAAGTGTTTGGTTCATTTGCACCCACATAGATGAAATTAGAACCGATAGTTCCTATCTCTTCATCAAAATATTGATTAAAGCTCGCACCTAAGGAAACATTGGCGATGACAGCAGCCACTCCTATCACGATCCCCAGAGTTGTAAGCGTGGAACGAAGCTTGGAGCTAAAAATGCTTCCCAATGCGATTTCAAGTGACTGCTTCAGATCGACCATTGTATTATCTCCTTTTGATAGTGCACCTGACTTCGTTTAATCCTGTTTCCTTTTCTTGTAAATGAAAATCCCTGCTGCTGCCACTATCAAAATTACGAAAGCAATAGTTGTACTGCCAGTGCTGGTATCTGCCTTTTCTTCAACTATCTCAAGTTCGCCTACATTGGCAGATGTTGTGTGATCGTTAAACCCATTCCTGTATTCTGCTTCAAGGGTGAGTGGAGCTAGTTCTATTTCTTCATCTGCAACAGCGTTAAATTCAATTGTAAAAAGTTCATCCGGTTTCATCGAGCCGATAAAATACTCTGCAGGGGAGAATTTGATTCCTTCAGCTATTGGTCTGACACTCACTGAAGATATCGTGTTCTGATGAAGATTCGCAACATCGAATTGTATCTTCCCTTCACTGTTAGTTAATATCATGGACTTTGATGGTATCATCTTGAGGGATGAACTGTCAATGGTGACAGGTACTCTCCAGATGTTGTTATAAGAATATGAATTACCAATGATCGCAAGGTCAAGATAGTATGTCCCTTCCTGGACATCTTCTGGAACCTCTACATTGAATGTAAGGGTGACCGAGTTACCTGGTCCGACTATCCCGGCTTCTTGAATTCCGCTGGTGACCTTGATACTGTCAGTACCTGTAAGACTTGCTGACTGGATACGTGCATTAGTGTCGTAATCCTCCCCCTCGAAATTGATGGTATTCTCTGATGCTGTATTTGTCAATTTGAAACTTATAGTACCTTTGTCTCCGGGACTGAACATATCTGGGGTGGATGTGGTCTCAGTAAGTTCAAGACTACCTTTACTATCAAATGTGGTGGATCCTACCTTTATTTTAAAAGTGTCCTTTATCCAGGAACTGGTGTCCGTGCCTCTGTAATACACATCAAAAGAAGCGGTCCCGGGTTTTGCATTCTCATCTACATACAGGCGGAACTCCTGCACAGATGCACTGTCTGGTGAAAGTATGCCGATATTATTCTCAGCATTTTTTTCAGAATCAAGGGACAAAGGATATTCAGGAACAAGTTTTATTGTCACGTCATCGGACTGTCCTGACCTAAAGTTCTCCACCTTCACCCACACATCCACATATTGTCCTATCTCTGCCGGAAATGGCTCGTATTTCTGAACGCTGATATCCAGGCTTGTTACACTGCTCTCCTGTGCAGATGCGGAAGGCATTACCATTATCAAAAGGACCATCATAACTGCAAAGACCGTTATTTCCTTCGTTATTCTCGAATTATCATTTCCCATGTCATCACCTTAATTATTCTCTATATAGCCGTCTTTCACATGGATGGTCCTGTCAGCATATGCTGATGTCTCAGGATTGTGTGTTATCATTATTATCGTGCTTCCATTCCTGTGAAGCTCGGAAAAGAGTTCCATTATCTCGACACTTGTCTTCGAGTCGAGGTTCCCCGTAGGTTCATCTGCCAGAATGATGGCAGGCTCGTTGATGAGGGCTCTTGCGATAGCGACCCTCTGTGATTGTCCACCTGAAAGCTCAGTAGGTCTGTGTTCCATGCGGTCATCCAGTCCTACCAGTTCCAGAAGATGTTTCGCACGTTGGTTCACGTTGACATCAATTCTGCGATTAGCGTGTGTTGGTAGAAGGACATTCTGTAAAGCTGTAAGTCTTGAAACAAGGTTGAAGTTCTGAAAAACAAAACCGATCTCTAATCCCCGAAGCTTTGCAAGTTCACTCTCGGAGATACTGTTTATGTCCTTGCCCATGACAAGGACCTGTCCTTCACTTGGTCTGTCAAGACATCCAAGCAGGTTCATAAGAGTGCTTTTGCCAGAACCCGATGGTCCCATGATCGCAATGAACTCTCCTTTTTTCACAGTGATGTTGATATCATGAAGGATAGGTACTTCCATGTCGGACAGATAATAGCTTTTTTTCAGGCCAATGGTCTCCATGACCATATCGGGTATGCCTTTCATTTTTTGTTCGGTCTGGTTGTTCAATACCTGTTCTTCCATGTGATGCACAATCCTGTCTATTTATCGACAAGATTTTCTATGCACATGTTTCTATATATAGTTTCCGACATTTTGCGCTTTGCCCGAAAATTGCCTTGAAATTTCCCGATACATTTTAATGCAGATTACAAGAGCGTCACAAATTTTTTATACATGCACTTCTACTAAAGATTATGACCAAAACGAAAACTTTGTGGGTAGTTACATTGTGCATAATTACATCACTTTTTCTAGGTGGGTGTATTGAAGATCCGACTGTAAACACAAAGACTACAATCAATACAGATTCAGTTGAAGCGTATGATATTGCAACAGCAAACAATGCTTTTGCTTTTGACATGTATTCAGTGGTTAAAAATGAAAATGAAAATATCTTCTTCTCACCATACAGTATATTCACTGCAATGGCTATTTGTTATGATGGTGCAGAAGGTTCTACAAAAAAGCAGATCTCAAATGTTTTTTACTATCCTCTAAGTAAACTTGTTCTTGAAGAGAGTTCAAAAGAGATAACAGATACGATCAATTCTGACAACGATGCATACGATCTGAAAACTGCGAATGCACTATGGATCCTTGAAGAATATCCATTGAATGAACAGTATGTGTTCAATGCGGTAAACTATTATGGTGGAATGATAACACCACTTGATTTTGCAGGGCAACCAGAAGAGTCCAGACTTGTTATCAATAGTTGGGTTGAGAATAAAACTAATGATAAAATAAAAGATCTGCTGGCTGAAGGAAGCATTGACGGAAATACAAGGCTGATAATTACCAATGCAGTTTATTTCAATGGCACGTGGTTACAGGAGTTTGAAGAAATAGGCACTCGAAAAAGAGTATTCTATCTTTCCGACGGGAAGGGGAAGAAAGTTGACACAATGTATGTCATAGGTACATACAATTATGGAGAAGATAAGAATGCCCAAATCTTAGAATTACCATATAAGGGTGATGACATCAGTATGTATATTATTCTTCCGTCCGACAACAACATTGAAGAATTTGAAAATGATCTTACGCTCGGTTATTACAATGAGCTAAAGGATAACCTTAATTCCGACGAAGTAAAAATCCTGTTGCCAAAGTTCACGTTTGAGACAAAGGCTAAATTAAATGAACCGTTGCAGGACATGGGAATTGTTGATGCTTTTGATTCTGGTATGGCTGATTTTTCAGGCATCAGTACCAGTGGTGGTCTATCCATATCTGAAGTAATTCATCAAGCATACATCGGTGTAAATGAAAAAGGAACTGAAGCTGCAGCAGCAACAGGAATCGAAATGAATAAAGGACTACCTTACTACAAGTATGAGTTTACGGCAGACCATCCTTTCATGTTCTTCATCGAAGATAAGAGAACAGGTTCCATACTTTTCATGGGAAAAGTTGAAAGTCCTGAATATGAGGAAATGTCATAACGACATTTTCTCCAATATCTTTCTCACTTCCTCCGTATTCAGTTCAAAATCTCATTCTTTCATTCGTTGACCAATAATTTTTACCGTTGACCGAAAAATACCCTCTTTATTGATCAAAGCGTACATTTTTACAAATGGATCATATAAAATTAGCAATCTATTAAAAAAAGAAAAGTATAAAGAACTTAATTATCCGTAGTTAAAAAGAAAGAGCTTCAGAATGATCAATTGTCTTTCTGTCTGCTCTCTTCAAGTGCACTTTTGACTATCTTCATGGCACAGAGTTCACCGCACATGGAACACGCATCAGTACCGGTATTTCGGCTTTCCCTGATCTTGCGTGCCTTTTCACTGTCAATGGCAACTTCGTATTGGGTCTCCCAATCGAGTTCAGCACGTGCATGTGCCATCCTGTCATCTAGCTCACGTGCCTTTTCTTTCTGTCCCTCGCGGGTAAGATCGGCTGCATGTGCAGCGATATTTGTGACAATAGCACCTTCGCGTATGTCATCTATGGTTGGCAATGCAAGATGTTCTGCCGGTGTTGTCATACAAAGGAAATCCGCTCCGTACATTCCTGCCAGTGTGCCACCAATAGCTCCGGTTATATGGTCATATCCTGGTGCAATATCGGTCACAAGAGGACCAAGCAAATAGAGTGGTGCACCGTGGCATAGTTCTTTCATGGCTTTTACGCTAAGCTCTACTTCGTTCAAAGGTACATGTCCCGGACCTTCCACAAAGGTCTGCACATCCGATTCTCTTGCTTTGCTGACAAGTTCTCCGAGGGTGATGAACTCCATGAACTTTGGTGCATCGGATGCATCATGGATACAACCCGGTCTCATGCCATCGCCAAGACTTATCGTCAGATCGTATTCCTTGGCGATCTCCACAAGGTAGTCATATTCGGAATAGAACGGATTTTCCTGTTCATTGTGTATCATCCAAGCAATGGTGAAAGAACCGCCACGACTGACAACATTTGTGATCCTGTCGCCCTTTTTGAGCCTTTCCAATGCATTGTAGTTGACACCTGAATGTATAGTGACAAAATCGACTCCATCCTCAGCATGTTTGCGAACAGCATTGAACATGTCATCAGATGTCATATCGACCACAGTCTTATGGGATGCTGCTGCCTGGTATATTGGCACGGTTCCAATAGGCACATCCACTGCATCCATTATCCTTGAACGTATCAGGTCGAGGTCGCCTCCGGTGGACAGGTCCATGATGGTATCTGCTCCGTATTCAACCGCTGTTTTTGCTTTATCGACCTCTTCATCGATATCAACAAAATCCCTTGAGGTTCCGATATTGGCGTTTACCTTAACGCTCATGTATTTCCCGATGCCGAATGCGCGGGATTTACCTTTTATGTTCTTCGGGATGGTCACAAGTCCCTTTGCAACACAGGACCTTACAAGGTCCGCATCTATCCCTTCAACTTCGGCTACACTTCTAATCTCAGGGGTGATCAGTCCCTTCCTTGCATCTTCCATTAATGTCATAGTTACTCCGGCAAAATGGTCTGTACCTTAAGATATTATGATTTCAAGTCTCGTTTGTAGTTGCAATACAGCACAGGTGCATATATATGTTTCATATTCATGTGGCCGAACTTTCTCAGGACATTTTAGTAAATATAATATACTATTGAAAAGTATATCTTACTTGGGTGAATGTCTTTTCAAAGAGCACCTATGTATTACTGGGGGTATTACATGGCAGGTAAAAGTTATAATAAAATATTGATAGCTACTGACGGTTCTGATAATGCAAAGAATGCTATTTTTTCAGGAATGAACCTGGCAGGGCTGCTTGGAGCAAAGATCTATGCAGTTTGTGTCCTTCCAACACATCCCGCCTCTTCCATGCCTATCGGCTCAAGGATGATGCGATGGGAAATACCATTTGATATAATGAGGGAAGAGGGTACAAAAGCAGTGAACGAGGTTGTCGAACTCGCCAAAATAAATGGTGTGGATGCAGAACCTGTTCTGCTTGAAGGTCATCCTTCTGAAGAGATCCTCAGATATGCACAGGATAACGATATTGACCTGATCGTAATGGGAACTCTTGGTAAGACCGGTCTGACACGATTGCTTCTTGGAAGTGTGGCGGAAAATGTATTACGTCATTCTCCTGTGGAAGTTCTGGTAGTAAGGTGAACCTCTTGTTCACCTCTATTTTTATTTGTTTTCTATAATTTCATCATTTTTAGTATCAGATAACTTTAATGTAGTGTTAGCGCTATGTGTGGTCATACCTTTTTTAAGAACAGTATCGCTATTTGAACTACTTTATTCACCCAATTATCCATGACCACAGTTGTATTCACCGAGAAGAACAAGGCCGCTGCACAGATATCTACCATCTTGTCCGGAGGTTCAGCAAAAAGAAGCATCGTGGATGGTGTTTCTGTATATGAGTTCCAGAGGGATGGATCTCTCTGGAAGATCATGGGACTTGCAGGTCATATTATGGGCTATGACTATCCTGAAGAGTTCAGCAATTGGAGGGATGTTGACCCTGCTGCTCTGTTGGATACCGATCCTGTGAAGCAGATCAACAAAGCATCGTTTGGAAGTGCTATCCTGAAGATCTCCAAAGGTGCAGATCTTCTTGTGCTTGCTTGCGATTTTGATAGGGAAGGGGAGAATATAGGGTTCGAAGCGAAGTCCATTGCAGAGAAAGTGTGCAATTCAACAGTTAAACGTGCACGTTTTTCCTCTCTTTCCAAAAGTGAGATCGAAAAGGCTTTTAATGACCTTGTGGAGCCTGATGAGAACATGGCGATGTCCGCAGAGGCGAGACAGATACTTGATCTCAAGATGGGTGCATCCTTTACTCGATTTGTGACCCTTTCGGTGCGGGAAAGGGCAAGGACCAAGGGTGTTCTCTCTATAGGACCATGTCAGACGCCTACCTGTGGTTTTGTTTATGAACGTGAACTTGCCATTCGTAAGTTCGATTCCCGAGATTTCTGGAAGATAGAGGGAGTGTTCACTGGAAAGGGTGCTGATATTACAGGTGTGCACCGAGGTGGTCACATCTATGATAAAGAAAAAGCGGATGCTATCTTTAAGAAACTGAAAGGTTGCAAGACTGCGGTCATTTCTAAAAAGACAGTAAAGGAGATGAATACAAATCCTCCCTTCCCGCTCAACACCAATGAGTTCCTAAAACGTGCCTCGAAATTCCTGGGTGTGAGTCCTGATAAGGCTCTTGAGATCGCTGAACAGCTCTATCTTTCAGGCTTTATCAGCTATCCGAGGACAGAGACGAACATGTATGCTGATGACATGGATTTTGCCAGCATACTCAAAGGCTTTACTAAAGGGGATTATCAGGATTTTGCATTGTTATTACTCTCACAAAAGGCCATTGTTCCTCGTAATGGTAAAAAGGACGGTCATGACCACCCGCCTATCCATCCTATCAAGGCAGGTTCACGCATGGAGGTCGAAAGAGCTGTCAAGATGCCGCATGCATGGGATGTATATGATCTTATTGTAAGGCATTTCATTGCGAACTTACTTCCACCGGCGATATTTGAAAAGACAAGATTTGAGATCACCATGGTGGACGAACTATTCGATTCTACGGGCTCGATACAGAAGAACGCCGGTTGGCTTGCTGTTTATCCTTTCGAGAAACCTCAGGACAAGATATTACCAGAACTCGATCTGGGTGAGGTCCTCGATGTCAAGAAGGTCACTAATATAAAGTCACAGACCACACCCCCGAAAAGGCTAACTGAGGCCGAACTCCTTACGCTTATGGATAAGCATGGCATCGGTACCAAAGCAACTGCTCCAAGCCATATAGAGACCAACAAGAAACGTGGGTATTTCGAGGTAAAGGGAAAGACCATTGCCATACTAGATACTGGTTTTACTTTGATGGATGCGCTGAACAGTTCCGTCCCTATCCTTGTCAAACCTGATATTCGTTCAAGTATAGAATCTCTCATACAGGATGTTGAGGACGGCAACAAGAAGTTCGAGACGGCTCTTGAAGAAGGCACTTCGCTTATCAAGGAGATGTATTCACAGCTTTTGAGCAATCGTGATCTTATGGTCACTCGCATAGCAGGGACCATTACAGATGAAGCGGTCGAGGCTGATAAGAAGAACCATATTGGTAAATGCAGTGAATGTGAGCGGGTGCTTCGTATCATCAGTACGGATAAGGGGCGTTTTGTAGGTTGTACAGGTTATCCGCAGTGCAAGAACACTTTCCCTTTGCCGAAAACAGGTGCTTTGGTCGTGCAGAGGTCACGTACGTGTAAGAAAGGTGGAGCGGCTGTTTTGAAGGTGGGAAGCAAATATTTCTGGGCTGTGGGTATAGGCCCATGCTTTTCATGCGATATGGAAAAGGAATGTTATCCTCCGGAAGTTGTGGGTGACTGTCCTGCCTGCGATGGTCAGACATTTTTGATCACCACCAAGGACTCACGTTTCCTTGGCTGCACAAAACGTTGTGGACATACACAATCTGTTCCAAAGAATGGCAGGCTGACCATCACCGATAAGGCATGTGAAGGATGTGGATGGCGATGGTTGCGCGTCAAAGAACAGGGGAAGGATGCGAAGGAATATTGTGCAAATCGTAAATGTGAGGTTGCAGCACAGATGCGAAGCAGTTACAGGAAAAAATAAGCTGGGAACTATTATTACTTAAGGTTCCCATGTGACTGTCTTTATTTTATGGTGGGTATGTGAGGACCTTTGTGGAGGGTTCAGTTCGAACCTGTCCACTTGTTGCCGAATTTGTTTTCGAAAGTAAGCTCAGCAATGCTTTTCCTGCTGGAAGTCCTTTCTTTTTCCACAGGTTTTCCAATAGCTATCACTGCCATGAGCTCATAACTTTCCGGGACCTCAAGGATGGAACTGACCTTTTCCGCCTGTTTGAGGATCTCGCCAAGCCATACTGAGCCAAGTCCAAGTTCGACACAGGCAAGCAATATGTTCTGTATTGCTGCTCCGATGGCCATTACATCTTTGTCATGGTGGTACATTTCGGAATTGTCAAGATAAACTGCGATCAATACTTTGGATCCTAGTACAATGGTTGAGTAATTTGTGCATTGTGCCAGGTTCTTGATGGTGTTCTCATCTTGTATGACAATGAATTTCCAGGGCTGGTTGTTAAGACCCGATGGTGCCCATCTGGCACAGTCAAGGATGGTATTGATATCCTTTTCACTGACCGGTTCATCGGTGTATTCCCTGACACTTCGTCGGTTAAGAATGGTTTCTATGGTAGTTGACATAAGGATCACAAAAAAAGAAGGTTTTTCAGGACATGATGCCCTGAAAAAGTATTTAGTTTATTTTTATAAGCTTACTCTTCGTTGAGTTCGCTGTTAAGCCATGGCATCATTGCCCTGAGCTTCTTACCAACGACCTCTACAGGGTGTTCCCTTTCAAGGCGTTCCATGGAGGTCAGTACAGCATGGTTTGTCTGTCCTTCAAGGACGAACTCACGTGCGAACTCACCGTTCTGGATCCTCTCGAGTGCAACGTACATTGCTTCACGGGACTCTTCGTTGATGATCTGTGGGCCTACTGTAAGACCGCCATATTCTGCGGTGTTGGATACTGAATACCACATTTTCTCAAGACCGCCCTCGTGGATGAGGTCGACAATGAGCTTGAGCTCGTGGAGTGTCTCGAAGTATGCCATCTCTGGCTGGTATCCTGCTTCGACAAGAACTTCGAAGGATGTCTTGATAAGACTTGCGACACCGCCACAAAGATCGACCTGCTCTCCGAAAAGGTCGGTTTCTGTCTCTTCACGGAATGTTGTCTCGATGACACCGGCTCTTGTACATCCGACACCCTTTGCGTGTGCGAGTGCCATTTCACGTGCATTTCCGCTTGCGTCCTGATAGACTGCGATAAGACCTGGTACGCCAGCTCCTTCATTGTATGTTCTTCTTACAAGGTGACCTGGGCTCTTTGGTGCTACCATGTAGACATCAAGGTCCTTTGATGGTACGATCTGGTTGTAGTGGATGTTGAATCCGTGTGAGAACACAAGGGAATTTCCTGCTTCAAGTCCTGGCTCGATCTCTGAATAATATACCTTTGACTGGATCTCGTCAGGAAGGAGGATCTGGACAACATCTGCAGCTTTTGCAGCGTCTGCTACGGTCATGACCTTAAGGCCATCGTCTTCTGCCTGTTTCCAGCGGCGGCTTCCTTCTCTGAGGCCGATTACGACATTGAGGCCGGAGTCGTGAAGGTTCTGTGCCTGAGCATGACCCTGGCTACCATAGCCCATTACAGCAATTGTTTTACCTTTAAGTGCGCCAAGATCGGCGTCTTTGTCATAGAACATTTCTACCATGTTTATTTCTCCTGATTCTGAATATGATATTAAATATGAATGATCGATTATGGGCTCTTTGAGCCTCTGTTAAGTGCTACTATTCCTGTTCTTGCCAGCTCTTTAATACCGAATGGCTTAAGCAATGTCTGAATAGCTTTTATCTTCTCAACGTCACCGGTAACTTCGATGGTGAGTGACTTTGAAGCAACATCGATTATCCTTGCTCTGAAGATGTCGACTATCTGTATTATCTCTGCACGATTGTTGGCATCGGCATTAACTTTAATGAGGGCAAGTTCTCTCTCGACGAACTCCTCTGAACCGAGGTCTATCACACGAATGACATCGATGAGCTTGTTAAGCTGCTTCATAACTTGTTCAAGCACGTGATCATCACCATTGACAATGATGGTCATTCTTGAGAGGGTAGGGTCTTCAGTTGTCCCTACTGCAAGGCTGTCAATGTTGAAACCACGGCGTGAAAAGAGTCCGGCAACCCTTGCCAGTACTCCGTATTTGTTCTCCACCAGAACTGCGAGTGTGTGTCTCATTGCGTGTCCTCCAGATCGAGTATTTCGTTTATTGCAGCACCTGCCGGGACCATTGGTGATACATTCTCCTCACGTTCGATGACGAAATCGATAAGTACAGGCCCATTGGCCTCAACTGCTTTTTCGATTGCAGCTTTCACTTCGGATGGCTTTGTTACGCGTATTCCCATTGCACCGTATGCTTCTGCCAGCTTGACGAAGTCAACACTGTTCTCAATGGTGGTGTGTGAATACCGGTGCTCGAAGAACAATGCCTGCCATTGTCTGACCATTCCAAGATAACCATTGTTGAAAATTGCAATGATTATGGGGATGTTGTTCTGGACAATGGTTGCCATCTCCTGTGAGTTCATCTGGAACGAACCGTCACCGGAAACATCGACAACGATCTTGTCGGGTCTTCCAAGCTTGGCACCGATAGCTGCCGGGAAACCATAGCCCATTGTTCCGAGTCCGCCTGAGGATATGAATGTACGAGGTTCTTTGTAGTTGAAATACTGGGCAGCCCACATCTGGTGTTGTCCGACCTCAGTGACGATTATCGCATCAGGACATACCTCGCTTATCTGTTCGAGGATGTACTGTGGCTTGATGACATCATCCCTGTTGACATAGAACAATGGGAAATCCCTCTTCCATGTGGCAATTTTGTCGAGCCATTCTTTGGTATCACATTCAGAAACCTGGTCGACAAGTGATCCCAGGATCTGTTTTGCATCGCCGACGATCGGGACATCTACCTTTATGATCTTTGATATTTCCGCAGGGTCGATATCAATGTGGATAACCTTTGCATTCGGTGCGAAAGATGTTGTCTTGCCGGTTACTCTGTCATCGAAACGTACGCCTACTGCTATGAGAACGTCGCTTTCCTGAATTGCATAGTTCGCATATTTCGTGCCGTGCATTCCAGGCATTCCGAGATAAAGTTCATTGTCGTTCGGGAATCCTCCGATACCGGTAAGTGTCGTCGTAACAGGTGCTTTTAGCTTCTCGGCAAATGCCAGTAGCTCTTTACTTGCTTCCGATCCTATCACACCGCCGCCTGCATAGATCACAGGTCTTTTTGCACCTTTAAGGACAGATGCAGCTCTCTTTACCTGCTGTGCATTGCCTTTGAATGTTGGTTTGTATCCACGCAGTTCGACCGTGTCAGGATATACAAAATCAAGCTCGTCTGTAGTAATATCCTTTGGAATATCGACGAGTACTGGTCCGGGTCTGCCTGTGGAGGCAATATGGAATGCTTCCTTGATGATCCTTGGCAGGTCCTTTACATCCTGTACGAGGTAATTGTGTTTTGTGATGGGCATCGTAATGCCTGTGATATCAGCTTCCTGAAAGGCGTCATTGCCTAACATTGAGCTTGGTACCTGTCCGGTGAAAGCTACCATTGGAATTGAATCCATGTATGCGTTCGCAATACCTGTGACAAGATTAGTTGCTCCTGGGCCTGATGTTGCGAGGCATACACCGACTTTACCTGTAGCTCTTGCGTATCCTTCGGCTGCATGGACTGCTGCCTGCTCGTGTCTGACGAGCAGATGGTGCAGGTGTGCATCATAAAGTTCATCATAGATGGGGAGCAGCACGCCTCCCGGATATCCGAAAATAATTTCGACGTTTTCCCGATACAGGCACTCGACGAATGCTCTTGCGCCTGTCATTCTTTCTGCTTTTCCGGTCATGCTATCTTTTCCTTTGTTGATCGGTAAGATATTATCGATATGTGTTTGTTGATATCTATACTGACCATCAAACTATATATCGACATCTTTCAATTATTAATCATAAACTACTTGTTCTTAATCCTGTATAAGCTGGTTGATGCCGTTTATCACTGCTTCTACAGATGCCATTATTATGTCTGTTCGTGCGCCTCGTGAGGTGACCATCTTTCCGTCCTTTGAAAGTTTTACCAGTACCTCCACAAGTGCATCTGTACCGCCGGTAATGGAATCTACGTGATATTCCTCAAGATGTATATCGGCAACACCGGATACGGCTTTGCGAATTCCTTCAAAGGCAGCATCCACAGGTCCGTCTCCGATAGCCGCTTCAACGACCTCTTTTCCATCGACTGTCAACCTTACAGAAGCTGTTGGAGTTACTCTGTTCCCTGATACGACAGTGAAATCCTCTAACTTGACCTTTGATTCCTGGTATATGTCAAGCACAGTTTCTGCAATTGTCTGAAGATCAGCATCAGTAACACGCTTTCCGTGATCGCCTAGTTCCTTCACACGTGAGACGATCTCATTGAGCTGTGAATTATTCACATCCAATCCCTGCTCTTTCAGTGCAAGTGTAACGGAACTCTTTCCTGCATGTTTTCCGAGGACGATCTGTCTTTCACGTCCGATACTTTCCGGGGTTATTGGTTCATAGGTGGAAGTGTCCGCGAGCAATCCGTGAACGTGGATACCTGCTTCATGGGTAAATGCATTTCCGCCTACAAGTGATTTATTCGGTGCAATGGCGAGGCCTGTGAGACGACTGACAAGCCTTGAGACCTTGTAAAGTTCATTGGTCTTTATGCCAGTATCACGCTTGTAGAGCCATTCAAGGACCATGACAACCTCTTCAAGGGATGCGTTCCCTGCTCTTTCACCGATGCCGTTCACTGTCATATGTGCTTCTCTTGCACCGGCATTGAGCGCTGCTACTGTATTTGATACTGCAAGGCCGAAGTCGTTGTGGCAGTGAACAGCCACCGGTACGTCAATGGATGATGATAGATCTTTAAATATCTCGGTTGTTCTTTCAGGCACAAGCAATCCTACAGTATCACAGAAACACACTCTGTCAGCACCTACTTCAACGCCGGCCTTGTACAGGTCCTTCAAGAAGTCTAAGTCTGCTCTTGAAGCATCCTCTCCGCTAAGCTCCACTATAAGGCCATGGTCCTTTGCATATTCCACGGCACTTAATGCCATTTCCTTCAATGCTGCCCTGTCTTTTTTCAGCTTCACACTAATATGTAGGTCAGATACCGGTGCCACAAGGTGAATTGAATCCACATCACATTCTAATGCGAAATCCACGTCTTGCTGCATAATACGGCAATAGCTGCAGATCTCTGCGTCTAACCCTTCTGCTGATACGGCGCGAATTGCCTCACGCTCCCCTTCGGAAGTGATAGCTGAGCCTGCTTCGATAATGTCTACTCCCAACTCATCAAGCTTACGTGCTATCCAGACCTTCTCTTCTGTTTTCAGTGCGACACCAGGTGTCTGTTCACCGTCTCTCAATGTTGTGTCCAAAAACCGGATATTTTCAAATAATGCAATCCCTCAGTTTATTTTTTTGTTTTTCAGTTTTAATGATCTATCCTTTCTCATCAGCGATCTGTATATTTATCACTAATAATAAAGACATTATTTATAGACGCATGCCGCTGACTATAACAGCCAAAATAATACTCCTATTGTTTTTAGTCTTTTTGGTGTGATATAAATTTGCATATGCCCTATAGTCGCCTGTATATCGTTTAATATTTGAGAATTCGATGATATATTTGCGTACATCAATTCCAATGAAATCCAAAACAAATTATTTTAAAAAAAGGGAAAATGAGTATTCTGATATTTTATCAGAAATACTTGTCGATGTTCTGAACAGCCTTTGCGATGAGATCGGCACAGGACCTTAGATCTTCAAGGGATAAGACTTCAACTGGTGAGTGGATGTATCTTGTAGGTACACTAATTGTGCTTGACGGGATACCTTCTCTTGTGAGATGTATTGCGGTCGCATCGGTGGTTCCGCCGCCACCTACATTGAGCTGGTATGGTATTTTATTCTCTTCAGCGGTCTCTTTTAACCATTTTACTACTGTCCTGTCTGCAATAAGTCCTCTGCCGGAAGCATCAACGACTGTGATAACGGCACCTTTTCCCATTTCCAGTGCAGAATCGTTCTTGCTTATTCCGGGGTGGTCTCCGGGGAATGTGACGTCTACTGCAATGGCGACATCCGGGTTAAGTCCGAAGGCAGATGTGCGTGCACCTTTGAGCCCTACCTCTTCCTGAACTGTCCCTACGGCATGTATGGTTGCATTTACTTTTGTTTTGGATATCTGCTTCATGGCATCGATGAGCATTGCTACTCCTGCTCTGTTGTCGAATGCTTTACATGTGACCAGGCCGTTGGCGAGGGTTGCAAAATCTCTGTCCATGGATATGGCGGTTCCTACATCCACTCCCATCTTCATGGCATCTTCTTTGTCCTTTGCTCCGATGTCAATGAACATGTCCTCTGCCTTGACCGGTTTTTTTCTGTCCTCCTCTTTCATAACATGTGGGGGTTTTGAACCGATAACGCCTGTTAGCTGTCCATTGTTTCCGTGGACTGCAACCCTTTGGCTGTGGAGGGTCTGGTCGAACCAGCCGCCAATCTTCACAAAGTGCAGGAAGCCATTGTCATCAATGTATTGCACCATCAGGCCGATCTCGTCCATGTGTGCCGCCAGCATGATCGTGGGTCCATCACCTTTCTTAGTGGCGATGAGATTTCCCATCTTGTCCGTTCTGGTCTCATCAACATATGGCGTGATCTCGTCTTCCATTATCTGTTTGACGTTATTCTCGTACCCAGATATTCCATGTGCATTAGATAAATTTTCAAGTAGCTTCTCAAGTTCCATAGCTGATCACTGGTAGATTGACCTTTGAGAATATAAAGGTTTGAGTAGGATTGAATGGTGTAGGATGAAGGAATGGATTCCGGGTTTGTGTTACTAAAGAAAAAAGGGAATGATAGAAAATAAGTTTACTCTCCTTTGCGGCGCCGAAGGAAGAATGCCAGGCCAATGATCGTTGCTATTGGGAGAGCGATTATTGGGAATTCAGGGACTTCGTTCGTTCTTGAAGCAGCGTCAATTACTGCTCCTGCTCCCTGTGGACCAGCCTTGATCTGGATCGTATAAACGGTGTCCATTGGTGCACTTGCATTTTTGGTGATGGTTATATTGCCTACATCAACAAATGGATCTGATGTTGGTGTTACATCATGTGGATATGTGATCTCGATATCATTAGGGCTGCCTGAGCCGGATCTAACAGAAACAGCGTATTCGTAGATCAAGGGTTCATTTAGGTTCGCGATACCCTCCATGTGGTAACTCATTACTAATGATTCACCTGGCTGGATAATAACCGTATGTGGCAAACTTGATGTCCCGGTCTCATCCCATAGGTCCGCCCCATAACCCATTGTTGTACCACTTGTGGCTATAATTGCTACTATTAGGTATAGTAATATTTTCCCTTTCATGATTATACCGCCCCGCTCTAACGATCTATAGCTAATTTTTTGGATTATGTTATATTTAAACATTGTGAATCTGTGGGAGTAGTTGTCAGGCACTCAATTCACCCCCATATTTCTTCCGTTTTCACAACGAACAATGCTGGTCTATTTTATGGATTTAGTTATGTAATATTAACAAAATCCGGAAATTCTATATCTACAGTAGTTTTGGTGTCCGGAGTGTCGTGGAGACGTTCCCAGTTTCCAACTGCATCTCTTGCTCTGGTGCGGAAATAATAATCATTTCCATTAACTCCCGTGAATGTTGCGGAAGTTTCCTTTGATTCGGCTAACCATGTCTGCCAGTTTTCCCCATCAATACTATATTCCACAAGATAGTAATCAATACCGCTTCCAATATCTGTGCCATTCCACTCTACTTCAAAATCGGCTGTATTCACGGTTGTTGGCAATGGGATCATTTCTGATCGTGGTGGGTGGAGTTCGAGAAGTGCGTTCTCTGAGTAAGGCGAAAGTTCCGAAATTGGAAGTATTGTTACTTCGTCCCATATTATTTCTACAGGATGGACATCCTTATTGCCTCTCTGGATGGTTCTTAATGTTATGATATTGTTTCCTTCGTTCAATATTACTGGTATATGGACACGTTGCCAATTATAATCTCCACCGACCGCAGTTTCCCAAACTAATATATTGTTGATAAGTATCTGCTTGAATTGTGTCTGATCGATATCAATAATTCTGGGTTTGTATGTGTCCTTCACGAACAGTGACAGTACAACAGTTTCCATTTTATCCGATCTGACGTTCTGTGCCATCTCGTAATATTGTCCATTGTAATGTGGCAAATTTCCTTCGTATGGAAGCTTGAACACAAATCCCTGGGATTCAAATATTCCTTCTTCTTTAACATATGCTCCACTGAAGTTCGCATCGGTGGTCTTAAAGTTCCAGCTGGTGTTTTGCTCCATGTCATAGTTCTTAAGTACGTGAAGTGGATCAATTGATCCATTTACCTCTCCTTCTGTCAGTTCTTGCGGATATTCCATGGGGTATTCGTGTGTTATCTGCAGATTCACGGAGCTATATGGATTGAGTGATACTTCTTCCTTGAAAAGGGCATACTCAAGCTTTGATCGTCCCATTCGCATCTGTTCGGGATGGTATGTCAGTTCCTCTTCCCATTTTTCTTCATCAGATAATGTGACGTTCAACGTTTGAAGAACTTCGCCATCAAGCTGCATTTGAAGTATGTAGTTCACATCCTGCTTCTCATAGTTCTCGATCCCCACGGTAACTGTAATGGGTTCTTCGAGGAATGCGTTTGTGGGGTAGTTCTCTGCCATTCCTTCGGGTCCGAGCATATACAGTGCGGTGAACTGTTCTTCTTCTTGTGTGGTCTTTGCGTAGACTAGCATCCCTGCTGCTATGATAATGGATGCCACAAGGGCGATAATTAGCGCCTTCTCTATCTCAGGTGGTATACGGTTCTTTTCAGGAACATTTTCATCATCTGATCTTATGGACTCTATGAATCCGTGAACTGAAAATGTGAATTGGTCTTCTTCCAGATGCCTTCGTCTGGCAGGATATGCAAGTACGGCAAAAATGACTGTTATTATTAGTAATGATATTGATATGGAGTATGGTCTGAATAACCATTCTGTCTGGCTTAATGCAAAGCCATCAAAGACCGTTATAGCTATGCTGGACGCAATACTCAATGTAAAACGTTCGATGTTGCTGATGTCTCCTTTTGGGAACATCATGGCGATAAATGCATAACCAGGGATGAAAAATATCAGAGGCAGGGCAAAGACTATCCGCAATGGAGTTTCGTTCAGTGGCGGAACAAGGATAAAGATCACTGCAAGTATTGCCAAGGCAATAACCGCTATAAGATCCTGCTTATATACACACTTATCAGACTTGAACATCTATAAGAAGTACGTTTTTAAAAGATATAACTGTTTTCTTAAATTGTTTTCAAGCATTAATAGTAAAATATGATCCTTAATAGGAGTAACGGTCTTCTATGCATATTTTTAAGATTTCATTAGAAACCTTTTAAAGCATGAATTACAATTATAATATAGATTACTATAAACTACTCGTGGGGAGTATCCATTAACAATCAAGTAAAGATCATCTTCCTCTTTGTTCTATTTTCAATCCCTGTTCCTGCGATAGTTTTCTTGATATTTGGGGATATTGCTGGTGTTATCTCCTTATTAGTGTTCTTATTTTTAAGCTATATTATCTACCGTTATAGTGGCAAGATCCTTCTTAGATGGTATCGTGCAGAAAAGGTGGGCTCCTTGGATAATCTTTCTAAAAAAGCAGAAATATCAACTCCTGATATGTATCTGTTTGATTATCCTTTACCTTTGATTTTCACGGTAGGCACAAGTGGGAAATACGATATTGCGGTGTCCAGTGAGGCAATGGATTTGTTTGATAAATCTGAGCTTGAGACTATGCTCGCACGTGAAATTGGTCATATAAGGAATGGTGACGTCCCATTAAATACCATTGTTGCTCTTTTCGCAGGCTCTTTTGCAGCTGTATCCACACTTGCATTGTGGGGGGCACTGTTTATGGGTTTTGGGCAGAAGTATGACCCTGCACCTCGATTCATTCGTTTCCTTTCAATGGGGTTGGTAGCTCCACCTGCAGCATTGGTTGCACAGTTGTTAGTTGCATGCTCAAGGGAACATGTGGCTGACGAAACTGCTGTAGAACTTACTGGAAATTCTCAGATGCTGGTGGAGTCCTTGGAACGATTGAAACATCAGGTCGATCTGAATCCAGTAGGTGTAAATCCTGGACACGCTCACATGTTTCCTCTCAATGTATTACATGTTACAGATTTGTATGATATCCATTTATTACTGTTCAATACCCATCCTTCTATGGAAAGTAGATCTAATCGATTGAAGGAAGCATCAAAAAAGATATAATGGAGGCTATTACGTATGGACCTGTTGAATAAATGGAAGTTGTCACTGCTCTTCAGCTTTGTATCATACTCAATTGTGCTTTTTGGGATCATCATTTTGGATGTGTTCTGGATCCGGGATTTTGACTTCCAGAAGGTGTCAATGATCACAGGTATTTATATGGCATTTATTATTTTAGTCATGGTCATTGAGTTCATAGTATTCAGGATCAAGCTAGATTCTAGAGGAGAATAAGCTTAGAATTTTCGTATAATTTTTCAAATTTATTAGGTACAGACTTGATCTTGTGGAGAATGCAATTAGATTATTTGGCATCCATCTACTCCGATGATCTGTCCACTTACATAGTCGCCAAGTTCTGAACTCAAAAATAAAATCACTTTTGCAACATCTTCTGGAGTTCCACTCCTACCAAGAGCTATGTCAGAGATTATTTTTTCTTTGATTTCCTCTTTAACATCTTTGGTCAGGTCGGTTTCAATAAATCCTGGTGCAATTGCATTAACTGTTATTCCATATCTGCCAAGCTCCTTTGCTGCAGACTTTGTAAATCCAATGACTCCTGCTTTGCTTGTTGAATATGCTGTTTGCCCAGCATTTCCATTCAATCCTATTATAGATGATACATTAATTATTCTTCCGGATTTTTGCTTCCTCATAATGTTTGAGGCGTATCGACTACACAAAAAAGTCCCTTTTAAATTAACGTCAATGATATTATCGAATAACTCAGTGCTTGTCATCATCAAATAATTATTTTTCATTATTCCAGCATTATTTACAAGTATGTCGATCTTGAAGTATTGTTTTTTAATATATTCAAACATGTCTTTGACTTCATTTTCAACAGAAACATCTGCTTTTATCATGGTTGCATGAAGTCCTTTCTCATTAATGATGTCTACAAGTTCGGCTGCTTTATCTTCACTTTTGTGATAGTTAATGATCACTTGTGCATGATTCTCTGCTGCTAGTAGTGCCGTAGCTCTTCCGATCCCGCGGCTTGCTCCTGTAATCAGTACTACTTTATCTTTGAGCATTTTCACATTCCACTTTTTAAGCAGTTCAAAGTTCGAATCATAAAGATCTGGTATCGCTTGGCATAAATGTAATATCATTTATCAAGATAGCATATAGTTGGTGGAGACACACTATAATTGGCTGCACTTCTTACCTTGTCGATGTGTTTTTTTGCTCTATCGATTGCTTCTTCTGACAGTTCGGTGTTCTCTTCTATCATTTCAATGGGCAGAGCATATTCCTGTGAGTATAATAGCTGATCCATAATTTGAATTGGCATACGCCAGTAAAAATCCTCATCAGATGTATAGTGGCTCCATGTATCTGGGCTTGGAGGTCTTTCTATTATCTCTTTATCTACACCAAGTAGATCTGCTAATGCATATACTTGAGTTTTATAACAATCTGCCAGGGGTTCGATGTCCACTCCACCATCTCCATATTTTACGAACTGTCCCAGGATAAGTTCTGTTTTATTAGTTGTGCCACATACTATATAATTATTTTTTTCTGCATATAAATATTGGATCAACATCCTTGACCTTTGTTTCACATTCTGGATGCCGATAAGTTCGAGATAGTCCTTTGCTTTCAACCTGTTCTCTGCAATTATCTCACCATCTTTTACCAGTCTTATGGATGGGATGTTTAGCATATCATTGTTTAAGAGTGCAGGCAGGACCAGTGAGGTCTTATGGATATCAGAATCATATTCATGACAGGTTTTCTTTATGATCCTATTCTTCTCAGCATATATGTCAAGTGACTGCAATATTGGGGTAATTGGAACCTTTTCATAAGAAACATCCAATAACTCACAAAGTCTCGCTCCAAGTTCCGTACTTATGGTGGCTGATTCTTCTTCAGGAAGTAGTAATCCATAAACATTTTCATTGCCCAAAGCCTGAACAGCTAGTGTGAGTATGACTGCAGAATCGATTCCACCTGAAACTCCTACAACAACTCCTTTTTTCTTAAAATCCTGAACTTTTCTTTTAATAAAGGTTCTGATCTTAAAGGCGTTCTTTTCTGTATCTTTGTTCAGTTCATCAATAATTATCATAATGTTCACCCTGAAAATGATTAGTACTTTGAGCAGCTGTTTTGTTTAGAGCATTAGTGCATACAATTTGGAATTCTAGCTCACACGATTTCCATATTGAGTTTTTTTGCAGCCATTTCTATCAATGGTTTTGACAATTCTTTATGCAATTTATCCAATCCTTCTTCCCGGGTCATATCTCCGCTTCTCACAAGCCCTGCTATATCGAAAGCATATGGGTGGATCTCATATTTTTTGATATGGTTATCGCAGGCAAATGCATTTAGAAGGCAGTTTGTTGAATTGCTGTCACTGATCTTCGGTGGTATCCATCCGATATCAATTAGATTCTCTACTATCTTCTCTTCATTATAGTCCCACAGGCACAATGGGTGTAAAATAATTGGAGTAGCCTCCTTGTTTATGGTTTCTATTATCTCATTTTTTATAAGGAAAATTTCATCTTTGTCCTCTATTCCGATATTTTGAAGCTGCTTCTCAAAAATATCTCTGGACCATTTTATGAAATTGGCCTGAAGGTCAATTATGGGATTGGGTGCCTGTCCAGATGTAAACGCAAAAACAATGAATGGTGCTTTATGGACGATCGCCTGTTCTATCAGTTTCTGCTTGATAATGCTAATACAGGTATTGCAGATATCACTGGCTCGATATCTGGCTAATTTTGAGTATGCGTTGGTAGATTCAGCTGCTTTTTTAAATGTATCATAAAGCTTCTTTTCTTCCATTGTCAGCTTAAAATAATCGCATCCCACGATCTCACACATCTTTTTTGCATTGGCAACAGCAGTGTCTGAAATAAAAGCATTATCAAATTGAACTGCAAGTATATTCAGGAAAGGGTACTCTTTTTTAAGTTTATAGAGTCCATATGAAGAGTCTTTTCCACCGGAAAGTGCAAAAATAACATCATATTCCCCTACTCCGCTGTGTTCTTTAAGCAGGTTTTCTATAATCCCCAAATATTTCTTCTTTTCTTCTGAAGATATGGGTGTGTAATTCTCACAGAACTGGCAAAGGCCACTCTCTTCGCTTATTTTTATACCAGGAATGTCTGAATCTAAGATACATTTTTTACATATTAGCTTTGACATTTTTATACCCCTCTATTATAGACCTGTTTGATATTTTTCCGCTTTTGCTTAGTGGTAAGTTCTCGATAAGAATAATTTCCAGTGGACACAAAAAACCGGGCAGGTTCTTCCTGCAAAATGTATACAATGTTTCAACTTCTGTATCCGAGGTTGGAATTACCATAAGGCTGATTGCATTTCCTAGGTACTCATGATCGACTGGGACAACGAATACATCAGATACTTCATTATTTTTCCCAATATATTTTTCCACTTCTCTTGGATTTATTCGATGATCGGCAACTTTGATCAGATCGTCCTTGCGGCCTAATAATTTAAAGTAACCATTTGGTAACTTCTGTGCCAGATCTCCGGTATGCATCCAACCATCTATGATCTTTTTACGGGTAGCTTCCTCATCGTTAAGGTAACCTATCAGTATATTTTTACCTCTGGCGATCAATTCTCCCGTGACACCGGAATCAACTGACTTATTGCTATCATCAACTACATCAAGCTCAACTCCTGGAATTGGTCTGCCTATTGTATCGGGGTATTTTTCCAGGTCGGCTGACGGAAGATAGGAAAGTCTTGCTGTTGCTTCTGTTTGTCCATACATAGGGATTATTTCGATCCCGTCACTCAATTGCTTGATCATTTCTATGGTCTCTATTCCCATGGCACCGCCTGCAGAAGCAGCAAGTCTGACGTTCCTGAACGATTTCTGGAATCTGGAAGGATACTTGAGAAGGATACGGTAGGTACTTGGAACTCCATAAAATATAGTTACCCCTGATTCTATAAGTTTAAAGGTAGATTCGAGGAAAGTAAGGCCACCGATCTTAATAGCACCTCCTGCTATCAACTGGGAATTAATTATCGAATTTCCAAAAGCATGGTGTGGAGATATCACCTGTGCAGCTTTGTCCTTCGGTGTTATATTAAGTACATCGATTATGGAATTTGCATTTGCTATTAGATTTTCATCACTTAGCATGACACCTTTTGGAGTTCCGGTCGTCCCGGAAGTATACATTACGAGCCTTAATAGCTCATTATTGTTCTCAGTAATGGTCTTTTTACGTAAAGTCATCACAGAGGAATCGTTTGAAATATTGATCACAGTGGCGAATCCTTCAAAGAAAGCATTTCCAAATCTCGAATATTGCTGGTCTGTGACAATAATATTATTTATCCGGTTACTATCAAGTATCTCTCGAATGTTAGATTCCATCAGTTCCACAGGTAGGGGGACAGCGATGTTATCCGATCGATAAACTGCCATTAGAGCCTGAATATATTCTATGCCTGATTCGGCAAGGATTGCAAATTTACAATTCTCAAAATCATTTATTTCTGATGCTATAGTGCTTATATTTTCATCAAGAAGACTATAGGAAACAGATCTTTCCTTCTCTTCCAGAGCAATGTTCTTAGGAATTGTTTTTGCATGGTTTGCAATATATTCATCAATTCTCATTGTCTCACTTTGTCAATTTTTGGATAATATTTACAATTCCATTGATCGAATCAAAATTTTCAGGAGTTAATAGGTCTTCAGGAATATCGATGGAATATTTTTCAGAAATAAAATCTATTAATTCGATCAATCCAATAGAATCGATGATTCCTTTCATAGTTAAAGAATCATCATCATTTAATTTTGTACCACTGTCCATAAATGATTTATTTTGCAAGTATGCCATCATTTCTTCTTTAATTTGTTCCATACGTGTCGCTCCACCCAACTTATTAATTATTTAAATAGCATAATAATGCAGCATTGATACAACAAAACCATGTCCCAGAAATATAAGGAATACTTTCTGTTTCATAGCTTTTTGACCCAATTCCCATAAGTAAATAACTTTAATCGTATATAATATGTTGTGATTTTACACAACTTCTTCTATCTGTTGAAGATCAATCTATAATACTTTAATTGTAATTATTATTAATTTCTATTTATAACTTTCAGAAACTACTAGTTATATACTTTTTATGAGTGTTACGCATCTAATGGTTGAATGTTTTTTTGTAGATAGCTTATATTGATCTTGTAATTATTTGAAGCAAAAGCAACAGACAATATGTATCTGCTATTAATAAGAAATTCTTAATGTTTGATATCAGTGAGATCAATTTCCTTATTCAAACTGATTTTAATGTTTTTATAGGCGTATTTTCATCGCTACTCAGATCAAGGTATATCAGCGTAAATCTAAGTATATTTTTAAGTTCCCATGCCAAGTTATAAGACCCCTCGATTTGGGTCGAAAATGGACAGTAAGAGTTCAGATTGACTTGCTTTTTCATTGTCTTTATCTTCAGTATTAACGAATTTATACAAGTATGGTATCTTGTTCGATCTTTTTATTTTGATCTCTTTTTTCAAGATTTCATTCATTTCCTCATTAATTGGCCAGAAACTCACTGCAGCAACATCATGTTTCTTTGCTAAAATTTTTGCAAAAGGAATAACTGCTCGAATTATTCCCTCATCATATTTTGGGATATATACATCTTTTAATTGCATGACTTTGGCATCATGTTTGTATGTTATGTCAAATACAAAGTATCCAACGAGTTTGTTGTTCTGTGAGTCCATACATTTAATAACATGCCTTCTGCCATCAAAAGCCTTTGAGAAAAATAACCATCGTAATGTTTCTACATCCCGATATAATGTTGTTGAGTTCTCTTTTCGATTATTATGCCATAGCTCTGCAAATGATTCATCACAGTCACTACACAACGAACAAATGAAGTTATTGCGCTTTTTCGGATGTGTTCTTTTATCTTCTATCAATTTAATAAAAGGTGATATCAATTTTGTAGGGACTAATAGAATTTTCAGTATGACCAGCTTTGGTTGGGATATAACACTTTTTTTAATCAAAAAATTAAGCATTTTTCCATAATCGCGTACATACAAGTATTCAATTCCATCGAAAGGGATCTCAAAGTCTTCAAAGCCAAATTTTTTAAAAATTCCATATGATGCTTCATTTGGACTATTATTGAGTAGTAGTTTAACATTTTTTTGCTTGGCGAAGGCACGCAGTAGCTGGATACCTGTCATTCCGCGCATTGAAGGTCTTACATAGAATGGCATGCCTGCTATAGCTATATCCACTGATCCGTTGATCTGATATTTCACAGGAATATTTCCAAAGAATCCAACGATCTCACCATCTTTTTCGACAACCCAACCATATGGAATGCCTGGATCCATGCTCGGATTCTCTACCCACCATGTATAGATACGATTTTTCCAGACATCAAGTGAGTCTGATTGGAAACCTTCTGCCAAGAACTCAGCAATCTTTCCAAAATCTTTTTCTTCCACGTATCTTAACTTGGCCGATGACATGATCTTCATATAAATATATGTAACATAACGATTTAACAATTTCTATATGTGATCTAAGGCAGGATCTACAATCATTACAAGTAGTGACAATGATCACAGGTAATTATGTGAGGTAATAATTTTTGCCATGACTATTGCATTTTTGGTTTTCAGGATAAAACTAGATGTTTAAGGAAAACAGATTTAGAGTTTGTTCTGATTTATGCTGATTTCTGTTTTTAGATTCATGATGTACATAATACCACCTGCAACGATGGCAAAAATGATCCATCCTATATGTGTGTGGACCGACATCATAACCTCAGTTCCATATGAGTATGCAGCTATGTAAAGGATTATTACTCGCACAAGGTTTGCGATATAGGCAACAACAACAGCAAATCCTAGCAAATATAATGTCTTACTAAAATTCATTTTCTCTATGCGACTATAACCAGCAACAATTCCTATCAGTAGGAACATTGAATATAATCCAGAGCATGGTCCGCCTATCACTATAGTCATATCTTCAACACCACTGAGCTTCACAGTCTCAGTTGCAATTACTTCAATGGGTATTCCTGCCAGTTTAATGATAGTTACTGTTGGTAATAGGACAAAGTAATGATTGAACAGATGAAAAAAGTTGATTTCTAATGCACCAAACAATGTATAGAATATCAAGTACAAAAAAGTAAATATGGCGGCTATGTATGCACCAAATTCTCCCATACGGCGAATTTGGGGGTTGTTTATTCCAAAAGCTATGAGTGATATCCCTAAGAAGAATACCATAGTATCAAGTGTGCCAAGTTGACTATTGGTCCTAAAGTTATAGAATAGATCTGCAAAAGCAATGAAAGTACCTATGGAAATGTACAATTTTGAACTTTCTATTGTTCTGGTCTCTGTCAAACGTATGCGTGTGACCAAGGCTGCAGCAGCTAAGATCAAGAATATACCAACATACGTAGAGCCTTCGCTGAACTCTATTGTAGCCCCTGTGAACAATGAAAGTATAAGGAGTATGAGAAATACATTCTTATTTTCGTTTATCATCTATATGTTTTACTTGTCAATTACTGCATATTAAAGTACTGTTTATGCTTTCAAGTCTTGTTGAACTTTAAAGCATCTGTACATATATAAATACTAAAACAGCTAATCTAAAATATGAAAGCTTGATCATTCGATTTCTATCGTCTGAACAGTTCAATTGTGAAAATCATATTTGTTCATTGGGGGTAAATAATTGTGAGAGATTTCACATTATCAATGTACGGACAATTTCTTGAAGCCATCACCAATACGGAGTACACTGCAATCTCCGTGCACGATTATCTCAAATCCGCGCCTGATCGGTGTGTAATTCTTCGCCATGATGTAGATCGTGCTGTGAAACGTTCGCTTGATATGGCGCAACTTGAGCATGAATATGGCATTAGGTCTACGTATTACTTCAGACACACCGATGAAGTATTTAAACCAGATTACATGCATGCGATTGCAGATCTGGGGCATGAAATAGGGTTCCATTACGAAGTTCTGGATAAGGCTAAGGGTGATCTGAAAAAAGCCATCAATATCTTCGAAAAGGAACTGAATGAATTGAGAGACGTGGAAGAGATAACTACGGTTTGCATGCATGGAAATCCCTTGTCTCAGTGGTTGAATCGTGATATATGGAAGAAATACGATTTCAAGGAATTCGGGATCTTAGGTGAACCCTATCTTTCTATAGACTACAATAAGGTACTGTACCTGACTGACACTGGCAGGACCTGGGCAGATCTGAAAATCCGCGTTAAGGATGTGCTGAATTCTGGTGGATCTGGAGCAAATTCTGGCTTTGTTGGAAAGATAGCCTCTACGAAAGATTTGATCGAATTTGTCAAAAGTGAAGAGGTCCCACAGATGTGCATCCTTGCACATCCTAACAGATGGTGCGACGATACTTTCGGATGGACAAAAGAGATAATCTCGCAGAACATCAAAAATATCGGCAAGGCTGGGTTAGTCTGGTACAGGAACAGAAGGTCCTTGTGATCCTGGTTGGGATGTGTGCTGAGATATGATCGAGATAACAGATTCATTCGATAAGGTCCAGTGGGACAATTTCGTAAGCGATCATCCACATGGCAATATCTTCCAAACCACGGAGATGGTTGAGGTCTACAGACAGGCAAAGAACTATGAACCTGTATCGTTGGCTGCGGTAGATTCTGTGTCTGGAGATATCTTAGCGTTAGTACAGGCAGCTGTTATATGTGAAATTAGTGGAATCGGAAGTTCGTATTCAGCACGTTCTGTGATACATGGAGGACCTCTTGCTGTTGAAAGTAGAGAAGGTGCTGAAGCAGTTTCTGTTTTGATGGGTCACTATAATGCTGTGATGAAAAAGAAGGCAATATATACCCAGATCCGCAATATATGGGATATACATGAATCTAAACAGATGCTGGAATCCCTGGGTTATACATATAGTGAGCATCTGAACTATCTGATCGACCTTAACAGGACTGCTGATACTGTGTGGCAAAGTATTCATAAATCACGCCGAAAAGGTATCAACAGGGCAGAAAAAGCCGGTATCAAGATTAAGATGATCGAGAATGATGCTGAATTGGTATATTCATATAATTTGATTGAACAAACTTATAAGAATGTTCGAATGCCGATTGCAGATATTTCTTTATTTAGGGCTGTATATAATTTATTTGCGCCAACAGGTATGGCTGATTTCTATGTCGCTATTCAGGACGGAATGCCTGTAGGTACCCGGATAGTGCTCAAATATAATGATCTGGTGTATGACTGGTATGCAGGATCAAAAAAAGATGTGGAGTATGTGGACGAAGCGCTCGTCTGGTGGGTTCTCAAAGAAAACGTTGGTACATATAAGACATTTGACTTTGGTGGTGCAGGTCACCCGAGCAAACCATATGGTGTAAGGGAATTCAAAAGACGTTTTGGTGGTAAGGAAGTGAATTTTGGTAGGTATGAGATAACACATGACAAGTTCAAGAATAAAATTGCTGAAGTTGGGTATGTTATATACAAGAAATTGAAGTGTGGACAATTCTAACATCGATATGTACTTATAAAATTGAACTAGAACCAATATTAAGAATGAATTCGATTAAACCCGACCCCAGATTAATTCCCAGATTTAACATTGACTATTATACTGGGGATTTCCTATCATCAATGCTACATCTAGAGAAAAAACCAGATGTAGACAAGATTACAAATCTATTTGCAGATGTATCCATTAATTACACAAATAGCGGTCGAACTTCTCTTTATATCATTTTAAAAGCTCTGAATTTGCCTGAGAATTCAAACATTGGTGTTTCTTTATATACGTGCCCAAGTGATTTCGATGCGATAATACATGCTGGACATAATCCAGTATTTATTGACATTGAACCTGATAATTATACTCTCGATCCACAAGATCTGAATAAAAAAATAGATGATCTTGCTGCTGTTGTTGTAGTCCATGCCTTAGGTCGTCCCGCTGACCTTGAAGGGATACTGAAGGTTGCAGGGGACAAGCCGGTGATCGAGGACTGTGCTCATGCATTGTTGAGCAGGTACAAAGGGATGCTTGTTGGAACAATTGCAACTGCTGGATTTTTTAGTTTCAGAACTGGGAAATATATTTCCGCAGGTGAGGGTGGAATGATCACTACTAATGATCTTCAGCTTGCATCAAATATAGAGAATGAGATTGAAAAACTCCAACTTCCTTCAATTACTGACGAGATAAAACATGCAACAATAACGTATGCACGCTCGCTACTGTATCACAGGCCCTGGTTTGGATTGTTTTCTTTGCCACTTGGTAGTAGGATTGAAGATAAGATTGATATTATGAACAAACGCTCATTTAGTAAAACAAAGATCCGGAACACGGATCTTCATGTTATTACTAAAAAAATAAAGGATTTTCAGGGAAAAGTGGATAAAACTAGGGATAATTCCCTTTATTTAATAGAACAACTAAAAGGTCTTGATCTAATACTTCCATTTGAGCGTTCGGAAACCTACTGTAATTATTTCCTTTTTCCAATACAGTTTAAAAACATTTCTGTAAGGGACAATTTGAGTGAAGAGCTCAGAAAAGCAGGATTTGATACAGTCATGCTGTTCAGTGCGACACCAGAAATCGCAAAATTGAGTTATGGATATGAGGGGGATTGCCTTGCTACTGAAAATGTAGCAAAGAGGCTACTTGTTATGCCTAACCATTATACATTGAGAAAAAAAGAACTTGATAAAATATGTAATATCATAAAAAATTGTATTTGATAAGAATTGTTATCAAAAATATGAATAAGCGTTTGCTTCGAGATTTCCTTAAATAGTTTCGGATCATTTCGTTAAGTGCATATAATTACCATATTGGGGATAACGTATATATTAGAGGGAATAAACAATTATATACAATCTGTTTGATTGGGATCATCTTGTTGTATGGTAGGGGTTCCATATAACCAGGTGTTATCTTTGTAACTACCTCAGGCCCATTTTTGTCAAAAATTGGACCATCTATAAAAGCTATAAAGAGCAATATAATATATTAGGTAACCTTAAAATCGGGGGCAATTATGCTGCCAAATATATCTATTGGAACTGGGCATGTGGTTGGTGTGGGGCTGGTTAGTGCGGGGTTAGCTTCTGCAAAAGATATTGATAATTATGTTATTGTAACAGATGTTCCTGCAAAGAAGCTGAATGGGGTGTAAGAGAATTGAATGTATTATTGGATATTGGTCATCCTAAAGATGTAAATGTGTTCAGCAATGTGATTCGATTACTTCAGGAAAGGGGACATAAAATTAAAATCTTTGCACGGGCTAAAGAAAGCACCAGAAAAATGCTGGAAGAGAATGGTTTTGAATATAAACTCTGCAAACATTATAAGACAATGCCGGGCAAAGCTTTTGGTGTTCTTGCTAATGATCTACTTTTGTACAGAATGGCAAGAAAGTTCAAACCTGACATTTTTGTAAGTCCGGGTTCTCCTTATTCAGCACATGTTAGCAGACTTATGGGGAAGCCCCATCTGGCATTTTCAGATACTGAAATAGCAGGTCTGGTCACAAAACTTGCCTTTCCATTTACAGATAGGATTTACACGTCGACATCGTTCTATCTGGACCTTGGACCAAAACAGACACGTTTCAGAGGCTATTATGAGTTAACATACCTTCACCCCAAATATTTTAAACCCGATGAGAATGTGTTGACTAAATATGGTTTAAAAGCAGGATATATATTGGTTCGTCTATCTGCTCTCTCCTCACATCATGATCTACATGCAAAAGGCTTTAATTTCAAGGCGGAAAAAGAATTAATAGAATATATCTCTGTGCTTGAAAAGTATGGAAAAGTTATTATCTCCTCTGAGATTTCAGATTGGCAAACAATTAAGGATTATCAGCTTGAAATGGACCCCAAAGACCTGCATAATATAATCTATCATGCTGCACTGTGCATTAGTGAAGGTGCAACTATGGCTTCGGAGGCCGCTGTACTTGGAGTTCCTTCTATCTATGTTTCCAATAATCAAAGGGGTTATCTCAACGAGCTTGAGCAAAAATATGGACTTGCTTATACGATCCCTGATAAGGATCTGGCACTAAAAAAAGCGATTGAGATACTGGAGAATGGATCAAATAGAGATGTATGGAAATCAAAAAAAGATGAAATGTTAAGCGATACCATAGACGTTGTTGATTTTATTGTTGATACCATTGAGTTTCATGACCAAAAGGGAGTCCAATGACAGAATTTAGCATAATGAAACCAGAAAAGGACATGCTAAATAAGTTTGTCTCTAAAAACAAGTATGCTACTATTTTCCAAACAGGTCACATGCTTGATATCTATCATGATGTGCCTAATTGTGAACCACTGGCTTTGGCGGCAGTTGATGATAACGGTGAAATTCTGGCATCGTTGGTCAGCATCAAGTTTACAGAAATAAGCGAAATCGGGTATCTTTCTTCCCACATCACTATTCGCGATGCTCCCCTCTGGGTAAATAGCGAATGTGGAAAAAGTGCAGCCCTTGAACTTATTAACAAGCATGATAAAATTACTAAAAAAGGATCCCTTTATAATCGAATATATTCAAACTCTAATGTTGACATGCCTGATTTATTGTGTTCATGCGATTATAATTACGAGGATAATTTAAATTTCTTTATTGACTTGAACCGAACCGAGGAGGAGTTATGGAGTTCGTTAGGAAAAAAGAAACGTAATGGTATTAGAAAAGCTCAAAAAAATAATGTGGTGATCAAGGAAGTAGAAAATTATGATGAATTAAAAAGTTTTTATAAGCTTTTGTCAGAAACTTCAGAAACTGCCAAGATACCAGTTAAAGATTTTAAGTTGTTCTATAACGTCTATAACCTACTGGTACCAAAAGGATTGTCTAAGATATATCTGGCAACTTACGATGGCTTACCAATTGCTGGAATACTTACGCTTAATTATAATAATACCATTTATGATTGGTATGCGTGTTCATCACGTAAACATTTGCATCTGCATCCTAATGAATATTTAGTCTGGAATATACTATCATGGGGCGCTAAGAACGGTTACTCTACTTTTGATTTTGGGGGAGCAGGCAGTCCGAAAGTAAAGTATACTGTCCGAAATTTCAAAAAACAATTTGGAGGGACATTAGTAAACTATGGTACATACACAAAAATAAACAAACCACTTACTTTCAAGGTATGTAAAAAATGTTATGAGCTATATTGTAAAATGTTATAATGTTTCTTTAAGATCTTATGTGTTATTTATTTTTGTTGAATTACTTTCCAGTGTTTGTGAAGCTCTTGAAAAGCTTATCTATCATAATTTGGATATTGGCTGACCATTGTCATTCTGGCCCCCCAATTCAGTAATTAAGAGCCAAGATCATTAATTAGAGAACAGGTGAAATATTGAGCACAATTGATAAGGTAGCCAAAAATACAGGTGTCCTGCTAGTAGGGAATCTGCTTTTCAGGTTGATCTCTTTAGTTGTTGTAATATATCTCGCAAAATACTTGGGAGTCGATGAGTTTGGGAAATACAATTTTGTGTTTGCCTACATTGCATTTTTTGGCATAGTTATTGATTTCGGCCTCAGTGAAATACTTGTAAGGGAGATGTCAAGAGATGCTGAAAGCATGGCAAAAATGCTTGGAAATGCATATATTATTAAAATAATACTCTCTATATTTTCTATTCTTCTGTCAATATCGATCATATCACTGATGGATTATCCGGTAGATACGACCACATACGTGTATCTGATATCATTCACACTACTGTTCATATCATTTAGCGATAATTGCCGTTCGGTGTATCAAACCACACTTAAAATGGAATACGACATAGTAGCAAAACTGATCTCTAAAATAGTTTCTGCCTCTCTGATCTTCTTCATAATTGCTATGCATGGCACCTTATATCAGTTAATACTTGTATTCCTATTTTCAGAAGTATTGAAAGCCTTGTTAAATTATTTTTTTGTGAAAAGATTTGTTAGGGTCAAGTTCGATATCGATCTCAAATTGTGGAAGCATTTATTCAAAGAAGCTCTACCAATCGCATTCTCCAGTGTGTTTCTCATAATATATCATCGAATAGATGTACTGATGCTTTCTATGATGGTCGGTGATCATGCCGTGGGCCTGTATTCAGCTGCATATAAATTATGCGAACCATTAGGCTTGATCCCATATGCAATAGTCATCTCATTGTTTCCTGTTATGTCAAGAGCATTTACAAGTTCAAGTGAGACTTTAATTAAATATTATGAAATGGGTTTTAAATTCCTTGTAATACTTATGCTGCCAATTACAGTGGGAACTGCTCTTATCGCTGAGCGTATCATATTCCTTATTTATGATCAATCCTTTGCGGGTTCAATAATTGCGCTCGAAATACTAATATGGTCGGTCTTCCTCATATCTGTGAATTTATCTTTAACGAGTCTGTTAACATCAATTAATAAGCAAGGATTGAACACCTTGAGCATGGGTGTCTGTGTTGTGGCAAATATCTTACTCAATTTCCTGGTAATCCCTAAGTATAGCTATTATGGAGCAAGTATTACAACGGTCGTAACAGAATTGATCTTATTATTTATGAGCCTTTATTTTGTTTCCACTAATTTAGTCACTCCAGGGATATTCAGGATATTCGTTAAGCCCATACTGGCGTGCTTGCTCATGGCTATGCCTGTTTATTATCTGAATAATTTTGTAAGTGTCAACATTTTTTTAATAGTGGTCTCAGGAGCACTTACTTATGGGGTGGCTTTGGTGGCTTTACGGATATTTTCAAAGGATGAAACCAAAACTATAAGAAGGGTTTTGAAGATATAATTATAATTGGAACAAGTCTTATTGCAACAATGGGGATTATTGCATTAATGAATGTCTGGATACTCGAGGAAACAACGATACTACCATCATAAATGAAAGTTTATTGGTGAAGATAAGTTGTATTTTGTCTGCGAACAATGACTGGAACATATGGTTCTAAAGGAATTCGAATGTATATGGTTTTTAGTTTAGAAAGGACAAATGGCATATGAGCATGAGAACATATATTTTGGTGACGCCTTGTAAAGACGAAGAATACAGTTTGCCAAAACTTGCAGAGTCGGTTATCAACCAGACGGTGAGGCCAAAGCTATGGGTAATAGTCGATGATGGTAGTACGGATAAAACTCCTTTAATATTACAAGAACTTACCACGTCCCATGACTGGATCAGATCCGTACGACTGGATGAAACTCCAAGAGATCTGGGGATCCACGTTGCACATGTTTATCGAGTGGGTTTTGATCATGCACTGGAATATTGTGATAGCAACAATATCGCATATGATCATATCGGGGTCGCGGATTCAGATGTTGTACTTGATGATAATTATTTTGAATATCTAATGGATCAGCTTGAAATGAATCCTAAACTTGGCATCTGTAGTGGTCGTATCGGCTCTACTGTTAATGGTAAAATACTGTGGGACCGAGATCGTGATGATCTGCCAACAGGTGGTGCCAGGCTATGGAATATAAAATGCTTTGAAGAGACGGGGGGTTATCTTTTAACCTGTAGTCCTGACAGTATTGCTATTGTAAAAGCTAAACTTAGGGGATGGGAAACAAAAAAGTTCGATGACGTAAGAATGGTATCTTTAAGACCATTCGCAGGTGCTGAAGGTCAATGGATCGGATACAAAAAAATGGGTTCCAACAATTATCATATCGGTTTCACTCCGCTGCATATTTTACTAAAAGGGATAAAACTTTTATGGAGCAATGATGATTTTCATAAAAATGGTGTTGGCATACCTTATATGCTAGGGTACTTCACAGATTATGTTAAAAGAGAACCCAGAATTGATGATAAAGAAGTTATCGACTATTACAGGAATACCAGGCTGAAGGAGGTATTATGTTTAAAGACAATCCACCGAAAAACAAGGTGATAATTTTTGCACTTCTTGTTGTGCTGAACATAGTGATAAGGATCCCCTCTATCCCTCATGAAAAAGGAAGCGATTCTTTTTTTGTTCATTCACTTGCAAACTCGATCACGATGTATGGACAGGCTAACTGGTGGGAAAGTTGGCTTTCAATCTTTGGTTTATATCCATTGTCATATGCAAGTGGGATTCCGTATTTCTTGTCTGGTATTTCCCAGCTTGCAAATATTGATATGGAAATCACGATTTTGGTTTTCTCTTTAGTTTTGGGTATTTTTAGCCTATTTGCCTCTTATTTACTTGGAAATATGCTCTATCCAGATTCAATTTTTAAATATATATTTGCATTTCTTTTTTCAGTGTCTCAGGGTGTATTGATCTTTACTACATGGGAGGTCAGTACAAGAGGTCCTTTTATTGCACTATTTCCTTTGTTCTTATATTTGCTATTGAAATTTTCGAACGGTTCAAGGTTAAAGATAGGTGCTCTGTTGCTTATGTTATTAATTTTACTATTTAGCATTCATAAATTTTCTTACTTTGCAGCGTTATCTCTTGGATTGATGGTGTTCTTGTTATTGACCAGAAATAGAATAAAAATACCTTCCAATCTTCAGACAATAGGCTACACTGCATTGTTTTCATTCTTCATGCTACTTCCGTTTTTCAAAAGAAGCCTAGTACCTTTTGCAGGTTCCAGGTATGATTGGATATTGGAAATATTCATAGTTCAAGTAAGGCATGTGGGACCATTGACCCTATTAGTTTTTGGTGGCTTGGTTTACATGCTGTTGAAACAGCCTAAGAGAAAAGAAGAGTCGTTCATTCTATTGTTATGCGCATTCCTTTTGCCAATTATATATTCTGATATCTATGGGCATTTTGTTTATCTGATCTTCTCAATATTATTGGTTAGCATTGCTCTTACTAATATTCTTAATGTGCCCTCCAAACATTTTAAAACATTCGCAATATTATTACTTATTTGTTCGGTATCATTTTCGGGCTTTTATAATCACTGGCGTACTGGAGAATCTGCGGAAGAATGGGTGATGGATGACAAGACATATGTTTCTGCAAAATGGGCCAATCAATATATTGATGATACAGCTGGAGCTTTCGGGAACGGTGATAGAACAATGCGCCGTTTTATGGCTATATCAGATGGAAGTCCAAGAGTACTTTTAGATTCGATATCAGCTCTCACGTATGGATTTGTGAATTTTTCTGAAATTGATGTGCAAAAGAGGTCTCCATTGTCCAGTTCATATTATTTTGACAATCCCTATTTTGCGGGAGATTTTCATTCAACAGATGGGAATGTCAACTGGGTCTTGATACAGGAAAATATAGATTACAGGTCCTCAAAAGAGATATACGACAAATATGACCTTTCTTATCTTATAATGGACACTAAGTATCCTGAACCTGTATTTGAATCAGTATATGAGAAAAAGATAAGTGTCTATGATAATAGCAGGATAAAGATATGGATAATAGACTAATTTATTATCCTATGAACCTTTTTTTATTTTTATTTTTTTGGACATCTTCATAAAGTGCAATATATATAGGAAGCATAAGCCACACGAAAATTCGGATTAGTCCAATCGTACGATTTGCTCATATCCTTCTTATTTAACCTGTGCATGATCTGTATCTAAAATATGGATATTATATATTTATTACTGCAATTGTATATAATTATAATTTGTTAGAAAGGAATCTACATAATATGTGTTCCATCTCCTTTTATATTACAGTTGTAACTTTGCGATCCCTTCGCGAACAGAGTTAGCAGACATTGAAAATGCTTGTTGCTGGCTTTCTGTCAATTCAAGTTCGATGATTTCTTCCACACCGTTCTTACCTAATATCACAGGTACTCCCAGGTATAAATTGCTCTCGTTGTATTCTCCTTGCAAATAAGCGGCTGCAGGAATAACTCGTTTTTGATCTTTTATCACAGATTCTACCATGGTAGCAATGGATGCTGCCGGGGCATAGAAAGCGCTACCTGTCTTAAGATATTCAACAATTTCAGTTCCAGCGTTGATGGTGCGCTGAATCAACCTATCAATCGTTTCTTGTGGAAGCATTTTTGATATCGGTACTCCTGCTACTGTGGTATATTGTGGGAGTGCTACGAGGGAATCACCATGGCCTCCAAGTACAAGTGCAGAAACATCCTTTACTGAAATTCCAAGTTCCATTGCAATGAATGCTGCAAAACGACTTGAATCAAGTACTCCACTCATTCCAAATACCCGTTCAGGTTTCAGTCCTGTATATTTCTGTGTGGCATAGGTCATTAGGTCAAGTGGATTGGAGACCGTGATAACTATGGCTTCAGGTGCATACTCCGAGATATTTTCAGAGACATCTTTTATGATATTTGCATTGATCCTCATCAGGTCGTCACGCATCATTCCCTTTTTCCGGGCAATTCCTGCGGTAATGATGACAACATCAGAATCTGCAATGTCCGCGTAATTGGTTGTGCCCAGTATGTCCACATTGTATCCAAGAACAGGGGCAGCCTGTATAATATCAAGTGCTTTCCCCTCAGGCAGACCCTCAACAACATCGGTCATTACAATATTCCCGAGTTCAAGTTCTGCAAGACGCTGAACAGTAGTAGAGCCAACGTTACCTGATCCTATGACTGCTATTTTCTTCATTTCTTAACTACCTCCGAATGATTGGACTTATTCAATGATCAATACATTATAATCTAAGTTTGATGCTTACCATTAATATATGTGCTCTTGGTTTGTTTGAATCGAGCAAATGCAGATCAAATTAAGAACAATGGCATGGTTCCAAATTTGACATTATTGAATTAGCAGGTCCAATAACCCTGCCTCTCGAAATTATTGTGGTAAAAGGCAATATGAAACCTTGAGGGTATGGTTGGACTAGGTCATTTGTGGTGCTATTATCATCGGGTTTATTGTGAAGCTATTCATATGCTGATATGATATGAATTTGCATAGTTGAAAATATGTCAAGAAAATTAATTAAAAAGTCGATTTCGAATTTGACAGTTATCGTGGAAAATGCCAGAGAACAATCAAAAAAGTACATTTATGCCAACTTTAATGATATAAAAGTTGATTTTTGGTCATAAATTGATAATTTAATATTAGTATATGTATATTTAGTGTGACTATGTCCCTTCTCTTCTTAATAGGTAATTCGAGCGAATGATGTTGTTTTTATGAATGTAAAATATAACTCTTAATATATCTAAACTTATAAAAATAATTTTTTAATAGGAACCTTTTTATTAAATAAATGAATCACGCTATTAGTCGAAGGAACCTGTAATAATTACCGGAAATTATATTTCAAAAGCTATAACCCCAGGAATGATACAAAAACCATTATATTGTTTACCAACATTTTTTTATGAGTTGTAAGTAGGTGAAAATTGCCTGATTATGGATACTTTGTCTTTTTGGGGGTTATTATGAAAAGATATAACAAACCTGTATTTTGTTCAGAAATATTATGTTTTCGATCAATACAAAATATCAATACTGTAAAATCACTTTCAATAAATATAATTTGTATTATTTTTATGCTATTGGCATTATCCGGTACGGCAAGTGCGAATGAATACTATGTTGCTACGTGGGGTGACGATGCTCACACAGGTCTAACCCACGAACAATCTGTAAGATCCCTGGATCATGCTCTATCCTTAATGGGCGCAGGTGATACTTTATACATGTCTGACGGAATCTGGTACGGAGAAGTATTGGATTTTGTGGGGCATGATCTGCAGGGTACATCTGGCAATCCTGTTACCGTAAAAGCATATGATGGAAACCCAACCCTAAGCAATGGTCCCTCACAAGCGAATATGATCGATACGTCTTATCAAGACTGGATTACGATAGATGGGATAACTGTTACAAACGGTTATCAGGGGTATCATGCTTCATGGAATAGTCACCTTGTTATCCGAAATAGTACTTTTTCGAACATGCGTATGGATGGAATTAATTTCTGGAGGCAGGTAAGTGATACCTTAGTAGAGAATACTGTTGTTACCAACTGTGGTGAACATGGGATCCATTATTATAATCAGTTGGATGAAGAGATAATGTATAATCATGTTATCAGGAACAATGATATCTCTAACTCTGCCCATAATCTGATCGATCTTCATACAAGGATAAGTAATGTAATAGTTGAAAACAATGAACTCTATTTCACATCTGATTATTCGGATCTGAAACAGGTTGGACTGTATTTACATAATGGTGATACTGACAACATAACAATACGCAACAACTACTTCCATGATCAACCAAGACCTCTGGAAATTTTTAATTCAGAAGAAGTAGTTATTGAATATAACAAATTCGAGGATATAAGTGGTAGAGCATTAATGCTATCCTCATTTAATGACGAATCTTATGAACAGAATGCTCGTGTTTACAATATATGTTTTAGAAACAATATCATAGAAAATGCTGACTATGGTGTCATGTTCTGGGGTGAGGAGTCGATATACCAGAATATCTACTTTATCAATAATACTTTATTGAATATGGGATATTCTGATTTTTATATCCATAGTGGTACTTTTAAGAACCCAATAATACTTGAAGGTAATTTGCCACGTGAGCAAAGTAAAACATTCACGTTCCGTATTTATCCGAGTGATGCTATCTCTTTAATGGATTCGTCCAATGCCATTATGTTCAGTGATGACGAATCTATTACCGTATGTGACGTTGATGCTTCATCGATCGAGGTTGAATCTATTGATGGCTATTTGACCATAAACAAGTATCCTATATATGCTCACCCGACTACGGGGTACGTGAATGTTGAAGTGAACAAATATGATACATCTCTTCCACAAGGTGAGATTCTCGTAGATTTCACTGCTAAATCAACAGATGGGGGAAGTGTGGTGTTCACTGTTGATGAATTGCAACCAAATAACTGTTATGACATCAAAATGGATGGCTTTGACTTTAATTCAAAACAAGCAGATTCTTCGGGTCAAATCCAGTTTACAATTTCAGACTGGCCAATGGAACATTCTTTCTCTATAGAAGAAACGTATTCCTCAAATTTTTTAACGACCGCCGATGCTGGCTCAGACAAGTTTATCGTTCTTGGCGAGACAACATTTTTCGATGACTCGAGTTCCTATGATGACGGCGGCATCATATCTTATATATGGAATTTCGAATCTGATGTTGGACTTCAGTCAGATATCACTGGTATGTTGTTAGAGCATAGCTATGAAGAAGTAGGAACCTACACAATGGTTCTTACTATTTTAAATAATAATAGTGACGATGCTAATTCTTATGCGATCATTGTAGCAGAAAATTATGTCGCCCATATTCCATTCCTATTTTGTCTGGATCGTGGCCAAATTTCTTCAAACAATGGTCATACTAATTATAACTATGTCCACAATTCTGTTTTATTATCTACAAATAAATAATTTATTAAGGGAATTACATAATGAATCTCAAAAACGAAAGTTATTCCGAGAAAACAAAACATAGCTTTTTACAAGGCACGAAGAATTCTAGATATTTTTTACGAAATATCCTTTATGCAGTTTGTATCCTATTAGCTTTGTCTGGTACAGCAAGTGCAACTGATTACTATGTTGCTACTTGGGGTGATGACGCACACACAGGTCTAACCCACGAACAATCTGTAAGATCCCTTGATCATGCTCTATCCTTAATGGGTGCAGGTGATACCTTATACATGTCTGATGGAACCTGGTCCGGAGAAATATTGGATTTTACGGCACATGATTTGGAAGGTACTACTAACAATCCTGTTACGGTGAAAGCATACGATGGAAACCCAACTATGACCAATGGTCCCTCAGGAGCAGCTATGATCAAGACATCTTATCGAGACTGGATCACGATAGATGGAATAACTGTTTCCAATGGCTATACGGGTTATCTTGCTGAACATAATAGCCATCTCGTTATCAGAAATTCTGAGTTTTCGAACATGGACCTTGAGGGAATTGATTTCCGAACACATACAAGTGATACATTAGTAGAAAATAATGTTATTACCAATTGTGTTGAACATGGGATCCATTATTTTAATCAGATGGGTACAGAGATAATGTATAACCATGTTATCAGGAACAATAAAATCTCTAACGCTGGCCATAATCTGCTCGACATTCATACAAGAATAAATGATGTGATAGTTGAAGACAATGAACTCTATTTCACATCTGATTATTCAGGTCCGAAACAGGTTGGACTATATCTTCATAATGGTGATACTGATAACATAATGATACGCAACAACTATTTCCATGATCAGCCAAGACCTCTGGAAATTTTTAATTCCGAAAATGTCGTTATAGAAGATAACAGATTCGAGGATATAAATGGCAGAGCATTAATGTTGTCCTCATTTAACGACGCGAAGTATGACAAGAATGCTCGTGTTTACGACATATATTTTAGAAATAATATCCTGAAAAATGTTGACTATGGTGTCCTGTTCTGGGGTGATGAGTCAATATATCAGAATATCTATATTACTGATAATACTTTATCTAATGTCAGAAATTATGATTTCTGGATATACAGTGGTAATTTTAAAAATCCAATAATACTTGGGGACAATTTGCCACGTGAGCAAAGCAAAACATTCCTGTTCCGCGTTTACCCAGTTGGTGCTATCTCTTTGGTAGATTCGTCCAATGCTATCATGGTCAGTGATGACGAATCTGTTACCGTATCTGATGTTGATGGTTCATCGATCAATGTTGAATCCAGTGATAGGACTTTGACCGTAAACACATATCCTATGTATGCTCATCCGACTACAGGATCTGTAAATGTAGAAGTGAACAAATATGACACATCTCTTTCACAGGGCGAGATCCTCGTAGATTTCACTGCCCAATCCACCGATGGGGACAATGTGGTGTTCACTGTTGGTGACCTGCAACCAAACCGCTATTATAACGTCAAAATGGATGGAAGTGACTTTGTTTCAAAACAGGCAGATTCCTCTGGTCAGATCAAGTTTGCAAGTTCTGAGTGGTCTGTGCATTCTTTCTCCGTAGAAGAGGTCTCGTCAGCTCCATCTAATCTCTCACCAACTGCTAATGCTGGTTCTGGCATGACAGTTGTTGTTGGTGAAACCATTTCCTTTGATGGTTCAGATTCAACAGATGACAAGGGCATTGCTTCCTATGCATGGGATTTCGATGCTTCTAACGGACTCCAAGAAGATGCGAAAAGTGCTGTTGTCCAGCATTCCTATGATTCTGCAGGTACCTATAAAGTAACCCTTACTGTAGAAGATGCTGACGGCAAAACAGACTCTGATACTGTTACTGTAGCAGTAACAACAACAGTAAATGAGGTTAACCATGCACCTTCTATCACTACATTCAAACCAGCAAACAATGCAGTCTTTGATGAAGGTGATTCTATTTCCTTCGATGTCATAGCATCCGATGCTGATGGGGATGCATTGAGTTATACCATCCTGATTGATGGCGTTATTCGCAGCACCTCTTCTAATTATATATGGAACCCTGACAGCACAAGTGCTGGCGCTCATACGATCGAAGCAATTGTAAGTGATGGTCTCAATAAGGCAACGTCCATTCATACCGTTACGATCAATGATGTACCTATTATCATCGAGGCACTTGACATAGTGCAGGGGGATGCTACTATCGACGGTGATCTTAGCGACTGGCAGGATGTGGCCGGTATGACTCTGGCTGCGTCAACCAGCAGAGGCCCTATGGAAGACAATACTGCTGTGATAAAGGCAAAACATGATGACAATTACTTGTACCTTGCCTTTGAGGTAACTGACACGAACCTTCAGGCTTCCGGTCAGGATGAAGTTAGCCATATCTATCTAGATGATGGTGTCGAGATATTCCTTGACACGCAGCACGATAATGCTGGTGTGATGCAGTCAGATGACTATCACTTTATCATTAACCTGAATGGTGCAGTAATCGATGAAGTGGGTACTGGTGGCGGCAAGGATTACTCGTATGCCAGTAACATAGTGACAGGCATAACTTTGCTGGGTAGCAATGGTGACGAAAGTGACACGGATACTGGTTACGTGATCGAAGCCTCAATCCCCTGGAGTGATATTGGCGGGAAACCTTCGAATGATGCTGTCGGCTTGAACGTTGGAATAAACGATCGGGATAATGGGTTTGATGGACGCCAGTATTTAGACTCGTGTGGTCTGACAAGCTCAACCAATGATGCGCCTAACAATTGGGGTGATGCGACCATTGTAGCTACGGACAACATAGCACCTGTTACGCATCCACGGTGGGATGTGAATAAGGATGGTGTGGTGAATATTCTGGATATTACTCTGGTGAGTCAGAATATGGGCAGTCAAAATTTAGATACTGTCTGGGACGTAAACCAGGATGGTGAAGTGAACATCCAGGATCTTACCTTCGTAGCATACCACTTCGGTGAATCAGTAGAGTGAGATGCATATCTGCATCTCTCTTTTCTTTCTTTTTTTTTTAAGATCTGTAAATTCAACTGCTGATACTACATAAATTTTCTTTTCATTTTAATTAAAACTTAATTATCTTCATGTATAAGTATATTACTTTTTTAATTATATTAGTAGTAATTACTATGTAATTTCATTTCTCAGCCTATTGAAAACCAATCGAATTTGTAAAGTGGCCTCATAATGATGGTGCTCATCACATGTGTTAGTTTTTCACAATGTTTATATAGCACCAACACTATGATAAATTGGGGATTATAAATTTTATTGATTAGAATAAGTCCTCAAAGTTATTTCAAATAAAGGGGAAAACATGTTTAGCATAAAAAACGTATTCATGATAGTTTTTATAATCACATTGTTTGCAGCTCTTAGTAATGTTTCTGCAGCTGCTTCCGATGTAGTTTTAAAACCATCATCACAGGTTGTTGCACCTGGAGAAACTTTCACAATTGATATATTCGTTTCTCCGGATGTTGATATTGCAGGAATGCAGTTTGATCTACTTTACGATGGTTCTAAGTTCCAGATCACAGATGTGAACGAAGGCAACCTGTTCAAACAAAGTGGTATGGGAACATTTTTTGTTGCCGGTTCTATAAATTCGGATCAGATCAATGATGCATACGGTTGTATTCTCGGTGCGTCAGATACCTCAACACCAGCAACTTTTGCCAGCATCACGCTAGCAGCAGATGAACAGGCAAGTGGGAAATCTGACCTAGTCCTAAAAGATGTCATAATCAGTGATCCAAATGGTAATGCTGTGGATATCGAAATAATGAACACAGAGGTTATTATTCTGGTTTTCGATGTCAATCAGGATCATATGGTTGACTATAGTGATTATGGCCTAGTTCAGCAGCATTTCGATGAAACCACGTCATATCCTTATCCACTATGGGATGTGAATAAGGATAATATTGTAAATGTTCTCGATATGATGCTTGTCCTATCGCATATGGATTCATAATTGTGAGGGATTCCGATAAGAAAATATATTTTCATCTCTGGGAAAAGTATATTTTATTCCTTCCTCCTTTTTTCTCTATTTTCAATTATTTGCCTTAGTGGAATTGCCAGTGCCACTACCGAAATCAGCATCATACCCACATCTCAATCAGTAGAAGAAGGGCAGAACTTTGTTGTGAATATCTATTTGCAGCCAGACCTTCCGATTGCTGGTATGCAGTTCGATCTATCTTATGACAGTAAACTAATAGAGGTGGTTCAGGTCTCAGAAGGTGAATTCTTAAGACAGGATGGTGCACTTGTCTGGTTCAGTCCCGGTGAGATAGATGGCCCAAATGGAAAAATTGATTCTGTATATGGTTTGATATTGGACAAGACAAGTGTCACAGAACCGGAAATTTTTGCTACCATCCAGATGACCGCTGGCAATGTATCTGGTACAAGTTCTTTGGAAATATCTAACGTTGTGGTTAGTGATAATCAAGGATTGATCATCCCTATTGATGTTGTTAATGGAGTAATTACTATTGCATCTGGTACATCTCCTTCCAATGTATCCACAACCCTTGATAGACGCAGTGATGAGTCCAATTATGGAGTTGCCGGAATTAGCACAACAAGTGGATCATATGAGGAAGTTGAGATAGTAGAAAAATCCAGTCAATCGGTTCACCTCGGCTCTCAAATTTCCTACCAGTTCGTTGAGCATGAAAACCCTATTACATATATTAACTATAGATCTCTCACAAACGCCGGTAATGTCATAACAACTGTTGAAGTCCTTAAGCAAACATCTGCACTCGTCTCATCTCCCCCTCCCGGGATAGTCTACAAGAATTTGAATATATGGATGGGGAAACCCGGTTATGCCATAGAAAGTAATATACAGGATGCAGTTGTTGGTTTCAAGGTAAATCGATCATGGCTTGAAGGTAATCATATCTCTGATAGTTCTATAATGATGTACCGTTATGATCAGGGCACATGGGAGCCTCTTTCAACAAAGAAGATCAGTGAGAGCAGTAGTTATATGGCTTTTGAAGCAGAGACTTCTGTTTTTTCACCATTTGCGATAGTCGGAGTTAGCTCAGATGATATAATTGAAATAACAGGGGTTGATGATGCTCCTGCAGAGAATGAAAGCCTTGATCAAAATGCAGCCTTTACTCTGTGTCTGTCAATGTTGGTGCTGCTATTTGCTAGAAGACGATAATTTATAATTACTGACTATTAACTATTTTTTATCTACTCACGCTTTATTATATTGCTTGTAATTTTACTGCTAAAATTTATCAAAACAATGAATATATTATTTTTGACTTTTCACAGTGATTAGTTATTTCAAGTAGAAATGTACATAATAACAACAATGAGTTTCTAAAGAACTAAAATAAGGTTAAATAAAGACAATTCTCAATATTGATAAAAGGAATATAATATGAAAATACTGGTTGGAATCTCTCATCCGAAACATGTTTACATGTTCAAAAATTTCATTAATGAAATGGGGAATAGAGGTCATCAGATCAAAATAGTCTTAATAAAAAAAGACAATAATAATGAATTACTGGATGATTTTAACCTAGATTATATTCAGATCGGTGAGAACAAACCAACATTTCTTAAGAAATTATTATCTTTGCTCAAACTTGAACTGAATACATACAATGTTGTAAGGGACTTTAAACCGGATGTTTTTATAGGGCAAGCTCTTCCATCTTTAGCACATATTAGTTTTTTAGTAAGAAAACCATATTTTATTTTCGAAGATACTGAACATGCAACTCAGGTTCATTATCTCACTTTCCCGTTCACAAAATACATCGTAACTCAAAAAGGTTATTGGGACGATCTTGGGGAAAAACAGATACATTACAATGGTTATTTTGAACTCAATTACCTCCATCCTAACCATTTTCAACCCGACCCTTCTATTTTAGAAAAACTTGGGCTTGCTGAGGATGAAACATATTCAATTTTGAGGTTTGTATCCTGGGAAGCACTTCACGATCAATCTAACAAAGGTTTTTCTTTACCTATGAAAAGAAAGATTGTGAGAGAACTGGAAAAGTATGGGAAAGTTTTCATCTCGTCGGAAAAAGAACTTCCTGAAGATCTTCGTAAATATCAAATGCAATTGCCTGCAAGCGATATGCATTATCTAATGAATTATGCAACTCTTTTTATGGGCGAGAGTTCAACTATGGCATCGGAATGTGCTGTGTTGGGTACACCTGCTATTTTTATCGATTTCTGTGGAAGAGGATATACCAATCATCAAGAAGCAGAATATGGCCTCGTATTCAATTTCAAGAACGATGTAGAGTCTCAGGAAAAAGCGTTAGAAAAAGCTATTGAGCTAATTTCTGACAATGATCTTAAAAATAAGTGGGAAACTAAGAGAGAGAGAATGCTTAAAGAGATGGATGATGGAACACAATTCATGGTCAAACTTATTGAAGATCGAATAGGTGCCATAAAATGATGGTTTTTTTTACCCTTGTCTCCTTTCTTAAATGTGATCTATTTATTAATTACCAATCATTGTTTTTTGATTATTGATTCGGTTTATATCTATCAGTGAAATAATAAGTCAATATTTCCTTATGATTTTCTGGAATACTTTTAATAATAACGTAATTCAATCTATTATTGTTGTCATTCACAATAACATATTACTTATTTTTCTATAACAAATCACTTCCACAAAAGGTTACTCCCACATGCTCGATCGCTTAATTCCCCAACAAAGATCAACATCCACCCGCCTTGGCGGTCTCCTAATCCTTGTAGGCGAGACTATGTTCCTCTTCTCCCTCCTGAACTTCATCATGATAACCCGCATCCAGTATTACAGTTCGAACGACACATTGTTCAGGACACTATTTCCAGAATACATATTATTCCTTGGGGGGATGATCGTTGTAGCTTTTATCGGTATGTGGCTAACCTATGTCTATATCTTTCCAAGCAAGCAGAAGTTCTCACAGGAGCAGGCCATCAAAGATGGTAGAAGTCCTATGTATGACCGGCTTGTGCAGATGCATGAAGAGATGCATGAAATGCAGTCCATGATAAAACAACTTCAAGAGCAGGTTGACATATTGGGCAAAGAAAGGAAAACATGAAAATGGAGATATCAGTAGACCCTGTCATTGATGAGCCTGCACTTGTGGTATCTGGGGAGTTCACATCTCTTGTCTTGGCTGATATCCATCTGGGGATCGAGTGGGACCTTTATCAAAGTGGTTTTTCCATACCCAGTCAGATAGAGCAACGCCTTGAACGCATAATGGGACTCGTTGAGCAGACATCTCCTGATCACATAATCCTTCTTGGCGACATCAAGCACAATGTTCCTCAGGTCTCGTGGCAGGAGAGGGACGAGATCCCCTACTTCATTAGTACCCTTGCAGAGCAAGCAACAGTTGATGTCTTTCCCGGTAATCACGATGGGGGTCTCGAATTCTTACTTCCCAAAGGTTGTGACGTAAAGCTTCATTCTCCACGGGGTGCCATCATCGACGGTGTGGGTTATTTCCATGGACACACATGGCCAGCTCTCGAGATCCTCTCTGCAGAAAAGATCATTGTAGCTCACAATCACCCTACTGTACGGTTTACCGATGCAATGGGATATTCAGTGGTCGAACAGGTTTGGCTAAAGACACGCTTCAAAAAGGAAGTATTCGTGGACCATTTCAAAAATTCGTCCTTTGATCAGGAAAACGGTAATTGGGCTGATCCTGAGGTTCTGATAGTGCCTGCATTCAACGAGCTTTGCGGCGGTGTAGCATTTAATGAGTCTGTACGTGATGATCTCTTAGGTCCTATCTTTTCCTCAGGAGCTGTCGAGCTTGACAATTCCGAAATATACTTACTTGATGGAACATTTCTTGGAATCCTGAAAAATATCAGGAAACTTGAGGAAACAAAGCCACGAACCGGTAAAAGACGGTCAAGGAAAAAACGTTCTGGGGAGGTTGGTAAATGAAATTCGATAACATGTTCGACAACTTTCACCCTGCAATTTTAAAAGCTCTCGAAAAACAGGGATTCAAAGCACCTACACAGCCTCAGGAAATGTCCTTCCCTCACATCCTTGCAGGGGAACACACATTTCTTATAGCCCCCACGGGTTCAGGAAAAACTGAATCAGCAGTGCTTCCTATGTTCGATCACATCCTTCGCAAGAGCGAGGGGGGTCGTGTAGGGATGTCCGGCCTTTACATTACACCGCTACGTGCACTCAACCGTGACATGTTGACACGTATACAGTGGTGGGGAAAAGAACTGGGTATTGATGTGCAGGTACGTCATGGGGACACTACTCCATATCAGAGACAAAAACAATCCAAAAATCCGCCTGACCTTTTAATAACCACACCTGAAACCCTCCAGGCAATGTTCACAGGTTCGCGTTTGAGGAAGAATCTCGAATGTGTCAGTTATGTCGTTGTCGATGAGATACATGAGCTTGCCTCCTCCAAGCGGGGTGCTCAGCTATCGGTGGGACTTGAGCGCCTTGTCGAAATATCCGGTGAGTTTCAGAGGGTCGGCCTGTCGGCCACAGTGGGCAATCCCGACGTTGTTGCCCATTTTCTTGCAGGTGCAAAAAGGGATGTATCCATCGTACAGGTTTCCATGCTCAGTCTTCTTGAGTTCAACATCATATATCCGCAAGTTACAGATGAGGACATCGAGATCGGAAAGAAGATAGGATGTGAACCGGAATTCGCATCCCACCTTCGTTGCATCAGGGAGATCGTTGAAACTCATATATCGACCCTCATCTTCGTGAACACACGCCAAAGCGCCGAAGCTCTCGCATCAGGATTCAAATTGCTCGGAGCATCTGTTGGTGTGCATCATGGCTCTCTTTCAGTGGATGCCCGAATTGAGGCCGAGGAATCCTTCAAAGCAGGTGATCTTCAGGGACTCATATGCACTTCATCAATGGAGCTGGGTATTGATATCGGTAAAGTTGACCACGTTGTCCAGTATGGCTCTCCCAGGCAGGTATCCCGATTGTTACAACGTGTGGGGCGTGCAGGTCACAGGATACACGAAATATCCCGGGGTACTATCCTCACAATGGGAGCCGATGACATTGCGGAAAGCATGGCCATAGCAAAAGCAGCTCTACTGGGAGAGGTTGAGGACATAATACCTCATACGGGCTCCCTTGACGTTGTCGCAAACCAGATATCAGGAATGGTAATCGATTTTGGGGATGTGGAGATCGAAAAGATACATTCCATTCTGGCACGGGCATATCCTTATCGTGACCTTTCTCTTGAACAGTTAAAAGGTGTCATAGAACAGATCACTGAGTATCGTATGGTATGGCGGGAGGAAGGTTCTAACACTATCAGCAGGAGAAAGAAAAGCTGGCAGTATTATTATGCCAACCTTTCCATGATACCGGACGAAAGGAAGTTCGAGATATTCGACATTGTCTCTGGCAGGTCTGTCGGTGTGTTGGATGAGGCTTTTGTGGTGAACTTCGCATCTCCCGGTGCGGTCTTCATCACGAAAGGCGAAATGTGGCGTGTTATCGAGATGAACACCGACAGGGACAGGATAAAGGTCGAACCGATAAAGGCAATGGGCGAGATCCCAAGCTGGGTCGGTGAGGAGATACCTGTTCCGTTCGATGTTGCACAGGAAGTAGGTCGTATACGTTTCAGGATCTCGTTCCTTATTCATGATGGAAAAGAGGATGATGAGATCGTTGAAGATCTTATGAAAGACTATCCGGTGGATGTTCCCAGCGCTCTTACGATCATCGAGCTGGTGCGTGAGCATATCTCTAAAGGTTGTCCACTTCCTGATAATGATACAATTGTGATCGAAGATGAAGGCGAGGCCGTAATAATCAATTCCTGTTTCGGACACAATGTCAACGAGACCCTTGGAAAGGTGATAACTTCTCTTCTGGCTGCCCGGTTTGGGGGCAGTGTCGGTCAGGAGGTCGACCCATACAGGATAAGATTGCAGCTTCCAAGACGTATGAAAGCTTTGCATATTCAGGAGATGATCTATGACATACAGCCTGAACATATCGAACCTATAATCGAGATGACCCTTAAGAACACCTCGGTCATGAAATGGAAGATGGTCCATGTGGCACGAAAGTTCGGTGCTTTGAACCGTGAGATCGATTATGATCGTATAAGTATGAAGAAGCTCCTCGAGATTTACAAGGGCACGCCCATGTATGATGAGGTCATACGTGAGATCTTCCACAACATGCTCGATGTGGATAAAGCCTCTGAGGTATTGGGGCTGATAGCTTCCGAGGAAATTATCATCCTTTCAAGTCCTGTACCAACTCCTATAGGAGGTGCGGGATTTGCAATGAAACGTGATCTTGTGGCACCGGAAAAGGCGGACAGGTCCATCGTCCTTGCATTAAAGGACAGGATAATGCATGATCGTATCATCCTTTTCTGTGTCAATTGCAAGAAATGGATATCCCGAAGGAAAGTGATGAACGTACCTGATGAGATAATATGTCCGGTGTGTGATTCCAAAATGATAGCCGCTCTCAAACCGTGGGAAGAGGATGAGATAAAGCTTGTTCGGAAACAGGATAAGGTGACCGCAAAAGAGGACGTGAAACGTATCCAGAAGGTCTATCGTAATTCCCATATTGTAATGGCCAGTGGAAAACTTGCTGTTATTGCTCTTGCAAGCAGGGGTGTTGGTCCCGAGACAGCTTCAAGGGTCATCGAGAAGATGCGTGTGGACGAGGAAACCTTTTACAGGGACATCATGGCAGCTGAAAGGAATTATGCCAAGAACAAGCAGTTCTGGAAATGAAACGCTTGTTCTGTTTTTATTTTCGCCGCAATATCCTTATACTTTGCAAATCCATGGATTTTGTTATGGATATAAGGGACAGGGTCTTTGCAGCTACCGGTAAGGTCAAGGCAGATACTATCTTTTTCGGCGGTCTTCTGATCAATGTCAACACAAAAGAGATGCTGTATAGGGATATTGCGGTAAAGGATGGCTACATTGTTGGCATCGGGGATGTTTCTTCCCTCAAAGGTGATGATACCGAGATGATCGATGTGACCGGCCGATATCTCTGTCCCGGATTAATGGATGGCCATGTTCACTTTGAATCCAGTATGGTGACCTTAAGCCAGTTTGCAGTATCGGCACTGGCACATGGCACTACTTCGGTTGTTATAGATCCTCATGAGGTAGCTAATGTTCTTGGCAGGGGTGGTATCGAACTTGTTCTCGAGGAAGCGTCTACCCTTCCACTAAATACTTTTGTTGCTATCTCTTCCTGCGTTCCTGCAACTTCCTTTGAGACTGCTGGAGCTTCTCTAAATGTTGATGATATTTCATCCCTGATAACTAATGAGAACGTTGTCGGACTTGGTGAGATGATGGACTATCCCGGAGTTGTCTTTTGTGATGAAGCAAAGCTTTCAATGATACGGGCAGCGCTCAAGGAAAGGTTGGTCGTTGACGGGCACTGCCCTGCACTTTCCAGGGAGCAGCTGTTCGGTTACATGTGTGCCGGAATATCCACTGACCACGAATCCATTGAGTATGAAGAAGCTCTTGAGAAGTTGCGTCTTGGAATGAAACTTATGATACGTGAAGGTTCGGCTGCAAAAGCCCTTGATGAATTCCTTCCCCGCTTGATCGAGGATGGTGTTTCCCTTGAAAACGTTTTCTTTGTGACGGATGACAAGCACCCATCTGACCTGCTGAAAGGCTATATGGACGTGATCGTCAGAAGGGCGATGGAACTGGGACTTTCACCTCTAGATGCTATTTCCATGTGTACCATCAATGCTGCGAAACATTATCGTGTGGACCATATTGTCGGTTCGCTTTCCATGGGGAGAAAGGCTGACATTATCGTATTGGATGACCTTGAGAAATTCCTTATAGACTCGGTCTATGCATCTGGAAGGCCGGTGGAAAGTTTTGTTCCTTCTTACGAATATCCGGATACGGTTTTCAATACTGTGGAATTCGATACAGTTACTGCCACAGACCTTCAAATAAGGTCCAATGTGGACAAGGATCACAGGGTGTGGGTCATCAAAGTAGTTCCTGACCTTATAGTGACTGAGAAAGAGACCTTTGTGCTGCATTCGGATAAGGATGGAATATTGATGCCTGATGTTGAGAATGATGTACTTTCGGTCGTTGTAATTGAAAGGCATGGAAGGAACGGGAACATTGGTGCAGGTTTCATTAAAGGGATGGGTATCAAGAACGGTGCTATCGGGCAAAGTATAGGTCACGACAGTCATAACGTGGTAGTTACAGGTGTCGATCATTCTGACATGGCATTGTGTGCCAATACGATACGCAGTATGAATGGTGGAATATGTGTGGTCAATAATGGTAAGGTCGTGGGAAAGCTCGAACTTCCATTTGCAGGTCTGTTGAGCACATTACCTGCAGATGAGGTTGAAAAGAAGCTTCATGATCTTCATAAAGCAGTAAAAGAGACTGGGTGTACTCTTCCTGCTCCATTTATCACACATTCTTTCATAGCCCTCCCGGTAATACCTTCTTTAAGGCTTACCGACATGGGGCTTTTTGATGTGGATGAGTTCAGTCTTATATCTCCAATAGATGAAATGATAGATTGAACCGTTCCTTATGGTGAAAATCTGGTAAATATGGAAAGTGCAGCGTGGTCTGACAAAATAGACCTTTAGCATAACATAAAAGAGAAAAACAGTGGCATGCAATTCTTTACATGACAAAGATGATGAAAGCATGCCCTTTATTTAAGTGCTTTATCCGAACTTTTCAATGTAGTCTTTGTATGCTCTGATATATTCTGCATGTGGCCAGATAAGCGGAATGGTCACATATGCCATTCCATCCTTCCACTTTGGATGTTTGCGAACGTTCTCTATCATGGTCAGTTTACTATCTCTTAGTATCTTTGCATTGGTATAATCCTCTAACCACATCTCGAATCGTTCTATGGTTGAAATGTGTTCAGGCAGAAGATAGTTGTGTGCCATATCGACCACCCAGCCAAGATACATTTCTGCCATGTCCTGATCATCAATGGCAGTGTAATGGCTTGCCAGTTGGCAGGTAAAATGACACCATGGTCCATATCCGCCATTGTTCCTACCCCACATCTCAGGGTAGCGGTTCAATCCGCCGATTTCTTTATCCCAGAGATTTTCATGGATCCTCCTGACAGTATAACGGTTCTTAATATCCTGTTGTTCAATGATACCAAAGTAGGCAGGAGCATATTCGACAACATCTACATCAATGACACTGGATGCAAAAGCATCGTAACCAATGGGGTTGCTGTTCTTTTCTTTTACACGTATACACTTGATGAACGATCGCCTTCTGGGACTGTACATTCGGGTAAGGATCGCCTCTTTTATTTTTTCAGCTTCCATTTCCCATGTGGTAACATCCTTTCCTAAAGCTGCTCCCATTTTCACTGCAGCTTGTATTCCGGCACAACAGGCACAATTCGCATATATCTCGAATCCGTGTTCATATGCCGGATATTCGTGAATGCTATTTATTGTATGTACAAGATCTACCTCTTCATTCTTGTTCATGAGAATGAAGTCGACTGCCTTTGAAATAGTTTCCCAGTGTTTTTCAACAAATTTTTTGTCTGCCAGTTTTTCAAAGAACATCCCACCAGTAGCTTCAAAATATTTTCCTGTGGAATAAAGGACCAAACCATTTCCATCTATCTGAAGGTCTTTGTAGCTGGCATCATTCCCATCGACATCATATCTCTGAGAAAATTCTCCAAGAGGCTTTTGGGAATTAAGTACAAATTCAAGTCCTTTCTTTGCTTCATCCATCATGTCTGCTGCAATGCATCCCAGAATATCGATTGAGTGATCCCTAGGGTAAATGAAAGGGTAACGTGTTCCTGGTGGACTTGCATAGAACCCTCCTTTCTCATGCTGGTTGTTTTTCAGTATCTTCACGCTGTTCTCGTAAAGTCTTTCTGCTTCGATAAGATTCAATGGTCTCACTCCTTGTCAGGATATTGGATCTTGCTAACGTAATACGATCTTTCGAGGTATTTGTCTACTTCTTCTTTATTCATCCCAGCTCTTTCAAGGGCTTTTTCGTTATACACATTATTATGTGTTCGAGGGCATTTTGCGCCTACATTGAGAAGTTCGACACCAGCGAGCTCAGCACGCTTTCTTGTATAACTGTGATAAAGGATTCCGGTAACGGTTGTTAGTGCCGGATATTTCCATCCATCTTCAGCTTCCTTCATTTTCCTGTTGGAAAGATTTACAAGTTCGGTGAACTGTGATGGACGCTCACCGTACATCTGGATGAAATCTAAAAGTATGTTGGAGAACGGACAGAGTGGTATGTAATTGACATCATTTTCACGTGCACCTTCAAATCCAGGCCCTTCGATCTCTGCAAGTTTAATACCTATCCTTTGGAGCCAGTCAGTTGTCTCTTCCAGCCCGTCCTTGTCAACCATCTCGATTATGCCCAATAAAAAGGCCTTCGAGATCATATTTTCAACGCGTATCAATTAATTACCCCCTTTATTCTCAAGTATGCTCAAATGTTATCGTTTTTTCCGATAAGGTCCATTATCGCATTGTTCCAACCGACAGGCCCGATTCCTTCAGCATGCCTTATCTCTGTCAGTATTATCGATGGATCATATTTACCATCCGGCTTTTGCACAAGGAATGGAATATCCACGGCTTTTAGCATGGGAAGATCGTTCAGGCTGTCTCCGAGTGCTATTGTGGTGACTTCTTTGAATTGTTGCCTGTAGATCTCGGTCAATGCTCTGACGGCTTTTCCTTTGTTATTGTCTCCCATAATATGCCAGTAGCGTCCCCCTTTTGTATAATTCAGTCCGGCAGCGTGTATCAGTTCGATGACCGTTGCAGTTGCATTCTCATCTTCTTCAAGCCTAAACGCTTCATCATATTCTCGCATTTTGGCAAGCTTTGCCGATTGGATGTCAAGGCCTGTGTCCTTGCTCACACCCTCAGCATCAAGGTCACCAAATCCTGTTATCTTTAAACCGGTCTTCTTGCGGATATCTTCAAGAACTTCCCTGATCCTGGTATATGGTGTTCCAAATTCTATAACTTTATAATTACCAATTTCATGTGCTTCTTTCAGCTCAATGCTGAAATAATCCTTTGGTATGAAAATTGCTCCTCCGTTCTCTGATATGAACGGATGGTGGCATTCAAGTTCATCAACATATACTTCAAGTTCTGCACGTGTTTTGCTTGTACAGAATATCAATGGTATCTCTTTCTCTTTTAAGATATCAAGTGCTGGCTTTGCAGCATCGTATGAGTACGTGTCATGGTCTATCAGCGTGCCATCAAGATCTGTAAAGATGATGTGTTTCAAAATACGCCCCCCGGCAAATATTCTGTGTGCAGTGCCTATTGCTGCTGCTTATGCTGAATTATCTAATTTGTGATTTCCTTTATTATAAAAGCTTATATTGTATGTCCTATATATAGATACTCTAGTCATTAACATTATATTCCTTAATATCGTCAATCTGGGGGTTGGCATCCTTATAAAGGGTTACATGGGAGTTAACTCTTGAATTATGGGTGCTTTCGCTATTCGGGGAGTTAAATGGATTTTTATCAAGAATACATTACAACGATTCATGATTTTTGTATCGACAAAGAAAAGCTTGTTAGGAGGATAGAGGAGCTAAAGGTCAGCAGACCTGCTTCACTTATCATTCCTATTCTTTATGGGGAAGTTGAGAAGCCTCCTCTTAAAAAGATAATCACGGACCTTAATGAATGCACTTACATAAGTCAGGTTGTTATCGCTCTGGCGGCTGAATCCACTGAACAGTACGTGCATGTGGTCGAATATTTTAAAGATCTTAAGTTGCCACATCTTATTGTATGGTGCGATGGTCCACGAATACAGCATATCATTTTCGATATGAAAAAGAAAGGTATCGATCTTACATCTTTTAAGGGAAAAGGAAAGGATGTCTGGATAGCTACTGGCATAGCAACTCTTGATTCGTATGCTATTGCTTACCACGATGCGGACATTGTGACATATTCGGTGGATTTTCCGGCAAAGCTCCTTTATCCTATTGTCGAGACCGAACTTAATTTCTTCTTCAATAAAGGCTACTATGCAAGGATTGATATGGATGGCATGGCCATGCATGGGCGTGTTTTTAGACTCTTTGTCCGTCCTTTGCTCGATACTTTGCAATCCGATTCTAAAGCAGATATTTTGAGGTATTTCCTTGCTTTCAGGTATACTCTTGCAGGGGAGTTCGCTATGACCAGTGACCTTGCCATGAACATACGCATTCCTGCTGACTGGGGGCTTGAAGTTGGTCTTCTTGCAGAAGTTTACAGGAACGCTACAACAAAAAAGATATGTCAGATCGATCTGGGCTATTATGACCACAAACATCAGGAACTGGGTGCAAATAGATCAGAAGGTCTTTGCAAGATGGTGGGTGATATTTTCACAACATTTATGCGCGTTGTGACAGAGTCTACGGATAACCGCATGTCAGAGTCATACCTCCACGGGATCCATGTCAGATATAAACGATTAGGTCAGGACCTTATCCGAAGATACCATGCGGATGCTCTTTGCAATGGACTTTATTATAACAGGCATGAGGAAGAGACATATGTGGATATGTTCGCACGTGTGATAAGAAGTGCTGGTGATGATTACAGACATGATCCTTCTGATATGCTGATGCCGGATTGGACACGGGCTCTTTCTGCTGTGCCTGATCTCAGGGAAAAATTATACGAGGCATGTATTGCTGATGTTAAGGAGTATTGCGAAGAGGGGTGATATCCTTCTCCTTAATATATTGGCTTTTCGAATGGATTATATTAAGTCATCCTTAAATATCATCTCATCAGGAACACATTATTATTTTTAATATCAGGAGACTTTGCTAATATGAGCCCTTTGTCATTATCCAAAAGATCGGTCAATATTCCTCCGTTCTATGTGATGGAAGTTCTTGAAAGTGCACAGAAACTGGAACATGAAGGTAAAGATGTGGTGCATCTTGAGATCGGAGAGCCGGACTTTCCAACAGCACCTCACATATGTGAGGCTGCTCACCAGGCTTTGACCTCATGCAAGACACGATATACTCACAGTCAGGGCATTTACGAACTTAGAACTGCGATAGTTGATGATTATAATAACCGGTTCGGACTCGACCTGATTCCCGAACAGGTGCTTGTAACTTCCGGTACCAGTCCTGCTCTTATGCTCAGTTTCATGGCCCTTCTGGACCAGGGCGATAAAGTACTACTTCCGAATCCGCATTATGCTTGTTATCCGAATTTTGCGACAGCTCTTGGTTCTGTTCCCAGTTTTGCATATACTTCTGAGGAGAACGGGTTCGGGCTGACACCGGAACTGGTTTCCGAGAATATGGAAGAAGATACGAAAGCCATCCTTGTGAACAGTCCTTCAAATCCCACGGGCTATGTCATGTCTTCAAGGGAGATGCAGGGTATCGCTGAGGTGGCTGGGGATGTTCCTATCATCTCGGATGAGATATATCAGGGGCTTGTGTATGAGGGCGAGGACCACAGCATCCTTGAATATACTGAGAATGCGTTCGTTCTGAACGGTTTTTCAAAGAAGTACTGTATGACAGGCTGGCGGCTTGGTTATTTGATAGCTCCGCCTGATTGTATGAGGGTGTTGCAGAAATTACAGCAGAACTTCTTTATCTGTGCCAATAGCTTCGTTCAGGAGGCAGGTATTGCTGCCCTGGAAGGCCCACAGGACCATGTGGATAAGATGGTGGCCACCTATGATGAGCGCAGGAAGTATCTTCTGAAACGCCTGAAGGATATAGGGTTCAATATAGGGTACGAGCCAAAGGGTGCTTTCTATGTTCTTGCCGATGCACGTGAGTTCGGTTCTGATTCTCTGGAGATGAGCCGCAGGATACTGAACGAAGCGGGGGTGGCTGTGACACCGGGAATTGACTTTGGCAGCGGTGCGGAAGGTTATATCAGATTTTCGTATGCGAACAGCCTTGAGAATATCGAGGAAGGTATCAGAAGGCTCGATGGTTTTTTGAATGGATGATTGCTGAAGGTCTAAGAATTAACGTAAAATAATACAGAATAATTTGGAATGTTCCTGGGAATATTTCAGTGAATGTGCATCATATTTTGGTAATTGGAGCATATTAAAGACCTTAAATGTAAGAAGATGGGTTTCTCCAAAGGTACATTACATGAAGCAGAATGCTAAAGATGATAAGCCTTTTACTCTCAATGCTCATGTGAGGGAGAGATTGGAGAATTGGAAAAAATAATATATATTGCCACATGTATTATAATCAAATGACGCCTACCGAAAGGGTAAAAACAGCAATGAATCTCAAAGAGCCTGACAAAATCCCACCATATAACCCTTGCAGTTGGGAAATAACTTGGCCGGTGATGGAAAGAAGAAACTTGGATCTTGTGAAAAAAATAGATAAGTGGGATTAATTGATTGAAGGGATTAATACAGATCAATCATTTTCAAGGGAGGGATTATATAAACATATTATTTTGGCATGGATATTATCTTCATGGAAGCGGGAGCAATATTTTTGCTCTAAATATTTCCAGAGAACTTTCAAAGCAACATAGGGTATTTCTCTTTTCTCAGGAAAATAACTTTGAATATATTGAAGGGGTGAAAAATTTCATCACATTGGATGAAAGAGGAGATACAAAAGATGAAAGAAGTTTTTCATCAACCGGTTTTACAGCTGTCAGACCACATATAGGAGAACTGTTGCCGGTTTTCGTATACGATGATTACGAAGGATTCAAGGTTAAGATCACTCCTGACCTAACTAATGAGGAGCTGGAAAGATACATTGAGCATAATGTGATTTCCTTAGTATCCTTCATAGAGAAAAATAATGTGGATATAATATATGCCAATCACTTTGCCATCGCACCTTATATAATGAAAAAAGTTAAAGAGATCACAGGTACCTCCTATATCATTATCGGTCATGGAAGTTCACTTAATTATACTGTGGCAAAAGATGAAAGGTATATGGAACTTTCCTATGAAGGGTTCTTAGATGCCGAGAGTATCGTAATCCAAAGTGAATACATAAAAAAAAGATGTAAAGAAGTATATGGAAAATACAAAAGTTTCTTTGATGGGCCTAAGATAAAAATAGTCCCTGCAGGAGTAAACTTAGAGCAATTCAAAACCAATTTCACAAAGGAGCAGTTCAATGAAATTGCCAGACGTAAAGTTCTATCTTCAAAAGGGACCACTTCACTGGTAAACAAAATCCTTTTTGAAAAAGCACAGAGTGAAACTTGTATAGAAAATCTCTATGAGCTAATTTTAGATACTGAGAAAAATGCTGATTACAGGGAGTTTGATAGGGATTTGGTAGAGAAAATCCCGGAAATAGGGGAAGATGAAAAGGGTATATGTTATGTGGGGAAGCTCATTATCTCCAAGGGAGTACAGCTTCTTATTATGAGCCTCCCGTACATATTCCGTGAGTCCCCTAAAACGGTTGTTAGTATAATAGGTTATGGTAAATTCCGTTATCCCTTGGAACTCCTTTCAAATGCGCTGATCTCGGGAAACAAAAACCTTGTTGAGATGATCATTGAAAACGGTAGGTATCTGGAAAACGGACATGAAAAAGAGCCGCTTGAATTATGCAAAGAATTCTGGGAAAAATTAAGGGAAAATGGAAAAATAAACGAGTACATGGAACTTGCATCTAGAATCCCAAAGGATAAGGTGGTATTTACCGGGAAGCTGGATCACGATACACTGCCGTATATACTGCAACAAAATCACATGATAATTATCCCTTCCATATTCCCTGAATCATTTGGAATGGTTTGCGCCGAAGGGATGGCTCTAGGACTTGTTCCAGTAACTATGAATCATTCCGGGCTTAAGGAGGTCATCCCCTTTGAGGACAACTTGGTGGATTTGGATGAAAATGTGATCGAATCACTGACAGCCAAAGTAAACCTTAACCTGAAAAAACTTAAAGAGGATATGAATCTTCCACACCGCTTTATAGAAGAGGGGCATAAGTACTCATTTGAAGAGGTTGCAAATAATATTTTAAAACTCTACACCCCCTGAATATGAAGGATGTAACTAATAGGATGTAGATTGTGAAAAGCGCTTCAAAGCCAGGAGTTTGTTCAGGTACTTAGCAGATATATTCTTTTGGCTCTGTAGAAATCCTCAACCAAACTAAACACATAATCTTGACATACCTATCAAGATTGTGTATCAATTATTTTATCTTCACTTCTTTACTTGATTTCTATACTTCCTTGTACAAAGACTCTCCCTATATTTCTACTCTGAGACCTAGGAAGAGATTTTAGTAAGACTTACTTAAAATATGCTGTAAGAAAACGGACCTTACTAGGCATCAATTATTCGAAAGTTTTAGGAGTTGCCTTTTCGTACTTTCCCTATATCCCCTTTTTTTAGTGCGAGGGATAAGATTCGAACTCTTTTACCTAGTACAGTACAACATACCTTAAATATGGGGTATGTTTTCACCCAAGAATTTAAACCGCATGAATTGTCTGGAATTAAATTTAGAACGATTCGAATCAAATTAAAAGCAATAAATAAAAAAAGAAGTTCGTATGCAACAAACGCATACGAGTATAATATTATTAGTTCTTGACTACGAATTTTCTGTACAGGCGTGCCTGGAATCCGTGATATTTAGCAAACCCTTCAGCATCCTTCTGGTCGATGCTTGTGCCATCAAAGGATACAAGTTCTTCTGAGTAAAGAGCATACGGGGATGTCCTTGCAAGAACGAGGACGCTACCTTTGAAGAGCTTCATTGTTACTGTACCTGCGACACGTTCCTGTGTCTTGTCAATGAACGCATTGAGGTCATCGTAGAGTGGTTCGTCCACGAGGCCGTAGTATGCAAGCTCAGACCACTGTTCATCAACTGCTGACTTGAACTTGAGCTCTGCACGGGTAAGCACGAGCTTTTCGAGGTCTTTGTGTGCTGCAAGCAGAACTGTTGCTGCAGGATGTTCGTAGTTCTCACGTGCCTTGAGTCCGAGAACACGGTCCTCGATCATGTCGGTACGACCTACGCCGTGTGTTCCTGCAATGATGTTCATCTTCTCGATAAGTTCGACACCGCCGAGCTTCTGGCCATCAAGGGATACAGGTACACCGTTCTCGAATCCGATTTCAATGATCTGTGGTGCATCAGGTGCATCTTCCGGAGCTGTGGTCCATTTGTATATCTCTTCAGGAGGGATATATCCCGGGTCTTCGAGCTTTCCGCCTTCAATGCTTCTGCTCCAGATGTTCTCATCAACGCTCCATGGCTTTGCAGTGGTGACTCCCACAGGTATGCCATGTTCTTTAGCGTATTCGATCTCCCATTCACGGGTGAGGTTCATCTCTCTCATGGGTGCGATGACATCCATGTCGGTGAGCCTGAACACTGCCTCAAAACGAAGCTGGTCGTTACCTTTGCCGGTGCAACCGTGTGCAAGTGCAACTGCGCCTTCCTGTTCTGCGATCTCCACTACCTTCTTGGCGATGAGTGGGCGTGCAATGGATGTTCCCATTACATAGCCTTCGTAGTCGCCGTTAGCTCGGATAAGCGGGAAGATATAGTCGTTCACGAACTCTTCGCGAACATCAAGTGTGAAGTGCTTGTCACTGATCTTCTGTGCTTTCTCTTCTGCCTGTGCGACATCTTCCTTTGGCTGTCCCACATCAACTGCTACTGTAATTACTTCATCGTATCCGTATTCTTCCTTGAGGAGGGGGATACAGATAGATGTGTCAAGTCCTCCGGAATACGCGAGTGCTACTTTCTTTGACATGATATTGTTTCCTTGTGATTGATGATTAGTTCTTGATCTCTTTGTGATATTCGTTGATGGACTTGATGGTTATCTCACCTGTTTTCATAGATGTGATAGCATCAGCGGCTGCTTTTGCTGCCTGTATGGTGGTGATGTATGGCACCTTGAAGTCCACTGCAGCACGGCGGATATTGAACCCGTCCTTTCGTGACTGGCTTCCTGTTGGAGTGTTCACGATAAGTCCTACCTCATCCCTGCGCAACATGTCTATGACGTTAGGACTGCCTTCGTGCAACTTCATGACCGCTTCCATGTTGATACCTTTCTCTGCCAGGTAGTTCGCGGTCCCTTTGGTACCTATGAGCTTAAGTCCGGCATCCTGCATCTTCTTTGCAATCTCGACAAACTCTTCCCTGTCTGCTTCCTTTATGGACATGAAAACATATCCGCTAAGTGGCAACAGGTTATCTGCACTGAGCTGTGCCTTGAAGAACGCACGTCCGAAATCATAGTCTATGCCCATTACCTCTCCGGTACTCTTCATCTCCGGACCAAGGACCGGGTCAGCTCCAGGCAATTTATCGAATGGCAAGAGTACTTCCTTGACGGAATAGTGCTCGACATGTAACTCGTCCTGCTTTGCATATCCCATTTCTTCAAGGGAGTGACCGATGATGACCTGTGCAGCGATCTTGGCAAGTGGAAGTCCCACTGCTTTTGATACGAATGGAATTGTTCGGCTGGAACGAGGGTTCGCTTCAAGCACGTAGACCTTTCCGTCCTGTTCTGCCATCTGAATGTTGATAAGCCCTATTACGTTGAGTGATAGTGCTATCTTGCGTGTGTAGTCACGTACTGTCTGAAGGGTTTCTTCTGACAGATAACGTGGCGGGATGACACAAGCTGAGTCACCTGAGTGTACGCCGGCTTCTTCGATGTGCTCCATTATCGCACCGATAAGCACGTCTTTGCCGTCACAGACCGCATCCACATCTATCTCGACCGCACCTTCAAGGAAGTCATCGATGAGTACTGGCTGTTCAGGGGATACGCGTACTGCTTCCCTCATGTAGCGTTCGAGATCATTTTGCTCATAGACGATCTCCATTGCACGTCCGCCGAGTACGTATGATGGCCTGACAAGTACCGGATATCCAATACGGTTGGCTATCTCGATGGCATCTTCCTGTGAGGTCGCATAACCGGCTTCAGGCTGTGCAACACCGAGCTCGCTCATCATCAGGTTGAACTTTTCCCTGTTCTCTGCCATATCGATGTCCTCAGGGGATGTTCCCATGATGATTGTGTCGAGGTCAGTACGGCGTGCGAGTTCCTTCTGGAGAGGTAGTGCAAGATTGACAGAGGTCTGTCCACCGAACTGTACCAGTACACCATAAGGTTTCTCACGCTCGATTATGTTCATGACATCCTCGAGTGTAAGCGGTTCAAAGAACAGTTTGTCAGAGGTGTCGTAATCGGTTGAAACGGTTTCAGGATTGTTGTTCACGATGTGTGCTTCAATTCCATCTTCACGGATAGCTGTCACAGCATGGACAGTACAGTAATCGAACTCGATACCCTGACCGATGCGTATAGGACCTGCACCGAGGATGAGGATCTTCTTCCTGTCGGTTGGGACATCCTCGCACATCGATTCATAGCATGAATAATAGTAAGGTGTCTCTGCAGCGAATTCCGCAGCACAGGTATCGACCATCTTGTAGGTCGAGATGAGGTCGTTAGCACGGCGTAGATCGTTGATCTCTTCGCGGCTCTTTCCTGTCATTTCTCCGATGCGTTCATCTGTGAATCCCAGGCGTTTCGCTTCTGTTAGGAGAGCGATATCAGGCTCGCCTGCGAAAAGTTCTGCTGCAAGCTTCTTTTCCATCTTGACGATGTTGTCTATCTTCTCAATGAAGAAGACATCTATACCGCTGAGTTCGGAAACTTCCTCTATGCTCATTCCGGTATTAAGGGCATGGAAGATTACGAACAGCCTTTCGCTTGTAGGGGTCTTCAAAAGGGTGATGACCTCTGCCTGTTCCCATGTCTTGTTGCCGAACTTCATATCGATGTCAAGGGACCTGACCGCCTTCTGAAGTGATTCCTCGATGGTACGTCCGATGGACATTACTTCACCGGTACTCTTCATAGCGGTGGTGAGTGTCTTGTCAGCGGTGACGAACTTGTCGAATGGCCATCTTGGGATCTTTGTGACAATGTAATCGATGGTAGGTTCAAAGGATGCAGGTGTCTTCTTGGTGACATCATTGAGTATCTCGTCAAGTGTCATTCCAATTGCGATCTTCGCTGTGACCCTTGCTATAGGATATCCGGTCGCTTTTGAAGCGAGAGCGGATGATCTTGAGATACGTGGATTCACTTCCACGATCCTGTATTCGCCATCCTTAGCAGCGAACTGGATGTTACATCCACCTTCAATGTCGAGAGCACGTATGATCTTTATAGCTGCTGTACGAAGCATCTGGTGTTCGATGTCGTTAAGCGTCTGGGAAGGTGTCACTACAATGGATTCGCCTGTGTGAACTCCCATCGGGTCAAGGTTCTCCATGTTACAGATAACGATACAGGTATCGTTGGAGTCACGCATGACCTCGTATTCGAATTCCTTCCATCCTAGAACGCTTTCCTCTATGAGAACCTGATTTATCCTGCTGCGGCGCAGGCCTCTTTCGGATATCTCGAGAAGCTGTTCTCTTGTGTATGCGATACCGCCACCGGCACCTCCAAGGGTGTATGCGGGGCGTATGATAAGGGGTAATCCGAGCTCATCGATGATCGCTTCAGCTTCTTTAAGTGTGGAAACTGCCACACTTCTAGGCACTTTCTCACCGATGGCTTCCATCTTGTTCTTGAAGAGCTCACGGTCCTCGGTGTTCTTGATAGCTTCAAGGGATGTTCCAAGCAGTTCCACATTGAACTTCTCGAACACACCCATCTCAGCAAGCTCACTTGTAAGGTTAAGGCCTGTCTGACCGCCGATACCTGCAATGATGCTGTCAGGTCTTTCCTTCTCGATGATCTTGGCGATTATCTTTGCTTCAAGTGGTTCGATGTAAACAGCATCTGCCATTTCCGGATCTGTCATGATAGTTGCCGGATTGGAGTTTACAAGGACTACTTTGTATCCTTCTTCTCTCAATGACCTGCAAGCCTGAGTTCCGGAGAAATCGAATTCTGCTGCTTGTCCGATCATTATCGGACCGGAGCCTATGAGCAGGATCTTCTTAATATCGTTTCGTTTTGCCATTATACCCTGCCTCCCATAGCTTTCATTACTTTGCCAAAGAAGATCTTCTCTGTATCTCTTGGGCCAGCATGTGCTTCTGGATGATACTGAACACTGAATATATCGAGGTCCTTCTGCTCGATACCTTCCACGGTCCTGTCATTGGTGTTGACCTGTGTGACAGTTACATCGGTGTCATCGAAGGAATCCCCTTCCACAGCGAATCCGTGGTTCTGTGATGTTATGTGTACAATTCCTGTTTCAAGGTCCTTGACCGGTTGGTTTGCTCCACGGTGTCCGAACTTGAGCTTGTATGTGTCAGCTCCAAGTGCCCTTGCAATGATCTGATGACCAAGGCATATTCCTGCAATAGGAACAGTTCCTGCCATTTCTTTTACTGCATCTATGGCTGCATTTGCATTCTGTGGGTCACCTGGTCCGTTGGACAGGAATAAAAGATCAGGATCAAATTCCTGAATTACAGAAGCGGGTGTAGTGGCTGGTACCACTGTTACATCAATACCTCTGTTCAAAAGACTTGTAGAAATGTTCTTCTTCATTCCGAGGTCGATAAGTACTACATTTTTCTTGTCACCGGTATTGACCTGACTTTTTATTGTGTAGGGCTCTTTACAGGTTACCCTTGAGATCAGGTCGAGACTGGATATATCCGGCTGCGCTCTTGCCAGCCTTACAGCCTCTTCACCATCGTCACTGCCATTGATAAGTGCAGCACGCATGGTACCATGCTCTCTAGTACCGATGGTAAGCATACGGGTATCGACACCGGATATTCCGGGCTTTCCCTCATCTTCCATCAGCTTGTAGATACTACGCATGGATTGGTGGTGACTTGGAGACGGACATGCTTCCCTTACAACAAGGCCCTCAGCCTTTACACCGTCGGATTGGAAGGTCTCATCATTGACCCCATAATTTCCGATAAGAGGATATGTGAACATCAAGATCTGACCGCTATATGAAGGGTCTGTCAGTGATTCCTCATAACCAGTGTACTGAGTAGTGAAAACAAGCTCTCCGCAAACGATACCTTCAGCACCGAAACCGGTACCTTTTAAAAATGTTCCATCTTCTAATCCTATTACCGCATTCATCATCTGAACCTGCGATTAGATATCATGAATGGTTTATAAGGGTTATGATGGATTTGTCTATTTATAGGTGTGTTGTGTGAAATATTGAGGGGGTGTGGGACAGATGAAATATATATGTGTCTCGATGATCTTCGAGTTGTATTTTTGTTCGGATTAACATAACTATGAACACTGATAAAATTTTGATTGTAATATTTAGGTTCTAAAAATGTTAATTAATGGCTCTATAAAAATCCTTAATCCTAATTTTAAGTTTGACAAAAAGAGGAAATGTTAAATTTAAACGACTTCCGGTTAAATATAAGCCATAAATAAAGATTAACGCGAGCAATAGAGCCACGATTAAGTTTAAAATTTTTACATTAGGAATGTAACAATTAAGTACCCTTCACGATTCAATTATTTTTTGATGCAACTGTTTTTGTACTTATATCTTATCTTGTTTTTCATAAATCTTCCTTTTGAAGAATCATTCATTAGCCGATTATAAAGCTTAAGAGGAACCCCATGGTAGCGATAAATAGAACTGTTGTTGAACTCGACTTCCAATATACAAGTATCTTCATCATATCCTATTGATTTTACCTTTGAGGATCTAACAGGTTTTCTTTCCAAAAATATTACCTCCATTGTTAAAAGAAATACATCAATATCTTTTATATTGTATAACTCATTTTATTCCCTATTATTTACATTTAATGTACGAAGGTTAATATTAAGACTTGTATGGATTTGTGGGTTCAAATCTCATCCCTCGCATAACAAGTTGGGGATATATATAACGTGAAAAAAGTGTACTTTTTTGCAGAATATGCACAACCAAAGTTTTACTTTCTAGGAAAGATGTGCGCTTTCGTAAATCTGGCACACAACAATTTTTTAGCTTCGTTCCAAAACATACACAGAAATATAATTAAGTAAAGTTAATTTTATAATATGTGGCAAACATAATATTATCATGGGCATTAGTACTGATGAAAGTATAAAAACAAAACACACGTATGTACGAATTTTTTTGCGATACTTGTCGTACTTGATTTTGTACTTATCGTTGACATATTGGGCAATTCGAATAATTACGTTTCCTGGTAACAGTCCAATATTTTCGTCTTTTTTTGCGGACAAACCGTTAATTTCACTCTTTCTTAACTTGGTATTGTTTTTGCTTGCAATTAGAATGTATGTAAAAATACTTGAAATTATTTTAAAGCATATTCAAAAATACTTCATCAATTCCAACAGTTTAAAGTTGATATATTATAGATGTGTGGCATCAATGCTAAAATTGTGGTCAGCAATTAGCATACTAATTTTGATATTATTAACGTTTAGTTTTTTAATTATTGGACTTTTGCATTTAATGACCTATATTAATTTAGATTATTCCAAATTGAGTGCTATAATAGTAGATGAGAAAATGGGGGTACTCGAACAAATTATAGGACTTCTGTTTTTATTTATTATTATTATTGTGCCACTCATTTTAGGCTTACCTACGATTGTCGCACATTTCATATTTCGTTTGCTGCTCCCTATCAATAAGGTATTGAACATATCGGATACTTCTGATATACCGATTTCCTTCATAGAAGAAGCAATTAAGGAAGTAAAATCATTTGAGTATAATGATGAATGGGATAAAAGACAATATAGCAAAAATAAAATCTCAAATTTAATAAGTAACGCATTAGATTTCGTTTCAATTGAGAATAAACTATGGGAAATCCCAAGAGAATTTAGATTTCATCAAATCATAGTAGGAGGAATTAATAATAAATCATTAAGAAATGACTTGTTATCTCGGGTAAATGGATTGCATAGGAAACTAAATAATATTGTTATTGATTTGAATTGTATGAATGATGAGAATAAGGATAATATCATTTATGGACTCATTGAGTGCTCAAATATAATAAAGAATAAGGAATTGTGTTCAGTTGAAAAAGTTGATTTCACAGAGACTCGTAAAATATATTGGATTTATGAATCTATATATAAACTCCTTATTTCTTTAGGAAGAATATTATTTAAAATGGGATAATCCAGATTTCAAACAAATTAGAGTCATTCTCCTGTTTCAATAAGATATTTCATTTTTTTAATCCCTATTCCCACTTTTCCACCCTCTCTCACATGAAATTGAGAGTATAAACGGGTTATCATCCACAGCATAAGCTCCTAAGTTTACCATTTCATTCAATTTTGCCAGATTTAAGAATAAACATAAAACTAACCAAAAAACAAAATCATTATACTATATCATCTTATAATTTAGCGTAAATATTATTAGTATTCAAACAAATTAAATATCGGGGGATATATAATTTTGAAACTAACAATGGTTATTCCCAGTTACTGGGGAAGGGAATGTAGCGTAGGCTGGCTTGAAGGTGATGCTGTATATGATCATGCCACGCCTTTGGACTCTGAGGGTACGCTTGGGAGGGCTATCGAGAGTCTGGCTATACTTGAAGATACGGAGTTTGAACTGGTGGTGCTGGTGGCTCCAAATAATATGGAGATCGTGGAGCAGGTCGAGCAGAAGGTTAGGGATATCATCAGATCCTCTTCGAATGCTGATGTCAAGGTTCATATGTTCGGGCCATCACAGCTAGAAAAGTTACATGAGGACCTGAAAAAGGATGGAATGGGGGAATACTGTGATCTGCTTTCCCTAACGGGATATTCCAACATAAGGAACATGTGTCTTTTTGTTCCACACATAATGGGGTCAGATGTTGCACTTCTTATCGATGACGATGAGGTATTCGAAGACCCGCAATTCATATCCAAGGCAAAGGAATTCATAGGGAAATTCCATGAGGGCAGATTCATCAATGCGGTTGCTGGTTACTATCTCCAGCCCAATGGGGATTATCATGTTGGGGTTCCTGAAAATCCCTGGACCCGATACTGGGATAAGAATGTCTGCATGAACGAAGCTTTTGATAAGGTCATAGGCACATCCCCAAGGCTCAAGGAGACTCCTTTCGTATTTGGAGGGAATATGGTAATTCATCGGGACCTTTTCATGAAAGTTCCTTTCGATCCGATGGTTCCACGGGGTGAGGACATCGATTATCTTATCAATGCAAGAATGTTCGGATATTCCTTCCTCCTTGACAACGAACTTGCCATTAAGCACCTGCCTCCTGCCAAATCCCATCCAACGTGGAAAAGGGTGAGGGAAGACATTTACAGATTTGTCTATGAGCGGGCAAAGCTCATGAGCCAGAAAGAAACCGAGGGGATGAGTGCACTGGCTGCGGAAGATCTGAGCTGTTATCCCGGAAGTTTCCTTGGTGACGATCTTGAAGAAAAGATCGGTAAATCCTGCAGGTTGCTGTCTGAAGAATATCTGGATAAAGGGGATGCTGTGGGAAGCCAAGAATCTCTCAGGAACATAGAACTTGTAATTACCGATTCAATGCCCGACATTGATCCTTTTGAGCATCTGTGTAAGCTGCAAAAGAGATGGAATGAACTGATGCTATACTCGGTTGACAAGAAATTTTCTGTCTTTCCTTTGTGAGATGAGATAGTAAGGTGTGGGGATTGAAGTGTGATCAAGCGGTATGATGTGAGTTCGTATCTACCATTTGTTACTCCAAAATGCACGAAAATATAACGCACCTCTCAACACATCCTTATAGGCTCATGTTGTAAGACACGTAATGGCAAGTTACAAGTTGATGGTAAAGGATGTCATAAAGCAGGCCGATATCCTTCTTGAGGTAGTGGATGCTCGTTTTCCAGATGAGACTCGAAATCTTGAGGTCGAGCGTGATGTCAAACGTTCAGGTAAGCCACTGATAATAGTTCTCAGCAAATGTGATCTTGTATCAAAGGAAACTCTTCAGAAAGCTAAATCCCGTTTATCAAAGGTCGCACCAACGGTCTTTGTTTCCAGTAAGGAAAGATATGGAACGACCATGTTGAGGCACAAGATCCTTGAGATCGCTGACATTCAGGGGCGCAATATTTTGATCGGTTCCCTCGGTTATCCAAACACCGGTAAATCCTCGGTCATCAATGGAGTGGCCGGAAAGAACAAAGCTGGTACGTCTTCAATATCCGGACACACAAAGGGAGTGCAAATTGTGAAGGCAGGTTCCCGAATAGTTTTCATTGACACGCCTGGTGTCATACCCTTTGGTGATAACGATGAGTACAGACAGGGTCTTCTTGGAGTTAAAGATTCTAGTCACCTGAATGATCCCATAGGAGTGGCCATGAAGATAGTTGCGCACATCTGTGATAATAATAAGTCTGTACTTGAAGAGTTTTACAATATAGAGATAAAGGAAAATAATCCCGAAAAGGTCTTAGAGCTCATAGGTCTAAAGGGAAATTGCCTTAAAAAGGGTGGGGAAGTGGACGAAATGAGGATCGCAATCAAGATCATCAATGATTGGCAAAGAGGGAAGATGCTGATATAATCTTGGGACACGAAACAATTTGTTTTGGTCTATCTCTATCAGTTACGAAGTTCTTCAAAAGATGTAAGATCCGAAGATAAGGGGATATCATTCCTCCCTTAACTTTCCATCTCTTATCATTCATTCCTTATTTCTTCCCTGGCATTCATCTCTTGCTTTAAGAACGGATCTCTTTTACTCTTCCAACCTGACCATCTTCCAGTTGAACCTTTATTCCGTGAGGGTGAGTTGAAGACTTGGTTAGAATTCTCTTTACAATGCCTTGAGTAATTTTGCCGGACCTTTGATCGTTCTTTAAGACGATCCCTACATTTGCTCCAACTTTGATATTTGCTCTGGTATTACCTGCACTCATGGTGGGATGAAAGTTCCTAAAGCTATAAATGTACTTTTCTTAAGAGTTCGAACTGCATGGAATGACTTTGCTGAATAATAATAGCGATAAAATAAGAAAAGAGGTCTTCCGATTAGCAGTGTGATCATTGAGATGACATTACTTTGATCGGAAGTATATTTGAATTTAACTTTAGCATCATGTGGGTAAACTCAGTCTACCCACCACGTCTTATCCCAGTATATCGGAAGGTACCTTATAATGCGGGTCTTCCCAGTGATTGACGTCAATTATGGCAGATGCATTGTCCAACAGTACTCTGCAATCTTCGCTCAAATGTCTCAGATGGACTGTTTTACCAACCTTGGCGTAGCGTTCAGTGATCTTGTTCAATGCTTCGATGGCAGAATGGTCAACTACTCTTGATTCTTTGAGATCGATGATTATCTCATCGGGATCATTTATCACATCGAATTTACTTTGGAACTCAGTAACTGAACCAAAGAACAACGGACCAAAGAATTCGTAATGCTTGATCCCGTTATCATCGACTATTTCTCTTGCACGCACAAGTTTGGCATGTTCCCAGGCAAAGGCCAATGCAGAAATGATGACACCTGCGATCACTGCTGCTGCAAGATTGTGGTAGATCACGGTTATACCTGCAACTACCAGCATCACAAGGAAATCTGTCAGGGGCACTTTTCTGAATATCTTTAATGATGCCCATTCAAATGTTCCTATAGCAACCACGAACATCACACCGACCAATGCTGCCATTGGTATCTTTTCGATAAGAGGTGAACCTACTAAAACGAAAAGCAATAGACCCACAGCTGCAACTATGCCTGATATCCTGTTCCTTGCACCTGAATTTATGTTAATGAGACTCTGTCCGATCATTGCACAGCCGCCCATGCCTCCAAAGAACCCGCAAACGAGATTAGCAGCACCCTGTGCAACACTTTCTTTATTTCCCCGGCTTCTGGTCTCTGTCATCTCATCGATGACTGTCAGTGTCAATAGACTTTCGATCAATCCTACAAGCGCCATTATGAGCGAATATGGGAAAATGATCTTTATGGTCTCCAAGTTAAGTGGTACACTTGGAAGATGGAACTCCGGGAATCCGCCTGCAATAGATGCAATATCCCCAACAGTTCTTGTCTGGATCTGGAAATAGATCACAATGGTCGAAACAACTATGATCGCAGCCAGTGATGCGGGAACTGCCTTTGTGAACCGTGGCAACAAATAGATGATGGCCATGGTCAATACTACAAAGCCTAACATTACCAGAAGTGCCTGTCCACCTAACCAATGCTCTATCCCATTGATGTCATTGAACTTGAACTGGGCAAGCTGTGCCATGAAGATCACTATAGCCAGTCCATTTACAAATCCGAACATTACTGCATGGGGTACAAGCCGAATGAACTTACCCAATTTTAAGGCTCCAATGGTCATTTGGATAATTCCCATTAGAACTACGGCAGCAAAAAGATACTCTACTCCATGTTGGATCACCAGAGCCACAACTACAACTGCGATTGCACCTGTAGCACCCGAGATCATTCCCGGTCTGCCACCGAATATCGCAGTTATTAATCCAATGATGAATGCAGAGTATAGTCCGACCAATGGACTGACATTCGCTATAATTGAGAAAGCTACAGCTTCAGGCACCAGGGCCAATGAAACCGTCAGTCCGGATAGGACCTCAGTTTTGAAATTTACTTGATCGTTATTTAATTTTTCTATAAATGCCATAATTATCCCATTTTAAAAATTACTATGTACCTGCAATTTCCACCAAATTTCAAAATTGAAGACCCAATTACATAAATTGGGTGGAATTTTACGAAAAACGTAGATCCAGATGGTGAAAACTTGTGAATATTCATGTGGAAATGAAATACTTTGAATTATCAATGGAAAAACAAGCATACATCCAGTCATAGTCTTATAAAAGCCTATCAACTCTTTCAATCCAGGAGCCATTACAAAGACAATTGGAAGTACTACGATTGCTACAAAACCTGCTTTAGATCACTTGGAACTGGTCCTTTAAAGTGATCTATGGTATTGTTCTCTAATTCCATTAGATACATCCTTCAGACATATCTTGTTAATGTTAGCTGAGCTTCGTAAAGATACTGTCAGTATATAAATGTACTTGTGTTCTGATCCTTTATTTTTCTTCAAACAAATTAAAACACGCTTTTGGCATACTTGTTAAGGTTGTGTATCAATACCTTGAACTTCATTTATTTTACCTGATCTCCTCACTTCTTTGTACAAAGATCTCCCCATATTTTCTGATAGCTCCAAAAAAAAAATGTATTTATTTATCGCTTCTCATAATCAATAAGTATGGAAATTAAAGTTGAATCCAGCTGTGTTTCCAGGACCAGATGTATTCTCATTACTATTTTCCTGTTCATTCTTGCTGGTATTCTGGAGATCGGTGGGGGTTACCTCATCTGGTTATGGGCACGTGAGAATAAAGAGATCACGTTTGCATTTCTTGGAGCCATTACTCTGTTTCTATATGGGATAGTACCAACCTTTCAGCCATCCTATTTCCACAGGATATATGCAACATATGGAGGTGTCTTTGTAGTGATGTCTCTACTATGGGGTTGGCTATTCGATAGTACCATTTCTGATATTTATGACACTACAGGGGCGTTAATGATCCTTGTTGGTGTAGCGATCATATACTACTGGCCAAGGGGAAGTGATAATGAATGATCGATATTGCAACTTCTCTGGCATTATTTTTCCTTGCAGCTCTATTCGAAATTGGTGGTGGCTATTTGGTCTGGTTATGGTTACGTGAGAATAAAGGATTAGGTGTGGGACTGTTAGGCGGCTTGATCCTTGCTATCTATGGAATTATTCCAACCTTTCAACCTGCACATTTTGGAAGGGTGTATGCTGCTTATGGGGGAATATTCATTGTCTCTTCCCTGATCTGGGGATTTGTTGTTGATAAGAAAGATCCCGATATATATGAGATCATAGGGGCATTGATCGCACTTGTGGGAGTTTTTGTCATGTTCTATATGCCGCGTTGATTATTTCTCCTATATATTAAGAGCATCTATAAAGGAGCTCTAGAGAAACAATATTACGGTTTTATAAATGTAATTAAACCATCACCGAGAGCATTAATAAAAGAATAAAATGAGTTGTCCTCAAAACCTTTTCAGGAAAAACATAGTGATCATGATAACTATTGAAACAGCCAGAATAAAACCCATTATAATTAGTCTTAATGGTGATGATCTTCCAAAATCGTCCAGTTTTTCAATGATAGGATTTTTTTCCTCTACTATGTCTTCCTCTTCGATATATTCAGGTTCGTGAGGAAGGGTTTGCTCGGTCATTAAAAGTTCCATTTTCCATATATTGAACTCACCAGCTTTATTTGACGAATATGCTATACTTTTCCCATCAGGACTCCATGCAGGGTCCATCTCATCCGAATCTGAAAAAGTAAGTTGCTTCGTTCTTTTTCCATCAGCGTTCATCACGTAGATCTCTTTTGCCCCATTCGTTTCTAAAACAAAAGCTACCATAGTTTCTTCAGGATTGAATACGGGATCGTAGCTATTATAGTAGTTCTCTTTCAGAATGGCCGGAACCTTCGATCCTGTGTCGACCTTCCAGATATTTCCTTCAAGTGAATATACTATCTGTTCTCCATCAGGATTCCAGGCAGGTGCACCTTCATCAATATTAGAGTCTGTTATCTGCGTTTGATTGCTTCCATCGATATCCATTACCCAGATATCGTAGTTACCGGAAAGTTTTGAAAGATAAGCGAGCTGTTTACCGTCAGGACTCACAGCTGGTGCTCTCATATCAGCATTTTTAGTGAGCTGTGTGCGTTTCATTCCGTCAATGTCTATGACATGGATGCCGATGAACTTAGGGGAGTATGGGTTGACATGCTCCGATGCAAAATAAAGGTGCTTGCCATCGGTACTGTAAACAGGTTCACCATCCCAGACGATACTGTCATATGTCTCTTTCTTATCCGTACCATCGGCATTCATTGTCCAGATGGTCTGCTCAGAAGAATATACTATCCTATCGCCATTAGGGCTCCATTCAGGAGCTACCTGATTGATACCTTCGGTAAGCTGGTAATGATCAGTTACGGTGATCGCTCCTACAAGAGGAAATGACAATAATACCACAAAAAGTATCATTGCAGATATGATAATCAAATTCCTTTGATTATATATACACTTCACCATAGTGATATTATGTATTAAAGAATTCATTAATCTTTTGTTTCAATAGTTCGCTGAGAACTTTGCCATCCACTTTTCCGCGGAACTCTCCCATGACGAGTCCCATGAGTGGACCAACTGCTCCTGCACCCTTTTCCGTAATGAAATCCTGTCTTTCTTCCACAAGCTTTTCAATGAACGCTTCGATCTCGGCGGTATCAGACCCTGTCAGTCCAAGCTCTTCCAGTGAATCCCTTACAACGGTATTCGGCCTTTGTGCAACATGGCGGAGGATCTTCTCAATTGCCTCTTTAGCGACCTCTCCTGAAGCTATAACCTCGAACATCTGTTTAAAGTGTTCATCTGTTATCTTCTCGACATCAACACCATCACGTTTAAGCTCGGAAACCGTGCCTGTGATAGTGCGAACGATTAGTGTAGCCGTGATGATCTTGTCCCCACTGAATTTGGCGATGAGTTCTTCGAACAGCGGCAGGTCCTGTGAATATACGATCTTTTCTGCAAGCTCTTCGTTAAGTCCATATTCCTTGCTGAAACGTTTTGCTCTCTCAGTAAGCAGTTCTGGTACAGGGATAGACTCAAAATATTCCCTGCTTATTTCCACCTGTGGTACATCCGTTTCAGGATACATTCTTGAAGCACCTGGAAGTGGTCTCATATAAGCGCTGTTCCCGTCAGGTAATCCCTTTCGGGTCTCTTCGGGAATGAATTCAAGTGTTTCAGCGGCACGGATAAGTACGCTCTCCATTGCACCCCTTGCACGCTTTTCTTTATCTGCCACCATTATCACGGCATCATTTTCACCGGCACCAATGAATTCGCGCAGTGCTGTGACCTCGTCCTCAGTAATGCCGTAGTTGGGCAGTTCATCGGTATGGAATATGCCGCCAACACCTGATGTCTTTGCACGGTCGGAGAACTCAGTGCCAAGACGTCTTCCTGGCTGTACTTCTATTCCCACATGTCCGGCAAAGCCAGGTAATAGAACAGCAAATACCTTCCCTTTCTTTATGCTTCTCTTGATGACCTTCGACTCTGTGCCTTTGAAGAGTTCGGTCACATCGAAGATCTCATCATGAACACTGGCCTTCCTTTCATTGAGGTACCTGCGTATCTCGAGAAGGTTGGCCTGTCTTTCAACTTCCCTTTCCACGATTGTCTCGATGAGGTCGAGTGCCTGCACACCTTTGATCTCTACCCTTGCTCCTTCTGCAATGGAAATGTTAACATCCTGCCTGATGGTTCCAATTCCTCTCTTGACCTTTCCTGTGGAACGTAATATCATACCGATATTAGCGGCAGTTTCCCTGGCGTGGGAAGGGGAGATTATGTCTGGTGCGGTAGCTATTTCTACAAGAGGTATACCAAGCCTGTCAAGTGAATATATTATGGAGTCGCCAGCATCTTCGATCTTCTGTGCGGCTTCCTCTTCTACGCAGATCACTTCAATGCCTACTGTGCCTTCGGAAGTATCCAATGATCCGCCACTTGCCAGGAATGCTGTCCTCTGGAATCCGGAGGTGTTCGAGCCATCAACGACTATCTTCCTCATCATGTGGAGTTGTTCCACCGGCACCATGTGCAAAAGTTTTGAGATGGAAAGGGCGATATCAAGAACTTCCCTGTTCAGTTTCCTTGGTGGCTCCTCATCATTTTCAATAAGGCATGTGGTATCGTAAGCCTTGTAAATGTATTTCCTGTTGACCTTTGTCTGCTCAAGTGCTGCTTTGTCTGTCTCACCCATCTCGCTTGCAGTCGGCCTTAAATAACGGAAGAACTCAAAGTTCGACTCATCCGTGTTGCGGATCGTAGTGGGGCATTTACAGAACATTTTTTCCTTAGAGTCAAGTTGCTGATGAATTTCAAGTCCGCATTTTAAGCCAAGTTCACGGTAGTCGATCTTTCTGCTCATAAAAATATCACCAATGATCAATGTAATAACAACGTAATAATGATGTAATAATCTAGACAACAAAACGTGTAAGGCGTTATAAAAGTAACGGCAATCTACAAATAGAGTATATTCCAGTTTTATTATTTTAAAAACACATATAAATGTGAATTAAGAGTTAATTCATAATTTCTTAATTTTCTATTTCATTTCCATTGATAATAAAGGATTTGCATCCATTTCTCTTTCTGCTCATGTTACTATTTTTTGAGATAATAATGATGCCTTTAATTGTTAATTTCACATACCTAAATAATAATAAATACTCATCAACTATTCTTTCCTTTGTTCATAGTCCGGTAGACTGGTCTTAATGAATAACAGTACTTCATTTAATGCAAAAAAATGAATACCATAGGAATTTTTCCTATGGATACATTCCTTCAATCAATATTCGGCGTCTGACCATTGCAAATAGGCGCACGACCATACATATTCTCAAAGTGTTTTATCATGTATGCCTCATTCTTTTTTAGATCAGATATATGGTACACTTTTCTGAAATAAATATTCAAACGCAGCCTATTTGCATAGCCCGCTAAACCATGATTCCGTCCATAGGATTTATGCTCATTTAGCCTTCTTCCAATATCTTCGGATTCACCGATATAGATGATATCACTCTTGCCATATGGATAATCTAATTTCCAGTCCCATCCTTTTGCATTGATGACATATACACCTGCTTCGTCAGCAAGTTTTTCGGAGATTGCACCATTCCAATCAAATGGCCCTTCAAGTTTTTCAAATAATCTTTTAGGCGTCATGTTGCCTTCTGTATTGTATTTATCAAAATATTTTGATACCATACTTTAGAACATAATGTTTGTAGTTATAAACTTATTGTAATTATTTAAAATTAGAATAATAAAGATTATGGTGTTAGGAAATTGTGTGGTGAATGGAAGAAAATGGGGTTTTCAAAAGGCACATTGCATTACATGAAGCAGAATGCTGAGGCGGATAAGCCATTTACTTTCAATAATCATGTGATTGTGACTCTCATTGATGTTGGTATTGCCAAGGCAGTTGATGCAGCATTGACTGAGAGAATGAAAAAGAGTGAGTCCCTTTGATTAGGGACTAACAAAATGTAAATGCTGTCTATTAAAGACAGCTAAATTCGAGCTAAAATCAATTAATAGGATGTGTTTTCAGGATCAATTGGAATGGTAAATGTGAATGTACTTCCTTTTCCAACTTCACTTTCAACCCAGATCTCGCCACCATGCATTTCAACAAAATTCTTGACAAGTGCAAGGCCAAGACCAGTGCCCTCATACTCTCTAGCATTTGAAGAATCCACCTGATAGAACGGGTTGAATAGTTTATTCTGGTCATCTGGTGATATACCGATACCACTGTCCTTCACAAAAACAGAAATTATCTCATCAGTTGTATTAATTCCCATTGTTACAGATCCTCCTTGATCAGTGAACTTAATGGCATTACTCAAGAGATTATAAAGTATCTGTTTGAATTTTACTGAATCTGCCACAATAATAGGATTTTCAACATTAATGCTATAGTTTAGTTCAATCTCTTTCTTCATTGCAAGAGGCATCATTGTCTCTTTTATTTCATTGATGGCATCTTGAATAGCAAACTCTTCAAGGATAAGCTCCATCTTACCAGCTTCGATCTTTGAGAAATCCAAAAGATCATTGATCAGTTCCAAAAGATGCTTTCCACTTTTAGGAACATTAGATGTGTATTTCTTCTGAGATTCATTTAAGGTACCAAAGTTCTCACTAATAAGTAGATCCGAGAAACCAATGATCGAAGTAAGAGGAGTTCGAAGTTCATGGCTCATATTTGAGATGAATTCGCTCTTGGTACGATTTGCATCTTCGGCAGTAAGTTTTGCTTGTAGCATTGCTTCTTCTGCTTTCTTGCGCTCGGTAATATTATCGAATGCTATCCCTACACAATTATTTGGTAAGGGAAATACCTTGACTGAAAATGTATTCTCAAGAACTCGTTCATCGCCATAGTAAATATCTTCCAAGACCCTGGACTGACCAGTCCGAACAACTTCGGCATAAGTCTGTGGAATATCCTTCTCTCTGAGACCGGGATAAATCTCATCTAAAGTCTTTCCAAAGATAACTTCATTGGGAACACCTGTAAAATCAGAAGCTGCTGGATTTGCAGCTATCAGCCTGAGAGTTCTATCATCATCTAAGTTCTCTAAATAATATACATAAAGCCCTATTCGCACATTCTCGAAGATGTCTGCATACTGTTGAATGGCCTTTTCCGCTTTTACAGAAGCTTCTAGCACTTTTTTTTCAGCAAGCTTCTGTTCTGTAATATCATCTGCAATGAGCAAAACCATTGATTCATTGTCTTGTTTTATCGAGATCGTTGAAATCAAAAGATGAAGTGTTGCAGACCGGTCATTGATCATTATTTCTAATTCGCTTTCCTTTTTGTAAATGTTCTCACCGGTCTCAAAAGTGTGCATTACAGAGTTTCGCACAGTACATTCTGAGCATTCTCTGTTTTTTCCACACCCTTCATCTTTTAATGAGTTCATGCATCCAAACAGTTCACCACCAAGAAGACCAATACTATCCATTTTTTTCATTCCTAATTTAATGGAAGCAGCTCGATTGATGTTTTCAACTCTACCGTCCTTATTGATAAGGATCATAGTTAATGGGATATGATCAAAAATAGAAGTTAAGATATTAGGATTCATAAGAGATTCAGCTGGAATTTTACAAGATTCGTCGATCGCGGTGTCATTCAGAATTTTTTCACTTATAACCATTTTGACCTGCTACATATTTCATACATGCCACAGAATATTTTGAAGAGAGCATATCAACAATTTGCTGTTCATTGCTACAGTAGTTAATATATTTTGCGGCTATACTAATAAAAATTTGAATGATATGCAAAGATACACAAACATATCATATTATATCATGGAGAAGTTTTTTGAGATCAACTATTTTTCAAATTATGTGAATATCTTGAATTCCACAGATCTATCACAAATTCAAAGAAAGATAGTAAATTTCAAGCATTCAAAATATTACTATTAATAATAAAATTCATTGATTTTGAAATATTATTGCTAATAATAACATCAGTGTAAAATCGGCTCTGTAGAAATCCTCAATATTTGGACATTAATCCAATTTTAAAAGATTATTGAATGTGTTACATGGCGTTGGAATATAATCCTAATTCCAGTCTATATATGTTGATCTTGATAGGTTTTCTACAGAGCCCTTTTTTCATTTTTGTGCAGATTTCATTTTAACAGGATTAATATTTTTATAAATAATTAATCAGATTGTCCCGGCTCCATTTGGATCTTTAATGTTCCGGAAAATAAGCGTGAAACTATGAAAACCGCATCTCAAAAATAACATACGCTTCTAAGAAAAACGACTTACAATATCAAAAACAGTTATAACTATTAAATTTGGGGTATGGCAAAATTATTAAATAAAATATGTAAACAATTGGTTTTAGAGGTGGAATTTATATAAATAATATGGTATTAACTAATACAATATAAAAAGAAAATTGATTTTTTTGGTACGATGCCAAAATTAGATACAAAAAGAAAGAAAGCAGAAACTGAAAAATGTTAAAGGAGAATTAGAATGAATAAAAATATTAAATTCACATTGACCCTCTTCACTTTATTGATAGCAGTTTTCATATCCGGTTGCATTGATCAGACGGAGGAGAATACCAGCCATCAGGACGAAAGTATCGTTGTTGCGGTAAGCATACTGCCACAACAGGAATTTGTAGAAAAGATAGCTGGTGACAGCGTTAGTATCGTTGTCCTGATACCACCCGGAGCAAGTCCTGCTACCTATGAACCAACCTCCGGTCAACTGAGGGATGTGGCAGATGCAAAAGCATATTTTACAGTAGGATCCGGATTACCTTTTGAGAACGTCTGGCTTGAGAAGATAGAGACTGTAAACGAAGACATGCTGATAGTGGATTGCTCAGAAGGAATTACGATAATGGAAATGCATGAAGAAGAGCATGAAGGTGAAGAAGAGGGACATGATCATGGAGGAGTCGATCCTCACATCTGGACATCACCAGTGAATGCTAAGATCATGGTCGAGAACACATGCCTCGGACTTATCGAGATCGACCCGGATAACAGCGAACTCTACTTACAGAACAAAGAGGCATACCTGAAAGAACTGGACGAAGCTGATGCCAGAATTCGAGGCATTCTTGGCGAAGAAGGCGGCAGTTTCATGACATACCATCCTTCCTGGAGCTATTTTGCAACTGAATACGGACTCGATATGATAACTATCGAGGAGGAAGGAAAGGAACCAAGCCCAAAGGATATGCAAAGGCTTATCGATGAAGCTGAAGAGAAAAATATCAACGTGATCTTCGTACAGGCACAGTTCAGTAAACAGAGCGCTGAAGCGATTGCATCTGCAATTGGTGGTGAAGTGGTAACTGTGGATCCACTCGCAAAAGATTACATACACAATCTTGACACTATCACCGAAGCATTTTCACAGGGCATTACAAAAGAATGAGGGATAGAATGGCAGAAGTGATCAGCCTTAAGGATGTATGGGTAAAATATTACAAACTCACCGTACCGGAAGCTGTGAATCTGCCATCCTTAATATGTAGTTTAGCACCATGAACATGTATATTGATCCCATAACCTTTAGAAGTAGCAATTTCATAAGAACCACCAATTCTTTGTCTCTTTTGGTTTGATCATACCTAGATTTTCCAATGCTGCTCTCAGAATATTCCTGGATGGGAACATCCCACGATAAGAAACAAATCCTTTCCAGTCCCAACCACAAGGGACTGTTCTATATCCCTAACTTCACCAATGGAAAAATCACTAAATCTTCACTCAGATTCCAATAATCTACGGGCAGCAAGCATCCCATGGCTACCGCATTGATAAAGTCTCTTGAAAGTCTGGCACCATCCCCTGCTGCAAAAGATACTAAGCGATCAATAAAACTATAAAAACTGCTGCTTCATAGACGCTAAACAATATTCAGTTGATACCACCAAAAACCAAACTCCCATCATTTAAGCAGTTGCTGTGAGATAGTGAGGTGGGAGATTTGGGGAGTTTCATGGGGTACATACAAGTGGTTCTTTTCGGGGAAGTGAATAAGAAATAACGCTGATAATATATTTACCAGAATGACTGAAGCAGCCGCCCCATGCACATTAGAAATTGTTAATTCAAACATCGGCTATAAGTAAAAACGTCAAAAGCTCAAAATCCCCTTTATACTGTTTATGGCATGCATATAACCAAGTATTGAGAATCGATAACCAAAACAAAAAAAGAAAAATACACTTCGACAGCATTATCGAAGTGCTGCTAATTGATATTAGATCCTTCGTCTCCTGAAACCGATAAATATGACAGAAACGGCCAATATGACCAACACGCTGCCTAAAATATCAGCACCGGAGAAGGATGTAGACGACGAGGCTGAATCACTTGTTGTGGATTCTTTTGTCATTTCATACCCTTCAACGTAGTTGTCTTGTGCAGCACCTGTTGCCTGATCGGTCGTAGTTCCATACCCTCCATCATTTACCATTGTCTGGTTGCTTGCGGATTCGACAATCGAAGCAGATGCAGTAGATCCACTACTACTACTACTACTACTACGGGTACTGGATTCAGATGATTGAGCATTCCTCTGTGTGGCTTCCTCTATCAATCTGTTATACATCACATAAGGAGTGACTGAAATGAGCATGGATTCTTCATTGTTCCAGATGATGTACACGCTCTCATCTTCACTGCTGTACCCTGTGGTGATATTGCTCCTCCTGTCAGTGATAATGTCCCTTGTTCTGATCGGTGAGTTCATTTCGGAATATGCGAAACGTCATCGAAATGTCAAAGAACTGGAACAGATAGGCAGAAACGTTCAGGAGAATGTCAACAATTCCTCCCATGATGATGCCGCAGCACATCTTCTTAAACTTGACCAGAACCAGCTTGTCACATCTTTTGCACGTGATGCAGCAGACTACCTGGAGCAGAATGGGAAATTGTCCATCGAGTGGTTGTCCGAAGAATATGAAGTGAGAATGACAAAACGCCTGGAGCAAACAAAGATACTGTCTACGTTAGCCCCTATGCTCGGATTGATGGGAACTTTAATTCCATTAGGTCCCGCACTCATCGGCCTTGCACAGGGTGACATTCTCCAGCTTGCCAACAATCTTACGATCGCCTTTGCCACAACAGTGCTTGGCCTTTTTGCAGGTATCGTGGGGTAGTACTTACATTGGTCAGGAAGAGATGGTACTGGCAGGATATGGCAGATATAGATTATCTTGTGGATTCCATGGGGCTGATCAATGAGGGGAAAACGATATCACAGGACCGGTATCCTCTATGAGGAAGAAGACCAGAACCCTCTGACAGGTGTTGCGAACCTGTTCGATGTGGCAATGGTGTTCTCGGTGGCATTACTGGTGGCTCTGGTGATGTCATACCAGCTTCCTGAGCTACTAAGTCCTACTGAGGACATTACCATTGTGAAGAATCCGGGTGAGCCGGATATGAAGATCATAGTCAAGGATGGGCAGGAGATCGAGGTCATGAACATGACGGATGTGATTGGTGGCGGTAGCGGCGAGGCACTGGGTACAGCATATCAGCTTGCGGACGGAAGAGTTATCTACGTGCTTGAAAGTGGTAATGGGACATCGGGATGATCCCTGTGAGCTATGGGCCAGGAAGTACGAAAGACCATAAGTATATTATGGTCTGAATCTTTCTGGTGCCCATCCCACCCTAGCAATGGGTAATAATTTGCCAAACATATAACAATTCCATCAACAGTAGCAAGGTTTGTGTCCAGCAGCGCCATCCCGTTCATTCGCTGGTCTTCTTTTTCCCATGCACAGGACAGCCATCCTGTGTTGCAGGAGTGCATTCAACGTATTCCCCGGTATTATAGAAATACCTGAAATGCTCTAACCACAGCGGCAACTCCTCTTTCTTATTGATGAACTCAACGAACTTCGTGAACACGTCCAGGGTCTCGTGGGTGAGACCGTGCTCTATCCTGCATGCGTCCTCATCGGCTGTTTTGGCATCTACTCCCAGTATCTGGAGGAATTCCTGCAGGACATCGTATTTATCCTCGGTTGCCTTGGCGATCTCCTCTCCTTTGGGGGTCAGGGTGACGGCACCGTATTTTTCGTAATTGATGTAACCTTCCCTGTTCAGTTTCTTGAACATCCCTGTGACACTGGAGGGGTTCAGTCCCATGATCTCAGAAACGTCCTTCACCCTTGCATACCCTTTTTTCTTTATAATTGAATCCAGCATTTTCAAATAATCTTCAGTTCTTTCTGTCGCCATACCTGATCAACCTGTTTTGGTTTGCCAAAATATGTTTGGAACTTGGTGGCGGTCGTATATAAACATAGCGTTGGTCTGCTGCTGGAATACAAAAATACAGATCCATGGCTGATCTGCACACATCCCTACCAGATGTGTGGGGCCCTCGAAACTTTTATATATGCCTATACCTTTTTGGCATACAAACATTGTATTGTATTAACAAAAAAAGGAGTTTGATCTAAATGACCGAAACTACGCTTAACCTGCTCGAACCGGGCAGCAAAGCAAAAGTAATACAGATAACTGGCAGAGGCTCTGCCAGAAGAAGGATCCTTGACATGGGAATGGTGCCGGGAGCCGAGATCGAGGTGATAAGGAAAGCCCCTATGGGAGATCCTCTGGAGTTCCTTGTCAAAGGCTACAACCTATCCCTGAGAAAAGCCGAAGCTGAACTTATCGTGGTCCAGCCTCTGGGAGCGTGAACTGCCATGCCTCATGTTCTACCTCTGACCATGATGCCTGAAGGAAAAGAGGGAAAAGTTGTTTCTATCAACGCGGGTCAGGGCCTAAAACGACGTCTGGTCGAGATGGGGTTTTGCGAGGGCAGTCTTGTCACGGTCCACAGGTCTGAGCGGGGTGCCTTGGTTGTCGTTGTGAACGGCATCAAATACGCCCTAGGCAAAGGTCTGGCTACAAAGATAATGGTATCAGATTGTTAAATGAAGTTGGAAATCAGGAGCGGGTAGATATGGAAAAGAAAAAAATAACCATCGCCCTGGCAGGTAATCCCAATGTTGGAAAGACCACCTTGTTCAATGCCATCACAGGTGCAAGACAGCATGTGGGGAACTGGCCAGGGGTGACGGTGGAGAAAAAGACCGGAAAGAGGACGTACAAGGATACGGAGATCGAGGTTGTGGACCTTCCTGGGACATACAGTCTCACGGCATACTCACTTGACGAGGTCGTGGCACGGGACTATGTGGTGGAAGAGATACCGGATGTGGTGGTACAGATCGTGGATGCCACGAACCTTGAGAGGAACCTGTATCTCACCACACAGTTGATGGAACTTGGTTCCAAGGTGGTCATAGCCCTCAATATGTGGGACCTTGCAGAGTCCAGGGGAGATAAAATAGACACACGAAAGATGGAAGATTTCCTGGAGATCCCTGTTGTAAAGACAGTTGCTAACAGGGCAGAAGGGATCGACGCTTTACTGGAAGAGGTCGTCAGGGAAGTTGACAAGGGTGAACACCACGAACACGAGGTAAGCTATGGTGATGATATCGAGAAAAAGATCATCGAGCTGGAAGGAATTGTTGGTAAAGACAGCGCACTGTCAGGCAAGTATCCGGTGCGATGGTTGAGCGTGAAGTTGCTGGACGGCGATGAGAACATCTTGGAAAAGATTGAGGGAAGTTCAGTGGCTACCCAGGTCAACAGTGTGCTCAGCACGATCAAAAAGGACGATTATGAAGCAGCCATGGCAGAAAAACGATACGAGACCATCAATACGGTGCTTCCACAGATCTGCGTCAAGTGTGTCAACGAGGTGACATTCTCGGATATGATCGACAGGGCGGTCACCAACAAGTATCTTGGAATACCTATATTCTTAGCCATGATGTGGGCAGCGTTCGAGGTGACATTCACGGTCGCAACCCCGCTCATGGAATTCGTTGATATGTTCTTTGGCTGGCTGGCTGGAGTGGTTGCACAGAGCATAACAAATCCCGTGCTTGGCTCCCTGCTGGGCGATGGTATCATCGCCGGTGTAGGTTCTGTCATGATATTCCTCCCAAATATCCTGCTATTGTTCCTAATGATATCGTTGCTGGAAGATTCTGGATATATGGCACGAGCCGCGTTCGTCATGGATAAGCTCATGTACAAGATCGGTCTGAATGGAGGATCGTTCATTCCACTGTTGATGGGGTTCGGCTGTAATGTGCCTGCGATCATGGCTACCCGGACCATCGAGGATGAAAAGGAGAGACTGGTGACAATTCTTGTGAATCCATTCATTTCCTGCGGTGCACGATTGCCGGTATATCTCATGCTGGCAGGAGCGTTCTTTGGAAGAAATGCTGGCACTGTAATATTTGGAATATACATACTTGGTATCATCGTTGCCATACTCTCTGCAAAATTGATACGCGGCACAGTAGTAAAAGGCAAACCATCTCCCTTTATCATGGAACTGCCGCCATACAGGCTCCCTACGCTTAAAGCAAGCGCGATACACATGTGGGAAAAAGGTTCCATATACCTGAAAAAGGCAGGTACTATCATCCTGGCTGGTGTTGTCTTTGTGTGGTTGCTGTCAGCCATCCCGGCTCCGGGAGTGGATGCAGCGTTCGCGTCCGAGGAGATCCTCGGAACAGAAGACTCCCTTATAGGTGTATTGGGACACATAATTGAGCCTCTTGTCGCACCTCTCGGGTTTGACTGGAAAGTAGCAGTAGCCCTGGTCTTTGGATTCATTGCCAAGGAGATCGTGATAGGTTCCATGGGAGTGCTGTACGGCACCGGGGAGGACGAAGATGCCCTTGCTGAAATATTAACAGCAGGAGCTATGACTCCACTGACAGCCCTTGGACTGATGGTATTCACACTCCTGTACGTGCCATGCATTGCATGTGTTGGTGTGGTAAAGAAGGAAACCGGTAGCTGGAAATGGACGCTCTTTATGATGGTCTATGGGACAGCACTGGCATGGATCGCTGCGTTCCTGATCTACCGCATAGGTACAGCCATAGGATGGGGATTATGAACTTGAATTGAGGTGATATTAATGGCAAATACAAATAAAATGATCTTTGCAATGGTGGCAGGAATACTCTATGTAGTATTCGGTATCCTGAAGATGCTGGAAGGATTCGGGATCGAGACCGGTCTGGCTGAATCGTTGCTGATCCCAGGGGATTTCTTCGGAGGTTTCTGCTTTGTCGTGATCGGAGCTGTGTTCCTGTACGCGGTCAAAGAGCTGAGTGCAGGGGTGCACATGGGCGTATCCTACGTCTATGTCGGCATCCTGATGTCACTGGTGTTCATGGCAGTCTACCTCCTGGTCATGGGGGCAGACCTCCTTATGTTCTACGCGGTAAAGAGCGAGGACTACGAAGGATGGCGCATTATTGACAGCATGAGACCTGGCATCTATCTCGGGCTCCTGTCCCTTATCGGGTACTTCTACTGGAAGGACAGGTTCACCACAGAGATGACAAAAGTTTAAGGTGAGCAGATGATGATAGGCTACCGATACATGCTAAAGGAGGTCGCAACGACTCTGTCTCAGGACAACATAACCTTCAGGGAACTTTCCCGAAGGCTTAACCTGGGCCCGAAAGAGTTGAAGGACCTTCTTGAAACCATGGAACGTAAGGGTGATATAGAGATCTCCTGCATGAGCCCGCCTCCTGACACAACCAGTTGCGCAGGTTGTGGCATGGGGTCCGCCTGTCCGGGAACGAATCTTGGAATAGGAAGAACATATCGCCTTACCGAGAAAGGAAGAAAGCTATGCTGTGAGTAGCACAGTTTCGAAAATGAAGATCGAAAAGGAGTTCGTCCATAATAATCGGATTCCCAACCATCTCAAGGAAGATACTGGACCTCGTATCACAGGGGAACACGACCTTTGGCCGGATAGCCTGTAAACTGGGAATAACCTAGGGGGAGCTGGTATTTTTATTGCAGTTGATGGAACACAGAGGTTATATCAGATCCGTTTGTGATCCCCAAAACAGCTCCTGCTGTCCGATGGTAAGCAAACCATTGGATAGTAATTCGGTCTATTCGTGCAGGGTGACATACCCCCTTACAGAGAAGGAAGTGGGGGCTTGTCGTAACAGAACGGAACACCATGTGCAAAGAGTGAAACAGGATATCGATCATGCTGTCGCGGAAAGCTGAAGATTATCTCGAAGCTATCCTTAATATCGAGATTATCAAATTCAGCAGTTCGCTAATTTCAGTTTAAACTCATATAAACGACATCATGCGATACATTTATATGTGGTAAAGTTCCCTCCGCATGTATTTCCAATCGCAAAAGAAAGCCTCTACAATTCGATATTTCTATGCTTTGGTTTCATTTCTTCTTAAAAACGTGTGGGTTACACTTCAAAGAAAACATTTTACAATTGATAAAAGAGGTCCTCATACTATCGAAAGTGACTTGTTCAGATTTGATATATTCATCCATTTTGTTGTGGAATGGGTGAGACGGAAGCTAAAACCGATGATAACAGTTGAATGTTGTAGATAAATGTGGATTATTATGGGAGGGTTTAATTATTAGTGAACTGCTGAAATTAGATGGAAGGATTTATGAGCTAATTTGATATCCTCGTAAATATTGGGCAAATAATCATAACTTATTTAAAGTTCGTGTTACTTCATGTGTATAACATGCGTGGTATTCTTACGAAAAGAGGATGAAACATGAAGAAAACAATGATTATCGGATTAATTATTGCACTGATCTGCCTTACCGGCCTTTCAAGTGCACATTTTACGATGATATTCCCAAGTGACAGTGAAGATAGTGTATGGGATGTCACTCCGGAAGATTATATTGCAGAACTTGGAGATACAAAGACCATCTACACAATGTGGGGGCACCCTTATGAGCATATATCATTTGACATGTCCAGCGTGCCCGAGATCAAAGTAACAAAACCTGACGGCACAGTCGAAGTTCTCATTCCGGAAGAGGTCATGTTGGACAGCATGGATGAAGACGGTAACATGGGAACTTTCCTCTCATACAAAGCATCATTCACAGTCGACCAGTACGGTGACACTGTTGTATCAGTCAAGTATGAAGATGCCGATGAAGACATGATCGATTACACCAAAGCGGTCGTCCACTGTGGAGAAGAAATGTGGTTCGGCTGGGATTCAATGGTTGACCAGCAGACAGAGATCATACCATACATGCGCCCGTATGGCATGGAGGAAGGATTTGTCTTTGCAGGAAAAGCACTTTACAATGGCGAACCACTGGCAGGCGCTGATGTTGAGGTCGAGATATACCACGACCTTGAAGCAGGGATTGAGATCGTAGAGCAGGCAGAGGAACTTTACCCATATGATGCACCAATGGTATTCACAAGGCTCACAAAATCCAATGCTGACGGAGAGTTCATGTACACTCTCGATGAACCTGGCATCTGGTTCGTTGGTGCTACCATGGAACCTGAAGAAGGACAGCCTGTAAGAGGAGTGTTCATAATTCCGGTTCTTGAGGAATTCCCTGCAGAAGAGATAGAAGTTGCAGTTGCCGAAGAACCTGAAGCTGAAACAGAAGCTACACCATCCACACCCGGATTTGAATCTGTGTTCGCAGTTGTCGGACTTCTTGCAGCATTGTTCATCGCAGGAAGAAAATTGTAAAATGAATCATGGGGATGACTTCCCCCTCAATCTTTTTTTATACTTGATTATCAGTCATCCACATTAAATTAGATAAAACGCAAAACTCGTCATAACAAATATTACAAAGGAGAAAACAAGTATGCACATATCTGACGGCGTATTATCCCCCGCAGTGATAACTGCAGGTTGGGCAATAACGGTCCTTCTGCTCCTTGCAACCCTCTGGTGGGGCAAAAAGGATGTAGACATCGCCGAGGAGATACCAAAGATCTCTGTCATGACAGGAGCTTTCTTTGTGGCATCTCTGATACATGTATCAATTGGGCCCACCAGTGTCCACCTTGTCCTCAACGGACTTCTTGGAGTGGTCCTTGGAACCCTCGCATACCCTGCAATCTTCATTGGTCTTGTCCTTCAAGCGCTATTGTTCCAGCATGGAGGCATAACAAGTATTGGCATCAACGTTATCAATATGGGCATACCTGCACTGATCGTCTACGGGATATTCAAAAAAGGGTATTCAACAGGGATCAACCCCTCCATACTTGGAATAATTTGCGGTTCAATGGCAACAATGCTCTCTGCAATAATGCTTGCTATCGTGCTCATATCCACAGGAGAGGAATTCACAGAGGTTGCCTATGCGGCTGCTGCTGCCAACATACCGATAATGATAATCGAAGGAATATTGACAGGATCTGTAGTCACATTCCTTCTGAAGGTCAGGCCTGAACTGCTACCCATCAACAAGGAGAAATAAAAAATGACCAATTATAAGATAATATGGGCACTGGCATTTGCCTGTGTTCTTTTAACAGCAATTGCACCTGCTGCATCCGCACACCGCGTCTATGCACAGGAGCAGGTCACTGAGGTACAAATAAGATCATGGTATGGAGGCGGAGACCCCATACCAAATGCCGACATCAACATTTATGCCATAAAGAACAGTGAGGAAGAGCTTTATATCACAGATGTGACCGATGAGGAAGGACTATACTACTTCGAACCAAAACTTGGTGTCGTCGAATACAGAGTAGTAGTTTCCCAAAGCGGACACCAGAAAGAGATCACTTTCAATGTGGCAGGTTCTGAAGGCTCCAGCGAAGAAGCTGAACTCCCACTCTCAGCAAGAATAGTAGCAGGATTTGGGTACCTTGTAGGGCTTGCTGGTTTTGGAATGTACCTGTCAGCGCGCAAAACGAAATAAAGAACAACTACTAAAAAACGATACAGGAGAATAACACATTGGACTACCCCGAAATAGACAAGTATGCTTCAATTGATTCACCAATACATAATTTCGACCCGCGTGCTAAGATCATTACGTTCATGGTAATGATATTCTCCTTTGTTTTTTTGGACACAATTACAAAAGCCCTTGTTGGCCTGGGGATAGCCAGCCTGATATACATTATAGCAAAACTTCCAAAAGCATTTGTAATACATCGACTGAAAGTTGTTTTCCTGTTCCTGTTCCCCCTACTTATTATCATGCCACTTTCCGTTGACGGACAGGCCATCGCACAGTATCACAGCATAACGATCACACTGGAAGGATTCCAGTACTCCTTCCTGGTTATAATAAGGGCACTTTCAGCTGTTACACTTGCACTTATAATGCTTGGGACCACACGTTTTGACATCACGATCAAGGCACTCTATATGCTCAAGGTGCCCGGAACGCTCATACAAATGTTGATGTTCACTTACAGATACATATTCGTGATAATAGATGAGTTCCAGAGAATGTGGAAAGCCATGGAATCAAAAGGATTCAAACTTAAAGCGAACAGGTATGGACTATCCGTTCTCGGCAACATGATAGGGATGCTGATAATAAAAAGCTATGACAGGGCACAGCGTGTTTACCACTCAATGATATCCAAAGGCTACACTGGTAACCCTAGGACAATAGTGAACTTCGAACTACGGACAAAAGACTATGCAATAGCCTTGTCTATGATCCTCATTGCACTCCTCATGCATACCTACCACCTGGTGTTATAATGAAAGAAGCGATTCGCGTAAAAGAACTTACATATTCATACCCTGACGGTACCCCTGCACTGGAAGACATTGACATCACCATAAATGAAGGGGAAAAGATAGTGATAGTCGGACCCAATGGTGCCGGAAAGACCACCCTTTTCCTTCACCTCAACGGTACTCTCAAGAGCCAGGACAACACGGTCATGATCTTTGGAAAAAATCTAGGCGATATGAAAGTCGAAGAGAGGATTAAAGAGGTGGGAATCGTGTTCCAGGATCCTGACGACCAGCTGTTCATGCCTACCATCTTCGATGATGTGGCATTCGGTCCCATCAACATGGGACTGGATGAAGAGGAAGTGAAGAATCGAGTGAAAAAAGCTCTGTCCCGTGTAGGACTTGAGGGATTTGAGGACAGGGTTCCGCACAACCTGAGCTATGGACAGAAGAAAAGAGCAGCACTAGCGGCTGTACTGTCCATGGAACCACGGATACTGATTCTGGACGAACCAACAGCCAACCTTGATCCAAAGAGCAGGGCAGACCTGATACAGGTAATCAATGACTTGAATAAGGACGGGATCACCACGGTGATCGCCATGCACGATGTGAACGCCCTCCCGCTCCTCTCAGACCGCGTCTATGTGCTGAACAGAAAGATTGTCGGTGAGGGAAACCCGCGGGAGATATTCTCCAATTCAGAACTTCTGAAAATGACTCATCTAGAAGCACCAGACGTATTCAAGATGTTCAAGGTACTGACATGTTTCGGGTACGACTGCGATACCCTGCCCATGTCGATCGATGAGGCTGTAGAGTTTCTCACCAGGACGATAGAAAGCGGCAGTGGACACATCCATCTCCATCTCCACGAGCATACGCATGAGGAGGTCCGGAAGTTCCTGCACAGCTACAATCACCATTAAATACTTTATATCCTCCCCTAACATGTTAATATATGGAGGTGTGTAGCATCACAGCCTATTCATCAGAATCAATAATCGAAGAGATACTAAAAATCTATTCGTCCATCAAGGATCTTGAAGATGAAGAGATACTTCAGGATACTTCGGATCATCTTAAAAACGTTTATCAGAGATTGGATGACCTGATCACACTGCCCATGGACGATGAAGCTGCAGAAGCCATCCTCAATGGATATGGGTTCGATCAGGTACTTGATGCTATTACAAGGTTTAGATATCTTCATACCATGAGACTTGAGACCGAACGTGCAAATGCCATGCTCACAAGCAATGAACCATGGGAAATACTGAAACATTATTCATTTTATCCGAATTATTGTCAACTGGTACGAACTGAATATCAAGGAGCTGGACTTAAAGCCAATGATACGGTCGTGTTCCTTGGAAGTGGACCCTTGCCTTTGACCCTGATACTCATGTGCCATCAGCACGGATTGAAGGGAATCGGTATCGAACAGGATGAGCAGAGGGTTGAACTTTCAAGAAAAGTGGTGGATAAACTGGGACTTTCCAATGCCATCAAGATTATCCATGGCAACCATTTCAAATTGCCTTTAAATGACAGGGTGGACCTTATCATGATAGCTGCTCAGGCCCAACCTAAAAAAGAGATCGTCGAGCAGCTGGCAAAGGCACTGCCAGCAGGGACAAAGATATCCTGCAGGATCTATGAAAAGGGGCTCAGGAGATTACTGGACAGGAGCATCCTTGTTGACCTTCCTGCGAAATTAGCCGATGAGTTTAAGGAATGCTGCAGAACCCACCCTCTACCCCCGGTTAACAATACCGTTGTGTTCGCAGTCAGATCATCAGCGTCTGCACCTGAAAGGCAGTAACTTCATTAATTATGCAGAGTTCATCTACTCTCTTTTACCCCCCTAATAAGGAATACGGAACTGGTATAGATGAACTTTCTTGAAAGTGGCAACTGACTCTTTTGATACTTGTGGACCTCCCTCAGAGGGTCTATGGTCGTGCTCGTGAAACCTGCTCTGTCAAAGAGAGCAGAAATGTTGTGAGGATTTATGTCCTGGTACAGTGGAAGATGCCTGCGGATAGGTCCGTAACATCGCTGGAATAGATGGCAATAATATCCTTTTTCAACGAGCAGTGTCATAATCCTGGAAAAACCGCGTTTGATACGTTTATCTAATCGGGAATCAAACCAATTCCCATCGATGGCAAGTATCCTGCCATTTGTCTTTAATACCCGTTTCCATTCCTGCACAGTCCTGTCGGGATGTGGGAGTGTCCAGAGAAGGTATTTGCTCACAACGATGTCAAAATGATCATCCTCAAACGGCAGATCCTCTGCATCCCCATGGCAAAGATTGATATCCAGCCCCAGTGACTTTGCATTCTGACCTGCCTTCTCCAGCATGGATCTTGAGATATCTATGGCTGTCACCTCATGTCCCATCTCTGCAAACAGCAATGCGAGAAAACCTCCCCCTGTCCCGATGTCCAGAATCTTCAATCCTGTCCTATCACCTGTATGGTTGCAGAGGATCGTTCTCCAGAGGGATCGTTCCTCTTCATCAAACCCATTCACCCCGTTCTTGTAAGAACTGCTCCTGTGGTCCCAGTAGCCAGCAATGATCTCCTTTGTATTCATTAAATTTCCTATTATCCACTAGTTATATTAATATTACTATTCTTCATACTAAGTGATAATAATTAAGTTTTTATTAATACATAACCGGTTAACTGAGTTTACTAACTTGATGTAAAAGAGAAACTAATACTCTATCAGATAGAGGTCATCAAATTAGCTTTTCGTTTTAAAAGCGTAATTCTTTAACATAGGAAGCATTGATATTGAAAAAAAGTAGTGGGTGCAAAATATTGCAATCCACTATTTTATTATGCTTTAAGAGCTAGCAGTGAAAGACCCAGTTTCTTTTCAAGATTCTCTACTTCTTTAGCAGCGTCTTCATTTAAGTCTACATACTTGATCACCTCATCTGAAAAAGCAATTAACGTTATACCTAATTTGCTTTCTAGATCAGTGATAGCTTTCAGATTTTCGGTGTCGATCTTTGAATAACTCCACATATTTAAAACCCCCAATAGAATGTACATTCGATTAGTTAATATATGTTTTCTCTGAAATGCTCATATATATAATTAATATTAGATATATTAGTAGGCAAACTTCATCGCTCAAAAAGGTTGTAGTGCATTTTTGGCGCATTCAGTAGAATTTAATATAAATCGAGCAGAAGAGGCTTTCTTTTGCAATTGTAAATACATGCGGAGGAAATTATACCACGTATAAATGTATAGTATGATGTCTTTTATGTGAGTTTAAACTGAAATTCGCGAACTACTGTATTTATCCACGATTTACTTCGAAAAGTTGGCTTTTCTCCATAATATATTCTCTTTATCATCAATGCACTCCATACATCCCCTCTCATTCAGGTCTTCAAGTATTTCTATCAGATCCGATTGTTTTATAGTTATACTGTAGGAGGCATCAAACTCGTTACAAATTTGCTTGGGGGTTAAAGTTCTGTCAGCAATTATTTTTTCCGTAAACCCTACGAGATCTTCGTAAGCAGCCCATGGGTAAACGATCCATCGCCATTTAACTATCTTTTTGGCATAATAATCCGGCACGAAATCCGAACATATTTTATGCTGTAGGACTGCCGTTTTGATCTCTGCCGGTTTAAGGCATTTCAGGTATTCTACGGCAAGACTTAGCGTTTTACCCGTATCTGTAACATCATCCACAACAAGGATATTTTTACCATGAATATCAACAGAGAGGGGAAACTTGAGCTTTGCCGTCTCTTGAATGTCTGCTGCCCTTTTGTAGTGTTCAATCTTTATTGTTGTCAGGTCATCAAAAAGAAGAAAATCGCATACGAATCTAGCAGGTACATACCCACCTCTGCCTATCGCAATTATGATGTCAGGCAAATATCCAGAATCTTTTATTTTTTTAACAAGTGTTTTAGCAAGGCTGTGTGCTTCTCTAAAACCCATCAAATCACATTTGAATGAGGTGCGATCAGCAGGGGGATATTTATTCGCAGCTGTCATTGACATAGAATATATTAGCATTCTGTGAAAAATGTTTCGAATATATTGAAGAAACGGCATCCAATGCAAATAGATATGAGATAGTATGCAGAAATTGTTATTGATTTCACGAAAGTGATTGATATGTATAATGCCTTCAGATATGAAAATCCGATGCAAGGTCTATTAATAGTTGAATTACGAAATGGTTAGTCAACCATTCCCTTATTTTCTATAAGTTCCAAGGAATCTACCCTTTACAATTCTAACAATGATAACAAAAATAGCTTGAAAATATGTATGGCAAGCCGTCGGGGGGAGCAAGTTCTTGGGTCCAACACACTTCATAAATCTGCCTTATTAAGAATATCTGATTGCTTCTTGAGTAATCAGATTTGATACTTGCTACTAGGTGAACGGTAAATAAAAGTATTTTTGTTTACCAAACCAACACAAAAAAATCGATGAAGATCTATAGAAATAATCATTCCATTTTTTGAATATTATCACTGCCTATCATTAACCACTTTTCTATAATTTCTAACATAGGCATTAAGAGTTATGGATTGTCACTCATCATATTCTGATTAAACTGTGTGTTTGGCAGTGGCATCTAAACTTGCTTGGATTAATAGGCAACATAAAAAGTTTCAAGCAAAGATTCGATTATTGATGATAAAATTTATCTATATACATGCCTACCAAACCGAAAGATGATGTGAAAAAACAAGCTGTTTAAACTGGCATTTCTTACTAGTTTTGCTCCAGAAATACATCACAATACCCTATTTATTAGATAGCATTTCATCTTCTATCAGGCACTTTTCTACCATATTCTGATATATCCAGAACTTCTTTCATTCAAAGAAATCATCAATTACATCAATCGGACAATCCTGTGGTGCCCTCACTATGATGTCATTGTTGCGTTCTATAGCGAAGCCAAGGGTCTTGTGATTAAATTATAGCATTATGAATGTTAACATGTTTGATGGAATCAAAAATTTCTACAGAACAATTCAGTCTTTCCTTTTTCTTCTCATCATATAAATGGCTGAAATCAACAATCCTGATGCTGCAACGAATGATCCAAAACCGGGTGATTCCTCATTAGTTGATTCATCTCTAGCTAGTACATCACCAAAAGCATAGACTCTGCCATCCGCAATGGTAAATACCATTCCATCCGAAACGGCTGGAGAGGATCCTCCGTATTTCGAATTCCATATCAATTCCCCGGTAAATGCGTCCAAGGCACATGTTCCATTAAGTCCGGTATAATCATCTTCTGTCTCAAGAGCGGTGCCTACAAATACTTTTTCATCTGCAACGGCAACCGAACAGAGCCATCCCCCAATCCCATCACCGGGAGTCGTGTTCCATTTGAGATCTCCGGTTGTTGCATCGAAACAGTATGTCTGTAGATCAGTGTATCCATAAATTCCTCCGGAAACATAGACGTTGCCATAAGCCACCGTTGGTGTTGAATCTGTCCGATGTATCGACCTTTTCCATAAAATGGAACCATTGTTTTTGTTCAGTGCGTAGATCTCGCCTTCGCCATAGAAATTGTAGGTAGTCACATAAACAATATTGCCATAGATCGTTGGAGAACCACAGCAGTTATACACAATTTCACTCTGATTCCAGATCAGGTTTCCTGTATTTGAATCAACGCAGTAGACAGACCCTGCATAGGTCTGCCCATATTCCCAGCTTGTGATATAAACCCTGTCTTCCTCATAAGCAGGTGTCGCCTGTACATTCTCATTAGCACTAAAATTCCATAACTCCTCTCCGGTCACTTCATCGAAGCAGTAATAGTGACCGTCCCACTCACCTTCGAATAGTTTCCCATCTGCCACTGTTGTACCGCTATTAACCGAATCAGGCAAGCCACACCACACACTGCCGTTGTGGTAGGCAGGAGAAGCTATTGAATTATATTTGGTGCTACCTCTACTGTGATTTGTCAGGAACTCACCGGTATACTGGTCCAAAGATTTAACGTAGTCTCCACAGTTTACGTAAACCTTCGCGTCAGCGATAACAGGTGATGAACCTTTTACTGCCCCTATATCTCCGCTGGCCCATAATATGTTGTTCGTATTCGGGGCATCAGATGGGGAATATCCAGTATTTTGAGCATCCTTATGGAACTGCTCCCACTCTTTTGGGATTGACTCCTGAATGCAATAGAGGTATCCACTATCCGTTCCAAAGTAAATTTTTCCATCAGATATTGCGGCACCTTGTAATATGTATCCATCATCCGGTGGATTATATTCCCAGGCAAGAGAACCATCTTCTTTCAGGCAATAAAGAGAACCATTACTTTTTGCCCCTGTAAAATAAATGTACGTCATATCTCCATCCACTGCAAGGACTGGAGACGACTTCACACCCGCATCAACAAAATAAGACCACAAAATATTTCCGGTTGAATCGTCCAAACAGGTGAGATTACCTGTGTAACCATGTTCCCCCTGTCCGACATAGATTTTCCCATCGTGGATAGCAGGTGTTGATGTACTGAACCCATTCTGAGTAGACCAACCATTATTGATGAACTTTCCATTATCATATCCGATCTTCCATACATACCCTAAAGACTGTCCCCTTTCTGAGGTAGTATATACGAATCCATCGTTATATGTTACAGATGAACGGAACATTCCAGGATCATCCTTTGCAAAATCGAGAACTTCAGAAGAGATATCGATCTCATCTACAAGGTCTCCGTTTTCTTTATCGAGGCTTACCAACTTACCTTCGTGCGTTGGATATACAATGAAATCCCCTATAACACATGCACCATTCCACAAGAATCCTGCAGATCGCTCATTAGCATATTTCCAGAGCTGTTGTCCGTTCTCATCGTAGCAATAGTAATATTTTGTAGCAACTCCGTCCTTTAGTCCATCTCCGATATATATCATGTGATCGAAATAGGTTATAGGACATTCAAAATTGCTGTCAGTCACATGCTCATTCCAAAGCTTTTCACCTGTTAATCCATCGAATGCAAACAAGTCACCACTATTGCTGGCAACAAAGATCTTTCCATTGCCATAAGCTGGTGTCGATGATTGAAGTGCAGTTCCCCCAGTGGTTTTATTTCTCCAGACCAGATCCCCATTGTTCTTGTCAAATGCCCAGATGGAACCATTCGTTGTATAGATATACACAAGATCGTCTGCAATTATAGGTGGGGCGTTGATACCATTCTCTTCATACATAGAGGTGGTCACACTCCAGGCTGTTTCCGGATTATCCTTGACTGCAGGATTCTGTGTTAATGCGGTATGTTCCCAGTCAGACTGAAACTGTGACCAATCGGATGATGTGGCAACTATCGACATTGAGGTTAAAAATATAAAAATGAAAAAAAGTACGAATGTTTTATCAGATATTCTTTTTTTGTTCATTTTACATTCATCCCTGATACAGAATCGTTTGACCCTCACTTGCCTCAAATTTGAATCCACAAAAATATTGATAACTTTTCAGTCCACATCTACAAAGATCTGTAGAAACAAACCGTCCTTATCTTATTGTTTTTGATTTCCATCCTCCACTTCCAGAGTCGCTTCAGCTGTGATCTTAAATGGTGAAATACCAGTGGTTTCTGCTCTGAAATAGATGGTATCATTATCCTCCCTGTCCTCGAGTTCCTCTGTGTTTAGAGAGTTCCATTTATCATCATAGAACCTGTTCAAAGTGATCGTGGATCTGTTTACAGTACTTTCGTTGATTTCTGATTTAAGAACTTTGAATTCTACAGTTATATTATCCATGCGTACAGGGTTTGCAAATCCAGATTTGCCGATCCAGATGTTTAGGTACTTATAGACCTGTTTCTCTATTGATGTTCCGTACGTAGAATTGGAATTCAATATCTCAACAACGGCAGCTTGTTTCCCGCAATTCTGCTTCGCGTCAAATGATATTGAGGTGATATAGTTATCTGGATTATAGAACTCATACGTTGTTTTATGACCAAATGCCATGTAACTTATACTTGTTTCGAATGCAATGATATTCTCAGGCGCTTCTCCAGTACTAAATAAGATGTTTGCTGAACCACTGCTACCGCTACCGCTACCCCCACCCCCTCTCCTGCCGCCACTATCAATAACAGTTTTTTTGTTTGTTAAGCCAAACAAATAATTCGTGTCAGTACCATAATATATCCATCCATCAGATATCGCGACACCTGCAAGAGACCAGTCTGTTTTTCCCGGTTCCCCATATGACCATTGTTCTACGGGATTAATATTCCCATTGTAATCTTTAAGGCAATATACCATTCCATGTGCATCGTTTGTTGTGAAATAGATGTAAACGTTGCCATTTCCTGTATCATAACGTTCCGATACAGCAGGAGAGGACATTACATCACCAGATACTGCAAAAGTCCAGATATCAGTTAAATCGGATGCATTTAAACAGGATAAAGCTCCAGCACTTCCGACATAGACCTTTCCATTGTAGATTGCCGGTGTGGATACACTGGGACCTATATACGTGTTGTAACTATCCATGGTGTCAAACTTGCCACTGCTATGATTGAATCCAAGGACAAAACAATATCCACCTTTTGATGTGAAATATAACTTTTCACTGTTCCAAACAATAGAGGAACGGATCTCCTTTACATCAACACCAAAAACGGAAGAGACATCTATTTCATCAATGGTATTGCCCGTATCTTTTTCAACTGAAGTCAGATGTGATTTATCATCACCGTAAATAAGATAATCCCCTTTCAGAGCTGCGCCTGCCCAGTAATAACCTCCTCCACTGGTAGAGTCACGACTCCATAGCTCAGTACCGTCCTTCACATCAAAGCAATAGTATGTTCCATCAGTGGATGAGCCAGTGCCACCACTGACAGCATCCCCGAAAAATATCCGTTTATTGTCGTATGTAACAGGCGTATTCAGTTGTTTGCTGGATATTTTAACATCCCACATTTCAACTCCTGTCTTTGCATCAAAAGCATATACTTTTCCATTTTTAGTGGGAACAAAGATCATGTTCTTCCCGTAAGCGATATTTGCAAGAAGGAAGCCACTTCCACTTGAAGAGTTTTCCCATGTAATGTTTCCTGTCTCTTTATTGATGGCATACACTTTGTTGTCACCGGTTGCCACGTATACAAGGTCTCCATCAACTATGGGCGCAATATCGATGTTAGATGATAATTTTCTTTCCCATGACAGGGAACCACCAGTCATCGGATCGGATATCGGTGCTTCGTCATTTGTAACTCCGGAGTTAATTTTGTCCTTCTGGAACTGAGACCAATCAGATGCGCATGCTATACTCGACAAGATACAAATGAATAACATTGCACTCAAAAAAAAAGCGAAAACGTTTTTATTTTTTTTATTCATCCAACAGCCCCCCAAATGTCTATAGTCCAAATTTCAATATGAGAGTGTCGGGAAATGGTCTTCATCACTTTTCCGACACGGTCTCAATATTTGTATGCGATTTATCACACCCTTCTTTTCATGATAAAGATGGATGAGAGCAACAATCCGAATACTGCAACTATTCCTTCAAATCCGGGCAGGTCATTTTTGTCTTCTTCGGTTTCAGCGTCTGGTGTATCAGGCTGCTCTGCAGAATCTGTATCCGCATCCTCATCAGGTGCAACTTGACCTTCATCTTCTTCTGATTGTGGTTCTTCAGGAGCAACTGTTTGTTCTTCTTCATCGACAAGCTTCACAATAGTGGCATGACCTGTTCCACCACCGCTTCCACCACTACTACTACCTCGAGTACTACTTTCAATTACTGCAGATATATTCAGGACATATGTTGCTTCACCGATGATGGGTTCAAATGTTGTACTGTTCGTTGGGCAGAACCAGAAACTGACAACATCCCCATTCTTCAGCGTATTTTTACTGAGTCCTTCAGAAGCTGGCACATCATTGATCAAGATCGACCATGATTTAGAGGTAGGAGTCCATGGTTCATTGTTAGTTCCATTAATGCCATTGATCCAGAACGATCCTAATGATGCATACCATTCATCTGATATGTTGATACTAAAACCAGCACTTTGATTAGCAGCTACAAGAGCTCCGAGATCGGTGAAATTGTTTATCCCATAACTTGCAGACTGATTGTTGGTAGGAACAAAATCAAATGTACCTGATGGTAGCTCAACCTCGCCATCCCAGATGACAGTTGTAGGTTTCAGAGTAATATTCAGGACATATGTTGCTTCATCGATGATAGGTTCAAATGTCGTACTATTCGTTGGACAGAACCAGAAACTGACAACATCCCCATTCTTCAGCGTATTTTTATTGAGTCCTTCAGAAGCTGGCACATCATTGATCAAGATCGACCATGATTTAGAGGTAGGAGTCCATGGTTCATTGTTAGTTCCATTAATGCCATTGATCCAGAACGATCCTAATGATGCATACCATTCATCTGATATGTTGATACTAAAACCGGCACTTTGATTAGCAGCTACAAGAGCTCCAAGGTCTGTGAAATTGTTTATCCCATAACTTGCAGACTGGTTGTTGGTAGGCACAAAATCGAACGTACCGGACGGTAGCTCAACCTCTCCATCCCAGATGACAGATGGTGCGGCTCCCACCATTGATGGCATTCCCATCATCATACCCAAAATAATTATGCATATAACCCATATCTTTCTCCCCATAGTGATACCTCTTATTCTTTCGCTTTAAAGTAGAAACCCCTAATGAAAATGGAATTTAATACTATATAAATCCCCTCATTTGGGTTACATATGTTATCTTTATTGTATACAACATTATATGTTGAAAGTGCGCTAATCAAAATATAAACTATACAACAGGTTGAAAAAAACAATTGATATTGAAAAAAAAGGTAGTGGGTGCAAAATATTGCAATCCACTATTTTATTATGCTTTAACAGCTACCAGTGAAAGCCCCAGCTTCTTTTCTAGATCCTTTACTTCATTAGCAGCATCTTCTTTTAAGTCTGCATACTTGATTCCATCATCTGAAAAAGCAATTAAGGTTATACCCAATTTGCTTTCTAGATCAGCGATAGCTTTCAGATTTTCGCTTTCTATTTTTGAAAAACTCCACATTTTAAAACCCCACTATTTTATTATGCTTTAACAGCTACCAGTGAAAGACCTAACTTCTTTTCTAGATCCTTTACTTCATTAGCAGCGTCTTCCTTTAAGTCTGCATACTTGATTCCATCATCTGAAAAAGCAATTAAGGTTATACCCAATTTGCTTTCTAGATCAGCGATAGCTTTCAGATTTTCGGTCTCTATTTTTGAAAAACTCCACATTTTAAAATCCCCCTATTTAATTATGCTTTAAGGGCTACATTAGACACCCTTAATGAACATGGAATTTAATGGCATATAAAGCTCTGTATCTAGATTACAGATGTTATCATTATAGGACATATACAAAATTATATGTTGAAAGTACGCTAATCAAAATATAAACTATACAACAGATTGAAAAATTCAAAAGTATTCAATGAGTAAAGGTATTTTCATTACTTTAACGTAGGAATCATTGATATTGAAAAAAAGGTAGTGGGTGCAAAATATTGCGATCCACTATTTTATTATGCTTTAAGAGCTACCAGTGAAAGACCCAGCTTCTTTTCCAGATCCTTTACTTCTTTAGCAGCGTCTTCATTTAAGTCTGCATACTCGATCTCCTCATCTGAAAAAGCAATTAAGGTTATACCTAATTTGCTTTCTAGATCAGTGATAGCTTTCAGATTTTCGGTGTTTATTTTTGAAAAACTCCACATTTTAAAACCCCAATAGAATATACATTAGATTAGCTAATATATGGTTTGTCTGAAACACTCATAAATAGAATCAATGTTGGATACATTAATTGGCAAACATTAACACTCAAAAAACAGTAGATATTGCCCCTGCTGATTGTAAGAAACATGCTTTTCTCTAACAGTACTTTTCATAATATGAAGCAGAATGCCAAAAGTGCATGATCGTTTTATGAGTTTCTCTTGCCACGATCTTTTGATTGTATTTCTATGAAGTATGAGCGAATGTGCTGTGGTTCTTGAATATATGTCTATGTCTATAGTTTTCACACCCGTTCGAACAATTTTAGCATCAACATTTCTAACGAAAGGCCGAACTTAAAATTATTATTGAACGGAAAAAGCCAAAAATATCTTATTTCCAAACTTTAAGTTTGATATTGGTTGGATTCTTTCGGCTTTTGTAAGAGAAAACGAAGTTAAAAATTCAGAGAATTTCCCTTTAGCCTCGAAAATCATTGTGATGACTAGTTATGTCAATAGTGATTGATACAAATGAGGAATGGGTTACAGGAAATAGTTATTTATTGATACAAGGCTAAGGATAAAGAATTTTAATTAGGCGAATGTGGACATTATATCCCTCTGGGAAAGCTGGGTTTTTTTACCAAGTGGTTCCAGACGGGGTATAACATAAAGAGAGTTCGTGATCTGGTTGTTGATAACCTCCACGTCAATGTTATATGTGGTCTTTATGTTGGATGGTGTCAGTACTTCATCAGGGGTTCCACTGGATATCACATCTCCATCCCTGAGAAGGTAGATCTTGTCACAATAATATGCTGCAAGGTTCAGGTCGTGCATGACCGCTATGACAAGTATTCCCTTTCTGGAGGCATCTTTCACAAGGTTCAATATGTCTATCTGGTTGGTGATGTCCAGATGGGAGGTTGGTTCATCCAGAAGCAGTATCTTTGGATTCTGCGCAAGTGCACGGGCAATGATCACTTTTTGCAGTTCCCCACCACTTAGTTGTGTAACGAACCTATCCTTCAGATGAAGTATTTTCGTCTTTTTCATCGCATCCTGCACAATTTCCATGTCTTCATGTGTTTCAGCACCTTTGATGTATGGAGTACGACCCATTAAGACAACGTCTTCTACGGTAAACTCGAAATTAATGGATATTACCTGCGAGACCATGGCTATATTCTTTGCAATCTCGATACTGCTCATCGTATCAATACTTCGTCCATCGACCGTTATGCTTCCAGCATTTGGTTTTATGATATTGTTGATCGTCTTTACCAGTGTGGTCTTTCCTGAGCCGTTCGGGCCAATGATCCCTACAAATTTTCCATTTTCTGCATGGAGGTCCACCTGATTGAGTATCTGACGGTTCCCATATCTTACGATCACACCATTTACTTCAAGCATAGAGGCTTTTCCTCCTTTTTCTTAGGAGATATATAAAGAAAGGAGCACCAAAAAGAGCGGTAACTATGCCTACTGGAAGATCCACTCCTTGCAGGGATCCAATCCTTTCGAGTATTACCTGGAACAACATAATGTCGTTTGACTCCAATACCGTCTGCATCTTGCTGGGAAATGTCCTTGCAAATGTGTCAGAGAGCACCAAAAAAATCGCTCCCATTAATGTCGAGGCAGGCAGGAGGCCTCTGTGATCAGGTCCTATTATGTTGCGCATGATGTGGGGAATGATAAGCCCTACAAATCCTATGATCCCACTAACGGATACTGCTGCAGCGGTAATCAATGCAGATATCACCAGTATTTGCTTTTTCACACTTTCAATATTTACACCCAGGGATTGTGCCTGCTCTTCACCCAGCAACATCACATTCAGGTTCCAGGAGTGCCTATATGATAATAATATACCTGTAAACACTATGACCAGAGTGATCTTTACCTTATCCCAGCTCGCATTCCAGAATCCCCCCATCATCCAGTAAATTATCTGATGAAGCGATTCCGAAAAGAAGAGGAAAAAGGATGTTAGTGCTGATAAGAAGAAACTGATAGCTATACCTGCAAGAAGAAGTGTGTCAACAGGGACCTTTCCACCGACCTTTGATATGTTATATACTACAAATATGGTTATAGTGGCAAAGATAAAAGATATGAGCTGTATCGGCAACAGTAGTGTAAAACCAATAGCTGCGCCAAGGGCTGCACCGGAGGACATTCCTATGATGTAAGGGTCTGCCAGTGGGTTCTTCAGAAGACCCTGCATGGAACAACCTGCGGTGGCAAGTGCTGCTCCAACGAGTGCAGCAAGAAGCACACGCGGGAGGCGAATTCCCATAATGATCATTTCCTGACCATCGGTCCATGTAACATCAGGAGAGATGCTGTTGAAAAATGCTGAACCATCAAAAGGGATGCCCGTCAGAGATAAGGTCCATAATATTGTCCCCTGGACCCATTCAAGCAGGCCCATATAAATGATCTTAGCGGTCAGTACCGGTGAAATATTGGTGGTCCCAATTGCGGTGTTGCTGACAACTACGATCAGCAGGATCACTGCCAGTGCAATAATTACGCTTCTTACGGAACCACTATACTTTGGCATGTTTATCCATTCCCCCGTAGATTAATGCTTTAGGATCGTCTGCTTCCCATATATCCAAGGATCATCATGCTGATGGCAAACAATACTCCGAACCCAGGTGTCTTTGCAGTTGCATTTCCGCCATCCTGCGCATGATCCCCCTCTTCAGGACCTTCAGCTGCTGCATCTACTTGCGGCTGGCTTGCGTCATTCAAACTAGTGTAATCCTTCTGCTCCCAGTCATCTCCCATATATAAGTGGAGTACTTCCAAGCCCTCGACTATCCTCGGACCGGACAGTTCGATGGTGTTCGGATCCTTTATAGGGTATACTCTGTCGTTCTTAATAGCAGATACTGTTTGAAGAGCATCGTTGTTCCTTGTGTTGTTCGCGATCTGGTAGGACAATCCTCCCATTCCTGAACAGATTATTATCTGCGGGTCAGCACTGACGACGCTTTCAAGGTTGATGGTAGGCCACCCGTTTGCTTCAATTATGTTCTGTCCTCCGGCCATGGTGATTAGATCACTTGGGTATGTATCTTTTCCAGCTGAATAGATGGGATCATCCCATACTATGTACAGGACCCTTGGTCTTTCTTCATCAGTTATTCCTTTGGTACTGTCTGTGATATCACTGATAGTTTGTCTCATCCCATCTACTATTTCCTGTGCATTGTCCTCATTGTTCGTGATCGTCCCTACAAGGAGTATGCTTTCTATGATCTCGTCCATTGTTTTTGGATTGATCATTACGGTCTGTATATTAAGGTCTTCAAGGCGTATGATCGTGTCCTCTCCATTCGCTTCATCGAGTATGACAAGATCAGGTTCGAGTTGTACGACCGTTTCATAATTAATCGTAGTGTATCTCCCGACTTTAGTCAAGTTGATGGCTTCTGGTGGGTATTTGTCATCTTCTGTACCTCCAACCATCTTGTCTCCGGCACCAACCGTGAATAGTATCTCAGTTATACTTGGCATAAGGGATACGATGCGTCCCGGTTCCTTTTCTATCGTAATTGTGGCACCTGATGAATCAGTGATGGTTATTGGGTACTCCACGGTATTGTTGTCTGATGCCTGGACGTTTGATATAAGCAACAGGATGGAGATGAGCAGGATGATAGGAGTTCTTTTTAACATGGTGCTTTCCTCATTATCAGTTTTGATGAAAACTAATAAAATGTGTCTGTAAAAGCTTTGTGTTAAAGATTATCTATGTTATTCTTAATAATAAGAATTCCGATAAAGATTCTTAGTTGTTTGATAAAGAGATTATCAAAGCAGTAAGAGATTATGACGGTCCAGCAAAGCACATCGTTGATGAATGGCTTAGTTTGAAGCTGTTAGAATGGTATGTTCCATTACCTCCAAACGAAAGAAGCAGTTATGAAATGAAAACATAATTGTTTCTTTTATTCTACCATTTTTTGAAATCGTTTTTTGTCCTGATATAATCATATATTATGTATATTGGTGGCTTGGCATCCTCCGCTTCTACCTGCCGTACTCCCAACATCCCTACAATGATGGAAACAATACAAACCTCTAGCTTATGTCATGGATAGACTTACACCATACATTTGGCATATTATAGTAGTGTTGATTTGTTTCCAGTTCTTGTTTTCGATTGATAAATATTATGTAAAAATGTATATTATTATATGTCAAAAGCGAATTTTATTACACCGTTTTATACAAAAATCCTATTATGATTTATTGCATAATACCAACCATAACGAGAAGTTATCAGACACAACCCAGATATTGATGGCAAAGTTAGGTTGAAAAGCAGGAAAATCCCCAACCACTGATAAGGCCCTCTTCTGCTTCATTATCATAAACGATTGTCAATTTCAGCTTTTCCACTTCCTATTGAATCTGTTTCTAAGATAATAATCGGGATATAGTGCGAACAATGAACTATGTGCAACTAATTCTATCTTTAAGCGCTATAGTTGTCACTGGTGCATCCGAATGTTGGGTAAAAAGGGCATCATGACCAATACACAATCCAAGTATGATATAAGTCGGTCTTTTATTTCCTCATTTGAATATATCATGTAAGCTTTTCCCTGACATTTTCCCAGAGATCTTTGACCTTGTTCGAAAACTCACCATCAGAATACTCGATAACAGTCATCTCTTGAATCATAGCTTTGGTTGGTGTATCGTCATAAGGCAGTTTACCCACAACCTCAATTCCACGGTCTTTGCAATATTCCTCGATAATAAGGGAATTCTTCTCGTTTATATCGTATTTATTTATACAAACCACAGCCGGGATATTGAAATGATCTGCCACATCCAGTATTCGCTCAAGATCATGAATGCCAGATACACTCGGTTCAGTAACAACCAGAACCATATCGACACCAGCAATAGAAGCAATTACAGAGCACCCGGTTCCTGGAGGCCCATCTATGATGATCAGATCTCTATCATATTTTTCTGCAAGCTTTCTGGCATTGTCCCTAACAACTGCGACTAACAGTCCACTTGCCTCCTCTGCAATACCAAGCCTTGCATGTGCCATTGGCCCGAATCTTGTTTCGGAATTGTAGGCATCTCCTGCTTTTCTCTCAATCATACTGATTGCCCCTTCCGGACAGGCATATGCACAGACACCACAACCCTCGCATCCGTAAATATCAATCCTGATATCATTGGTTATGGCATCGAACCTACAGGCATCCTTGCAAATACCACATTTGATGCAGAGCGTTTCATCAATAGATGCGACTTTTAACCCGCTAACATCGATGGTCTCAATTATTTCAGGCTGCAATATAAGATGCATGTCCGCAGCATCAACATCACAGTCAGCAATCACAGCATTTTCTGCAAGCGAGACTAATGCCGCTGCAATAGTCGTCTTGCCGGTGCCACCTTTTCCACTTATTACCGTAAGCTCTTTCATATCCCTGCCTCTATGAGTTAAATCTGTGCCTGTATCTTATCTAATAGCTGTACAAATTTTACCTTCCACTCTGGTATCCTGTTAACAAAAGGGATTCCTTCAGAATACAACCGCGCAATCTTTCGGTCATGTGGTATCTTCATAAGAACGGGAATTCTCTCCGTATCGCAGTATTTCTCCACCCTATCATCACCGATGTCGCAGCGATTGATTATTATGCCAAAGGGTATTTCCAGTTTCCTTAAAACATCAAGAGCAAGCAGCAGATCGTGGAATCCAAAAGGCGTTGATTCGGTAACAAGAATGCAGTAATCCGCACCTTGGACAGAGCTAATAACCGGACACGCTGTGCCAGGTGGCGCATCGAATATTGCAGTTTTGCTTTCATCGACATGTTTCTTCAAAGCTTTGATAACAGGAGATGACATCGCTTCTCCGATATTTAACACGCCGCGATAGAACTCTATGTTCCCACCTTTGGATTTTTCAATTATTCCAATGCTTCTGTTCTCATAAACGATTGCGTCTTTTGGACAGACCATGGCACATCCACCACATCCATGACAGAGTGCAGGGAATACAAGTACATCTTCTGGCAGTACAGCGATTGCATTGAACTGGCAAAACTCAGAGCACTTGCCGCAGAAATCACATTTGGTCTTGTCCACGACAGGTGTTAAAATATTTATATCTTCAACCTTCTCAAGGTTAAATCCCAAAAATAAATGACAGTTAGGCTCCTCCACATCACAATCAAATAGCTGCACATTTTCAATTGAAAGGGCAAAATTAACAGCTACCGTTGTTTTCCCAGTCCCACCTTTCCCGCTTGCGATTGCAATTTTCATATACTTAACCCTCAATTTTTTTTGGTTGATTTACTCTGTAGGTGATATGAGTGTACTCAACTCTGAAATCTTCCCCACAACCTTTTCAACATCTTCCACTGCCTCCGGCATTTGGAGCATCTTCACAAAACTATCGCGAAGCGTGTGGAACGGTCCCTCGCCAATTTCGCCCACGATTACGACATTGACACCCCGACTTTTCAGAAACTCTGCAGTCTTCACACCCCTTTTCTTATCCAACCCAGCAGCAGGGTTCTCGCTGACATCCCAGTTTTTTATTTTATCATCTTCAAACTCTATAATGATATAATACGGTGCTTTGCCAAAATGTCGGGAGATCTTTGAGTGTAAACCTTCTTGCATTAGAACAGGAACTGCAACCTTCATTACTGCCATCTTTCCAGGCTTTGCATTGATAACTAAATGTTCCAGATTCTTGACCTCATTTTTCACCGTCTTTTCTATTTCCTCGGAAAGCATCTCCACTCTTTTAAGATTGGTATCGCCTTCTATTTCAACTGCAATTTCCCCGAATACAACCAGACCGGACTTTCGAAGTCTGATATCCTCGACCATCTTCACGCCTTGAATACTGCCCACATTGTGCCTGATCCTTGTAATTGAATTCTTATCCAGCCATGCATCCATCAGTGTTAGTGCAGAGTTTCTAGCAATACCAATTCCGAGCTTGAATATCATAAGAGAGATGACCAGCACCCCGACACCATCGAACCACGGTAGGCCTAAAATTGAACCCGCAATTGCAACAACAACGACTAAAGAACTAAAAACATCTGTGTAGGAATGCATTGCATCAGCAATCAGGGCCTGCGAATCTATTTGTCTGCCGATTCGAAGTTTGTATTGAGATAGAGTATACATTGCCATTACCGAAAAAATGGCTGTTCCAAACGCGATTCCCTGCAGTACTATTTCAACAGGATTTGTGATGCTTACCAGTGCACCGCGCACAAGTTCGACCCCAGAGAAGAGGATTACAATGGAAACGAAAAGTGAAACTAAGTTCTCTGCTTTGTAATACCCGTACGGAAACTCTTCTCCTGCACCTTTCAGACTTAACTTAAGCCCAACCCATACGGCAAGTGATGTGAAAATATCCAATGATGTGTGAACAGCATCAGCAATCAGGGCAGGACTTCCAGAATAAAAACCAACAGTACCTTTTAGAGTTGCAAGAAAAACTAACGTAAGAGTAGAGTTCTTTGAAGCATTAGCTCCCAACATTAATTTTTCCTGTAGAGCCATTCTTTCACATCACTCTTTAAAAGGAAGAAAGGGACATATTCCTTCTTGAATTCTTGAGTTTTACAATTAATCACCAAATAGTTCTTGATAAATTTACCTTCGCTTACTAACTTAAATTTCACCCTATGTACTTGTATTTTGATTAGGTTATCATCTTTAATGATGATACTGGCATACATTCTCGCTTGTAGCTCTGACAAGCTTTCTGGATTCCACGCCTGAATAGTATCCTGAACAATTCACTGCGTACCGATTACACTTTTATTCCAAAGTCTTCAAACTATCTGCACTTCCCTACGACAGAAACTCTGGAGGCAGTCAAACACAAATCATATGCTGGCCTGTATTTGGAATCGATTCTACTTCTTTGTTTCAACATCCACCAGTGTGTAGGTTGGAGCTCTGCCAAAATGCTGAACAACGAAGTCTTCTAAAACATTTTGTCTCATTATAGGAATATTTATTTTTATCAAATAACAGATTTAATTGATTGAAATTTTGTAGACATTAATATTTTTTATCTGCAACTACCCCTACCCCTTCCTCGGCCTCTGCCATACCCCATTCCTCCACCTCTGCTCATACCAGCATAGGCAGGTTCAGTTGGGCCAGTGGTTGCTTGCAATTCACCTTTATTGTACTGTTCGATTGCATTTGCAACCGAACCACTAATTCCTGTTACTACTTTGATACCAGCAGCAGAGAGGATTGGCAATGCATTGGGACCAATGTCTCCTGTTAGCAATACATCAATACCTTTGTTCGCTATAGCCTGTGCCGCCTGTACTCCTGCACCACCTGGTGCTGAAATGCTCAGATTCTTATGAGCTTCGAATTCCATTGTCTCAGAATCAACGATGACAAAATACTGGCATCTTCCAAAACGCGGATCAACGACAGCATCTAAACTTCCAGCAGTAGCTGTTACACATATTTTCACATATTTACCCCCAATGTATTATTCAGGTAGTTTTTGTTATAGTTTTTGATTGCCACTTACCATTGTATTGAATTTTTGTTGTCATTTATAGAGGGACACTACAGAGCTGAAGTCTCCTAACAATATAATGGGGAAACATTTAATTGGAACATTTATCAACTCTAATTGGGGTGCGAGATGGAAAAGATAAGAAAAAGGGACGGTAGAATCGTAGCATTTGACTCTGCAAAGATTACTTTAGCAATACAGAAGGCCATTTTGGCGGTAAGGGAAAAGAACGGCGACCTGACCAGTAAAATATCCTGCCAGGTGGTGGAGGCTCTTGAAGATAAGTTCAAAGACAGGATTCCTGGTGTAGAAGATGTACAGGATATAGTTGAAGAGATTATAATCAGGAATAGATACGCCAAGGTGGCCAAAGCCTACATTCTGTATCGCCAGAAAAGGACAGATGTGAGGGAAGCAAAGAAGCTTTTGGGAGTGGAAAAAGATGAGCTCAAGCTTAGTATCGATGCTATTAGGGTACTGGAGAGAAAATCTCTGCTGAAGGACGAGGAAGGCAACATCATAGAGACCCCTGCCGGGATGGTCAAGAGGATGGCCAAGGCTGTAGCCTCAGTTGATAAAAGATACGGAGGGGATGTGAAAAAGACAGAAGAGGAGTTCTACAGGATGATGGCAGGTCTGGAGTTCCTGCCCAACACTCCAACACTGATGAACGCTGGTACGGACCTAGGGCAGCTGAGTTCGTGTTTCGTGTTACCTGTGGAGGATTCCTTGAAGAGCATCTTTGGGGCTTTGACTAACATGAGCCTGATACACCAATCAGGGGGTGGAACTGGCTTTTCTTTTTCGAGATTAAGGCCCCGGGGGGACATAGTAATGTCTACCAAGGGCGTGACCTCGGGGCCGGTGTCCTTTATGAGAATCTTTGACCAGGCTACTGAAGTGATAAAGCAGGGTGGGAAGAGGAGGGGGGCCAACATGGGCATCCTGAGGGTTGATCATCCTGACATAATCGAATTCATAATTTCTAAGGGTAATGAGGGTTTCTTGGACAACTTCAATATCTCCGTGGGCATTACAGATGAATTCATGAAAGCGGTTGAAGAGGACAGGGAATATAACCTCATAAACCCTAGGACGGGAAAATCCACAGGAAAGCTGAGGGCTAGGGATGTTTTTGACCTGATAGTGACCATGTCCTGGCGGACTGGAGATCCGGGGATGGTCTTTTTGGATGAGATCAACCGGAAGCATCCCATAGCACATGTCGGCATCATTGAAAGTACCAATCCATGCGGTGAGATACCCCTCCTTCCATACGAATCCTGCAACCTCGGGTCTATCAATCTGTCCAAGATGGTAAGGGACGGTGAGATTGACTGGGAGAAGCTAAGGAAGACCACGAGGTTGTGTGTGCATTTCCTGGACAATGTGATTGATGCCAATAGGTATCCCTTGAAAGAGATTGACAGGATCACAAAAAATAATCGTAAGATTGGCCTGTGTGTGATGGGTCTTGCTGAGATGTGCGCCATACTTGCAATACCCTACGATTCGGAGGAAGCCATAAAGACCGCCGAAAAATTAATGAAGTTCATCAGGGACGAATCGGTGAAGAAATCAGTGGAACTTGGTGAGAAGAGGGGATCATTTCCGAACTTCAAGAGTAGCATGTGGGCGAATGATTACAAGGCCATGAGAAATGCTACTGTAAATACCGTAGCTCCCACTGGGACCATAAGCATAATTGCCAATACGAGTTCCGGTATAGAACCCATCTTTGCCCTATCCTTTGTAAGAAATGTCATGGGGACGCAGTTGCTGGAAGTAAACCCGGTGTTCGAGAAAATCGCAAAGGAGAGGGGATTCTACAGCACTGACCTCCTGATAGAAATATCCAAGACAGGGTCTATTAAGAACATCCCGAAGATACCCGAGGACATTAAGCGTGTATTTGTCACATCTTTGGACATTGCCCCGGAATGGCATGTCAGGATGCAGGCGGCTTTCCAGAAGTATGTGGACAATGCTGTTGCCAAAACAGTTAATCTGCCAGCCAACGCTACCCTAGAAGACGTCAGAAAAATCTATGTGATGGCTTATAAGCTGAAGTGCAAGGGAATCACTGTCTACCGCTACGGGAGCAAGACCAAGCAGGTTTTAGTGATAGCTGGTTTAAGAAAAGATAAGGAGGAGGGAATTGTGGCGGATTCAGAATTTTCTGGAGATTGTATTACCGGGGAGTGTCCCCTCAGAGGTGTTTAAGTGGGTAAAGGCATGGTATATCTCTACACAGGGGAAGGTGAGGGGAAGTCCACAAGCGCCTTTGGATTGGCTCTTAGGGCGGTGGGCCACGGGTACAAGGTCATAATTATCCAGTTCATGAAAGATAGAAAATACATAGGGGAGTACAAGATAAAGGATAGATTGTCACCAGAGTATGAGATTTACCAGTTCGGGAGGAAGGAGTTCATAAACCTCAAGAATCCTGAGCCTGAGGACTATAAGCTGGCTGCAGAGGCCTTGGAATTTGCAAAGAAAGCTATCCAGACGGGACCTAGGCTCTTGATACTGGACGAGATAAACCTTGCGGCCCACTTTGGAATTCTGAAGACTGAAGACGTTCTCAAACTGTTGGAGGATATCCCGGAGGAAACTACACTAGTCCTGACAGGAAGAAGGGCTCCCAAGGAACTGATAGAAAGGGCAGACCTTGTAACGGAAATGAGGTTTCTGAAGCATCCTTACAAAAAAAACATTCCGGCAAGGGAAGGTGTTGAATATTAACCACCAAAATTCACATTTCCTCCGTGTGCATAAATCGTGAGAAGATATCGATGTGGGAACTGCAAAAAGTGTTGATATCATAGATATTTCGCAGATAAAAATATGTAAATCATAATGGCAAACAAAATTATTTTGCACTATTACTATACTTTGTAGAGGATTCCGATAAACCTATCCAACAGAAGCAAAATCTATAACATATTAGAATAATTTTGTATTATGTCTTTAACGAACTTTGCTTTTAAAGAAGAGTACAAGCGCCTTGTAAATCTCGGTGACAAGCTCTCTGAGATCAAATCTCTCATAGATTGGAAACCATTTCGTCCAATTATAGCAGAAATGTATAACAACAAAACAGAGTTAGGTGGCAGACCAAACCTTGATGAAATAGTCATGCTCAAGATGTTAGTATTACAACAATGGCATGGCTTATCTGATCCTGAACTTGAAAGATAAGCTACTGACAGAATTTCCTTTAGGAAATTCCTTGGTCATGTGAAATCAGAGATTTAACAGGAGTTGCAGATTTTCAATCTGCAACAATTTCCTGCAAAGATTCCTGACAGCACTACTGTTTGGGCATTTCGGGAACGGATTTCTCAAGCAGGAAAAGAGGATGTAATTTGGAACGTATGTTAACTATCTTGGGCATATTTTTGTTAGATCTTGGCATATTGAGGTCTTTTTTCTACAATAGCATCAAGAGGAGTTGTGAATTTATCTGCAATGTTCCAATCTTTTCAAGTGTAAATAAAAGAACATAAGAACTTAATTTGAATTGAGTTAACTAACTGCACGGTAATATTTTTCATTCTGCGCTGTTATCTCTACAATTTTCTTTTTTTCGAGCAACTCTTCGATAATAGCTGCAAGATCTTTTGTATCGATTCCAAGCGCTGAACTGATTTGGCTTGCAGTGGAAGGTCTTCTAAGTATCAGGCCATAAACATCCTCTTTCAAATCCCCATGTTTGACATCAATGCTTTTTCTTCGAAGTCCTTTTAAAACAAGCCTGACCTTCTCTCTACCTAACGCATCATCGAATTTTTGTGCCATCTCTGTAAGCTTTTGTTCTGAAACCGGAATGATAAAATCCTCTGCTGGAGGCCTGCTCAAAGTATGAACCTGAATTTCATCAGGATCGATGACTTTCAATGCTTTGATCAATCCATTTATAGCATGGTCGCTGATATTGGTCGGGTATTTCTTTTTGGAATCCACAAAAAGGATTTCTATCGCAAGTCTTGGACCTAAATTATTCAGTTCTTTCAGTCCCTGAATAATATCCTCAAGTTCTATTCCTAATGCTGGACGGTTGATAGACCTGAATATCTTTTCATCCCCAGCTTCCAGAGTCGCAACTACAAGATCAGCTTCTGTTAGATTATCCCTCACATCCTTTCTATTGACAAGAGATGAATTGGTGATAACACAAACCGGAACATCACTGAGCTTTTTTACCTCGCGTATCATCTCACCTAGTCTAAGGTTCAATGTAGGTTCTCCGGTGCCTGAAAAAGTGATGTAGTCAATCTGGCTTACTTTTTTTAGATAACTTTTCAATCCCTGCACAACATCTTCTGTCGAGACCCCGCAAATATCCTCAGGCCTTTGTACTTTATTCTTTGTACACCCCAGCTGACAATACACACAATCAAAATTGCAGGTCTTTTCAGGACCAATGATGTCGATTCCAAGTGAGCGCCCAAGCCTTCTTGAAAGGACTGGGCCATAGATCATTTTCGGCTTCATGATGTTGATTCCTTGGTGTTAGATGAGTATTAATTTTCTTTTTTCCTTTTTTACATCTTTAGAATTTTACTAACGATTCTCTCAAAAGTCTTCTTTGCAGGTGAATCGCTCTCCTCAAAAGCCAGCGGTCTACCGCTATCACTCCCTTCTCGAATGCTCTGCTCCAGCGGAATCTCTCCCAGAAACGGAACCCCTTCCTCCCTAACTAAATCTTCGCCCCCTCCCTGACCAAAGATATACGCTTTTTCGCCACATTTTCGGCAAATAAAATAGGACATATTTTCAATAACACCCAGTATTTTAAGGTTTGTCTTCTTTGCCATCCTCAGGGCTCTGCATGCAACTTTTGAAGAAACATCCTGAGGTGTTGTGACGATAATCATACTCATATTGGGAAGGAGCATTCCCGAAGTGATCGCAACATCTCCCGTGCCTGGAGGTAGGTCGATTATCAGATAGTCAAGGTCTCCCCACAAAGTTTGGGTCAAAATCTGTTTGATTGCTTTATGAATCATCGGACCCCGCCAGATAACCGGCTGATTTTCCTTGACGAAAAACCCCATTGACATCACTTTTATTCCATGTTTTTCAAGAGGCAGGATCTGATCCTCAGCAATTGCTTTAGGCTGTCCGGTGATGCCCAGCATTTTTGGGATGGTGAACCCATAGACATCAGCATCGAAAATACCCACCTTAAAACCCTTTCTGGCAATAGCTGCAGCTATATTTACCGCTACCGTGGATTTTCCAACTCCTCCTTTCCCACTGGCGACAGCGATAAACTTAGCAGATGATTTTATATGTATCTTAACTTCTTCTTTTGATGATGTATTATGCCTTTTCTTATTCTCTGGAATTCCCTCTGCCATTCCAATTCTCCCTTTAAATTGTATCAAGTACAGCTCCTGCAAAGTATTAGCACTTCATGAGTTGCGTCCTGTTGTGATATTATTCGAGACCACAGCATCTTTGTTAACATAGATATCCCATATTTCTTCAACTCTTTTTGGATTATCCTTAAGAGTTTGCATTCTCAGCCGTTAGCCTAGAAACTATTACAGATTTGGACATACCAACTTCCAATTTCCCCTTTAAGTTTAATCTTATTTTCTTAGATAAATAAGTTTGTTACATGATATCAACTTAAAATATACAGGCTTAGAGCCATTACTGCCATCCCTGAAAGTAAACCCGAAAGCATCAAATGCTCATCCCCATATTTTATGGCAATGGGTAATAGTTCATCAAAACATATGAAAACCATAATTCCACCAACAAAGGCAAGAATTATGTCCAGCAGGGTTGCAGTTAAGAATTGAAAGATCAAAAAATAGCCAAAAGCTGCCCCAACAGGCTCAAATAGTCCCGATATGAAAGAGTAAGCAAAAGCTTTTTTCCTATCTTGGGTGGCATAATAGATAGGCACTGAAACTGCGATCCCTTCTGGGATATTATGGATTGCTATGGCAACAGCTACTGACATGCCAAGGTATGGAGAACTCAAGGATGTTGCCATTACTGCCATACCTTCTGGAAAATTGTGCATAGCAATCCCGATTGCTGTAAATATACCTGCTTTTTGGAGTCTCTTCTGACGGCTGTCAGGTAAAGTATCTAAATGAACATGCTGAATTGTACGATCCAAGAAATAGATCACAACCATTCCAAGGAAAAAGGCAATATTCGCCACGAGAAACCCCACATTTTCTATGGAAGTTGATAAAAGTTCTACAAATGATATGTATAACATTGCACCTGCTGCAAATCCAAGTAGAATAGATAAGTATGTCAATTTTGGGTTTGGAATAAAGAAGGCTATCAGACTTCCTATACCCGTTGAAAGACCTGCGAATGTTGTAAGGATAAAAGCAACAGTTACATTTTCCATGTTGTTTCACCTTATAATGCAATTATGTTGTGTGCTCGGCTGCCAATACCTTTTACCAACGAAAATGGTGTAGACACTGCAGACATAACAAAAATCATGGCCTGAGACTACATTAAACAACACGAGAGCCATGTCCTGCCACCGATAAAAATTGTCTTTTGAACCATTGCATAAACTCCGATGATGCAGCAGGTGATATTGGCAAGTATCCCAGCAATTGTGACATTTCTTACAAATTCATACTGTAATAGCTCCATCATGCAAAAACCCTTCAATGTTTTTTCAAAAGCCTATGTGGAATACCGTGAGCAAGCAAATCTATCGGGTATTGATAAGCAGCTTCCAGATCCTCTGGAAGTAATTCTTTTGAGCCGTGGTAATACAACTTACGGTTTAAACAGGCAATCTTATCAACATGGACAGAAACGGCACTGATATCATGTGATATTATAACAATAGCCATTTTTTCTTTGAGTTTTTCTAACAATTCATAGAATTCTTCTTGCCTTACAATATCTACACCTGCTGCAGGTTCATCCAGCAGAAGTAATTTAGGGTCAGTCGCTAGCGCCCTGGCTATGAAAACCCTCTGCCGTTGTCCACCTGATAAACTCCCAATCTGCCGATCCTTATAATCGAACATGTCCACTATTTTAAGAGCATCAAGAGCCTTTTCTTTGTCGTCCTCGCCATATTTTTTTAGCAATCCGATGTGACTTAGGCGACCCATCAACACAACTTCCCAAACACTTATCGGAAAATTCAGGTCGATAAGGCTGTATTGAGGAACATATCCAATAAACTTCCTTGCTTTTTGAGGAGTTTCTCCAAAAACTGTAACATTTCCTCTGCTAGGCTTTATCAATCCTAAAATAACCTTAAGCAGAGTACTTTTCCCTCCTCCATTAGGTCCTATGATAGCAAGAAAATCGTGCTCTTTTACAACAAGATTTACCTCTTCAAGTATTGGTATGCCATCATAATGGACCCAAACGTCCTTAAAAACAATAACTTCACCATTCATATTCATACCAAAGTTGAACAAATGCGTTTGAAACTTGAATTAGATTATTATATCTTCTGTCAGAAGCTCTATCGGTGCAACATAACTTCCAATCTCTTTTGCTATATCTCTGCACTTTTATGATTGAATCGAGACAGACAAAATAACCTGATGTTCTTTTCTTTAGCAGCTTCAATCAATAGACTACAATATGTATACCTATCATTTATTCCCTTAAGCATCCTCCGATCTTTGACCGAAAAATAGATTGGATAAACCAATCTATTATTTAGCTTCTTTAGATAGTTCTTTCAACCTTTCCTTCACATCTTTTAGCTCGTCTCCCAAGGATTCGAGCATTTCTTCAAGATGGACAATTTCCTCTTCCCTAGAAGGCTCTGTATAAGGAACTTCATAAGGAATATATGGTTCAGGCATATAGTAGGATACTGGATGTGGATACCATCTGCACCATAAACCTCTGCCACGCCCCATTCCTCGCCCTCTTCCTCTACCCATTCCAAAGTAAGTAGGCATAGTCGGAACAGTAGTTGGTTTCAGTGCACCTTTTTTGTATTGATCAATTACATTTTTAACCGTACCGCTAATTCCGGTTACCACTTTGATACCAGCAGCAGAGAGGATTGGTAATGCATTGGGACCAATGTCTCCTGTTAGCAATACATCAATACCTTTGTTCGCTATAGCCTGTGCCGCCTGTATCCCTGCACCACCTGGTGCTGAAACAGCCGGGTTTTCAAGTGCTTCGAATTCCATTGTCTCAGAATCGACAATAACAAAATACCGGCATCTCCCAAAGAACGGATCCACAGAAGCATCTAAACTCCTGTCTGTAGCTGTTACACATATTTTCACTGATTTTCCCCCAATATATTGTTAAAATGCTTTGTAAAAGTTTAAAATTGAAACTTTGGTATTCAACAAGACCGCAAAGTATTGCAGATTAATTTGAAATACCGTGTTTCCTTTCTATAGCCCCATATAATGTTAATAGCTTTATTATAAGAAGTTTCTGTTACGTTAGAATACCATCTCTATTTTCAAAAACATTCGATTCCAATGATATAAAGCCAACATGTAAATTGGTGATGCTCAGCTAAGCTTGTCAGAAGATGGAACAATTGGTGAGAGAGCAATTTGTGTGGCAAATGAATTGCTTGAAGCTCTTTCCTATGCTGATATTAAAGAAGAGGACTTGTATAAAATCATAGAAGGTCCTCACCGGGTTAACAAAATTTAGTGAAATAATTTCCGTTGTGAACTATAATTGGATATTATATTCTCATCCCGCTCGACACTTTTTTAGTCTCGTCCTGAGTAGTAATAGTGATAATTAACCGCTAGGTATCGGGGAGACAAAATGAAATCCGTTGAAATAGAGGACGAAACGTGGCATTGGCTGATGGATCACAAGACCGCAGAACACCAGACAATATCGGATATGATTCGGATGCTAATAGATGAATATGTAAGCGAGAGAGAGGAATTAGTTTATAAAACATAAGAGTAAGGGCTCTGTAGAAATCCTACTATTTATTCTCTTTTTCTATTAAATTTTAATTTAAATTATGGAAAAAAGAAGAAAAGTAAGACATTCTGATTAAATCATATAATATAAAAAGATAGAATTCATAGAATCTACAAAAACGATAGCAATAGAAAAGACCACTTTTGATCAAATGTCTGTGGAAAGTATCATATAATACAACGATACCAAATAACATGTTTCATCTAAATCCATTCATAATCTCTACTATTAGTTGATCATTCCAGGATGCTTAGACACATGTTTGCAATCCAAGTAAAAAATATTAAAAAGACATTTGAAAATATCATTGCTGTTGATAATGTCAATTTTAATGTTGAAAAAGGAGAAATTTTCGGTTTCTTAGGACCTAACGGAGCTGGAAAAACCACTGTCATACGGCTACTTACAGGAATATTGATGCCAGATTTCGGCAATGTATTTATTGAAGGGATTGATCTGGTAAAGAATCCGATCAAGGCAAAGATGATGATGGGTGTGATACCTGAAATTGGAAATGTCTATGCGGATTTAACGGCTAAACAGAATCTGTATCTGGCAGGTAAGTACTATGGCTTGTCAAAAAATACACTTGAAGAAAAGTCTGAGGAACTTCTTTCAACTCTTGGAATTTATGAGAGGAGAAACGATCCTGTTAGAACCTTTTCAAAAGGGATGAAACAACGAGTTAGCATCGCATGTGCAATAATTCATGATCCACATATACTTTTCTTGGATGAACCTACAGAAGGATTAGATGTTCAAAGTCGAAGACTGGTAATTGAAACAATAAAACATCTGAATGGAAAAGGGAGCACTATCTTTCTAACAACCCATAATATTGAAGAAGCAAATAAATTATGTCAGAGGGTCTGTATCATTAATAAAGGAAAGATTGTAGCCATAGATAAACCTGAGATATTAAAAAGTACCTTTGAAAAGACCAAATCCATCGAGATTTCCTTTGATCAAAAAATAAATAGAAATTTGTTCGTGTCCGATTTCATATCTAAGATCGATCTTTATGGGGATAAATGGCGATTATACACAAAAGATCTGGATAAAACAATCAAACATGTTGTAACTTTGGCGCAAAAGAACGACTTAAAAATAATCTCCATGAAGACATATGGGCCGAGTCTTGAAGAAGTGTTTGTCAGACTCACTGAGGTGGATAGATGAATTATTCTGTTTTTATACGAGGTGTCGTAGTCACTACTGAAAAAAACATCAAAATATATTATAATAAAGCTCCAGTAATAATATTTGGTTTATTGTTTCCTCTTTTTCTATTCTTTGCTTTTTATATAGGGAGGAAAATCGACATGTCTATCTTCTTCCCTGGATTTCTTGCTATGGTTTTGTTTTTTGCTGCTTCATCCGTAGGGCCGCTGATCACTCCATGGGAAAAGCAAGCAGGAACTTATGAAAGGTTATTATCTTATCCAGTAAGCATCAATACTATTATTTTGGGAGATGTTGTTGCTGGCTCAATCTTTGGATTGATTATTACCTCCATAGCTATAGTAGTCAGCGCGATTTTCCTGAATATTGTGATTACCAGTATTACATTATTATTGATTGCTATAATTTTAGGAACTCTGTGTTTTGCATCATTCGGTGTTCTTTTGGGATCTCCATCTGCTCATTCGCCTTCTCACATAATGATGTTTTCTAGTTTGGTGCGTTTTCCATTAATTTTTATTAGTGGTATTTTCATTCCTCTACCGGAGCTATCAGGATCCGGAAAGCTTTTATCATACATTTCTCCCCTTACATATCTTGTAGATATATTTCATGCAAGCTTAAATGGAACATCGTTTTTCCCTTTGACAATTGATTTACTAGTTTTAATCGTCTTTACTTGTAGTTTCTTGCTTATAGCAAGCTTATTCCACAAAAGGAATATGAGAAAAGGAATATGAGAAAAGAGATTCACCAAACAATGATCTCCAAAAAGTTACCATGCCTATCATAACACGAAAATTAATCCATTACGTCTTGATTCTCATTGGAAATGGGAATTCTACAGAGCCAAAAAAGCGTTAAACCATGAGTTACAAATTTTACAATCACGGATAAAGTAGACATCTTCTTTTTTTACATTCCTTGTTTAGATGTCAGATATTGAAGATTAACAATTGTACTATAAAAGGACAGATATAGGGGGGACTTATGAAAGTATTATCAATTGATGCGGATAGCAAAATCCCAAATTTAACTTTAATGAAATTCAACAGTTCACTAATATTTAACTCCTTCTATAATAATCCTAAAAGCAATTAAAATATTCCGATATCAGCTTATTTACATTAATTCTCGGAAATAGATATATTTAATCGGAAATCGATGCTTAACTCTATCGTTACTCCAGTGATCTTGCTTTCTCGACAAAGGCCATGACAGTTAGTACAAAAGTGGCATGTGCCCAGGTGAGAGGACTCACGCTTAAAGGACTCCCATCAAATGGATTCAGCTGTTCTGCCAACATCCCGGTCTCTGTAGCCCTCTCTGTGGTCCACAGTATTATCTCCCTTGCTTTTTGCAGGTCGTCGATGCTCTTTGCCATCTGTATATGCCATTCTGCTACCCATAAGGTACATATGAACCAGGGATTGCCTGGAATGATCTCCGGATCGTATTGTGCAACTTCTTGATATTTATCCTTATAGAAGCGAGCGATGCCTCCTACCTCAGTCTTCACTGACAGTATGCTTTCTATACATTTCATAGTGCTAACTACTCTGTCATCGTCGGGAGGGAGTACCCCGAACTGAGATACGGCGTAGAGACTGGCATCTACGGTTTCATCCCTCGGATTGATGCTTCGCAGGAACCTCTCCAGTACCTCATCATAGAGGTGATCCTCGATCCCCTTTTTTATCTCCATGGCAGCCTTGTTGTAGCTTTCTGCGAGATCAGTATCTCCATACATTGTTGCGAACTTGGCAGCACATATGAGGCCCGCATACACTGTTGAACATGTATAGCTGTGAACCGCTCTTTTCTCCTCCCACAGATTATAACTGGGTTTTGGGAGTCCGGTAGAAGGATCCCTGTACTTGATCATGAACTCGGCGGCCGGTATTATCAGTGAGTGATAGGCCGGATCGATGTTCTCTATGGATCTTGTCATTTTATAATGGTTCCACAAAGCAACGATAATAAGCGCTGTACTATCTTCCTGTATCGGAAGTTGTATGTTTCCCTCAGGTGTTAGCCAAGGCATCCAACCACTTGCAAGGGTACCTGTGGGATTATATTTTTGCAGGAAGTATCCGTGTTCATGAAGAAGTCCTGAGCTGAATTCAAAGAATCTTTGCACAGTCCCGGAATAACGTGTTATATCCAGTGCCATGGCGATATATGCACTATCTCGTGGCCACATATAACTGTATGAATCCATGTTGAACCTTTCAAGGATATCACTGTCATTGGCAGCTATTATCGCGCCACCGTTATCGATCTGTGACCTCATAATGAGCAGACTGTGTTTGAATAGGTCTCCTACTTTTGTTGGAAGATCAAAAAAATCGTACTTTTCCTTGTTCACCCATGAATAAGAGTGTTGTCCTGCATCATTCATGATCTTTTCAGGTGTTGCATCAAGGACAAGCTCGTTTAGCCTCTTGACCTCAATGAAAGTTTTTCCTACTGCGATCCAGTAATATAGTATTTTTGTTTCTCCCGCTGCCAGATGCTGGGAGAAACGTATTGAACTCTTCACTGCCCCCACCTGTATGGAGTTCATGTTAAGCTCTCCAGACTTAATAGCACCAGATTCATCCGTCCCTTTTTGACCTACTTCATACTGGTCAAAGTATGGTGAACCACTGATAAGGAAGTAGCGTGAGCCCTTGTAATGTATTATGGACTGCAATGCAGGGTCATAGATAGCCGTATCGCCATTCGGGTTCTCGTAAAGGGCAATATCATGGCTGAAAAGTAGCTTCATGTCCACATCTATGGTGTCGGTATTGGTTATTGCTATCTTTCGAATGAATATGTTCTCATGGGGGTGTACACATTCGTTGAGCCTCAACTCAACTTCAAGACGATTATTGCGATAGTGGCTATCAGTTACCAACCGATCATTTTGGTAACCAAGTTTGTGATCCCAATCATCCCCGATCAGAGAAACCATACCAAGATTTTTCCCATCCACTTCTACCCCTATTCTACAATGTCGCCCATTCACATGGTTCTCATTTCCTACATGGGGGAAGTACATGTCCCGGATACTTGCATTCATATCAAGATTCACTAGCAGTGATCCGTTTCCAACAACGAGTGGTTTAGGCATTTGAGCGTCACCTTTAATTTAGATTCTTACGTAAAAATATGTATCATGAACTAAAGTAGTTTCCTGCTTGATTGGAAATGAAAAATATCGCCATTAAATTATTGGGGTTCTAATTTAAATGGAAAAGATATTCAAGTAGTTGTGACATTATAATGGAATGAAATGTGGGGGTATGGGTACGGTTTTCAGTCTAAAAAAGACCGACTCTGGTGCGAACATAGGTATCCTTTCTTATGAGTATCCGCCAAATTTTTTTGGTGGAGTGGGTATCCATGTAGGTGAGTTAACCAGAAGTCTTGCAATCGGAAATGATCGGGTACATGTGTTTACACCGAATGTACAGGAATCGAACGAACAGTTGGTCCGAAATGTATGGGTATATGGATCACCAGAACTTCATTATCAGGCATCGAACGATTTTAGTGCGGTATATAAAAAGATACTGACCAACATCAATGTGGCTGCGATGGTGAAGAAACAGTTTTTAAATGGCAGTCTGGATCTGTTACACTCGCATGGGGGTTTGATCCAGTTAGCTGCTACCTTATCAAAGCAGAGTACACAGTTGCCATTGGTGATGACAGCTCACAGCATAGATGTCAATAGAACGAAGCCAGATGGGCTGAGCGTCATGATGGAGAAAAATGTGGTGGGCATGGTGGACAGGTTCATTGCAGTATCAAAGTCCATACAAGAAGAACTGGAGCAAACATTTGAGATCGAACCTGATATGATCACGATCATTCCAAACGGTGTGGATACTGAAATATTCAAACTCCAGAATGCGGACGACATCAAAATGAAATACAAACTTGATGACCGATTCGTTGTGCTGTTTGTTGGAAGGAATGACCCGCAAAAGGGTGTGAGGTATCTGGTTGATGCCGTTCGAAGACTTCAGAGATACATTCCAGAGATAATGTTGGTCATGGTCGGTCAGCCGGATGTATATCATGACAAGCATATCCTCTGCCTTCCACATGTGGGGAAACATGAACTCATTAAATTATACTCTCTCTCCGACGTGTTCGTGTTGCCAAGCATCTATGAGCCTTTCGGTATTGTGCTCATGGAAGCTATGGCATGTGAGACCGCGTGCATTGGAACACGGGTCGGGGGGATACCAGATATCATTGACCACAACAGAACCGGACTTCTGGTGGAGCCGGAAAGCGGTGCAAGTATCGCAGAAGCGATCGATAGATTATATCATGATCCGGAAAAGAGATGCCTAATGGGGAAAAAAGGGCGTGAGAGGGTTATATCATCATTTGACTGGCAAGATATAGCAAAGAAGACTGGAGAGGTATATCAACAGGTGCTTAATTAAAACCAGAGTCTGCTCTTGATGTACTCAATGTTAACCTATCATGGATTCGATCCGCACATGTGCCTCCAGATTCACTCTTTCTATGTTGCATACGAAACCCAGATAAATCTCTCCCAACTCACACCGAATGTCGAACCAGATATGATTGTCACACAGGCATCTCGGAGCAGAAATGCAAAAAAAAGATAGAAGAGCCATCACAACAAACAACCATCATCGAATTGTAGAGGAAGTGAAACTGCAGAATAAACTCAAGACAATTCGCGAACTACTAAATTTGTCTTCATCGGTATCTCCAGAATTGACAAGGGATGCCAGAGTTGTTGCTTCTGCGTCGATAACATCCCAGATGCCGCCCATCTTGTTAGATTTGGGTTCGGCCTCTTCTCCGGCAATTATTAGCCATTTCTTTCCCATCATTTGGTTCTCCACACAGATGATATTTGTATCTCCTCATATAAATCAAAAATGGTTTTGATATTAAGCGTTTATTTAATTCAGTCTCAATTTGCCATTATTATCTGAGACTAATGACCAAACACAAGACATAACTGATTAATATAATTTTTAGTCCGAACCGATTCTAATTCACTTTGTTTTTCCCTCCACTTTCACAAAACGTTTTCCCATAAGGTTTAATTTAAATTTTCTGATGGTTTCAGGGAGTATAATTTCACCTTTGGGACCCTTAAAATACAAAGCATTTAAAGGGCATTGAACGATACAAGCACCGCATTGAACACATTGATCTGCCCTTGGCATTGTTGCAATATGTCGATCTTTGTCTATCTCAAAGCAATCCCTCGGACAGACCTCCTCACAAAAACCGACACCTTTACACTTATCCCCATCAAGGGTAATTTTTAGCAATCTATCATCATGTAGCCCGCTTTTGTATACTGGTGTGCTACCCATTAAATCAATGCTTAGGATGAGAACAACAACGAATGAAATAAAACCCCAGGATAAAATAAATCCCCACGAAAAATTTCCAGCTAACACTCCATAAATAGCAAGGCTAAGCATGCTAATAGTCCATATGATCAGTTGAAGACCCCCACGGCCAAAATCAAAGAAAATAAATCCAATTCTTTTTCCCCCAGTTTTTAAAAAACGGCTATAAACCGGAAATGATACAAAAATTAAGAATGATATAATCCAAACTAAGAAAACAACAGGGAAAATAGCCTCACGCCAAAAAGCAGTCATGATGATGGCCAAGACAGCAGAGATTGGAAATGCCCAGGCAACAGCCATCTCTACACGCTGTCTCCAGGGAAACTCGACTTCCCTCATTTTCGGTGTTTTGATGAAATTGTCTTTTAGAAAAAGAGGGATGTTTTTTGCATATACTGGCCCCCATATTACTTTCCATCCAGTTTTTTCCTTTATGATCTTAGCTTCGACACCTGTGGCTGCAAGCTGGGGCAATATTACATTTTTGTGATCTACAAGTTCTTCAATTCCGCTAGTTTTCAGAACTGAAATCACGTCATGATTTGTGAAAAGGCCGCCTGTGGCTGAACACCAGACATTTATTCCTTTGCTATTAGCAACAAGGAGATAGGCATCGATTCCTTTTATCGCTCTTTTTACCCTTTCTACAGTTAGATGGTAATTGCAGGTCAGAATAACAGGTGAATTGATATTAGGATTCCCTATTTTAACCAAACCTGTTTTACAAGGGATAGGAAAAACTCTAAGCATAGTTTCAACAATATATATAATGAAGTAATGCAGATTCATTTCATTGCTCCTTCAGGTTTCTTTGCCACTAATTCAATAAAATTCCCTGTTTTATTATATCTGATCGATTCTACTTGCAAGCCTGCTTCATTCACCTTTTCCGGCAGGTTTTTTATGGCATTTGTGCTGGTTTGTGCAATAAGGTAAGTAATTATTACAAGAGGTAATCGTATGAGCCAATTAAGCTTCCTTTTGAAGCTACTTTTAGGGATTATCTCATCGGCAATGAGCAAAAGACCGCCTATCTTCAATATCCTTTTTACCTCTTTCAACGTATAAAATAATTCATCATCAGTTAATTCAGAAAAACAAAGTCCACCCATTACAACATCGTAACTTTCTGCATTTTCACTTCCAAGCTCTGTAACACCCATTTCACACAGCTCTACGTTTTGCGTAAGACTTGCTTCACTTACCCTAATTTGTGCAATTTCTAACATTTGGGGATTGACATCGATTCCTTTTACTTTTGCACCTTTTTCAGTGAATGTGATTACCTCCACCGACTCCGGTTGTGTCTCCTCTGATAGAAGGAGACGTAGCACCCGCCTTACGATCACTTCGGTTTTTCCTGCTCCCGGACCGGCGAGTATTCGGAGATAGTCTACCTCTGAGGTTACGGCTTTGTATTGCTCTCCGGAGAGAGTGTATGGTTCTTCGATTATCTTCCTTGCTATTTCCTGTGCCATGTTTGTAGACTACATAAAGAATAATTAGATGAGATTGCATATATACTTTATTAAAATATTACGCATGTATTATTTTATTGCCACCATATTATGTAAATTTGCGCCTATTGATGCCGATATGACATTATAAAAAAGAGCTCGTAATACACAATTATCACATGACGAAATAGGGTTTTTTAAGATTATGTGGCGTGAGATGAGCGGATCCCATAGAACACATGTTCTCAATCCGCTTAAAATGACAAATAATATATACATATTAGCAAATATATAATTACTGTGCGATAATAAGTTGGATCAAACCAACTATCGAAATTTGAACAATGAAATTATGATACAGAGGACCTAATTATGAACGACCTATCAGATAAAGAACAGGAACTTGCATGTGAACTTCGGAAAAGAAGCGGAGCCTTAAAAGATAGCAACCAGAAGCTACAATCAGCAGCCCATCATCAGATGTGTGTATTACTGAAAAAATCATACACATCTAAGCTACATGATATCATCAAAGAGTCCGCAGAACTGGAGAATTCAATTAGGAACGTGCATTCCCTGCTCGAATATCCATCTAAAACAATGTTCGATCTATTGGATACAAATTTAGCAGGATTTGAAGAACAAATCAAACAGATGGAAGAACATCATGACAAACTGTGTGTCAGTTATGCAAAAACAATGATTGAAGCACATGCAAAAAGATCATCAACTGATAATGATGATATGAACACCCTCTCCAAAGACAATGAGAAAGATGCTGTTTATCATATGACAGTAGAATTGCAATATCATTGATGCAGAGAGAACAGGACGAAAAACCGTATACATCTGAAAGCGACTCTATTTAGTGTCGCTTTTTTCTTTTTTAAAGATAAATATCCTTCAACTCGGAATCTGATACTATATTCATTTTAAACGGACTCAATCGATATTTCTCAATTGGCTTTACCATGGATATGCATGTCCCGGAAATACTAATCAATTGCATAATTCAGGAACAGACAAACCAAATCTTTCTCCTGCACTATCAGAAAATAGACATCATGCCCTCTCTCTTAAGACATATCCCATTCATTAAGCTCACTTCAATAATATATTACATAACTTATATATATTGTTGAAAATAATATGTTGATGATAAACATGTTAACCACAATCAATACTCATAAGGACGTAGTCTGTAGTATCGTAGACCTGGCGAAGATCAAACTCGTTGGGTGCTTTCACACCATACCAGAAATTAAACACGTTGAATAGCTTTACTATATTCCCACTCTTGAATCATACATTATGCTCCTGCCATATGGTCTGTTCGATAATATCGAGATCCTGTCAAATGGCGATGGATGGTTCGAACCTGAATTACTAAAGGTGTTCAAAAATGTTCCAGAGATCCACGCTTACCTCACTGAATTAGGACGAGCTGACCTGGTTCCAGAGGTATTTCAATGCTTGAACAACTTTTTAAAATGCAATTGAGCACATTCGGAGGAGAAGACTGGTTTTACCTCTCCTCTTTTTTTTATTTTTCATCAGGAACTCTGGGACTGATATAATATGCTGAAGAAATGAACAGTCCACACATATCCAGAGACCTTCTCAAGCTTGAGTAATCATATCCTGATAATCAGAGCCATTTATGAGCAGGTATTCACAAAAAACAAAACCTGTAGATGTGGCCCTTTTTAAAGGTGGGATATTTGGTCTCTGTAGAAAACCTCTTTCCTAACCCCCATTAATGCATAATATTTATAATAAGAAGTCCCCTGTGTGTGTTCGTCCAAAAACCACAAGGGGATGATACTATTTTGTCTAACAAGTACTTAAAATTTATCGATATCGCTCTACAAGTGACAAGGTATTCACGTTTATCGCTTTATAGCTGCAAATATTCTAAGAAAACCTACATACAACATCAGCTATTGTCACTGGATTAGTTCAGATTTAATAGAGGTAGCCAGTCTAAATTTGAAAGAGCTCGAGATGCAGCATCTTTCTCAGCGTACTTTATCTTTTTGCCAGATCCAGTGAAAATATGTGTATCGCCAATACACAGCTTACATGTGAACGTTTTGTCATGACCGGGGCCTTCCTCCAGAACAGGTCCATAATCTAACGGAAGTATATGATCTTCACATAACTTCTGTAACTTTCCCTTAGGATCTAAATACTCTATTTTATCCAACAGGTCATCAAGATCATCATCAAGACCATTAAGACCAAAAAGATCGAGTACAAAGCTTTGTGCTGCATCAAGCCCCTTGTCTTCAACTATAGCACCAATGATAGCTTCGACAACATCCCCATATTTGCTGCTAAGATCATTCCGACTATTTCCATGAATAATGAATTGATCCAAATATAATTGGTTTTCAAGTTTTTTCAAATTGTCATTCTTGACTAATAGAGTTTTAAAATCAGTCAAAACGCTTTCAATCGACTTACCAGTCTTAATTGCATAGTCATCGAATTTTGTATGCTGACAAGAATAACATGCAATTATTGTACCTAAGACTGAATCACCTAAATATTCCAATTTTTCATAATTTTCATATTTCAGACCACCATTATTTTGCATGTACAAAGCAGGAGTTATACGAACATCATCATACAATGAAGAATGTGTAAGTGCTGATATCAATAGCCTTTCATCATTGAAGTGAACTCCGAGAATGGTCTGATATTTTTCCAAAAGCGATTCAGGTACTGTGAAGTCATCATTTATTTTCATATTATTTCCTCTTATATCTAAAAATTTATTTCGTCGTAGATATAAAAGGATATATGTCTGCAAAAAGAAGTTATTAAAAGATCTTAAGATAGAATATTGCAATTACCCGACCTTAAGATGTTTTAATAGCTTACACTTATAGCCATAGATCCTTCTAACAAAAAGAGATACTAACAAATAATACCACATGATAGATCAAATTCGAAGAACACGTGATGAAATCATTGAATATCTCTTTCGGCAGTTTGATGTTAGAGAACATAGTATAAAAATTAAGGCTCTGTAGAAAACCTATCAAGATCAACATCTATGAGCTGGAATTGAGATTAGATTCCAACATCATGTAACACATTCCATAATATTTTCAAATTGGATTATTGTCCGAATATAGAGGATTTCTACAGAGCCTATTAATTGATGTGGATAGCAACATCCCAAATTTAGCCTTAATGAAATTCAGCAGTTCACTAATATTTAACCCCTTATATAATAATCCCCATTTATCTACAATATTCAACTGTTAACATCGGTTTTAGCTTCCGTCTCACCCATTCCGCAACAGTTTTTACATATGAAAATTAACAGATTTTCATGATCCCACATATCATCGCACAACCAGCACCGGTACCTTGGAATGTCTAACAACATTCTCTGCTACACTACCGATTAAGAACCTCTTAACTCCCGTCAAACCAAGTGTGCCCATCACTATCAGGTCAATATCATTTTTCTCTGCATAATCGATGATCTCTTCAGCTGGTCTGCCTATGAGCAATACAGATTTCACCTGAACTTCAGCTTTCTTTCCAGTTTCTTTTACATATGCAGTTGCACGTACTCCCCTATCAAATAATTTTTCTTCAATTAGCTTCGCCCAGCTTATGCCCCTTCGTGCCATCTGAGCATGCTCATCAGAAACAACAGATACTGCATAAACTTCAGCCCCAGTCTCTTTTGCAATTTCAATACCATAAGAAACTGCGTTTTTGACATTATCTGAACCGTCGGTTGCAATCATAATTTTCTTACAAATATTCCCTTTCGTCTTATCCCCTCCCCTTTTACCCATAATCTAATAGAGACAATTTATAGACTCGTTTGTAGCATTTTAACTCATGAGTCTTGATAGATGCAATTTACACAACCGAAACTTACCCTAAATATATACTTTGCACACATCCTATAAAAGTGATTAGTCAATTGATCGATAATATATAACCCCGATAATATTAAAACTTCATTTCAAATCGAGTATTAGAGACTTTCTTTTGCGATTGGAAATACATGCGGAGGGAACTTTACCACATATAAATGTATCGTATGATGTCGTTTATATGAGTTTAAACTGAAATTAGCAAACTACTGTAGTTGTAAATTTAAGATAGTATTAGGATTTCTACAGAGTCGGAACGTTGATATATTATTGAAGTTTACATTTATGTGGTAAAGTGCACCATGCACAGCTTACAGATCAACAAGGGGGTAATTGTGTGACTAGTAAGGAATATAAGAAGATCCTGATAGCTACTGACGGATCAGAGTATGCGGATAGAGCAAGGTTATCGGGTATCGATATTGCAAAAAAACTTGATGCAAAGGTATATGCGGTTTGTGTAGTACCTACACACCCATCTTCTTCAATGCCTATAGGTTCCAGGATGATGCGATGGGATGTACCATTCAAGATCATGATGGAGGAGGCTACAAAAGCTGTTGAACAGATCGCAGATGCCTGCTCTTCGAGTGGTGTTGAGGTTGAAACTGTGATTCTTGAGGGTCATCCGGCAGAAGAGATCATCAAGTATGCAGAAGATAGCAACATGGATCTTATTGTAATGGGCAGTCTTGGAAAGACAGGATTGACAAGATTACTTATTGGAAGTGTTGCAGAGGAAGTGCTGCGTCACTCTAAGGTAGATGTTATGGTTTCAAAGTGAGTTTTCTTGCTCACCATTTTTTGATCTCTTAGATTTCCGGACTTTTTCCAATTCTAACCTCTCCCTCACATGAGCATTGAGTATAAACGGCTTATCTTTCTTGGCATTCTGTTTCGTGTAATGAAGTGTTCCTTTAGAGAATCCCATTTTCTTCCATTCAAAGGCAATGTTTCCTGCAGTTGCTGTGGTGATGAAGACTGATCGATCGCATCATCAGTCCACATTTTAAAGTTTAGAGCTTCAAAGACAAAGTAGTTTA
>JAIORD010000027.1 GCA_021108275.1 Methanococcoides sp.
TACTGTACTGAAGTACGAGAGTCTTCGGGAAATCTGCATCGCTGCTATGCTCACTATTATTAATTTGCTTTTTTGTTGCTGGATTTATTATCAATAGCTTTAGCTATATTTTTGCATATTTAAGCAGAATACTTAGTCTAAATGATCTATTTTTGTCTTGAAATAAGCTCGAAGGTCGCACCTTCCAGAAGCGCTGATATGGAACTTCAATCGTAGCTTATATCTACTTTAATGTATATATTTACTCTTTGCAATGTCTTGTGAACAGGTCATTTATGGCACCATAATATATGGGGATGCGTTTGAAGCAATTGATGGGTATGTTTGCATAGATGATGGTATAATAACCGAAATAGGCGAAGAACCCACAAAAAGCAAGAACATAATAGCTCCATGTTTTGTCAATTCCCATACGCATATCGGAGATTCCATATGCAAGGACCCTGTACTCGGGAAATGTGAGAACTTCAAAGTATCTAAGGACCTCGATGCTCTTGTACGACCACCGGACGGTCTAAAACATAGGATACTTGAAAACACTCCTTACTCCGATCTGGTCAGTTCTATGAGAACTACCATAAAAGATATGCTGATGACGGGTACCTCCGCATTTGCAGATTTCAGGGAAGGCGGTGTTCTTGGGGCCCTTGCACTAAAAGAAGCTGTTTCCGATCAGGATATAGACCATATCATCCTTGGAAGGCCAAAATGCACCGACCGACCACTTGAAGAAATTCTCTCTGAGCTCGGCAGGGTGCTGCAACAAGCTGACGGTCTTGGTATGAGTGGTACAAATGATCTTGATATGGACCTTCTTCGCAGCTCCAAACAAAAAGCAAAAGACTGTAATAAGTTGTTTGCGATCCATGCAGGAGAAAAGAACAACACTGATATTGACAAAGCAATTTCACTGGATCCGGACTTCCTGATACACATGACAAAAGCAATGCGTTCTGATCTGCAGACAATATCTGACGCAAATATTCCTGTAGTTGTCTGTCCACGTTCCAACTTCATAACCGATGTTGGTATGGCCCCGATCTGTGAAATGCTTGAAGCAGGAGTGAATGTAGGCGTTGGAACTGATAATGTAATGCTCAATTCCGTCAATATGTTCTCTGAAATGGAGTTCTTATCCAAGGTTTTCGGTCTTGATGATAGGCAAGTATTTAAGATGTGTACGCTAAATGGAGCATCAATTCTGGGACTTGAGAATACAGGTTCCATCAAGAAAGGTAACAAAGCCGATCTTATGATATTGAATGGCAATTCCAACAATCTGGTTGGTATAAGCGATCCAATAAGCGGAATGGTCAGAAGGGGTAGACCAGACGATATTTTATCCATAATCTATACTAACTAATGATGGTGAGGGTAACATGACTAGCGAACTGTATAAGAAAGTAATGGTAGCAACCGATGGTTCTGAACAGAACAAAAAAGCAATATCATATGGTATTGAATTTGCAAAATTGAGTGGGGCAAAGTTGTATGTGGTATATGTTGTGGATACAGCTGCGTTTGCTTCCATTCCAATGGATGCCGGATGGGAAATGATGTATGAACTTCTGGAAACTGAAGGCAAAGATGCATCTAATCAGGTTGTAGAATTGGGTGAAGCTCAGGGACTGGAAATTGAGTCTGCTGTTCTGGAAGGTCATCCAAGCAATGAGATCATCGAATTTGCAGAAGGAAATAACATTGATATGATAGTGATCGGTACACTCGGTAAAAGTGGAATTGACAGGTTCCTTCTTGGAAGTGTTGCTGAAAAGGTCACTCGTAATTCTAAAGTGCCCGTACTCGTTGTACGCGGTGAAGTAAACAAATGAATTTATTGAGGTTAATTGAACATGCCTAAGGAAACACTGGTCAGAGACATTATGGTGAAGGACGTTGCATGCGTTTCCCTTCCCGGATCAAGAGATGAAGTTCTTTCCATTTTGAAAGACAAGAAGGTCTCAGGACTTCCAGTTATCAAAGATAACAAATTGGTCGGAATTGTGAGTCGTTCCAATCTTTTAAAGAAACCTACAGAGGAACAATTAGCCCTGTTAATGGTACGTGATCCTGTCTCAATAGGACCTGAAGAGGATATTACTATAGCAGCACGTCTTCTTTTGAAGCATGGTATCAGAAGGTTACCTGTTGTAGAAGGCGAAAAGCTTGTGGGGCTTATCACTGTTGCTGATGTAGTGGGCAGTCTGGTGGATTTGAATATCACCACTCCTATAAGTGAATATCTCAATTCCGGTGTAGGTCCGGTCTGGTATGAGACCCCACTTCCCGTTGTGGCAAGGAACATGGAGCTGGCACATGTAAAAGCAGTTCCTGTTATTGACACCAATCTCGATATTGTAGGTCTTATCACTGATCGTGATATCATAAGTGCAAGTGTCATTGAAGACTCTGTGGAAGTGTCCAACATGTCTGCAGGTGCAGATGATGATGAATGGACCTGGGAAAGTATGAGGGATACCATGAGCATTTATTACAGTGTCTCAAGGATAAAGGTTCCTTCAGTGCCTGTTAAAGATGTCATGGTCAAGGAGCTGATCTCAGCATCAAGTAATATGGGTGTCAGCGAATGTGCACTTAAGATGAAAAGGAATAGAATCGATCAGGTTCCAGTGGTCAATGCAAACCAGAAATTCATAGGTCTTTTGAGGGATCGCTATCTTTTAAAAGCCATCCTTAGCGCTTGATCCTAGATATTTTGAAAGGAGGTTTTCTCCTTTCGATACTTTTTTAATTTATTAACCGGATGTAATTCACATGAACAGACCATTTACCTTCATAAATTCTGCAATGTCTGCTGATGGTAAAATCTCGACCAAAGAGAGGAAACAGGTACGTATCTCTGGAGATCTCGACTTTGATAGAATGGATGAGCTTCGTGCATCATCAGATGCGATAATGGTGGGGGTAGGTACGGTTCTCGCAGACGATCCCAGCCTGACTGTAAAATCTAAGTCCCGTCGTGATGTTCGCAAGAGTGCAGGAGTTGACGAAGACCCTATACGTATAGTCGTGGATAGTAAAGCCCGAACGCCTCTGGATGCGGACATTTTTAAAAAGGGAACTGGTATGCGCATTGTTGCCGTCTCAAGCTCTGCTCCGAAAGAAAAGGTGGATGTCCTTTCAGAAAAAGCAACAATTATCACCGCAGGTGATGAAAAGGTCGATCTTGTCCTGCTTATGCATAAGCTAAGTTCAATGGGCATTCAGAGATTGATGGTCGAGGGCGGTGCAACCCTCAACTGGGGTTTGCTTTCCAATGGTCTTGTGGATGAGGTATTCTCTTTTATAGGTAATATCTTCATAGGTGGTAATAGCTCTCCCACTCTTATTGATGGGGAAGGGTTCCTCAAAGGTGATCTCCTGTCTCTGGAATTGATAAGTTCCGAAACCATGGAAGAAGGCGTATTGCTCAAATGGAAAGTACTTAATAAATGACTCTCTTGAGCCTAACTGCTCTTTTTTTATTCACTCGGTTTTGGGGGCACGTGTGTGAACTATGCATAACCTTTAAATGAAAAAATGTTCATAATTATTGCATTCAATAAAAACGTTCTACTAAATAATTGATCCTGGGTGGTGGTATCTATGAAATTAGAGATTCTCGTTATTAGTTTATTTGCTCTGTCAATCCTTCTTGCAGGATGTGTTTCAGATGTTACTCCTGTTGATGTGGAATATGATTCAAATGAACGCGATGCTATTCTTGTGACAGAACGGCAACAAATAGATGATGCACTGGTAAATGGACCTGTGCTCTTAAAGATAGGGGCTGAATGGTGTCCTCCATGCACTCAACTTGACCCTGTTCTCGATGAGCTTGCAAGGGACTATGAAGGTAGAGCGACCGTAATGTACATTGATTCAGAGATCTCACCTGGTCTTGCTGCACAGTTCAAATATTATTCCATACCTGACACTACGGTGATAGCAGGTGTCGAAGATGGAAATTCTCTGTTCATGAGGCGTGATGGTGTAACCGATACTTCCCGTAACAAAGCAAGAGTAATAGGTTATGTCGATGGATACGTTCTTGAATCCATACTTGATTATGCTATCGATTACCGTGCAAATACGAGTGAATAAGCAAAAATATTTCACAGAATCTATCTTTTACATGCAAGGATGATCTTTATGGATATTGGAAGTGCGACACCGTTAGCAGCATTCATCGCAGGAGTTATCAGCATATTATCTCCCTGCGTTCTTCCTTTATTACCTGTTATCTTTGCTTACTCTACTTCAAAAGGTAAACTAAGGCCTCTTGCCATAGTGTCCGGTCTATCCTTATCATTCGTGTTCATGGGGATAATAACATCTGCCTTTGGTTCGCTTTTTCAGCAATATCTCATGTACCTTACTGCATTTGCAGGCATAATTGTCATATTGATGGGTTTGACCTTGCTTTTTGATCTTGGGACTTTCAACTCTATTGGCAGACTTTCGGGAAAACAGTTCAAAGAGAACGGCTTAATGGGTGGTCTGCTCCTTGGTATCTCCTTAGGTATCATATGGATCCCCTGTGTAGGCCCTATACTTGCTTCTATCTTATCCTTGGTAGCAATTGAAGGTGACCTTCTCTACGGTGCCTTCCTGTTGTTCGTATATTCAATGGGTCTTGGCATTCCTATGCTTGTAATTGCTTACTCTGCGAATATTTCCTCATCAAAGCTCAGCCTGATCGCAAAGTACGATATGTATCTTAAAAAAGTGGTTGGTTTCGTCCTGGTAATAGTCGGTATATGGATGCTTTACACTAATGTGCTCATAAGACTATGAATCTGGATCGATCTGATCATACAATTGCTATAAAATAGAATGTAGAAAGGCCAATGTGCTAATTGACCAATAATAAATTTTAAAATTAATAAGAGATGTGAGTAGTTTTACTCACACTCGCAACAGCACTTGCACTCATCCTTTTCCTTTGCAAGAGCTACAAGTTCATTGACACAAGCAACAGCCATGGGCGTTCCGCCGCGTGTACCAACACATGTGATGGATGGAACATCCATTTTACGGATCTCTTCCTTGGATTCTGCAGCGTTGACGAAACCAACAGGGGTTCCCACTATAAGTGCCGGTTTGATTCCGTGCTCGATCATCCTGCACACTGCAAGTGCTGCAGATGGTGCATTTCCGATAGCCACAATAGAACCTTCAAGCCTGTCCCTTGCTAAAAGGAATCCGGCAGCGGTCCTTGTAATCCCATACTTTTTAGCAACTTCTGTGTTCTGGTCCTCATCAAGGACGCAAAGCACTTCACAATCATGCCCTTTCTTTGTAACTCCGGCTTTGACCATATTGATATCTACAAAGATCGGAGCACCGTTCTTGATGGCTTTAACACCAGCTTCTATTGCATCGTCGGTATAGTGCATGATATCGGCAATGGATGGGTCGCCGGTGGAGATCACACAACGCTGGGTGACACGTTCTTCAGGTGTTTCTTTTTCACCTTTCACGATCAAGTCATGAGCAATGCGGCGACTGGTCATGTAGATGGTCTTTGCTTCATCGGTGCGAGCGCCTGAATCTGAACATCCTTCTATGAGCTCTGGGTCGATCTTGACCGTCATCTCTACCAGATCTTCAAGTTCAGGTATGTCCTTCTTACTGCTAGTTTCAGTAGTCATATTTCCTCTGATACCCCCTGGGTGTGATTATCTTTTCGCCGTTCTTGCTCTTCCAGATGCGTGAGTCTGCATTACAGACGATTATCATTGTGCTCATATCGACCCAGTCGTTGTGGTCAAGCACATCTTCAAGAGTTGTAACTATGTAGTCCTGACTTTCTCCGCGAAGTGCGTTCTTGACAAGTCCTACTGGTACGCTTCCGTCCTTGTGCTGCTTGATGATATCGATAGCTCTGGAGAAATTGGAATGTCTTTGCCTGCTCTTTGGGTTGTATAGTGAGATCACGAAATCTGCTGCTGCTGCTGCATTCAGGCGTTTCTCGATAACTTCCCAGGGTGTTAACAGGTCACTGAGACTGATGACGGCAAAGTCATTTACAATAGGTGCGCCAAGAACACTTGCTCCAGCTGTAATTGCTGTGACTCCCGGAAGGACCTCCACATCAACTTCCAGATCAGCATGCTCAGCAACTTCCATTACGAGACCTGCCATGCCGTAAACATTAGCATCGCCGCCGCTTATCATGGAAACGACCTTGTTCTCTTTTGCAAGCTCCACTGCTTTCTTAGCACGGTCTACTTCCTTTCCCATTGCACTGCGGATTATCTCCTGTTTGTCCAGAAGTTCTGCCATCTGGTCAAGATAGGTGCCGTTACCGACAATATAATCTGAATTCAGTATAACATCTCTGGCGCGGACGGTAAGCTGTTCTACAGAGCCTGGTCCGATGCCGATGATGAATAATTTCCCGTTCTCATTTTCATTCTGCGATTGCAATTGTGATCCTTCCATATACTTTCTTTTCCAGTATCAATTTCTTATTATCAGATAATGCTAACGCTGCCGGTTCGGCAACACCTTTGAGCCCAAAGCGGCTCGCCTGTGAATCAGACGGTACATCAAAACCGTTCAGAACATCATCAGGCAGGAACTTGATCTCAAATCCCATTTCTTTGATGGCTTCTATCAGTCCGGTCTCGTTCTCCTTAAGTGTGGATGAAGCGAACATCTCTATTTCGCTCATGTCCCCTTTCACTTCTTCCAATGCGCAATTCACAGCATTGATGACCTCTTTGGACGACACTCCTCTTCGGGCGCCTATGCCTATATACATTAATGCTCCGCCTTTTCTTTTTTCAGGACAGATACATCATTATCCACAATAACGATCTTTGGTCCCCTTATCTCCAGGACTTCCACATCCTGGTCGAGCAGGGCACAATTCACATCCCTTGTGGATTCCTTGTTGACTATGTCATATCCGAGCTTTGCCGCAATACCTTCGACCGAATTGCGGTTGTGTACTTCAGTAGCTGTCGTGATAACAGGTATCACTCCTATCTCGGAGATCTTTCTCACAAGCTCATTGGCACCGTGGTGTCCTCCGAGCAGTGGAATGGCAAAGTTCAGGTTAGAATCGACTACCACTATGGCAGGATCTTCCCACTTATCTACTATAAGTGGTGCTATCTCCCGCACAACGATACCTGTTGCAAACACAGCTACTATTGCCTGATAATCTTCAAATATGTCTTTGAAGATATCCTTCTTGTAAATTATCACATCTGCCTCGATGTGGTCTGCAAGTTTGTTTGCCACATCGAGGTTACGTTCAAATGTGATTACAGCGGTTCTTGCGCCACTCCGTATAGGTGTGACCTCCTGTAATCGATAGGGTCTACTACACCGCCAATAAGGATCATAGCAGAGCGTATGATGCCTTCGTCCTTGACCTTCTGTGCGATATCGGAAACAGTTCCGTAAATGATCTTCTGATCAGGCCATGATGCGTGGAAGACAACAGCCACTGGAGTATCATCTGAATACTCTACCTTTTCCATGATCTCCTCTATCTTCTGGGTACCAAGGAAGACCGCCATTGTTGCGTTGTGCCTTGAAAGTTCCTTGAGTTTATCCTCTTCAAGGGTCTTTCCTGCAGGACGTGTAATAATAAGTGTGTCAGAAACACCATTGAGGGTAAGCTGTGTATTGAGCGCTGCAGCAGTTGCGAATACGGAAGAAACTCCCGGAACACGTTCAACTGTAACACCGTACTTCTTCAGCTCTCCCATCTGTTCAACGACGTTACCGTAAAGGGATGGATCACCACTGTGAAGGCGAACTACTTTCTTTCCTTCTTCCAGGGCATCTGCTATCCTCTTGGATATGTCTTCAAGGGTAAGGCCATAGCTGTCAACCTTTTCTCCCTTGCAGTAGTCCACTACAACAGGGTTCACAAGTGAACCTGCATATATCACAAGGTCTGCCTCTTCCAGCTTTTCCTTGCCGAGTAATGTGATAAGTTTTGGGTTACCCGGTCCGGCACCCACAAAAGTAACAACTTTATCTGTCATTGAAAACACCTGTTTTAATCCTTCTTAGCATAAACAATGCTGAAATAGTTTCCTTTTTCGGGGATATCTTCGCGGTTCTTGATGATGACCTCTTTGTCGGAGAATAGTCTCTCTGCAAAGATGAAATCTGTATATCCTTCCTTGCTGAACTCCTCGATCAATTGCCTTGGACGGTTTGCTTTAAGCCTGATCTTGTGCTTTGTTTCAGAACCATCGCTGACCTCGAACGAAGTGTCAACTTCAGCATCTGCTCTTGCTGCAAAAGATGTGATCGAGCTGATCCCTGGTACTGTAGAGGTCTCTACATCAGGATAATGTTTGTTCATGACACGTTTTAAATGTGTGAACGTAGAAAAGAAATTAGGGTCTCCAATAAGACCGAATACAACAGTACCGTTCCTTGCTTCATCCGCAATAAGGTCTGCATTCTTCTTCCACACTTCGTTCAGCACATCATAATCCCTTAACATTGGGAAATCCAATATCTCTGGGGTCGCATATGGCTCTACAAGTTTTGCAGCCATGTTCCCTGGCACATACACCTTATCGCTGTTCTTGAGAATATTCACGGCTTTAAGTGTAAGAAGCTCCGGGTCACCTGGTCCAAGTCCTACTCCTATCAACATATTTCTATCTCCATAATTTTAATCGAACGTATCTAATGTAAACCTTATTAAGCGTTAGAAAGTTTTCCTACTACTATATATACAGGATTTTCGGGCTTGAACATGGTCTCTCCGGTAAGCTCGTATCCTCTTGTAATGGTCACATGAACAACTTCGGAAAAAATGCCAAGCTCTTTCATCTTGTTCATTGTAGTGACAACGGTTTCGATCCTTACAGCATTGACAACAATATTTCTTGCCTTTTTCTCATAGAGCACATCCAATACTTTGGATATGTTCTTGGTGCCGCCAACAAATGCACAGTCAATAGACCCAATATCAGCGTTCTTGTCTATGGCTTCTGAAGATTCCCCATGTATCAATGTGACATCTTCAATGCCGAAATTCCTGAAGTTTGTCCTTGCAACCTCAATAGCTTCTTCCCTTGCATCGATCGCAACCACTTTGAAATTGCGTGCAGTCTTTGAAGCTTCGATGGATACAGCGCCTGTTCCACAACCAACATCATAGAACGTGATTCCATCTTTCAGGTCAAGTTTTAACAATGAGATCGCAATGACCTCTGGCTTTGTAGGGCCCCCGCTTATGTGCAATAGTTCTGACATTTTTCACCTAACTAAAGTAAATTGGAGTTAATTAGATATAGCATAATAAACGTTGTCACATAAAAGGTTGTTGTGAATGATTGCAAATAACGTTAATAAAAAACATTTGTTAGTATTGGGTACAGCCTCACATGTTGGCAAAAGTGCAATAGTGACAGCCCTATGTCGCATATTCTCTGCTGAACACAAGGTGGCTCCCTTTAAAGCACAGAACATGAGCCTCAACTCATGGATAACGGTAGATGGTAAAGAGATCGGTATCGCACAGGCAATCCAGGCAAAGGCTGCTGGGGTGGAACCTACAGCGGACATGAATCCTGTTCTTCTCAAACCGAAAGGGGATCGTGTCTCACAGGTCATACTTCTGGGTGAACCCTATGCTGATAAGAGCGCGGGTGCTTATTATGATTCCATAGAAGAGACCCACGATGTATTAAGGGGTGCTCTTAAAAGGCTCGAGGATGAATACGATCTCATCGTGATGGAGGGTGCAGGCGGTGCTGCCGAGATCAACCTCTATGAGCGTGACATCGTCAACATAGGGACTGCAAGGATAACCGATGCTCCGATCATTCTTGTTGGGGATATCGAACGAGGTGGTGTTTTCGCAAGTCTGTATGGAACGATCAAGTTATTGCCAGAGGATGTTCGCAAGAATGTACGTGGCCTGATCATAAACAAGTTCAGGGGCGATCCAGCTATACTTGAGTCAGGATTGACTGAACTCGAAGAGCTCACAGGGATTCCGGTCCTTGGCGTAATGCCTCATTTCAAACTTCGTATCCCTTCAGAAGATTCGGTGTCCATCGGTGACAAATCTGCAGATGACGGTGAAAACTATGATGTTGAGATCGCAGTAATAAGGCTGACAAGGATATCGAATTTCACAGATTTTGAACCTCTTGAGCACATGGCAAAGGTAAGGTATGTCGACCTTTCCGATGACCTTGGCAACCCCGATGCTATCATCATCCCGGGTACAAAGAACACTACCAGTGATCTGAATGACCTCGTGGAAAGTGGCATGGCTGACAAGATCAAGTCCTTTTATGGCAAAGTCCCAATACTTGGCATCTGCGGTGGTTACCAGATGTTGGGTAATTCTATCGTTGATTCCGGTATAGAAGGGGGCGAATCTGCTCGTTTAGATGGACTTGGACTTTTGGACATCGAGACAGTTTTTGATGCCTATGAAAAGCGCACGGTTCAGGTGACCAAGACCGTTAAAGAAAGTGGTCCTATCTTTGACAGCATCAAAGGTGAGGATGTAACGGGATATGAGATACACATGGGTCTTTCCTCCTCGAAAAAACCGGTGTTTGGCGATGATGGTTGTGCAGATGATAGTGGTCTTGTTATAGGCACCTATCTGCATGGTCTCTTTGATAATGTCAACATAAGGCGTGCTCTTATCAGTTATCTTCTTGAAAAGAAGGGTATCGAGTTCAAGGAAGAGGAGATTCCTGATAAGGATCCCTATGATGAACTTGCAGACGTTGCTCGTGAAAATCTTGACATGAATAAAATATATGATATGATCGGATTGGAACCTGAAAAGGTCTGATCCGGTCATTTCCTTCCTTTAATTCTTTATTCTCTTTATTTATCCTTCATGGGAATTTTCAGTTTTTATTGGTAATGTGAATGTGAACCTTGACCCTTGTCCCAGTTCACTTTCCACCAGGATCGTCCCGTCCAGCATATCAAGGTATTTCTTCACAAGAATAAGGCCGATGCCTGTTCCTCCAAATTTCCTTGTGCTTGATGAATCGAGTTGTCCAAAAGGCTTGAAAAGGTTTTTAATGTCCTCTTCAGCAATACCTATTCCTGTATCGGTCAATGAAACCTGTAATCTGTCATCGACAACTTTTTCTTCAATAATGATCCTGCCGCTTTCGGGGGTGAACTTGATGGCATTGTTCAGAAGGTTATACAAAATAGTATTGAATTTTCTAAGATCGGACTCTATATATACATCTGAACTGGTTTTGATGGTCACATCAATATATTTCTTTTTAGAGAGTCCTCTGGTCATTAATTCAATTTCTTCGATGATCTTTTTTGTTGCAAAGGTCGTATGATGAATGTCCATTTCCCCAGTTTCGATCTTTGATAAGGTGAGGATATTATTGATAATGGCTAACAGATTTTTTCCATTTTTGTGGATATGATTTGCATATTTCCTTTGTACGGGGTTCATACTGCCGGATGTTTGTCTCATCAGCACTTCTGAAAAACCGATAACTGAATTTAGTGGAGTCCTTAGTTCATGGCTCATATTAGCTAAAAATTCGCTCTTTGTACGATTTGCTGCTTCTGCTGCAAGCTTGGCTGTGAGCATAGCTTCCTTTGCACGTTTACTCTTTGAAATGTCATGTGACAGTTCAAGAATTATCTGTTTTCCTGCAAATGAGATCGGTGTGATCCTTACTTCAACTGGATATGCAGTACCATCCTTTTTTCTATGTTTAGTCTCAAAAACAGCATCCTTGTATTCTATGATCTTTCCACTGTTTCCACATTGTTTTAAAAGACAAATGTCAGCTATGTTCATGGCAAGAAGCTCTTCCTTCGTGTAACCGGTATTCTTTGATGCAAGATCGTTCACAAGAATGATCTTTCCTTCAATGTCATATGCAAATATTTCTTCGGTTGCCTGCTCCACAATAGTCCTGAACCGTTCATTACTCTCTTTTAGAGCATTCTCCATCCTCTTTCGACCAGTAATATCAAGTGCAGTAAATGTAATTCCTTTTGTATGATCATTTGGATCAATGGGTGAAGAACTCAAAAGGATATCTAAAACACTTCCATCCTTCCGTTGCCATTTTGTTTCGACTGTTCCACTTCCATATTTCCGCATCTGGTCATATTTCTCAGTGCCTACATATTTGTAGTCTTCATCACTGGTGTATAACATCTGTGCTTTGGCACCTATCAGTTCTTCCTTTGTGTAACCGGTAATTTTACAAATTTTTTCATTAACCTCTTTAATTACCCTGCCTCTGGTCATTCCAATTCCTGTCGGAGCTGCTCGAAATATGCTTTGGAGTCTATCATCCCTTTCTTTAAGATCCTGTTTTATTTTCTTCTTTTCAGTAATATCTTCAACAAGTGCATGACAGTGTGTCACTATCCCATTTTCATCTATTATGGGGACAATGCTAATGTGCATGTACAGTTCTTTTCCCCACGCGGATCTATAAGGGTTTTCGGAAACAATAATTTCTCCGGATTCCATGCATTTATGCATAAGGTCTGAGATGCCATTTTCTATAAGTGGCGTGTGTTCAAGGATATTGAATTTTCGGGTCGCTTCTTCTGAAGGTGATCCCAGAATATTTAATAGAAAAGGATTTGCTGATGTAATTTCTCCATTTTTCTTAACGGTGATCATGCCAAGAGGGAGGCTTGATATCACTTCTTTTGAAAATATCTCTCTTTTTTGGAGATCTTCTATCTCTTGTACTCGCGCAATCAGCTCGCCAAGATTTGATGTGACTGTCTCCATTACATCTTTTTTATGGTCGCTTATTTTTTCATGGCCATACTTTGATATGTACAATACTGCAATTACATTTTCATTTTGTTTAACGGGAATGACTGCAATATCATATCCTTTTTCTAGGTTTGGATATGTTGGTAATGGCTTTTTAAGATCGCTGTTTTTGATGTGTATTCTGTCTCCTCTTTGAATACTTTCAAAAATAGCATCTTTACTGTTGATGAAGTCTTTTTCAATAATGTCCTTTCCTTTACTGGAGTCTGATGTCAAGTAAAACTCATTTACATCTTTATCAAAAAGATATGCTTTGACAGAATCTATTCCTTCGATTGTACTAATATGGTTGACAAGATGCCACATTGCTTCTTCAGTATCTTTTGCCAAAGCAAAAGCTATTGCAATGTCCTTCTGAACCTCTAACAATTTCATCCCTTTAGTATTCTCATTGGGTTTCAGTAGATTATCTCCTGTGGAATTCACATTTTTTACTATCAAGCGAATTGGTACATTTGTATATATATCTTCATATTATTAAATTCCTAATATATTATATACTGTGTTTGTTTTTTGACTTTTTTGTTAAGTCCAGAAAGGTTTATATAGAAGTCGCACAATTATACATTAATGTACATACTTGTACACAAATGCAAAGGTGATTACATGAAATATTATCTACAACAATTAATTGATGGTCATGATCTTTCAATGGCAGAATCTGAAGCTGCCATGGGACAGATACTCGAAAGTGCTACTGATGCACAGGTCGGTGCATTTGTGATGGGTATGAAAATGAAAGGTGAAACTCCTGATGAGGTGGCAGGGTTTGCAAAAGGGATGCTAAAAGTTGCAAACATGATCCGCCCTAAGGTTGATGGTATACTCGTTGATACCTGTGGCACGGGAGGGGATCGGCACAATACTATTAATATTTCAACAGCTGCCGCAATCGTTGCTGCAGGTGCAGGTGTGAACGTTGCAAAACACGGAAACCATTCGTTCACATCACTTTCCGGTAGTGCAGATGTTCTCAAAGAGCTGGGTGTTAAAATCGATCTGGATCCTGATAATGTTAAAAGGTCAATTGAGGACATTGGTATCGGCTTCATGCTGGCTCCCAAATTCCACCCTGCAATGAAGAGGGTGATAGGTCCAAGAAAAGAGCTTGCTGTAAGGACAATGTTCAATATTCTCGGTCCTCTGACAAATCCAACTGGTGCAAAGGCACAGGTTATCGGGGTCTTTGACAAAGGTCTTTGTAATCTTATGGCCGAGGTCCTCAAAAAACTCGGAAAGGAACATGTATTGGTCTTCCACGGGGATGGCATGGATGAGATCTCAACACTTTCTGAAACATTTGTTGCTGAACTTAAGGATGGTGTCATCTCAAATTATACGATAACTCCTGAAGAACTTGGGGTCGCAAGGGCAAATGCCACTGATATTGTGGGCGGCACTCCTGAAGAAAATGCCAGGGACCTCCTGTATATTCTCAATGGGGAAAAGGGCGCAAAACGTGATATAGTCGTTGTCAATGCCGCTGCAGCTATATATGTTGCAGGACTGGCAAACTCGATAAAAGATGCTATTCCTTTAGCGGAATATGCTATTGATAGCAAGAAGGCATTGAATAAGCTTAAAAAATTAGTGGAATTTACATCTGGTAATAAGGTGGATAATGAGGCATTTAACACGGGTCAAAGTCTGCGGAATGAAGTCTGCTGAAGACGTTGATCTTGCAGTACATTCCGGGGTGGATGCGGTTGGTTTTATAACCGATGTACCTGTGGACACTCCTCGCAAGATATGTCTCCAAAAGGCAAGGGAGCTTATAGCTCGTGTTCCTTTTTTTGTGGATTCTGTGCTGGTAATAATGCCTGGTTCAGCGCAGGAAGCTATCGATATGATCAGGACCGCTAAACCGGATGTTGTCCAGATCCACAGTCAACTCGATATTGAGGAAATGGGGATCTTAAGGGATAATACTGATGTCAGTATAATTCGCACTTTCCATGTTCAAGGAGATGTGTCCGCTAACGATCTGAGCAATAATATAAATATGTTCACTTCAGAAAACCTTATTGATGGGGTTCTGCTGGATTCATATGTGTCAGGTAAAGTGGGAGGCACCGGTCAGTTGCATGACCTTTCCGTAAGTAAGCGTATAGTCGATCTTGTGGGTGTTCCTGTCATATTGGCAGGTGGTCTGAATCCTGATAATGTTAAAGCCTGTGTGGAAGAGGTCATGCCTTTTGCAGTGGATACTGCTTCGGGTGTAGAAACAGATGGACTCAAAGATGTCGATAAGGTCGCTGCTTTTGTGAATGCTGTGAGGTGTGTTAGATGATTTCGTTCGATCTTACAAAAGAGGAATTTACGGATATTGTATATGATGCAGGAAAACCTGCTATTGTTCAGCTTATGGCTAAAGTGAGGTCAGACTGCTCTCCACTTCAGCTTTACACTACATTACAAAAGGACAGATACTCCTACTTGCTTGAATCAGTGGAAAAGGAAAAACGTCATGCTCGCTTTTCATTTGTAGGTGCTTACCCTGATGGTGTTGTGAAGATAAGTGGTCGCACCCTTGTACTGGAATGCACGGCAGATTCACCATTGATCAGTAATGTAAGACAGAATATAGCTTCTGAATGTGACATTATTGAAGATACTGGTGATGTATTAAAAGCGGTCATACGTGATGGTCATGATGTGCTTGATGCATTAAGGACTGTGTTCCCTACTGCGAACGGGACTGTCTTGCTTAACGGCGAAAGGTTTGACAGACAGACGTTCCTTGGTGGTGCTATTGGTTACAATGGTTACGACATTGTGTATGATTGCTGGTTAGATACTGAAAGAAGTCATAATTCAGATATTCCTGATATGCAGTTCATTCTCACAACGAAGACATTCGTTTTCGATCATCTCACAGAGGAAACGTACATTGTACTGACTCCGTTCATGGATATCGGGTGCGATGCTGGTGCTATATATGCTGGTGCTTTGCATGATGCAGGGAGAATGCATAAATGCCTTTGTCTGGCAGGCGATGTCGAACAAGACCTCTTGCCACCGGTAATGGATGCAGGCGAACCAGTTTGCAATATGGGCAAGGATGTGTTCGAGAAAGCAGTGATGACTGCAAAGCAGCATATCATCGATGGTGATATTTTCCAGGTGGTCTTGTCCAGAAGATATTCTGTCAGGCTGCAACAGTCTCCTCTTGAACTTTATCGTACTCTGAGGGAAATCAATCCAAGTCCGTATATGTACCTTTTCAGTTTCGATGATCTTAGTATCGTGGGTGCAAGTCCTGAGACACTTATGACTGTACATAAGAGGAATGTTATTACGAATCCTATTGCAGGGACATGTCCTCGCGGGAAGGATGAGGCTGAGGATGCTAAATATGCTGCTCATATGATGGCGGATGAGAAAGAGCGTGCAGAACATGTTATGCTTGTGGACCTTGGGAGGAACGATGTCCGTATAGTCTCTCAGTCCGGGTCGGTAAAAGTAAAGGACCTGATGAGTGTTGTGAAATATTCTCATGTGCAGCATATCGAAAGTACTGTTTGCGGTGTGTTAAGGGCAGAGTGTGATCAGTTCGATGCGACACGTGCTATCTTTCCGGCAGGTACGCTTTCAGGTGCACCTAAGATAAGGGCAATGGAGATCATCGATGAGTTCGAAACATCTGCACGCGGTGTCTATGGTGGCGGAGTCGGTTATTATTCGTGGAATGGCGATGTAGATACCGCTATCGTGATCAGGACCGTTGTTATTAATGGTGATACTGCTTATATTCAGGCGGGTGCGGGAATTGTGGCGGATTCCGATCCGACATATGAGTATGAGGAAACCGAGCGTAAGATGGCTGCTATGCTGACTGCTATGGGGGTCAAAAGATGAAAGTGCTTTTCATTAACAATAGGGATTCTTTTGTATGGAATCTTGTGGACTATGTGTCCATGTATGAATCCGATACATTTGTAGTGCCCAACACTATCTCTGTTGAAGAGGTCCGGGACATCAAACCGGATGCAATAGTGATCTCACCGGGTCCGGGAAATCCTGGCAATGCACGTGATATTGGAAGTTGTCTTGATATCATCCGTGAGTTTGGTGTTAAGGTGCCTATACTTGGTGTATGTCTTGGCCACCAGTCTATAAATACTGTTTATGGGGGTACCATCGGTCATTCTCCTGATGGGCCTGTCCATGGCAAGGCCTCGATGATATCGCATGATGGGTCTGAGCTTTTCGAAGGTATTCCTGGAACATTTGCTGCAGGAAGGTATCATTCCCTTTCAATCCATGAGCTGGCTAAGGATGTCAATGTGATAGCAGAGAATGATAATGGTCTCATAATGGGCATCAAACACAGGTCTTATCCTGTTTATGGGGTGCAGTTCCATCCGGAATCCATACTAACACCTGAAGGGTTGAAATTGGTAGGTAATTTCTTGAAGCTGGCAGGTATGCGAACGAAGGATTAATGTCCATTGGTGTTATCTTTTCGAATATGATAATTGGACTGACCGGAACACCGGGTACTGGTAAAACGTCTGTTAGTAGGCTTCTTCAGGAGAATGGCTATAATGTGCTTTACCTGACCGACCTGATCAAAGATGAATGCCTCTATTCTGAGGTGGATGAGGGTAGGGATACACTGGTTGCGGATATGGACCGCGTGTTCTCCCGTGTCTGTGAGTTGGCCGGTGATGATGAAGGGGTGAACATTATCGATAGTCATATGGCCCATCACATTGCTGATGTGGTCATAGTTCTGTAGGGAACGGCTCAAGATGCGCGATTATTCTGATGCCAAGATAGAAGAGAATGTGGAGGCTGAATGTCTGGACGTTATACTGGTGGAGTCTGTGGAATGGTGTCGGAAAGTTTATGAGCTTGATACTACCGGAAGAATGGCAGAAGATGTGGTGACTGATGTGGAGGAAATTATATCGGGTATTCTTTCAGGTGACGATTCCGAGGTTTACCAAAAGTATATGCCCGGTTCCTTTGACTGGAGTGGGGAGATATTCTGATCTCTCATCTTATTTTTTTGTTGGGTGTAGCACTATAATATTCTGTTCTATCAACTCTTCATCTTTTTTTGTTCTAGACAACATCATAAATTGTTAATTGGCACCATATTTCATTTACATACGATCTCTATAAATTTTATACCTGTTCTTTGGTTAAATGTAAATATGCTTACTACCTATTTATTTTAATTATATTTTCATAAGGGAGTATAGTATGAGATTCATAAAAATAGGAATTGTTCTGTTGTTGATGGCAGTGTTGGTGGTATCCGGATGTTCTGATTCAGGTGATACTGAAGAGGTATCAGAGGTCGCAGATGATCTTGGTGTAGATGTTGTGAGTACATCATTTGATGATCTTGGTATTATTTATTGCGATCCTGAAGTTACTCAGGATGAGATTGCAACTCTGATCGATGAAGAATACAAAGGTAATTTTGTTCAGTGGACAGGGACCGTATTTGCTATCACTAATAATGGTAACTCATATACAGTTCAGGTTCAGCACTGTCCCAGTTCCTTTTCTGATGCAGGTGTGACCTTCAGCCAGAATCAGAATGAGGCTGTTTCACAGGTCATAAAAGGTCAGGAGATCACTTATGTTGGAAGGATAACACGCTACCAGAATAATGTTGGTCTCTGGATAGAAGAAGCTTCCCTTGTTGTTTAAGGGCGTAATATCAATTATTTCAAAACAGAACTCAGGAATACAATTATTTGATGGTGTTCTTCACCATCCCTTTTTTTTAAAAATATTAAATTTCAGTCCGTACCTGCAACGCGTCTTAACCGTCTTACACCATTTATCTCTTCAATGACCTCAGCAACTGCCTCTGGTACAAGATGTTTCCATTCTTCCCCTTCAAGCATACGTCTGCGTATCTCTGTACCCGAATACTCGTTCCTGTGGTACATAGGTGGTTGCTTTACTGTAACTCCTGTCTCTTCAAAAAGTTCTATGACGAGAGGGTTATTGGTATATACCGTATCAAAGGGTGGCGTTCTGGACGTCACATAAGAGACCCATATCGGATTTTGTAGTGTGTCGTCTATGGGCAATGCATAAAAATGAACGTCAATGTCTTCAAGGGCATGCCTGATCATCATAACTCTTTCACCAGCAGTGAACGGGTTATTCACTTCATGGCTTGTTTGGGCACTTCCTATTCCTATTATAAGTTCATCGACCTCTTCGGCGATGCTGGTTATCACGGAGTGATGGCCCAAGTGGAATGGCTGGAAGCGCCCAATGTAAAATGCCCTTTTCATATTCATGCTCAACAACGTTAACGGAAACCGCCATCATCGAATGAGAATTTCTCACACACTTCTAGGTAGTGTGCAGAGTTGTTGTCATGTTTCATTTTCGTCAGTTTCTCAATAAGGAACATTCCCGGCTTTGGGTCTTCCATGAACTCAAGTTCACTTTCGACCATTTTAAAGTACTTTTCACCCGCATCGGTGCGTATAAGTACAGAGTTCCAGCCATCTGGTGTGCCTACTGAACCTACTGCTATGTCTGCAAAGACTGATGTGTAGTCATTACAGTGGTGGCATGGGTTCCTTGCATGAGGGGCAACCTTTGCGATAGGTACGTTGTGCTCTTCACCATCTTTGGTGTATGCCCAGAACTTACCTTTGCCAAAGTCCATCTTGACAACATCTTCGGCTTTGACGCCCATTATCTCAGGTATGATCTTATCTGTCATGACTTCCTGGTAGAAGCTTTCCATGCAGAGCAGACCTATGATAAGGACTATCTTGTCGTTGACGTTCTCAGAAATGAGTCTTGCGCCGTGTGCCTGGCATGGTACTCCGATCACAGCGACCTTCTCATACTCGTTGAATGGATCTCTTAGTATTGAAAGGACTGAATCGTATGTGTATTTGGTACCCTTTGCTTTTTCAACATCTTCTGCATTTGTGAAGAGTTCAAGTTCGGTTTCCCATTTTTCATTCCTGGTGATACCGACAACACAGTCGATCTCACCCTGTCTAAGGAGTGATCGTGCAATAGCGGAAGTAACACCGCCGTCCTGACCGGCAATATTGCTCTTTGCGGCAAGGAAGCTTCTGACGTTAGCGAACTCGTCCTCGAAGTAACCGTCAACGACCGGGCAGATCCTGCTGCATGTAAGACATCCCTCACATACATTAGGGGCAGCACCATGTGTGTACAGTTCGAGGCTGTCGGGGTCGCGGATCTCCGCTGCCTTGTCACCCATTGTTATTGCACCGGCAGGACATGCTGAAACGCATGCCCCACAAGCGGTACAGACGTCATATTTAATGACGTCCATAATTTTAGGATTAACCATCAGTTCCCACCGATGATCTCCTTACCGATGAGTTTGATCGCTTTTTCTTTGTTAGGTCCGATAGGTGAACCTGCAACGATCTGAGTAACACCGATGTCAAGCAATTCATTGATCCTTGCTTTACAGTCGTCCGGTGTGCCGGATATGGAGAATGATTCCATCATGTTGTTTGTGACCATGTCACCCATGAGTGCTCCGAAGTCGCCCTTTGCGATAGCTCCGCCGATGTCTGCCTTTGCAGCGACATCAATGCCGTGGCGCTCAAGGACCATGTCAGGTGAACCTGCAACGATGAAAGCAACAACGACCTTTGCTGCACTTCTTGCTTTTGCAGCATCCTTGTCAATTGAGAAGCATGCGTATGCTGCAACATCAACTTCCTTTGGATCTCTGCCTGCTTTCTTTGCACCGGATGCGATCTGTTTTACTGCTACTTCAAAGTCCTTTGGGTGTGATGCGTTGATAAGTACACCGTCTGCGACCTCTCCTGCGAGCTCGAGCATCTTTGGACCCTGTGCACCCATGTATATAGGTACGTCACCGGTCTTGAATGCTAACTTTGCGCCGCCGAACTGGACCATATCTCCGTCCATTGTTACTTTTTCGCCTGCGAAGAATGAGCGAAGCGCAGAGATATTTTCCTTTGTGGTGGTGAGTGGCTTTTCCCATTCAATTCCCATTGCATCGAAGGTTGCCTTGTCGCCAGGGCCAAGACCTAAGATAGCACGTCCGCCGGATATCTCGTTAATTGCACCAATGCTTGAAGCTGTGATAGCTGCGTTCCTTGTGTAAGGGTTTGTAACGCCGGTACCTATCTTGATGCTGTTTGTGTTCATGGCAAGAACTGCCAGTGTTGAGTAAACGTCACGATTGTTGTAGTGGTCAGTGATCCACACATTGTCAAATCCCTGCTGTTCTGCGAGCTTTGCGTAATGTGCGATCTTAAGCACTGGATCATTTGGCACGAATTCTATTCCGAATGTCATTTAATTCCTCCAATTTAATAATGCTATTCAGGATTACGTGCATATATTAAAACCTTATTGGTTTATCCCGAATGGGCAACATTACCCCTGCTATTCTTATATTCTGTTTCTGATGTTCCTTTAAGATATGTGGGATTTTCTCTTTATTCCTATATGTTTCATCGCTCTCTCATACCAATGCTCTTCTGTCACTTTTGAAATACCGATATGCATAAATATTCATCTAACCTATTTTTAAGAGTAGTAATGGATTCATCTATGGAATTCAAGGGGACTTCCCGGGGGTTATCATTCAATTAAGTGGGAATTCAGGGCTACCTGATGCATTTTTCAGGCAACTCTTAAAATATTCCTCACTGCACATTCCCGATAGCAATAGTGATCGAAGATGATGCTGTAAGCATGTGCAAATTGATGTTCTCTGGCTCTTGTCCCATATGTCCGTTGAAACGATTTACAGACAAACACCTTTTCGAAAGAATACGTTGGGTGATCGAATGAAATGTTATGAATGTGCAAAGAACGGAAAAGAATCGGATGTTTTAGGCATCTGCATAGTATGTGGTAGAGGGGTCTGTAAAGACCATCTAATGCGTGAAAGGATCCCTAAGTGGGATGGGGAATATGACATCAAGCTAAGCTGCATGGGCGATTCCTGTAAGCTGAAGGACATGGAGCCAATGCTCAAGATAGTGTGCACGCCATGCCATGATGCTCTAATAGGGAACCAGTGAGGTGGATACCATGATGAAATGTTATGATTGTATGGAAGAGGACAAAGACACTGAAGCTGCAGCTGTCTGTATATTATGTGGAAAAGGACTTTGTGTGGACCATTCAAAAGAACTGCTTCTCTCGGTCTCAGCAGGGGTACCACCACATACCAAGCGTATGCACAACGGCCTTACAAAGATTCTGTGCAAGTATTGCCTGAGCAACACCATTGTTGATGCCTTTGACTGATCGCATTGATGCTTATAAATTTATAAATTATTAATTAGAGAGTGGTATAATATGAGCGAAGAAAGCAGAAAAGTAATAGATGACATTGGGGACAAGATGGGGTTCACGCCTCAGATACTTGAGACCTTACATGAACTGAGAAGTACACCCGATGCGATCATAAGATCCTGACAGACGGTGCCCTTCCAGCAAAAATGAAAATATTGATGGCACTTGCCGTTGTAGCTTCCAAGCAGTGTGAATCCTGTACGGTGGCACAGATGAAAAGTGCATTGAAGAATGGTGCGACAAAAGAGGAGATAATGGAAACTATGGAAGTTATCTCCGTAACATCCGGTGCACCTGCTGTGGCAGCATGCCGTGATGCGCTAAAACTGTTGAAATAACTCAACCATTCGGTCGAAATAAGGGCACAATGCCATATGGGTCGAATGATTCTCATCGACCCCCTTTTTTAGGGCTTGTTCCCTTGTTTATTCATTTTAAATGATCTCGCGGGGGTTCTATTATAAAGTCCATTCATTTAGGGTTGACCTTTTTATTGTTAGTAGCTGCGATCCTGTTTGTCACATGTAATGCCTCAGCCGTTGATCCTACAGGATTTGATGAGTTGAGCTCTGAAGATTTCGTGACCAATTCAAAATGTGCGAATTGCCATGCTATATTGCATAGTCAGCATGATGATAGTATGCATGCGTATGCTTATACCGATCCTCTATATCAGAAAGAGGTCCTGCTTGCAAGTGAAGATACCAATGGTCAGACCGATGAATTCTGTTCACGCTGCCACACCCCCATCGGTGTCGTCAGTGGTGAAGTACCTCCCATCGATGGCTCTATGATAAGTGATGTGGCCGCGGAAGGTGTTCAATGTGATTTCTGTCACACAGTATCCGAAAGTGCAGGTATTGGTGACGGTGGATTCGTTTCAAGTCCTGGTGATGTTAAATGGGGCCCACGTGATGATGCACCTTCGGCATTCCATGAGTCCGAGTTCAATGGCCTTTATATGGAAGCTGAATATTGCGGTATGTGCCATAATGTGAACAGTCCTTTCAATGGCCTGCCTCTTGATGATACTTACACTTCCTGGTCCGAGAGCTCTTATGCAGAAGAAGATGTGGTATGCCAGGATTGCCACATGAGTCCGGGAATTACATATTTTGAAGCAGCTCCGGGAAGATCCGCTTCCAGTTCTCCTAAGAGGGACCATATTCCTGTACATGAGATCGTTGGTGGGAATTACTTTATGCTTGATCTCCTATCTGATGGAAAAGCCGGTGATGCTGCTGTGGAAAGGCTACAAAAAGCTGCAACCCTTAAAGTGGACGCACCAGAAGATGCAAGTTCCGGTGAAGACGTTTCGATCAAAGTCTCTGTTACCAATTCCGGTGCCGGTCATAAACTGCCTACAGGGATCTCTGAAATAAGGCAGATGTGGGTATCTGTCTCAATAACTGACGCCGATGGAGTACTATTATACAGTTCCGGAACGCTTGATGGTGAAGGCAATGTCGAAGATGGCACTATCTATCATACGGTCCTTTCCGATGCTGATGGGGATGTGACAACTAAACTATGGCAAGCTGAGGCTATCGTTTCCGATAATCGGATCCTTCCGGGTGATACGGCTGTCGAATCCCATTCGTTCGTTATGCCGGATGATGCTGTTGACCCCATTCTCGTTGAAGCAAAACTATTATACCGCTCCGCACCTCAGAGTATTGTTGATGAACTATTCGGGAAGGGTACTTATGAAGTTCCTGTGATCGATATGGCAGAAGCCTATGGTTCTATCAATGGGGAGGCTGAAGTGCCTTCAGGGTCAACACCGGGATTTGGTGCAATATTGCTTATATTTTCACTGATCGCAGCTGGCTGTGTTGGCAGGATCCTAAAATGATATTGGAGAAATGATATGTCTGATAATGCGATAAAGCTGCTTGGGATCTCGGGCAGCCCTCGAAAAAAAGCCACTGATCGAATGGTCAGGGAGGCTTTGAGGTATGCTGAGGAGAAATATGATGTGGAGGTCGAATATTTCTCTGCCAAAGGTAAGGATCTGAAATTCTGTATCCACTGTGACCATTGCGTAAGGACAAAACAGGGATGTATCCACAAGGACGATATTGTGGAACTTTATGATAAAATGGAGTGGGCAGATGCCTGGATCATAGGCACTCCTGTCTATCAGGGTACTGTTAGTGGACAGACCAAGACCATAATGGATAGGTGTCGTGCAGTCGTTGCCCGCGACCCTAAGGTCTTTATGAACAAGGTGGGCGCTGGACTGGCCGATGGCGGCGACCGTGTGGGCGGGCAGGAACCGGCTTTGCAGGTCATACATAATTTCTATATCATCAGCGAAATGATCCCTGTGTCCGGTGGCTCCTTCGGTTCTAATCTCGGAGGTACGTTCTGGTCACAGGATAAAGGTGCAGAGGGCATTGAAGTGGATGATGAAGGATTAAGAGGTATGCGAAAGACGGTTCGAAGACTTATTCAGACGGCTCAAATGTTAAAAAAAGTACCATCGGAGGATATTTAAGTGGAATTCGAAGCTCCTATCACTGAAATTATAGAACAGACGCACGATGTGAAAAGTTTCCGTTTCAAAAGACCTGAAGATTTTGAATACAAGGCCGGACAGTATTTGTTTGTTAGTATTCCCGTAAATGGTGAAATGCAGCGTAAGCCCTTCACAATATCCAGCAGTCCTACTGAAAAAGGTTATCTTGAGTTCACTAAAAAACTTACTGGCCATGAATACTCTGATGCACTTGATGCAATGGCTCCCGGTGATGTTCTTATTGTCAACGGACCCAATGGCAGGTTCACTTTTGAAGGGGAATCTGAAAAGATCGCCCTCATAAGCGGTGGTATTGGAATCACTCCTATGATCAGTATGTGCAGGTATTGCAGCGATAGCAAGACTGGTACGGATATCGTGTTCCTTGATAGTAATAAGGTAGAAGATGATATTGCGTTCAGGGATGAGATGGATGAAATGGCTAGTAAACATCCTAATCTGAAGGTCGTACATACGCTGACACGTGCTGATACTGATTGGCTGGGTTGTACTGGGTGTATATGTGAACCAATTATATTGGACTATATTTCTGATATCATGGAACGTACTGTCTATGTCTGTGGCCCTCCTCCAATGATGAAGTCCGTTGAAGAACTCCTTCTCAATATGGGAATTCCTAAGGAACAGATCAAGAAAGAGGCACTTTTTGGATTCTAAGCAGTATTTATTAATGATGTTTTTCGAAATGTAACAAAACGAGGTATGTTAATGAGTTGTATCAAAGGAACTGAAACTGAAAAGAATCTATTGAAAGCCTTTGCAGGCGAATCACAGGCAAGGAATCGGTATACGTACTTTGCTTCTGTTGCCAGAAAAGCAGGTTATCATCAGATCTCTGCTATCTTTGCTGAGACTGCAGATAATGAGAAGGAACATGCAGAGAGGCTTTTCAAGTTCCTCGAGGGTGGGGACGTTGAGGTCACAGCTTCTTTTCCTGCAGGCATGATCTCAAGTACAAGGGATAACCTTGAAGCTGCGGCTGCTGGTGAGAATTACGAATATACTACTATGTATCCGGAATTTGCTGATGTCGCTGAAAGTGAAGGTTTCCTGGAGATCGCTTCTGTGTTCAGGCATATCGCTGTTGCAGAAAAAGGGCATGAAGAACGTTATCTAAAACTTGCTGCCAATCTGGATCACGAGATGGTATTCAGAAAGGATGGTACTGTTGTATGGAGATGTCGTAACTGTGGTTATATTCATGAAGGTCCTGCAGCTCCTGATAAATGTCCTGCATGTGATCACCCAATGGGATATTTCGAGGTTAAGGCAGAAAACTACTGATGGGGGTTTATGATATGAAACGTATTGCATGGGGTATTACAGGGTCCGGTGACCAGATCGTTGAGACGTATCAGGTCATGAAGGACATTCAGGAGCGTACTGATCTTGAGTTCATGGTCTTCCTTTCAAAGGAGGGGGAGACCGTTATGAAATGGTATCGTATTTGGGATGATATTCAGAGGGATTTCCCTAATTTCAAGACCGGTGTGGGTCCGAACTCGCCTTTCATTGCAGGCCCTCTTCAGGTGGGTCATTACGATGCTTTGATAATTTCACCTGCAACTGCTAACAGTGTGGCTAAGATCGTTCACGGAATCGCCGATACGCTTGTTACGAATGTAGTTGCACAGACCGCAAAAGGTGATACGCCTATCTATATTCTTGCAGTTGATCAGAAACGTGGAACTGTGGATACTTATGCACCTAGTGGAAAGAAGATGACGTTGAAGATGCGTGAAATCGATATTTCCAATTCTGAGAAACTTGCACAGATGGAAAATATAACGCTCATCGAAAAGCCGGAAGATCTTTACAAGATCCTCGGCGTGGAAAAATAAGTGATGGTTTCCGGCTAGTTCCGGAAATACCCATCATTTAATTACTTTATTTCTGAAAATGTTCTGTATTTTCTGCTGAGGTATCGATCTTAAAATAGCTCAGTTATCTCTTTTGCCTTCTATGAACTCATTTGTCATGAGGTGTGCCACATCGTCAGTGAACTGCTGAGGTGGGTGTTTCATGAAGTATGAGGATGGTGAATAGAGTATTCCGCCTACTCCTCTGACCAGTGCAAGTTTACAGCAGCGTATGGCATCAATGACAACTCCTGCGGAGTTTGGTGAATCTTCGACCGAAAGACGAAGTTCGATGTTCATTGGTACGTCTCCGAAGAGCTTTCCTTCCATTCTCAGGAAACATAGCTTGTTGTCCTGCTGCCATGGGACGTAATCGCTTGGTCCGACATGAATGTTGTGATCATCGAGCCTTTCTGAAAGCACTGACTGGACAGCTTCTGTCTTTGAGGTCTTCTTTGAAGAAAGCCTGTCGCGGTTGAGCATGTTGAGGAAATCAGTGTTACCGCCGGTGTTGAGCTGGTATGTCCTCTCCAGTTTAACTCCCCTTTTATTGAAAAGGTCTGCAAGTGTACGGTGTGTTATGGTTGCACCAAGCTGTGCTTTGATATCATCACCAATTATTGGAATTCCCTTGTCTGCGAACTTTTGTCCCCATTCCGGGTTGCTCGCAATGAATACTGGCATGTTGTTGACAAATCCGACATTTGCATCGAGTGCGCATTGTGCGTAGAACTTTGTTCCTTCTTCAGACCCTACTGGGAGGAAGTTCAAAAGTACCTCAGCACCGGAGTCCTTTAGAATGGATATGACATCTTCTTCTGTAGATTCGGGTTCTGTTGCTGGAATGAACCTGTACTGGTCCTCGTAGTTCACCATGTGTTCGGACACGCCGTCCTTGATATTTCCCATTGTGACCTTTACTCCGGTCTTTGGTATATCTGGGCAGAATACGGTCGTACAGTTCGGATGTGCAAAAATGGCTTCTGATATGTCCTTTCCGACCTTTCTCTCATCAATGTCAAATGCTGCGACTACTTCAATGTCAAAAGGTCTGTACCCACCTATCTCCCAATGCATAAGTCCTATCGCATCTTTTTCCTCTTTGTCTTTATAGTACTCAAGGCCCTGGATCAGTGAACTGGCACAGTTGCCAAGTCCTGCGATTGCGATTTTTATCTTGTCCATAACACTTCCTCTTAACTAAAGTGAACGATTGACTATGTATATTGTATAATCGTTATGCAATGTCCTAATGTTTACCGATAAATAAAAAGGTTTCTAATATAATAATTATTAGGATAGGGTATGCTCTTAGGTGGTTGCTTGTTTTAGAAAGGTTTTTAAGTTGTGACAGCTGTTTATTTTTTAGGGTATCTTGCTTCTATATTGATAGCGAAATCAATTAAGATGTAGCTATTGCGTTTGTTTGTGACTAAGACGAAATAAATGGAGATGATATTATTTCAGACAAATTGAATGAATCCTATAACTTGGGGAGTATAGATTCTATTGAAGATGCGGTAAAACTTGGAATCTCTTTTGAGGACCAAGGTAGGGATTTTTACCTTGAGTTTGCAGAAAAGACCTCTGATCCGGCTTCAAAGGATATCTTCCTTTATCTTGCCGAAGAGGAAAAGAAGCATGCTCAATATCTGCTCAATTATCTTGAGGGGAATGAACTTCTGTTAAAGGAAGAGTCTGAAGTTCCTGATTTTAAGGGTGCTTTCTCTTCAGAGTTCACGGGAGATGATCTTGGTGAAGTGGGTGTCCTGCTTGCAGCTATGAGGCTTGAAAGAAAAACTGAGGACCTTTACAAAATGCTTTCTCAGAGGTCCGACAATTCTGAACAGGAGAAGTTTTTCGAGGAGCTTGCTGCGGTCGAAAGGGGTCATTACGATCTTATAGATGGATTTCTAGAAGTATCCACAGGGTTCAGGATGCAGACCTGAGTTGACGGGGTAACTGATATGAGCATTACGAATGATACTTTCGAAGTTGCAAAAGGGATCTACTGGGTAGGTGTCATTGATTGGAACCTGCGTGATTTCCATGGGTATGCAACTCCGAAAGGTGGTACTTACAATGCTTATTTGATAATCGATGAGAAGATAACTCTCATAGATACTGTTAAGGCCGAGTTTGCACCGGAGATGATCGAAAAGATCCGTAGGTTGGTCAATCCTTCAAAGATAGATCATGTCATTTGTAACCATGTGGAAATGGACCATTCAAGTGGTCTGCCTGCTATCATGGACCTGGCAAAGGATGCTAAGCTGTTCTGTACTAAGCGGGGTAAGGCCGGTCTTGATGAATATTATGAAGCTGGTGGGTGCGGGAACTGGGATTTCGAGATAGTGGATACTGGTTATGAACTCGATATTGGTTCAAGGACGCTTATGTTCCTCGAGACTCCTATGCTACATTGGCCGGACAGTATGCAGACATATTTGAAAGAAGATCGTATATTGTTCTCCAATGATGCTTTTGGACAGCATCTTGCCACTTCGGTGAGGTTCGAGGACGAGGTTGAATGCGGGGCTATGGAAGATGCTGCGATATATTATGCCAACATCCTCCTTCCTTTTGGTTCCAAGGTGCTCAAGTATGCTGATAAGATCAAGGAACTCGGACTCGAATTTGATATGATAGCGCCTTCTCATGGGGTCATATGGCGAAAGGACCCTATGAAAGTGGTGGATGCTTATATTAAATGGGCTAAAGGGGAAACTGTTCCAAAGGTGTTGGTTATATACGATACTATGTGGAACAGTACTGAGATAATGGCAAAGGAGATCGTTGAAGGAATATCTGAAGGCGGTGCTGAAGCCAGGTTGTTCCACCTTCGAAAAAATGACTGGAGTATGCTGCTACGTGAGCTCATGTCATCTCCTGTCATTGCTGTTGGTTCTCCGACCATGCATAGTACCATGTTCTTTACAATATCCGGTTTCCTTACATACCTTAAAGGGCTTCGTCCTAAAGGTAAGGGTGCTGTTGCTTTCGGTTCATTTGGCTGGGGCGGCGGTGCGGTTAAGCATGTTGAGGAAATGATGGTGTCTGCGGGGCTTGAGATCGTTGAGCCTGGGCTTCAAGTAAAGTATAGGCCATATGAGGCTGATCTTAAGGCGTGTCGAGAACTCGGTGTCAGGCTTGCAGAACTTGCATTGGAGCGCTCGGACTGATATTGACTTTAATTGAAAACAAGGAAGTGATGATAAATGAAATTCGAAGGCGATCTTGAAGAAGAATTCTATAATAAATCAAAGAAGAATGCAGAGGCTACTGGTTACAGGCTGAACCCTGATTATGATGTCATAACGACTGCAGTCAAGGGTATCTGCAATAATAAACGTGAATATGGGGAATGGTATTGTTTCTGCCAGAAGAGGACTGGAGATGTGGAAAAGGATAAGAAGGTTATCTGTCCATGTCCTGCTCGAACTCGTGATGTAGAGATGCGTGGTTCCTGTAAGTGTGGACTTTACATTAAGTAAAGGCTGCATATTTAGTAAAATATCTTAATTATAATATCTGAAGGGCATATGTCCTTTCATTTTTCTTTTTACGTCACTTGTGTGTGATGCTGTCATGATCGGTTTGTGATGTATCGGTTCTGATTTTCTCTAAGAATAGTTAGTTATATTTAGAAGGATGTGTTTTATGATAGATAAATGACAAAACATGTCATTAATGGACACATTTAAACAGTGTTTTGTGTCCTATTCATAAGATCACATTTTATTATCACATCCGGAGATTCTAAATATGAAAGTATTGGTAAGCGATTCATTATCAGAGGAAGGAGTTTCAAAGTTAAGTGAGCATTTTGACGTTGATGTTTCAACGGGTCTTTCTGAGGACGAGCTTGTAAAGAAGATCGGTAGTTTCGATGCTCTTGTTATTCGCAGTGGTACACAGGTCACAAAAAGGGTCATCGATGCTGCTGACAATCTTAAGATCGTAGGCAGGGCTGGTGTAGGTGTCGATAATATCGATGTGGATGCAGCTACCGAGAAAGGTATTATTGTTGTTAATGCTCCTGAGGGTAACATGCTCTCCGCAGCAGAACACACTATCGCTATGATGATGTCGATGGCAAGGAACATCCCTCAGGCGAATGCTTCTTTAAAGGCCAAGAAATGGGAACGTAAGAACTTCATGGGTGTCGAGGTCAATGGCAAAACACTTGGTGTCATCGGTCTGGGGCGTATTGGTGCTGAAGTTGCGAAACGTGCACAGGGTCTTGAAATGTCTATTCTGGCCTATGATCCTTTCGTTACTGAAGACCGTGCCAAGGATATGGGTGTTGAACTTACTACCGTTGACGATATTGCTCAGAGGGCAGATTTCATTACAGTTCATACTCCGCTTATAAAAGAGACTCGTAATATCCTCGATAAAGCACAGTTCGATATGATGAAGAGCTCCGCAAGGGTCATCAATTGTGCACGTGGGGGAATTATCAATGAGGAAGCTCTTGCCGATGCTGCAAGGGATGGGAAGATCGCCGGTGCTGCTATCGATGTATTCACCAGTGAACCTCCATTTGACTGCCCTTTCCTTGGTCTTGATAATGTGATCGTAACACCTCATTTGGGTGCATCGACAGAAGAGGCACAGGTCAATGTTGCAGTATCTGTTGCTGAGGAGATCATTTCTGTTCTGAATGGTGGTTCTGCACGTAATACCATCAATATTCCTGCTGTGAAGCCAGAAGTAATGGCTACACTTGCTCCTTATATTGGACTTGCTGAGACGTTGGGTAGTGTGGCATCACAGCTTCTTGATGCTAATTACAATAAGATTGAGATATCTTACAATGGTGAGATCGCTGATAAGGATACAAGGGCTGTAACTGTTGCAGCTTTAAAGGGCATTCTTGAGGATGCAGTTGGTTCTGCTGTGAACTATGTGAATGCTCCTTCGTTGGCCAAGTCCCGAAACGTCGAGGTAGTTGAGAGTAAATCCGAAACTTCCGGAGATCATGCTTCAACCATTAGGATCACTCTTTTCCAAGGTACGAACACAAAGTCCGTTTCCGGTGCAGTGGTCGGTCGTGAGCCAAAGATCGTTATGATCGATGGTCAGTATGTGGATCTTGTTCCTCATGGTTTTATGATCGTTTCGAACCACATCAATCGTCCGAACGTCATTGGTCCATGCTGCATAGTGCTTGGCGAGAACGAAATAAATATTTCCGGTATGCAGGTAGGCCGTGTGGAAGTCGGAGGTAAGACCATCATGGCTCTTAATGTTGACAATGAGGTCTCTGAGACTATACTTGATGAGATCCGTGCCATCGATGGCATACTTGATGCAAAATTAGTTACACTTTAAAATTGTTTTTATGTGTGGGCAGTGATCGCCCACGCATACATTCCGTGTTTGGATCGGAGGCATGTATCTATATGATGAGAAAGCGGGTATACCATCGTTTCCCACACAGGGAAGTCCAGTTTGAACAGAAGCATCGCTATTATTCAGACCTGATCTATTTTGTGAAGGTAATGGCAGGCATGGACGGTAAGTTCGGCATGTTCGTGACCGAATCGACTACTAAGAAAGGACATCGAATTCAGGCAAAGCGGGGAATACATGTTGAGATCGCTATGAATGGTATGGAGTTTACCTCACTGAACTATGATAATGTGGATTCCGTCCTTGAGACCATTGAACCGGAGGGAATCATCGATTTCAGGGTGAATCTTTCCTATAGTTATCTTGATGGGAAGTACAATCGTGTACCTATCAGGGGTGATGCATATCTGGTGCGTGCCATCCTTGAGTCTGAGGTACTTACTCTGAGGATCAATCATATAGATGGTCCGGAAAGGACTGAATGCGGCAGAGTCGCAGATACTATTATAGATGAGCTTAGACGTGGTGCATAATGGACGAACTTTCTCTTGTGGTAGCATCGCCTTTTAAGAAGAATGCTACTTCTTCTCTTTCGATAAAGGACTTTGAGTTCTCGTTGTCCTTCGATCTTAAATGGATGTCTCCGGCCCAAGCTTCAAAGGTGAGGGACCAGGGTATCATGTCTGGTATTTTGAAGTTCGATGAAGGCGAACTTGTCTTGAACCTGGATGCATCTTCCTTTGATATACCTGCGGGATTCAAGCCTTCTCCTGATCTTTTTCGTGAGAAAGGGACCATTGAAATGATAATGGACATTATTGTTTCAAATGGTGAGATCGACAAGAAGGAGGTCGTTTCACGTATCAATCAGAAGCAAGAGTCGTTGGGTGGTCTTCTGGATGCAGAGGTTGCAGCTTTGTTGGTGGCGCATGAGCTGGGTTGTGATGTGGGGCCTCTGTTCGATGATGTCTATGGCAGGGTTTCAGGGATGTCTGTCTGAGGGGTTAGAGTCCGCACAATCTTTATGTACTATTAATATAATTATGGCAACTCCAGTTAATTATCGACTGGAAAGTGTTCAAATGTTCGAACGCATTACTGCGTGAGTAAGAAAACTTGCGGAGGGACATTATGAGTAAAAAGACACAAATGAAAATTACAAGGAAAACCAATCCCAGGATTCCTGCATTGATCTCTGTGCTTAAGGATACTGCACGTGAGAATGATGCACCGATCTGGAGGGATATGGCGAATAGGCTCGAGAAACCTAGCAGGATCTATGCTGAGGTAAATCTGAGCAAGATCAACAGGCATGCAGCCGAGAATGACCTCGTACTTGTACCTGGAAAGGTATTGGGTGCAGGCGCGCTCGGTCACGCTGTAACTGTCGCAGCACTAACATTCAGTACAACTGCTGTGGACAAGATCACAAATGCTGGTGGAAAGTGCATGACCATTGAACAGATTCTGGAAGAGAATCCAGCAGGTTCTGGCATAAGGATCATGCAATGAGGTGTTTCAAATGACAGTAATCGATGCAAATGGTTTGATTATGGGCAGGCTCGCAAGTAACGTTGCAAAGATGTTGCTTTCAGGAGAAGAAGTCTCCATTGTGAATGCAGAGCAGGCAGTGATCTCCGGTTCAAAGGTAACTACCTTTGAGGAATATGACGTTATTCGAAATATGGGCACACGTGAATTCGGTCCTTACTTCCCAAGGAGACCAGACAGGATCCTCAAGAGGACAGTCAGGGGTATGCTTCCTTACAAACGATCAAGGGGCAAGGACGCAATGGGTCGCCTCAAGGTGTATGTAGGTATTCCTTATGAATACCAGGATGCCGAATTTGTTAGTGTCGAAAGTGCAGAAATGACGCGTCTTAGTTCTAACAAGTATGTGACCATTGGCGATGTAAGCCGTCAGTTAGGTTCTAAATTCTAAGGGAGATTTATCCATGGCTACTAAAGTTGTTAATACATCCGGTAAAAACAAAACTGCAATTGCACGAGCAACAGTTTCTGCAGGGACAGGTAAAGCTAGAATCAACAAGAAACCTGTTGAGATCTACGAACCTATGTTCGCAAAACTTAAGATCATCGAACCTCTTATGCTGGCAAGCGAAGCTGTTTCTGGCCTTGACATTGATGTAAAGGTCAGTGGTGGCGGAATCATGGGCCAGGCAAATGCGATCAGAACTGCTATCGCAAGAGGAATTGTAGAGTGGACCAACGACACCGACCTCAGCGATGCTTTCATGGCATACGACAGGAATCTTATGGTTAACGACTCCAGGCAGAAGGAGACCAAGAAGTTCGGTGGACCAGGTGCACGTGCTAAATATCAGAAATCTTACAGGTAAGGCGGGTAGTTACAATGATTCCAGTTCGCTGTTTCACATGTGGAAAGGTTATTGCGGAAAGCTGGGAAGAGTACAAACGTCGTACAGGTGAAGGAGAAGACCCTGCTACAGTACTCGATGACCTTAAGTTCGTTAGGTATTGTTGCAGGAGAATGTTCCTTGCTCATGTTGAGCTTGTGGACACAATGGCTCCATATCAGTAAATGGGTTGCAAGGTACTCCGGGCATCTTTTGGTGTTCGGGCCACAGCCCTTTATTGGAATCTGTGCGAAATAAACCGGTACCCGAGGACCAATCTCAGCGGTCCCATTGGCTTATTTTGGGCTAACTGATAATATCAGCCTTCACTAAGATCGATAACCACATTCGGAGGGATTCCGAATAAAACTTTCATATATCTAATAAGTCAGAACGAAACCAAATGAATACTGTTTCTGGATTTGATTATTTGTTAATATATAATATCGTCTGACTATGTTTGTTCAAAATATTTCATTAAGGATTTTTTAATAAGGGTGATTAATTGAGCAATGAGAAATACACTAGGTATGAACGTGCAAGGATCATCGGGGCAAGATCACTTCAGATTGCAATGGAAGCACCCATATTGGTCGAAGACGATAGCACTGACGCATTATATCTAGCTACAGTTGAATTTGAGAAAGGCGTTATACCTATTACAGTCAAGAGAAATTTACGATAACTGAGGTGAATTTATGGAAAATACGGATCAAAACATTGAGATTACAGCTGAAACAAGCGCAGCAGCAGAGAACACAGAGTCAACAGAGTCCACATCACTTGTCCCTATAGATGAGTATCTGGCAGCAGGTGTACACATTGGTACCCAGCAGAAGACACAGAACATGATGAAGTTCGTTTACCGTGTGAGGACAGATGGACTTTACGTACTCGACATACAGTCAACCGATGACAGGATCAGATATATTGCACATTTCCTTTCAAAGTATGACCCATCCAGAATACTTGTCGTATCCGCACGTCAGTATGGTCAGTATCCAGCAACTATGTTCTCAAAGTCAGTTGGAGCAGTTTCAAAGGTCGGTAGGTTCATTCCAGGCAGTCTTACAAACCCTGTACAGGAAGGTTTCTTTGAGCCGGATGTAGTAATTGTGACCGATCCTGCAGGAGATGCACAGGTCATCAGGGAAGCTGTAAATGTAGGTATTCCTGTTGTTGCACTTTGTGACACCAACAACATGACCTCCAATGTAGATCTTGTCATTCCAACCAACAACAAGGGTAGAAAAGCACTTTCCCTCGTATATTGGCTTCTGGCAAGAGAGATCGCAAACGAAAGGGATATTCCTTTCAACTATGAAGCAAGTGAATTTGAAACAGGTCTTTAATTGACCTGTTCTCATTTTTCTTAACCTCACTCATACATAATATATCCCGTTTGTAACAGGGGGAACCGTAGTATGAGACAACCAACAGTTGCAGGTCAGTTCTATCCGCTAAGCACAAAGGCACTGCGCAAGGAAATTGTGAAATGTTTTCATGGTCTTGAGATAAAGCCTGAAGACTTGATAGGTGCAGTTGTACCTCATGCAGGTTATGTCTATTCCGGTCCAGTCGCAGCACATGTTTTTGCAAGGCTTCCGAAAGCAGACACATATGTGATATTTGGACCAAACCATACAGGATATGGTTCTCCGGTCGCAATGTCCCAGGATGTCTGGAATACACCTCTCGGAGATGTCGAGACCGATAGGGAATTGGGCAAACTGCTTGCGGGGTCAATTATCGATATGGATGAAGTTGCTCACCGATATGAGCATTCTGTGGAAGTGCAGATACCTTTCCTACAATACTTATTCGGAAGCGATTTTAAGGTCCTGCCTATTTGTATGGGAATGCAGGATGAAGATACTGCTGTCGAGGTAGGCCTGGAATTAGCTCGTGCTGTAAAGGAATCGGGTAAAAAGGTAGTATTCATTGCATCAAGTGATCTTTCACATTATGTGCCTCAGGAAAAAGCCGAAAAGTCTGACAATTATCTTATTGATGCCATTCTTGATATGGACGTACCTGAAATTTATCGGAGAAAGTACGAGAAAGACATCACAGCTTGCGGATACGGTCCAATAACAGCAATGTTGACAGCTGCAAGGGAATGTGGTGCTAAGAACACTGAGCTGGTCAAATATGGTACCAGTGGGGATATTACTGGGGATCCGATGGTTGTAGGGTATGCTGCCATCATTGTAAAATGATCCTCTAAAGGAGACATTATCATGATCACCTGTTCTGCACCTGGTAAAGTATATCTGTTCGGTGAACACGCAGTGGTCTATGGGGAGCCTGCCATTTGTTGTGCAGTGGATATTCGTACCAGGGTCACCGTATCTCCTGCGGATACTATCACCATAAGTTCATCCCTTGGAACTACGGGCATCGATTTTGAAGTTCATCCTTATGTTTCAGCGGTCATCGAACGCTTTCAGGATATCTCATCCTTTGATGGAGTGGACCTGCGCATAAGTTCTGATATTCCGGTAGGATCCGGGCTAGGTTCTTCTGCAGCAGTTACTGTGGCTACGATCAAGGCAATGGATACTTTGCTGGGCATCGGACTTGAGCTGGATGATATCGCAAAGATGGGGCATGAGGTCGAGCAGAATATACAGGGTGCAGCAAGTCCCACAGATACGTATGTGTGCACTATGGGCGGCGTGGTTCTGATACCACAGCGTAAAAAACTTGAACTTATTGATTGTGGGATCCTTATAGGTAACACAAATATATTCTCATCCACAAAAGAGCTCGTGGGTAATGTGGCTGATCTTAATGAAAGGTTCCCTGATGTTGTGGGACCTGTATTATCATCCATTGGAAAGCTGTCTGTTATTGGTGAAGATCTTGTGAACGATGGGGACTATGTTTCTGTTGGCGAACTTATGAATATAGATCAGGGTCTGCTTGATGCTATTGGTGTAAGTTGTGCTGAACTGTCTTCCCTCATCTATGCTGCACGTGAAAGTGGTGCGTATGGTTCAAAGATAACCGGTGCAGGTGGCGGTGGTTGCATGGTCGCTATATCTCCGCGTGAGAGTGTGGATTCGGTGGCAGAGGCCATTGGTATGGCCGGCGGGGATGTTGTTGTGACCAATGCGACAGATATAGGTGTCAGGGTGGAATGCCAGTGAACTCAAATAACGAGATAACTATATTGAAGATAGGCGGCAGCGTAATTACCGATAAGAGATCGGAAGACGGGCTTGCCTGGGAAGAAGAGATAGTCCGGATAGCTCGTGAAATATCCGGTTTTGAAGGTAAACTTATCATTGTGCATGGTGCAGGTTCCTACGGTCACCCTCAGGCAAAAAGATATGCTCTTACGGAAGGCTTCCATGCGGAAGGGGCTGTTGTCACTCATAATGCAGTAAAGGCATTGAACCGTATTGTAGTTGGAATTCTCAATGATGAAGGTGTGAATGCGATATCAGTACATCCAATGTGTTGTACGGTCGCAAAGAACGGTCGCATCTCGGACATGTATCTCGGAAGTATCAAGTTGATGCTTGAGAAAGGGCTTGTTCCGGTATTACACGGTGATGTCGTAATGGATGAGGTGAAAGGCGTATCCATCATTTCCGGTGATCAGGTGATACCCTATCTTGCAACCCAGTTGCAGGCTTCCAGAATTGGAGTTGGGAGTGCAGCAGATGGTGTGTTAGATGATAAAGGTGAGACCATCCCTGTGATCACTGCAGAGAATTTCGATGAGGTAAAGGCGTATATCGGCGGTTCGGCTGGAACTGATGTGACCGGTGGAATGCTCGGAAAAGTGCTTGAAATGCTGGAACTTGGCAAAACATCAAGTATAACCTCCTATATATTCAATGCAACCGTAGTGGGAAGCGTGTCGAGTTTTCTAAATGGTGAGAACATCGGTACTGCAATAAAAGATTCATAATAATACATTAACAGGTTTGATAGATTTGAGTACATCCAAGAGAAAGATCGAGCACCTTGAACATTGTGCAAAACGTCCAGTGGAAGCCAAGAACGTAACATCCGGATTCGATGATGTTATGCTTATTCACAAGGCATTGCCACAGATACATATGGATGAGATCGATCTGTCCACAGAATTTTTAGGCAAATCATTGAAGGCTCCATTCCTTATAGCATCTATTACAGGTGGGCATCCAGACACAATTCCGGTAAATGCCGCTCTTGCGGAAGCCGCTGAGGAATTGGGTGTAGGGATCGGTGTGGGAAGTCAAAGGGCTGCGATCGAGGACCCTGGACAGGAAAGTTCTTTCAGCGTGGTTCGTGATAAAGCACCAAATGCATTCGTTTATGGAAATGTGGGTGCAGCTCAGATTAAGGAATATGGTATCGAAGCAATAGAGAAGCTCGTTGATATGCTGGATGCAGATGCTCTGGCAGTACATTTGAATTTCCTTCAGGAGGCGATACAGCCTGAAGGTGATCGAGATGCGACAGGTGTACTCGAAATGATCGAAGAGGTTTGTTCTCTCAATGTTCCGATAATTGCAAAGGAGACCGGTGCTGGTATCTCAAAGGAAGATGCTGCATTGTTGAAAGAAGCAGGTGTAAGTGCAATTGATGTGGGCGGTGTCGGAGGTACAAGCTGGTCAGGTGTGGAAGTATATAGGGCACATGATAGCGGTGATACAATTTCCGAGGATCTGGGCAATCTCTACTGGGACTTCGGTATACCTACTGTTTCCAGTGTTCTCGAATGCCGAAGCTTTGTTCCTGTGGTTGCAACGGGCGGTGTGCGAACAGGCCTCGATATTGCAAAATCACTTTCTCTTGGTGCGTATGCTGCAAGTGCAGCCCTTCCTTTTGTGGGGCCAGCGCTCATTGGAGCGGATGAGGTTGTCTCAAGCCTGTCAAAGATGCTCAATGAACTAAGGGTTGCAATGTTCCTTTGCGGATGTGGTAATATCAATGAGCTTCGTACAAGTTCAAAGGTCACTGTAACCGGATGGACAAAAGAATACATCACACAGCGTGGTTTTGATCCAAAGGACCTTGACATAAGGTCTGACCTTTGATAGGTTTACTAAAGCCGAAATTCACAGTCATTTTTTGGTCAAGATGACCAAAAGTTATCATTGAATTAGAAAATACAGATAAATTGGAGGAATTATATGACAGATATTGGAATCATAGCAGTAGGCGGCTATAACGAAATGGGTCGTAATATGACTGCTATAAGAGTTGACGAAGACATCATCATCGTTGATATGGGCCTTAGATTAGATAGGGTCCAGATCCATGAGGATGTGGAAATTGATAAGATGCATTCTCTTGAGCTTATAGAAATGGGTGCAATACCTGATGACACGATCATGAAGCAGGTCAACGGCAACGTTGCTGCTATTGTTTGTACACATGGTCACCTTGATCACATAGGTGCAATACCAAAACTTGCTCACAGATACACTGCTCCTATCATCGGTACGCCTTATACGGCAGCCCTTATAAAACAGCAGATCGAATCCGAACGTAAGTTCGGTGTCAAGAACAAGATCATTCCGGTAGAGGCTGGTGGAACCTATCAGATAAATGATGATGTTTCCATTGAACTTATCCGTGTACAGCACAGTATCATCGATGCAGTGTTCGTTGCAGTACATACACCTGTAGGTGCTGTTCTTTACGCATGTGATTTCAAGCTTGACCGCACACCAACACTTGGTGAGGCACCTGACTTTGAAAGGCTCAGGGAGCTTGGAAAGGAAGGTGTCATATGCATGATCGTGGAGAGTACCAATGCAGACCGCAAAGGTAAGACCCCATCAGAAAAGATCGCTCATGATATGGTGCGCGATGTACTTCTGGGTACTGAGGAATCCGATGCTGGTATGATAGTCACTACCTTTGCATCTCACATTGCACGTATCAACTCTATCATTAAGGTTGCAGGAGAGATGGGCCGTATCCCTGTACTCATGGGACGTTCCATGGATAAATATGTGGTAACTGCAAAGAACATGGGATATATCGATTTCCCGAAGAATGTTGAGATCTATGGTAAACGTAAGGACATCGACCGGGCTTTCAAGAAGATCATGGCAGAAGGCAAAGAAAAATACTTGCCTATCGTTACAGGTCATCAGGGAGAACCAGGTGCTATCCTTTCACGTGTTGCAAGTGGAGACACACCATTTGAAGTTGAATCCGGTGACCGTATAATATTCTCTGCAAATATTATCCCAAGCCCTATGACGCAAGCAAACCGCTATGCACTCGAGACCAAGCTCAAGATGAAGGGCGGCCGTATCTATGATGATGTGCACGTTTCAGGTCACGCTTACCGTGAAGACCACTGGGAACTTCTGAGGATGATCAATCCTGAACATGTGATCCCTGCACACGGAAACATCGGTATGCACAGTGCTTATATTGAAATGGCGGAAGATGCAGGCTATATCCTTGGGGATACGGTCCACATGCTTAGAAATGGTGAAGAACTGTATATTGAAGAATGATCATTCAAATTAAATCGGGTGTGAACATATGGATCTTATGGATGAGATAAAAAAAAGAAGTGTATATGTTGATAAAGGTATCACATCCGGAAGAGCTCTATAAAGCTTCGAGATATTTGCCGGATGCTGGTGGAAAGCGTCTTCGTCCAGCGGTTCTCATGCTTTCGACTGAAGCAGTCGGCGGTGACCCTATGTCAGTTATCCCGGCAGCCGTTGCACTGGAACTGGTCCACAATTTCACCCTTGTTCATGATGATATCATGGACAATGACGATGTAAGGCGTGGAATGCCTGCTGTCCATGTGAAGTGGGGTAGCGAAGGTGCTATCCTTGCAGGTGATACTCTTTATTCAAAAGCCTTTGAGATCCTTTCCGTAATGGAAAAAGATCCTGAAAGGATTCTGAAATGTGTTGCACTTCTTTCTAGGACCTGCACTGAGATATGTGAAGGTCAGTGGATGGATATCGATTTTGAGAATCGCGATACAGTTTCAGAAGAAGAGTATCTTGAAATGGTCGAAAAGAAGACCTCGGTGCTTTATGGTGCAGCAGCAAAAGTAGGTGCAATTCTGGGAGGGGCTTCCGATGAGGTTGCTGATGCTATGTACGAGTTCGGCCGTCTTGTTGGTATCAGTTTCCAGATACAGGACGATGTTATCGATATGATTACTCCTGAAGATATCCTCGGCAAGGTCAGAGGCAGTGATCTCATTGAAGGAAAGAGGACTCTGATAGCTATCCATGCACTCAATCATGGTGTCGAACTGGAAATATTCGGCAAGGGTGGTTCAGTTTCTCCAGAACAGATCGATGAAGCGGTTTCTATCCTCAAAGACTCGGGTTCAATAAAATATGCACAGGACCTTTCCACAGAAACACTTGAGAGGGGTAAGAGAATGCTCGATATCCTTGGTGATTCCGAAGCAAAGAACATTCTTCTTGCTGTTGCAGACTATATGGTGACCCGAAACTATTGATATAATCGACAGTTAGTATCCCCTTAATTAAAGGGGAACATCTTATTTTTATTATCTTTTTTATTTGTTCTGATTAATTTTATTGGTTTTATTCATCGTATCTCTAAGCTATTGTTTCATTAGTTCTATTTTATTCAGTATGGATGCCGTTGAGCATGAGGTCTAACTCTTCAATAATCCTTTTTAACCATCAACTCTAATGTAGTCTTGGGGAATGAGATGATAAAAGAAGCAATGTTCTATGAAAAGCTGGAAGACGGGAAAGTCCGGTGTGGCCTGTGCAATCATCGTTGCAGAATCTCTAAGGGCAAGACCGGTATTTGTGGGGTGCGCGAGAATCGTGATGGTACTCTTTATTCTTTGATCTATGCTACGGTTTCCAGTGAAGCTGTCGATCCGATCGAGAAAAAACCACTGTTCCATTTTAATCCAGGTTCATCCGTTTATTCTTTGGGGACTATCGGATGCAATTTCAGGTGCAAACACTGTCAGAACTGGACAATTTCACAGGTAGGCCTTGATGAGGCTAATTCAATTGAGATAACTCCCGAACAGGCCATAGATCGGGCTCTTGCTACGGGATGTAGGTCGATAGCATGGACTTATAATGAGCCTACTATATGGTATGAATATACCTATGATTCTGCAAAGCTTGCAAAAGAGGCTGGGCTGGATACGGTCTATGTGACCAACGGTTACATCACACCTGAAGCACTGAAACACATATCGCCTTATCTTGATGCTTTCAGGGTGGATATCAAGGCCTTTTCAGAAAAATTCTATAAGGAAGTCGTGGGTGCCCGGCTCGCACCTGTTCTGGAGTCTGCAAAACTTGCGAGGGAACTTGGGATGCACGTTGAGGTAGTAAACCTTGTCATTCCCACGTTGAATGATTCTGAGGATGAGTTGCGTGAGCTGTCCGAATGGGTGTTTGACAATCTGGGTGAGGATACGCCTGTTCATTTCACAAGGTTTCAGCCACACTATAAAATGAAAGATCTTCCTCCAACTCCCGTTGAGACCCTCGAGACGGCACACAGGATCGCATTGGAGGCGGGATTGAAGTATGTATATATCGGTAATGTGTTCGGTCATGAGTATGAGAATACCTTCTGCCCCTCCTGTGGTGAGCCTGTCATTGTGCGGGGTGTCTTCGATGTGCGGGATAATAATCTTACTCCTGAGCATAAATGCCGCAATTGTGGGGCACCTATATTCATATATGGCGAATATTGTGGAGCTTGAATATACTGTTTGCATACGTTTGCCGCATATTTGGGCAAAATTCAAGCCTGTTGCAGTCCATTTGACGCTCTCAAACAAAAGGTTTAAATCCGATAGGTGCATTATGAGGAATCGTGCGTTGAAGCGCCATCAAGTGCCGCCATAACTCAGTTGGTAGAGTGTCTGGCTGTTAACCAGAATGTCACAGGTTCGAGCCCTGTTGGCGGCGCTCATTCGTATCTTTTTTGCGCGGGCCTATAGCTTAGTCAGGTTAGAGCGCCCGGCTCATAACCGGGCGATCACCGGTTCAAATCCGGTTAGGCCCATTCAGCTTATCCATCATCTACTTTTTAGGTTTTGTTATGGCACAGCCTATTCGAATTGCTATTCTAATATCTGTGATTAAAATTTTACTTATTGATCAAAAAATACGGGATACCATGTAAAAAAGGAAATCGGGTCTATGGCTTGACCTCCTAGTTCCATTTTATATTTCAACTTCATATTTCCTTATACTTCGACCCTATACTTTTCCGCTTTTTCGGTCGGGTGGTAGATTATCCAGTTCCCTTTCTTTTCTCTTCTAATGAGTCCGCTGGCAACAAGGGTCGAAAGGTGGTATGATAATTTAGAATCTGACATCTTCATTATCTCTTTGATGAGGCATACACAAAGAGGCTGTACAAGAATAAGGCTAAGGATTTTCAATCGTATGGTGGAAGATAGTGCATGATGGATGGCGCTTTGCTCTGCAAGTTTATCCTCGTTCGCTATTCTAAGGGCTATACCTTCTGTGCCTCCAAGCAACTTTACTTCATTCTCGATCGGTTCTGGGATCATCATTCAATACACCACTGAAAACATGGAATGTAAAAGCTTGGTCTAATATGTTGTAATACTTATAATCTCTTTTGTGAAAGCTTGGTTCATATTTTTTGATATTAAACAAATTACTTTATTTTATTGTATTTCAGGCTATACATTGATCTCGTCATAATGAAGAGTATGCTATTAAAACAAGATGACCAGCAAGACCTGAAAATAGTGGTATAATTAAATTATCATCTAATTTGTATATCAAAGTTTCAACTATTGTAGCTACCAAAGCCATTGTTAAAGCCACTATCCAATTTGAAAGGAATAAATAACCAATGACCAGGTTCACAAAGAATTCAGAGAACACACCTTCCCATGCCCTATCAGGAAGGCCTTTTATCCACCGCTTGCCGTAACTTATTCCTACCAAAGCTGCTGCGCTATCTCCAAAAGTTGTCATTAATATTGCTGCAGATGCAACTTCCTTTGAGAAAATACTTATGGCGATTATACTCCCAATCAAGAAATAGGAAGTTCCACTCAGTTTGTCTTTTTCCTTTGATCTATAAAGCTTCCATACAATCGGGACCTTTACTCCTTTTTCTACTCGGAAAAAATCGATTAGTAAGACGAAGCAGAGGACCAGTGTCAAAAAATCAAGTGTGAAATCTTTTCCCAAATAATAATAGATAAGAACAATAGCTACTGATACAATATGCACACTTTTTCTGAAGAATTCTTTTAAAATAACAGATCTTTGGTTATTTGATTGCATTTCCTGTCCCTCAAACTGTATTAGTTTATCCCAATTTTTCCACTCAAAGATATCGAAATGGGTTTATGATCACTTTTGTGAGTCTTGGTTCTGATATTTTGATCCTATCATTTCTGTAATGGCTTCAGGTCCATTAAGAGCATGGGAAAGACTGCATAAATACTGTGCCTTTTCTTTGTAAGCATCATCCTCTATTAACTGATGGATATGGTCAAGAAGCTTTTTGGGAGAGATGGAATAATCAAGGCGTTTTCCGCATCCTTCCTCTTCAAGGGAAATTGCATTTTTCTCCTGCTCACTGTGTCCCATATCCGGAAATGACAGTATGGGTACGCCAAAAGATAATGCTTCCATCATCATACTATGCCCTCCCGGTGCGATAACAAGATCGGAACCTTTCAGGTGTGGGAACTGATCATTGATGAATTTCATTATGGTGACGTTTTCCGGCAGATCTGTAAATTTATCGGGATCGATACTTGGTCCGGACAGGAGGGTATAATTGATATTTCTGTCAAGTCTGGCGGTTTCGATTACCTTGTGGAATAATGGCTCCCTGTATCCGAATCCTCCTATTGTCGAGAGTACGTGTGGTCTTGTAAGCTCTGCTTCACGTACTTCCTTGTACTTCTTTCCGACAAGAGGTCCACTATAGAATACAGAGTCGAGAACTCTTTCTTCAAGATCAAGATTATACTTGCAGATGGTATTCGGCATTGGAAAGTCCGGAATGATAATTCCATCTACTTTCCTGAATACCATGGTGTAAAACCTCTTTGTTATTTTTCCAAGGGATCTCATGAAAAAGCTTTTTCCCATGAAGAACTCTTCCATGTTGGATTGGTTGACCATCAGATATACCGGTTTTTTTCTCATCCATGCCGAAAAGATGCCTGTGTAGTAACTGTCAGAAACCACAATGTCCGGGTCGAAATCCTTTAGCATTCGGTGTACTTTTCCTATTCCTAGAAATTGTCCGCTTTTAATGGTCGCTATCACCGAGCTTTTAATATCGATACTCCCCGAGTCTCCGACCAGTTGTATCTCAGGGACCATCTCTGCTGTTCGGAGTCCTTTTGCTTTAATATGGTCCTTTGAATATCCATATGCTCCCATGAGCACTTCATGACCGGAAGCTTTCATTTGTTGTGCAAGGGATATGCATCGGCTGGTGTGTCCCAGTCCTTCTCCGCAGACAAAAAGCATTATCTTCATGATCGTTTCCCCTCTTCATTTTGGTATCTTCCAGCAATCAATTTTTCAGATCTTGTGACAATAAGTTCCCGATACCTTGTTGCAACATAATAACTTGTGAATTCCAGCATTATACCCCCTATTAAATCTGTTATCCAGTGGATGCCAAGATAAAGTATGGTGAATTGGACGCTTATGGTCGTAAAGACCGCTAATGCTTTCAATCCTAAATTCTTTGTCCTCGTCAGAATAATAAGCATTGCCATAAGGGAGAGTGCAGCATGCAGGCTGGGGAAGCAGTTCTATCGGGGATGCTGTTCTCTTCATTTTTGGAATCCATTGACATTCCTCAGAAATTAAGACAAAACAGATATTTTATCATTTAAACATCTCTTTTAGTTGGCCAGTATTCGCACGTATTGTATTTATATATTTCTAATATCGAAATACTAGTCGATATATCGGAACAAATTCCTTATATGGGACTACTAATATATGGAATAATAGTTTTGTGTTAAGCTGATCCATAATTGTAGGGATGATCGAACTTGAACAATATGAAAAAATGGTTAATAGTTTCTCTTTTTATTAGCATTATCTCTATTATTGCTGTCATGTTCTACACTTTGGATCCTCAAACACTGGAAAGTATTCGCAATATAAGACCGGAGTTCCTTTTACTTGCATTGTGCCTGCACTTGTTGTCCTATCTCCTATGGGGATTGCGTACAAGGTCAATGTGCAAATTCCTTGGGTTCGATGTTTCTATTCCAAGAGCCGTTGAGATCGTGATCTCAAGCACTTTCCTTGCATCGGTCACGCCTTCATCTATTGGCGGTGAGCCACTGAGGGTACATCTGCTCGGTCAGGAAAATGTGCCTGTGGGGTCTGCAACAGCTGTGGTCCTTGGAGAAAGATTGCTTGATGGTGTACTGATACTGGTCTCTGCTCCGATAGCACTGCATTTGTTTCGTGGTGTGATCTCGATCTCCGGGCTGAACACTCTGGTAGTGATGGGTGAATTGTTACTGTCCCTTACCTTCCTGGTCGTGATATATGCGGTCTGGCATCCCCATCATACAAAGAAAGCATTTAATTATTTGATCCATCGTGTTGCTGTATTTACTGGGAAGGCGGACAGTTCACGTCTTGAAAGGCTCACAAATAAATTGGATATGGTCATTGATGATTTTCATAGCAGCATGGCCTTCTTTGTTACAAAAGGTCGTAAAGGGCTGTTCTTTGGAAGTGTCTATACTATCCTTTTCTGGATAGTTGAATTTGCAATGGTCCCTGTTATACTCATGGGATTGAACCTGCCACCTGCTATTGTTATTTCTTTTGCTGCACAGGTGCTTCTCATGATCCTACTTGTGCTACCTATAACTCCAGGTTCAAGCGGAATCGCCGAACTTGGTGCAACCTCGCTATTTTCTTTATTCGTACCTGTTTATCTAGTAGGTATTGTTGTAGTGGCATGGCGTGCTTTCACTCTTTATCTGAACTTGATCGTGGGTGGTTTTGTTAGTTTTAAGATACTCAAGGATGCAGAGTACCTGAAGGATATCATGAAATAATGTCCTGGAAACAACATATTTGCTCTCAAAGGGGTAATATATCCTTAAAACAATAGTTATGGGTAGGTTGTTATCGATCAAATTGAAATTAAATCGAATTGATTGGAATTGATTGGATCAAAACGTATTATATTGTAAATTGTGAGTGGCAGAATGTTCTCTATTATAGCGGTCGATATCTCTGGAAGACATAAGATAAAAGATGGATATTATATGGTCTGTGCTGCGGTTGCTCTGGAGGTTTCAGCTAGTCATATCGAATCAATTTCACAGACAGCCATTAAGCCGTTTTTAAGCCCTGGTCCTCCCGATGTACTCGCTATCGTAAATATTATCGAGGCAACTGTTTCAGAGATCGAGTCTTCTGGGCCTATTATTGTTGAGAAGGGCGATCTATACAATAGGCCTGAATGGATATCTAAGAAAATGTTCTCGCGGGATATGAAATATCAGGAATCTTTGAGTGAAAGGCTTGCAATAGAGTTTGCCCATCATATTTCCTTAAGCTCCAGAAAACTTCTTATGAAAGAGCTCGATATCGAGTGAGTTTGAATATCAGTCTGAAAATGGTAAAAGGTCGATTATGAAAAAAGTAATCCTTGTACAGAGAAATGAGCCTGGTTCTGACAATGGTGTAAATGAGGGAAAGCTTGCCGAGCTTAAGGAACTGGCAAGAGCTGCCCATTACCAGGTAGTGGGTGTGCTGACTCAGACGCGTTATCCTGACCGCAAGTATCAGGTAGGTAGGGGGAAGGTCGATGAACTGGCGGTGTTTGTGGAGGTCTCAGGTGCTGATAAAGTGATTTTCAATCATCAATTGTCAACTACGCAGATCTATAATATCTCTGAGACCTGTAAATGTGAGGTAATTGACAGGTTCAATCTGATCCTTGAGATATTTGCGTCAAGAGCTACTACAAGGCGTGCAAAATTACAGGTGGAACTTGCAAGGTTGCAGTATGAGTTGCCAAAAGCAAGGTCAATAGTTTCTTTGCTTAAAAAGGATGAACGTCCTGGTTTTATGGGTCTGGGCGGTTATGAGGATTCCTACGAGCAGGATGTTAAGAAAAGGATAGTCAGGATAAGGAACGAAATTCATAGTTCCTGTAAGAGCAGTGAGTCACTTCGCTCTTTCAGACATGAAAGGGGCTTTTCCCTCGTTGCCCTGGCAGGTTATACGAACGCAGGTAAAAGCACTCTTTTCCAGTCGCTTGTGAAGGAAGGGACTGAAGTTGAAGACATGCTTTTCACGACATTGTCCCCTACTACACGTTCCCTTTCGATAAATCAGAGGCGTGTGCTTCTTACCGATACAGTTGGTTTTATCGAGGACCTTCCTCATTGGATGGTCGATGCATTTCGGTCCACCCTTGATGAGATATTTCTTGCGGACGTTATCCTCCTTGTGGTGGATATGAGTGATCCTGTAGAGGTAATAAGGCAAAAACTTGTGGTAAGTCATGACATTTTCTGGAAGCGCATCGAAGGCGTGGAAATTGTTACTGTTTTGAATAAGGTCGATATGGTGGAACCGGATGATCTCAAAAGGAAAGTTGATGAGATAAGCTATCTTGCACCCCATCCTGTGCTCATCTCTGCAAGTTCGGGTGACGGCTTTGAAGCGCTTGTGGATAAGATCTATGAGAATCTGCCTCAGTGGGATCGTTCCCGGATCGCTTTGGATATGTCCGAAGAGAGTCTTTCTATGGTGTCATGGCTTTATGATGAAGGTATAGTCCATAGCATCGATTACGGTGAACAGATCGTTCTGGATATCGAGGCCCGGGAAGAGATATTACAAAAAGTCAGTAAATTCAATATTGATGATCATAGGGTTCTGAGCTAATTGCCAATTCGTTCGTGTTCACACGAAACGTTTATATTATAAGAGATCGTTCTATTAAATGCGAACGGGTTTCCTCCAAACCCCCAAAGTACCACCACAAACTATGATTTAATTGAATCTTTCGTCCCGTTCGCTTTCTTTTCTTCAAAAAGTTTATAAGTTTAGAGAACAGCCTTCTATACATGCGTTTTGATCTTCACGTGCATTCCTGTTTTTCAAAGGACAGTAATTCCGATCCTGCTTCTATTCTTGAATATGCGAAAATTAACGGGCTTGATGGTGTGGCGATCTGCGACCATGATACCCGTGAGGGGGGTCTTGTTTGTTCTCGTCTGGCAAAGGAGACCAATTCGGATATAATTGTTATTCCTGGTATAGAGGTAACTTCTTCTAAGGGCCATATCCTTGTCCTTGACCCGAAAGGGGACATTGAATCAGGCATGACCCCTGAGGAAACTATTGAGCGTGCAAGGGAACTTGGTGCTGTTGTGATAATCCCGCATCCTTTTAAGGTAACCTCGCATGGAATTGGTTATGTGGATGGGTTGGATGCTGATGCAGTGGAAGTACTGAATTCCAGATGTGTGACCGGTTTTGCCAACAACAAGGCCAGGAAGGTCACAGGAGTTTTAGGGTTTCCGCAGGTAGGGGGAAGTGATTCACATGAGGCGAAGATGGTTGGTTGTTCATATACTGAGATCGATGCTAAGGATAGGACGCTTGAGTCGGTGCTTGAGGCCATACGTAGCGGTAAGGTCAGACCGGGCGGAAAAAGAACACCGGTATCACATGTTTTGAAACAGGTAGTTGTTGGAAGAATTAAAAAAGCTAAAAAGGCTTTAGGTAAAGCCTGACATTCAAATTTTCAGTTTCAATCCTGAACATATTCTTCATTGAACATTTTCAGTATCAATAGGAATGCTGATATTAGCAGTGGTCCCACCACGATACCTACTAGTCCGAAGAGGTAGATACCGACAAAGATACCAAGCAATGATACAAATGGATGCATTGCACCTACTTTTTTCTGTATGTAAGGTCTTAACACATTGTCAATGTTGCTGAGGATAATTCCTGCTATAAGGATCACTAAGGCTGCAACATAATCCTGTGTCACGAGCTTGAACAGGACTGCTGGCACCCAGACAAGAGGTGCTCCTACGACTGGTAGGAATGACAGTACTGTGGTGACAGCTGCCCAGAGGGCTACTCCGCTTATACCAACAGCATAGAATGTGATCCCTATGATTGTTCCTTGAAGAACGGCTATCAAAAGTGTGGCAATGAGTGTGGACTGGATGATATTTTTCATCTCGGTCAGAAGTTTATTTGTATTTCTTTTGCTAAAGGGTATGAGATCCTGTAGTTGTTTGCTAACATCAGTATTGGTGGATGTGAACAGATAATATAGCAAGAAAAACATGATGGTGCTTGATATTAGAAGCCCGCTAATATTCTGTACTGCTCCTATGAGATACTTGCTAAGGTATGAACCTATGGTGGATACAAGGCTGACTATCTTGCCCTGAACATCAATGTCGGGTGCAATTTCATTTATGTAACTAATATTCTGTATGATGTCAAAATTATTCGTGATATCCACATAACTTATATTTGTGGTAATGCTGTTTATTACTACTTCTATTTCCCCTATTATCAGGGTGAACACGTAGTATATAGGTAATACTACCAGTATCATTGAAAGTATCATTACCAAGATGGCTGATACATTTTTCTTCAGTTTAAGACGCTCTGTCAGTAAACAGTAGGCTGGCTTGAATATAACATATAGGATGAATGCTGCCAGAAATGCATTGATATAAGGTAATAATGCATAACTCAATACAGCTGCGAGAATGATGATGCTGAGAAGGGCCAGGGCCAACTTTACTGTTCTTTCCTTTTTCATCAGAATCAGTCCGATTATATTTATAATGTTTGCAGGCAATGGATTGCTATTTTATTATTAATTCAAAGGATGAACTGTCTCTTCATATTGGCAGCTTCACTCTTAATATAGTGCCTTCTTCAATTTTGCTTGATACGCATATTGAACCATTGTGGGCTTCAATTATCTTTTTACATATGTGTAGTCCCACTCCGGTCCCTCCATACTTTCTTCTTGTGGAGCCGTCTACCTGATAAAATCGGCTGAAAATGTTCGATAGAAGTTCTTTAGGGATGCCAATTCCGGTATCTTCAATAGTTACAATTACCGATTCACTGTCACTGAATGCAGAAACTGTTATCTTTCCACCTTCAGGGGTGAATTTGCTAGCATTGTCCAGAATGTGGTTGATCATCCTTTTGAGACGGTCTATATCTCCCATTATCATGGGTAAGTTATTTTGTATGTTTGTTTCGATAGTAAGTCCTTTATTCTTTATTGCAACGCTAAGGTCTTCAATTATCTCTTCGATGATCACCGTGGGGCAAAGCGGAACCATATTGTATCTTATATTCTTTGTGTGTTCTCCGCTTACATAGAGTAGTGATTCTACCAGGTTCCTTAATCGTTCTGAATTTCTTAGAACAGCATCAATAGCATTTTTTTGAGCATCATTTATAGGTCCCATATCTTCTTTCAACATAAGTTCGGTGAATCCTTTTATTGAAATGAGGGGCGTTCTAAGTTCATGGTTCAGGTTCGTGAGGAACTGGTCCTTTATGGTGTCAAGAAGTTCTAATTCCCGATTTGCTTCTTCCATTGCCTTTTCTGCGATCTTCCTTTCGGTTATATCATCGCCAGAACTAATGGTGCCGACTATATTGTTGTCCGCATCCCTTAGAACTACATCATGCCAGAATATCAGTCTCTCCTCATTTGTTTTGGTGAGAATTGGCTTTTCTGAGTATTCTGGTGGTACCAGTTCGCCTTCAAGAACTCCCATATATCCTTCTTTTACCCTTTCTCTGATATATGCTGGAAGGAATGCATCGAACCAGTTCTTTCCGATGATCTCATCTTTATCATATCCGAGAACATCACATGCTTTCTGGTTTACAAGTGTGACTTTCAGGTCCTTGCCTATAACTCCGATGATCGAACCGGCAACATCTACGTATTTTTGTGCCTGGTCTCTTTCTTTGATGAGTTGTCCGTGAAGTCCCTTCATGCGGAGCAGGGATCGTACTCTTGTTGTAAGTTCAAGGACGTCCAATGGCCTTACGAGAAGATCATCAGCCTTCGATTCGATGGCTTTTGTTTTTTCGTTATCGTCCATTATAGAAGTTATCATTATGACCGGTAAAATATTGTTGCTTTCTTCTCCTTTGAGAACTCTGCATACTTCATGGCCATCTATTTCGGGTAAGTTGCTGTTCAAAAGTACAAGGTCGGGAAGTTGCTCTTTTGTTATCATGACCGCTTCACTTCCATTTACGGCCCTTATGATGTCATAATTTGGGGGTAGGTGTGAGATCAATGCTTCTGCTTCCCTTTCGTCAGCTTCCGCTATCAATATCTTTGGCTTCTTCTCAATACGATTATCGTTTTCCCCTATTTTCATTACTGCACCTTTGGTTTTTGTCTCTATGGGTGCTTACAATAAAATAAAAATTATAATAAGTTTATGGTCGTTCAATTACCTGACATTATTGTTGTTTGCAACAATTCATATTTATTTAAAATGAAAGTTCATTTGAACAGGCCAATATTGTCTTTTTGAACCACATGATCATAATTCTTGTATCCGAGTATATCTGCTATCTCGTTGGTCTGTTTTCCTTTGATAGCTTTCAGTTCTTCGGATGTGTAATCCGTTATCCCTTTACCGAAAACAAAACCGTCACATTCAAGTTTTACAATGTCACCTCGGTCAAAAGTACCCGCAATATCGAGAACTCCTGAGGGAAGTAGACTCATTCTCTTTGTCAATGCTTCCTTTGCACCGTCATCTACTACGATGGTTCCCGATGATCTGGCAAGGATTATCCAACGTATGCGATTCTTGAGTACGAACTGATTGGTGAGGAACAGTGTTCCTACCTCTTCGCCATCCAATATTCTTCGGATACCTTCATCGACATTACTGTTTGCGATGACCATGTAGCAGCCTGACATATTGCAGATCTTGGCAGCCTCTATCTTTGTCCTCATACCTCCGACACCTTTCATGCTGGTCGGGTTTCCACCATAGCTTTCGATTGTGGGGGTTATCTCTTCAACGGTCCTCAGTAGAACTGCATCATCGTGTCTTTTTGGATTCTTGTCATAAAGGCCATCGATATCTGTAAAGAGTATTAGCAGGTCTGCTTCCATCTTGCTGGCGACCATCGCTGAAAGTTTATCGTTATCCCCAAGGGTTGCTTCTATCTCATGTACGCAGATGGGATCGTTCTCATTGATTATGGGGATGACTCCATAGCTCAAAAGAGTGGAAATACTGTTCCTGAGGTTGAGGTAGGTCAGGCGGTTGGTGAATGAATCGTATGTTAGCAGGATCTGTGCTACATTCAAACCATATTTTTGGAATGCTTCTGTCCAGTGCTGCATGAGGACTCCCTGCCCCACAGCAGCGGCAGCCTGGCGTAAGGGTATCTCTTTCGGGCGACATCCAAGGTCGAGTATTTCAATACCTATTCCTATGGAACCGGAACTTACCAGTATTATCTGTTTTCCGGCTCTATGCAGCTCAGATACCTGTGATGCTATCGTATCCATGAACTCGTTATTAAGACTGCCATCTTCCCTGCTTATGGAAGTTGTGCCTATCTTAATAACGATCTTTTCGGCATCACCGAATATCTCTTTTCTATTGGTCAAAGTGCTACCTCACATGCTTTTTATCATCATTCGTTGATAATGTCGGAGAGCTTGCGGTCAAGTTCTTTGTGTGTAAATGGTCTTGGAGTATCTCCTGCATAGGTTGCGACCTTATCACCATTTCCGAGAAGCACATATTTATAAATGACAAGTCCTTCCATTCCCACGGGGCCGCGGGCGTGTATCTTGTTGGTGCTGATCCCGACCTCTGCTCCCTTTCCATATCGGAATCCGTCTGCGAATCTTGTGGATGCGTTCACCATTACACTGGATGAGTCGATAAGGGCGATGAACTGTTTTCTCTTTGGTTTGTTCTCGGTGATGATCGCATCTGTATGGTGTGAACCGTACTTGTTGATGTGGTCGATAGCCTCTTCAATTGAATCCACGAGTTTGATGGAGAGGATAAAGTCGTTGTATTCGGTCTTCCAGTCATCTTCGGTTGCTTTTACAATGTTCGCGCTGCCAAGTTTTTCTGCTATGGCGTATGATCCTTCATCAAAACGAAGCTCAACTCCTGCTTCCTCATATCTTTTTATCATCTCGGGCAGGAAATCTTCGGCTATTTCCCTGTTTATGAGCAGGGTTTCCATTGCGTTGCATACTGCAGGATACTGTACCTTTGAGTCAATACAGACATCATAGGCTTTGTTCAGGTCAGCGTCAGTATCAACATATACATGGCATATACCATCTGCATGTCCAAGTACTGATATCTTGGTATTGTCCTGTATGAACTTTACGAAGTCGTTAGAGCCACGTGGGATAAGAAGGTCGATGTATTCGTCAAGAGCAAGGATGTCCATTACTTCTTCTCTTGTTTCCATGAGCTGGAATGCACCTTTTGGTATTCCCTGAGTGTTTTCCAGAGCTTCTACAAGTATGTTGAATATGACACGGTTGGAGTTAAGTGCTTCACTTCCGCCTTTGAACACTGTTGCATTACCACTTTTAAGGCAAAGGGACATGACCTGTGGTACCACATCAGGTCTGGATTCAAAAATAACCCCAATGAGGCCTATCGGGGAGCTGACCTGATAGAGATCAAGTCCTTTATCGAGTTCAAGGGTCCTTATTGTCCTGCCGGACGGGTCTTCTAGCTTTATGACATCCCGTATGCCACTGATCATACCATCGATCTTGGGGTCGGTCACTTTCAAGCGATCGACAAGTGCTTGTGAAAGCTTGCCTTCGCTTTTCATCCTTTCAGCTTCTTCAAGGTCAGCTTTGTTTGCTTCCAGTATCTTGTTACGGTTGGCATCAAGTGCTTTTGCCATAGCTTCCAGAGCGTTATCCTTTGTCTGAGTGTCTACACTTGCAAGTACGATGGATGCCATTTTTGCTTCCATTACTTTTTGTTCTATGTCTGTGGCCATGAAGTGATCACCCTTGTGTGAATTATGATGTTCGAATATCAAATAATTACATTTATCCAATGCTGTTTGAATGCTTTGGATGATGATTACTTTACTGATATAATTAACGATTTATTCAGGGATTTTTACTGTTTGATGCTATTCAGGAGAAAAGCTTCCGCTATTCAAAATGATAATTTACAGGTATAAATTTCCTAAAAATAAAAAAAGAAGAAAAAAGCAGGCAATGCCTGCTTTTTAAGTTGTTGAAATTATCTTGCCGGGATGATGAGGGATCTCTCACCAGCAGGCTCGAACTCTTTCAATGCGCCTCTACCGAACTCTTTCCTTGGAGCGGTAAAGTCGAATGGAAGCATATCATCTGCGAAGCAGACCTTGATAAGTGGGTTAACTGCCCATGCATCTCCACGTCCAGCGTGTGCTGCTGAAGCGATTGCGGCGTAACCACCCTGGTGACCTACATTCATTGCGTAGTTAGGGTAGTTTGGACCACGAAGCTCGACTGGCAGACCTTCGTCAGACTGGAAGGAGAATGTGTTTGTAGCGCCACACTGGTCCTGAAGGTCGAATCCGAAGAAACCAAGACGTCCGAGTGCTTCCTTGTGCAGGTACATTGAAAGGTACCATCCAGAAAGACCAGCGTTTCCGTTTCCAGTTGCGAGTGCTGTTGCACTACCTGCTGCTGCGGAGAGTACTGTTGCTCTCTGGGAACCACCGAAGTGGTCTTCGAGTGCGGTTGGGTAGTTCTCGTAGTTCTCGATACCGTAGATCGTGGACTCTGTTGCGATGTCTTTGACAACATCCATTGTTGCTTTGACCTTGTTGTCTGTACCCTTGTTTGCTGCACCATCGTACTTGTCGTTGATGTAGTCAACGTTGTAGTAGAGGTTGTCATCAAGGATGTTGTTGGTGTATGCAGCGGTTGCGTACTGTGTGAAACCTACTCCACCAGACATGTATGAACCGAGCCAGATCTGATCGAAAAGCATACATCCTGCACCGACTACCTCGAGAGCTACGTGAGCTGGGTCTTCTGCGTCAACACGGCTTGTCTGTATGATATCAGCCATGTGACCGAAGGAAATTCCACCAGGCTCGTTTGGTCCACGAGCACGTCTTGCTGGAAGCATATCTCCCATTGAGATTACACCAGCATGCTTTGCTGCGTATGAAAGGTCAGCTACTGCTGCTTCACCAGCACACATGTTGTATGCTGCGATGAAGGACATACCGACCTGCATTGCCATCCACCTTGAGGTTTGTGCACCATCTGTTGTTCTGCTAACAACGGTTGGGATGTGTGCTGCCTGCCAGGTTGTCTTTCCTATAGCTGCTTTGAGTGCTTCTGCCTGCTCTTCTGGGAACTGCTTGTTGATGTTGATGAGGAACTGGGGGTCGATCTCATCTGCAAGTTCGTCGTCACCGGTGAAGATCTTACAGTAACAGTCATCTACAAGAGCTGGGTGTGTTTCGACCATGTGCTCCTGAACAACTGCTCCGCCAGGGAGTGCGTGGTTGAGCACTTCAAGGTAGTGGTTGATCGTTTCTGGTGTGACTTCTATACCGAGACGCTTCTCGAGTGTCTCGTGAGCCATGTCCATACCGACGATGGTTGTTCTTCTGATATCATCCCACATCTGCTGCATTGCAGCGTTGTTGACGTAGTGAAGATCATCGGACTCGACCATCATGTCAGTGCCGGAAATGAATGAAGGTGTAAGTGCTCTCTGACCGAGTGGTATACCACCACAGTGCATCATAGGATTGTAACCAACAAGACCTCTCTTGTCAGCCATTTCCTGGCCTGCCTTCCTCATTTCGACCTTTCTTGGGTTCTGGTCAACACCAAGACGGTAGTAGGTCACTTTCTTGTCAGTGATCTCTCCGCCTTCCATCTTGTTGTCGCCGTGTGCTTTTGTGAATTTAATTTCCAGATCTTTCTGGAACATTTTCTTTCTGTCGTCTGCCATTTTTCTCACCTCGCTTACTCTGGCTTGAATCCATATGCGGTTCGCTTCTCAAATATTGTGTGGACCCATTCGATGACTTCTGCGTCATCTCTGAATGCAACATTGTCTACACGGTAGATTGTGGTTCTCTTTGCAGCTTCTTCTTCGGACATTGGTTTTCCGAAGTCGACCTTTTTGTCGATAGCTCTTCCGACCTGGTCCTTGTGCATAATTACTACACCGTTCTCAAGGCGGCATCTGTCGAGCATATCGAACATGATACCGTCTTCTGGGAGACGGAGTGAGTGACCGTGCACTGTTGCGCCACGAAGACTTGCAAGTGCCGGGCAGCTCATTTCTGTCTCGAGCTGGAACTTTGCAACCTCTTCCATGTCTCTTTCACGAGCTTCTACGACCTGACGACCGGAAAGTGTACCTGGGTCGACACCTCTGAAGTTGATAGCTGCTGCGTAGGTCCTGAAGTATGGGGTTGATGGTGCGTTGTACATTGAGTCAACGAACTGAACGTACCTTACCCTGTCACCGGCTTTAGCGCCTGGTGTTGCTTCGACCATTTCTCTGACTGAACATTCTGGTTCACCCATCTCAGCGAGTGGAGGGTGTGTGCTTGGGTAATCGCTACCTGGTGCACGGTGTCCGAGTACTAAGGTCAGATCATCATCAGAGACTTCCCTGAGTTTCTCGACCTTACCGGACATATGTTTTCTTCTGTTCTCTGCAACGGATGTTGCACCTGGATAATACTGTGCTTCGTATGCCATGTTATAACACTCCTTAATTATCGATCGATCTCATTGTAGTTTTAACGGCCTTCACAAGTTCGTTTAGTTTATCCCTTGAACAGGATTCACCTCTTGTGACGCCTGAAACGATATCCATGACTTTACCTTTCGCCTGGATCTCGCTACTTTTTGGCTTTACAATCCTAGTCTTTATTCCCACCCTTGCAAGATCCTCAAAATCAATATTTGCTTGACAGACGATTATTGCCGGGGTATCTGCTTCTTTTAGAATTTCCCTTACTTTCTTAACTACGTGATCCCGTATGTTTCCGGTATGGATAACGGCCAATTTATGTCTGGATATCTGGGCGATCTCTTCAGGTGTTATCCCGAATGAACCTGATCTCATTGGAGTGTCAGGAATGCCGGATCCAGAATTCAATACCAGTACACTGACCTGTATTTCCTCCCTGCGCATACCGTATGTGAGTTCACATATCGGCTTTGTGATATGTCGTCTTCCGGGGCTCATTGCAACTGCGATCACGTCGGGACGTCCTGTCTCGGAGAGTGTGCCGCGCTGTGCGAGTCCTCCTCCTCGACCAAGGCCCATTCCGTGCCTACAATCTACAACTTGTGTTTCCCGGTCGAACAGATCGATCACTCCGCTGGATTTAACATACAGACACGATTTCCGACCTTTCCTTTCGGATCAGCTAGCCCTAAAGTAGTTGGGTCAGCATTAGGTCCGCGTTTTGCATAGTCTGAAACGGTTTGCCTCTTTTGTATGAAAAGTCCTTGTCGGAACTCATAGCCCATCGGTAGTGTTCGCTCGCACACTTCTCTGATGTTCTCTCTGACTTCTTCGTTAAGGATCTCCAGCCTTATGCGGCCAAAAATAACAGCAAGGTCCAATTCCGTTTCACCGATCTTGATAGTTTTACTGAATTTATGATCAACATCGTGTCCAGTTGCCGGTCCGTATGGTACGGTCGTTGGCAACCTCGGGCCATGTATGAATGCCCTTGTGATACCTTCGATATTGGTCAGTTCATTGAGTAGTTCCTGTGCAGTCTCTGGACTCAGAAACCGTGCTGGACATATCTCGATCTGAATGAGATCTTCTAAATTCGTAGTAGGGTCGACCATTATGTATTACCTTTGAGATCTGTTAGTGTATTAGAGCGCCCCTGCAACTGCTTTGATTGGCTCTCTGAACTCTTCGATTGAACCGAACACATTTCCGACAAGTGCAGATGTCTTTTCGATAGTTATCATCTGAGTACCTGCGTCAATTGAACATGCAGCGGATACACAAGGAATTGCGAATCCTCTGGAGTGTCTTGTTACAACGTGGTTACCGTTGAAGATACCTGGACCTCCACCGCCGTAGATTGAGTGGCTGAAGAAAGAGAATCCGACTCCAGTACCCTGTGCTCTACCCATGTCACAGCCAGGAAGACCTGTTTCCTTCTCAATTATATCGTTGAAGTACAGGATGGTTGATGACACGTTCTGTGCTGCTCTGCCTGCTCCACAGTTTACGAGTGTAGCTGCGAGCTGACCAGCTGCTGTACATGCGTTCCACATGGATACGTCATTTGCTTTGTAGAAATTGTATCCGGATGGTGCTACGTGGTCAACTTCGATGACGCCGAGATCGAGTGCTTTCTCGATAACTGTATCGATAACTGTACCAACTGTACCGCTCTTTCCGTTCTCTTTGACTATGTCGTAGACAACGTTGTTAGCGTTAAGACCCTGATATGCGAATCCGAGTAACTGGTGTCTCTTGAATGAGCCTACTGCGTTACCCATCTCGAACATACCTGCCTGCTCATAGATCGAGGAGAGTGCAGCAGCGTTCATTGCCTTTCTGCCTGTGATAGCAGCGACGTGGTTGGTCATGATGTTCCTCAAGGAGAAACCGAGACCTTCATTCTGCTGTGGTATGCTGAGAATTGATGCAACGTTACCGCCGCTCATGTCCATGGTCTGTGGGTAGCTACCCCAGACAGCACCCTTTACGAGTGGAGCATCGAACATGTCGGTGTTGAACGTATCGATGATGGTCTCTACAACAGCTGCGGCACTTACTGTACTTCCTGAAACGAAGTCAGCACCAGCGTCTGTTCTTGCGCTTGGGACCTGCACAAGAAGCTGTTTTCCGCCACCGATCACTTTTACAAGTGTGTCGTCATCATCGCTTACCTTTACAAGGTTTGCAACAGACTCTGCGATAGCATCTGCGTTCCCTACGATATCATACTCAAGACCGCGTCCGAGAATCTGACGTCCTTTACCACCATACTTGCCGGTTGCGAGACCTTTCTCGATACCTGCAAGATTGATAGCAACAGTTCTCTTTGTGTCTTTGATGATCTTTCCAATTGCTGCATTAGATGTTGGGGCGAGGTCGTTTATATCTACATCGCTTTCCAACAGTGTACCTCTGTCGTCATATATGTCTATTTTGTCAGACACGTATATTTCCTCCTAATTTTATTACGGGAACTCTTCCTGGAAATCACATAATTGAACTAATGGCTCGGAACTTCTTCTTCGATTACCATTAATGTGTTTTTTTCATTTCCAATTGTAGTCCCTTTTAGTCAATTCAAAATTGAAATGCTGTTTTTACGTTTAAGCTTTTGCATTTGGATTATGGAGGCACATCTCAATCTCGATAAATCATGGACAATTCTAATGGGGAATGGTATGGTTCTGAATAATTACCTGCAAACACGCATACAAAATACATACGTTTTGAACAATTTGTAATAACGAATGTGTATTTTGGCACTATATATTTTAATTTATTAGGTTATAATAATCACAATGTGACTTACCCGTTTTTACACCACAAATGATTTGTATCACATAACTCAAGGTATCTCCGATCGATATGGAAATTGTAGCGGATGTTGGAGGTAACCCTGGTGTGGATTGCCGTGGGTTTTGCAGTTATTGCTATTTCAAAAAAGTGAAAGATGTACCTGCGTTTGGTTGTAAACATTGTTTCCCTTTTTCAAAAGGATGTGACTATTGCACACGTGGTGTAAAAGAGCTCTACTCCGGTTTCAAACCTGCTCAATATGTCATGGGGGAGGTCTCACAAGCTATACATTTTAGCAGTGGAGAGCTTGATAAGATCACAATAAGTGGCGGTGGTGATGTCAGCTGTTACCCTGAGCTTAAGGAACTGGTACATTTCCTCTCACAGTTCCGCAAACCCATCCATCTTGGATATACAAGCGGGAAAGGATTCACTTCTGAAGATGATGCCGCGTTCTTTATAGAGAACGGCGTAACCGAAGTATCATTTACAGTATTTGCCACCGATCCTGTGATCCGTGGAAAGTACATGAACGACCCTGAACCAGAGATCTCATTGGCCGTGCTTCGTGAGTTCTGTGCAAATTGTGAGGTTTATGCTGCTATCGTAGTAATACCGGGCATTAACGATGGTGCCGTACTTGAAAAGACCTTGAGTGACCTTGAAGAGATGGGTGCCACAGGTGCTATTCTAATGCGATTTGCAAATTCAAGGGAAGAAGGCCTAATTCTTGAGAACGCACCAATAATGGACAACATCAAGACCCACACGGTGGATGAGTTCACTCAAATAGTTCGCGAAGCCGCATCCAAACACGATCTCAGGATCACAGGCACTCCTCTGGAAGATCCTCTTATAGGTTCCCCGTTCGCCATACGTTTGCATAATGACCTGCTGGCACAACTTCCTGAGGTCCGGAAAAAGGCCACGATCCTTACAAGTAAGGTCGCTGCAGGCAGGCTGTCCGAAATATTCGACAAGCTCGGAGGCACTGTTAATGTGATTGGACTTAACAAGGACATTGGCTGTCTGATAACCATTGATGACCTCAATGTTCTCGATCTTTCTGAAGTCACAGAAACAGTGCTGATCCCAGGGCGTGCCTTTGTTCACGATCCCGAAGCAAAGGCTGTACTTTCTGCTGATGGTGTCGATAGGCTGGTAAGGCGTGGTCCTGAATCCTTAACCGTTGATGGTGAAATGTCGATAGGCATGACTGAAAAAGAGGTTCTTGAACTTGAATTTGAGAATTTCAAAGAACTTGTCGAACACATCAATGCGATTGGTATGCCTGTATAAATGAAAATTTCACAGTAATATATGGGACACTTTACGATATGGTGTCTTGCAACATATTGAAGTTACAATATAGTGCAATTCACAATATATTGCAACATGCTACACGGGGCTTGCATCGCCCCATATCTTTTAGTATCCCGGATCTTCCTGCCTCACATGAAGTCGGAAAGTCCCATCTGTTTTGACTTATCATTTTCGAAAAGGGATTTCATATCATACCCTATCAGTTCGATACGTTGTTTTGTATAGCTGGAAACATTATACTCTTCCGCTACTTTTATGGAAACCTGCAGGTATTTCTTAACAGATCCTTCGTGTACTGTCAGTATCACACGCCCGCCGCATTTCGGACAACTTCCGGTAAGAGGTGGCCTGCGGAACTTGGCAGCACATTTGACACATCTGGTCCCCTGTCTTGAAAATGCCCTCAGGTTGCCGAACATATCCGGCAGAAAATGTGATGTCAATACCCTTTCCGCAACATCGGGTGCATCCACTGCGCGTATCTTCTTAGCAAGCTCAAGTTGAGCGTCCATTTTCTCCACCATGGTCCCCAGGGTCTTGTATGCACTTTTGAGCGGTCCGGCAGCAATATTGGATGTGTCGTGGGTGAACATGAACTCCTCATATTGCAGTGTCGTACCCAATCTGCCACTTACAAGGTCCATGGTATCTTCAAAGTCCTTTGGATTTGCGATTGTTTGGGTCGCTTCATAGAATTCCAGCGGGTAGGATGCACACATATCTATATTGTGTGCTTCCTTGTCGACCTCACTTGGATCGAGGCGGGTGGTCAGAACAAGCGGTGCATCCATCTGTCCTCCCCTCTTGTCGGGAAGATAATCACGGGAAAAATTAAGAAGGCCATCCATAAGAAGCATAACGCAGTCTTCATCCCCGTCACAGTTCCTCCTTTTTGCTGCATGGAAGTACGGATGTGCATAACCCACTGAAGCAGTGGTGAATCCGAGAAGTCTTCCAAGAACTCCTGCGGATGTGTGGGGTGCAAGTCCCATAAGAAGCACGCCAACAATATCGTCGATGTGTTTTGTATTGTAGTATGGGGCGACCTTATAATATTTCACTAGCAGATCATCTATATACTGTGTGATCCTCAAAATATAGTCGGCGGCATCATATGAGATCACCAGGTCCTGTACCTTGAGGCAAAGTACCTGCTCACTATCGGTTAGGGGTTTGCCATAGATGTCTTTCAAATAGCCCAGTTCTATCATCCTTTCACAACTGACGCCTATCTCTGATGGTCGTATGTGGGTAAGGGGGATGTCCGACATATCATATCGTACAGTACCATCTTTGAATGTGAACAGATCATGTTTAGCTCGGAGAATACCTTTCTCAAGAGGCTCCGGTGTCATGTGCTTTGACATCATCTTCTTGACACCTTTGAAAGAATCGAGGTGATCCCTTTCTCCTATATTCGCATAAGCTTTCTGATAAATGCTTTTGAAATCGATCTTACGCATGCTGGTACAGGTGGTCTTGGAATCGCACTTCGGACATTTTGCCTTGTTAACCGAAATCCCACATCTTGGGCAGAACAATTTCGGTAATGTGTATTCTCCACAGTCACATCTGAATTCAAAGCCTTCCACTCCACACGCAGGGCAGATCCGATTTCCTATCTCTACCGGGATAGTGCCTGCCTTTGAATTCGTGCTGACCTTAAAATTTGCTGCCTTCTCTAGATTTCGGGTGTTCCCGCCTGCCTCTGCAATGGGGAAAAGCGCATGTGGTGCCGGTGTCATTTTTCGTTTGTCTGATTTTTCCGGTCGCCCCATTCTGGCACCAATTCTGGTTGGGGCGCGAGGTCTGACTACAAACCAAGCTATCTCATTGATGTTCTCGAGCAGCTCTTCATGTCCGAGTGCCCCCCATCCTTTCGATAGCTCCTCATCGAGTCCTAGTGAATGGATAAGCGGAAGTGGCTCTTCTATAATTATTGTTTGATCCTCTACTTTGTGTTGTACAAGGAGGTCTTCGAGTACCTTCTTCATTCCTGTATCAATTGTTCTTTGCAGTGGCAACTTGAGAAATGAACCGTCCGCTTCAAGCAGACCATCTTCCGAAATAAGGTCCGCAAGTGCTGTGTATTGGGAATTGTCAATGTCATGCCACAAGTATGTGAATTTTGGGTGCAGTGGTATGTTCAGTTCCTTGCACAGGTCCAATGCGACCTCTTGAGTCGGCTCATTCAGTTCCGCCTCATCGGTTTCTGCATCTGGGGCAGCTTTCCTGTATTCTTGTATCCACCACTCAAAGCAATATGGGGAAGGTGCAAGGGGATGGTTATTCTCAAGGAAATCCCCGTAGTTGATTAGTATCTCACCGATATCAATTATTTCTTCTACTTCGGAACGAAGGGCGTATGCCTCATCGATGGTGTCTATTCTGAGAACATCGCCGTTGTTAAGACGTACTGTGGGCCCTTCGATCGAATCAACCGGGGCCATGCCTGCGGCCTTTCCAGGGCGTTCCACCTTAAGCTGTGTCCCGGGTGCGATGAAATCATCCATCACTATCATTCCGGCAGGACTTATGCCCGCAGCTGCGAATGAGGTATTGCGTGATCGTCCGTATCGAAGTCTGAACCCGCCGGGTCTTGATGGATGGGAAAAAACAGGTCTTCCTGCAATGAGGTCCCGCATATACTTGTCCTTTGGTTTTATCTTCGGTTTCCCATCTGTTTCTTCATCTTCACCACTCTCGGATGAACTTTTTACACCGGAGATAAGTTGTTCGAGCCATTCCCAACCATCGATCTTCAGATTTTTCACATGCTTTTGTATCTTCGGGGCTTTCAATGCCAGACCTTCGGCAAGTACCAATGCCATTCCGCCACGTACTCGGTTAGTGTCAATTCTCTCAAGGTTGCGGTGTCCTTCTACCTCTTCCGCTTCGGTGGGTTCTCCATCGATACAGATGGGACAGTTCTCTACAATAAGTCGAATCTCTTCCTCGGAAGGGGTATACTGGAGACTTGCAACCCGTTTGTAGAGCATGATCTCTTCGATATAACGCTCAACTTCTTCTTTTCGAGGCTTGTACCTGTCTATACCAACGCCTCTGCGTACATAATCTCCAACAAGGACGGATAATGCCTGTGCTGTACCTCCGGCACTGCGTATTGGGCCTGCATAGAAGATACTTACATATTCAGAACCATCATCGTTCTTTCCTATACTGGCACGGTCGATCCCTTCAATAGGGGCTGCTACAACACCTTCTGTGAGCATTGCAACAGATACGCGTATGGCAGCTTCGATAGCTTCTGATTTGGAATCGAACTCTCCTACCTTTCCCTGAGCGACCTCTCTCCCAAGTGCCAGTGCAGCTTCTTCCCTTGACATCGTTTCTTCAAGCTTGCGTATAAGTTCGGCAACCCCTTTGACCCCGATGAGGTTTTCCACACGATCTGCAAGATCCTTTGCAAGAGGTATCTCTACATGTGGTTTTGGGTCTTTGCCTCTTGATCGGGCATCGTTTACAATGTTTATCTCTTTTTCTAGTGTGCCTTCAAGGGTGTTGAAGTACTCATTCATTTCATCGCTTGCAACTATTTCTGCCATATTGGGTTGTTCTCCCTTCTTGTCAGTGATTATAGGGTGTGAAATTAAAAAGATGTTGATGTCCATTGAAATTAAACCACATGTTTTTATATTTGTTAAATATATTATAAGTTTGAACTATTTGGTTTAATGAGGTGTATAAAATGAAATTGGGTATACTAACAATTCTGTTGATTATTTCAATGCTTTCAATTCCTGCATCTGCAGATCTTTTTGATGATCTGGACATTGCTGTGAACGATTTTAATCTGAACGTTGATCAGGTTCCTTCAAGTGTTAAATATGTTATAGGAAATGAGGAAATGCTCTTGCTCATCGATATGAACGATGCAAGCGAACTTGCTATAAAAGCAGTGACTAATGTAGATATGGAGGTTACGACGTTTGAAGAAGTGAATGCTTCCAATCCTGATTTTGAACCAGCCCTTATTATAACTACCAATGAAGATGTAGTGAGGAAGCTCCTGGATTCCGAGGATGCTGTTGCAGATTTCAATGATGCATATGATAATGAAGAGATCAAGATAGAGGCAGCAAGCACCATGGATAAGATCATTATCTCTGTAGGTGGAGCGTTCTTGAAAATTTTAGGTTCTGTTGGAATTGTATGAATATCGCATTAAAATATATATTTTAATTCTTCTCCTTTTTTTACATTTTTCTCTTTTTTAAGGGTTATGGGATGTTGAAGATCATAGTTAACTCTCATATTATATTATTATTATAATAGTATTTATTACGTTTTGTTTATAAATGCTTACCAGAAACTACATAAAAGTATATGTTCAATTAAGTTCAATTTCGGCTTATGAAAAACTTATTGATCCAAAGCTGGGTCTGAATTGATAATTATGAGGTACAAATAATGACAGTAAAAATAACGGAAACTATTCTGAGGGATGCTCACCAATCCCTTCTCGCAACACGTATGCGAACCCGTAACATGCTGCCTATCATCGACAAACTTGATGAGGTTGGCTACTATTCCCTTGAAATGTGGGGTGGTGCAACATTCGATACCTGTATCCGTTATCTGAACGAAGACCCATGGGAGCGGCTCCGGGAGCTTAAGAGTCGCATGGAGAAAACTCCTGCACAGATGCTACTTAGGGGTCAGAACCTTGTGGGCTATCGTCATTATTCTGATGACGTTGTGGAAAAATTCGTTACCAAAGCCCATGAGAACGGCATTGATATCTTCAGGATATTCGATGCTGTTAATGATATACGCAACATGGAGAAAGCTATCTCAGTTGCAAAGAATGTCGGTGCTCATGTACAGGGCACTATCAGTTATACAATAAGTCCGGTACATACAGTGGAAAAATATGTCGAGTTTGCAAATGAGCTTGCTGAACTTGATTGTGATTCTATCTGTATCAAGGACATGGCAGGGCTTCTCGCACCACACGAGGCATATGAGCTTATAACTTCACTCAAGAAAGAGGTAGGACTTCCTGTGGCACTCCACTGCCATTGTACATCAGGGATGGCATCCATGAGCTACATGGCTGCATGTAAAGCAGGTGTCGATATTCTCGATACTGCACTTTCTCCCCTGGCAGGGGGAACTTCCCAACCACCTACAGAATCTGTTGTTGCTGCTCTCCAGAGGACTAAATATGACACAGGACTTGATCTTGGGAAATTCACAGCAGCTTCAAAATATTTCAAGGACCTTAAAGAAGAGTTCCGGGGTATCCTTGATCCTATTTCAGAGCAGGTCGATACTAACGTATTGTTGTATCAGATCCCTGGCGGTATGCTTTCCAATCTTGTTTCACAGCTTAAGGAGCAGAATGCCCTTGATAAATATGAGGCAGTTCTGGAGGAAATGCCAAAAGTACGTGAGGAGCTTGGTTATCCTCCACTTGTCACCCCTACCAGCCAGATCGTAGGTACACAGGCTGTGTTGAATGTGCTTATGGGTGAGCGTTACAAGGTAGTTCCAAATGAGGTCAAGGATTATGTGCGTGGTTTCTATGGAAGGTCACCTGCACCTATCAGTTCTGAAATGATCGCGAAGATAATTGGCGATGAGGTCCCTATCACAGTTCGTCCTGCCGACCTTCTCAAACCTGAGTACGAGTCCCTTAAAAAAGAGGCTGAGGAGATGGGTCTTGTGAAGAAGGAGGAGGATGTCCTTACATATATCCTGTATCCTGCGATCGCACCTAAGTTCCTGCTTGGTGAATCTGAGGAGGAGGAGCTTGTTGCAGTAAAGGCAGCTACTGGTGTTGCACCGGTGAATGTGGCCATACCAACAGATTATAGGGTTGAGATCGAAGGCGAGGTATTCGAGGTCAAAGTAGAGCCTGCCGGAGGTTCTGTAACTGTTGCTGAGAAGTCTTCAAAGGCTGTTGAATGTGAGGGTGCGGTTACAAGCCACATGCAGGGAATGGTCCTTTCCATGAACGTCAGTGTCGGGGATACTGTTGAAGAAGGGGACAAGGTCTGTGTGATAGAAGCCATGAAGATGGAGAATGCTATCCATGCTTCCCATAGCGGTGTGGTAAAGGAGATCTTCGTTTCCGAAGGGGATCTGGTCGGTACGGGCGAAGTACTGATGGCTATTAACTAACAGGAGTTCTTATCATGTTCAAGAAAGTCCTTATAGCAAACAGGGGTGAGATCGCTATCCGTATAATGCGTGCATGCAGGGAACTTGATGTTTCCACAGTTGCTGTATATTCGGATGCTGACAAGAATGCCCTTTTTCCAAAATATGCAGATGAAGCATATCATATCGGTCCTTCACCTTCAAGCCAGAGTTATCTGAACATGGACAAGATAATCGAAGTGGCAAAAGAGTCGGGTGCGGAAGGGATCCACCCTGGATATGGTTTCCTTTCAGAGAACCCGGTTTTCGCAAAGAAGTGTAAGGCTGCTGGAATCGTGTTCATCGGTCCTTCCAGTGAGGTCATTGAGAAGATGGGCAGCAAGATCGCTGCAAGAAAACTTATGGTCGAAGCTGGTGTTCCTGTGGTCCCGGGATATGACAAGGCCATTGAAGATGTGGATGAAGCCCTCGAGATGGCTGATTCTATTGGTTATCCTGTGATGATAAAAGCATCTGCAGGTGGCGGTGGTATCGGTATGAAAGTCGTCTATTCAAAGGACGATTTCAAGTCTTCTCTGGTGTCTATCCAATCGGTAGCACAATCTGCCTTTGGTGATCCTACTGTATTCATTGAGAAATATGTGGAAGAACCTCGTCATATCGAGTTCCAGATACTTGCAGATAGTCATGGTAACACCGTTTATGTGTCGGATAGGGAATGCTCTATACAACGCAGGCATCAAAAGCTCATGGAAGAAGCGCCATCCCCGGTGCTGAGCCCGGAACTGCGTAAGAAAATGGGTGAGACTGCTGTCAAGGCGGCAAAGTCCATCGGTTATGAGAATGCAGGTACTGTCGAGTTCCTTTATTCCAAGGGTGATTTCTATTTCCTCGAGGTCAATACACGTCTTCAGGTGGAACATTGTATCACAGAGCTTGTTACCGGTATCGATCTTGCGAAACAGCAGTTGCTTATTGCATGTGGTAAGGAACTTCCTTTCAAGCAGGAAGATATTAAGATAACAGGTCATGCATTCGAGTGCCGTATCAATGCCGAAGACCCTCTCAATGATTTTGCACCTTCTCCGGGTAAGATCACCAGGTACCGCTCACCAGGTGGTCCGGGTGTACGTATAGACAGTGGTGTTTATATGGGCTATGTCATACCTCCTTTCTATGATTCGATGGTTGCAAAGCTTTGTACCTGGGGTGAAACTCGCGAAGAGGCTATTAGCAGGATGAAGCGGGCACTTTATGAGTTTGTCATCATTGGTGTAACTACCAATATTCCATTCCATAAGGCTGTCCTTTCCAATGAGGCGTTCGTACGTGGGGACCTGACCACTCATTTCATCGATGACCATAATATCCTTGAGGCAGTAAAGGAAGTCGTGGAGCATGAAAAGGAAAAAGGTTTCACTCTTGCATCTGTCCTTGGTAATAATTCACGTAAGACAGCAGTTGCTACCGCGGCAGTCAGTGCTTATGTAAATGCTGCAAAACAGCAGTCAAACTGTCAACAGACTAAATAAGGTCTGTTGATATATTGTTCTATTATCATTTGAATTTGGGGGGATTACTTGACTGACAAGAAAATGGATATAATCAGAGCTTTGAAAAATGCAGGAACTGATCCAATTTCCGGTGAAGAACTTGGGCAAAGACTTGGTATTTCCAGAACGATGGTCTGGAAATATATTAAAGCACTTGGTGAGGAAGGCTATGTCATAAAATCCTCGCCTGGTTCCGGTCATGTTCTGGTCTCAGCGCCCGACAAACTTTATCCGTCGGAGATAATGGATGGTCTTGACACGAGTATCATCGGGGGGGATATTCGGTATTTCGATGAGGTTGATTCAACCAATGATGTCGCAAAGAAGATGGGACCACTGTCAGATGAAGGTTCTGTTGTAATTGCTGAAATGCAGGACAGTGGTCGTGGTCGTAAAGGTGGACATTGGGTATCTCCAAGGGGTGGTGTCTGGATGTCCGTTATCCTTAAACCGAATGTGGTTCCAGCATATGCGCCACGTTTTACTCTCATGGCCGGGGTTGCCGTTGCAAGGGCAATTCGTGAATTTGGTATTGAGGCATCTCTTAAATGGCCAAATGATGTTTTGGTCGGGGATAAGAAGGTCTGTGGAATTCTGACAGAACTGGATGCGGAAACCGATCAGATCAATTTTGTTGTCATTGGTATGGGTATCAATGTCAATGTTTCCATCGAAGACCTTTCGGAAGATATCAGGTCGAGTTCAACAAGTCTTAGTGAGATAAAAGGCGAAGAGCTGGATAGGATCGCTTTTGTTCAGGCATTGTTGAGGGCACTTGAAGATGAGTATGTCCGGTCTAAGACTTTAGGTTTCGATTCAATTCTTGAGGAGTGGAGATCCCTGTCTTCAACTATAGGTCGGGATGTGGATGTGGTGACGCCGCAAAGGATGATAAGCGGAAAAGCAGTAGGTATCACTGAAAATGGTACTCTTCTTGTGGAGACTGCAGAAGGTCTGGAAGAGATCGTTGCCGGAAGTTGCATTCATAGATAATGGGTGTGGCGCGTGGAACAAAGAGAGTTAAGACCTTTACTTTCCATCCTTTTGCTATTTTTAATATTTTTTATTTATGTCTTCCCTGTATCGGCTGCAAATGATGATGTCCGCATCCGAATTATTGATGGTAAGGGTATTTTCATTGAGACCAAGGGTGAATGGCAGTTCAGTCAGGGATATCTCTTTGTGGTCAAGGATGTGAGTGATGATGGCGATGTTTGGGTGGAACTTTCGCTTGACAGTGTTGCTCTCAAGGATGGGATACTGAGCGAAGGTTCTGTTTTTACCTACTCGCATAATTCAAAAGAGATATTTAACATTACTCTGGATGCCATTTACTATGGGCCTGACGGTGAATTGATCACATTCACTCCGGTATATCAGTATCTTGATCCGTCACTACCTGCACCCGTGTTTGAGGAGCCGGACAGTTCCTCGAACGTTCCGAATATTCCTGTCGAAAATAACAGTACGGCAGAGAACGTTCCAGGATTCAGTTTTGTTATGGCTGTTTTGAGTATGGCTTGTTTTGTAATTTTCAAACGTTTCTCCTGGAATAAATAATTGGAATTTAACAGGCATCATTCAAAAAAGTTGTCTGAGATATCGGAAAATCGTCATATGGATCGACTATGTCTATAGTTCTACTATTGATCTGAATATGGGTCCGACTGGATATATGCTGAAAATAAGTCCTTGTAATGATGAATGGACGTAAAAATGATAAATGATCAAATAACAATGTAAAATAAAAAATAATAAATGAGATAATAAGCTTAAAGCTTAAGATCTCCCTTCTCCATCAATAATCTAAGGTCTTCAAGACTCATCCTTCCTGTCTTTTCAAACTTCTCTTTTGCAACAATGTGTTTATCATCCAGTTTCTTCTCATCCTTTTCAACCTGGATCTCATTGAGCTTGTCAAGATATACGCTGAGTTCATCTCTGAGCTCTGATACCTTTGTCTTCAGTGGGTCGATCTTTTCCCTTATGGGTGAGACGACATCATAGGTCTCTTTGATCTGGGCATGATAGAGGTCTGCTTCCTTTCGAAGTTCATCGATCTTCTTGTAGGATGCAAGCATTGAAAGATGGTGTTTCTGTGACTCTTCTGCAAGTCCCTTTACATCCTTTCCAACAGTCCCATCGGCTTTGTAGATCGACTCTGATGATCTGTATGTTTCCACGATCTTGCTATGTAGCTCATCGGCCTGACTTGCAGCATCGATCCTCTCTCCAAGGTCGGAAAGTTTTTCGAAAATATCAATCTCATGTTTGAGGGGAATGTCTGCATTTAAGAACTTATCAAGTTCGCCGGCATATGCTTTTGACAGAGATTCCACACTACCACGAGATTGCTTGTTGTATTCATCACGCTTTGTTTTAAGCTCGGTGATACTGCCGGTGACCTTGTCCTTTTCGCTGCGGATCTGATCTCTTGTGCCCTTTATCTCTGAGATCTTCTCATTAGCGATATCACGAAGTTTCTTCTCTTCGCGTGCCTTTGTTGCAAGTTCCTTTACTTGCGCGTTAAGCTTGTCCCTTTTCTCTTTCAGCTCATCGATATTTGTGCGATGGAGTTTCAGATCTCTAAAAACACCTTTCAGGGTACGTTCGTTCTGTGTGATCTTCGTCCTGTAATCGTTAACGGTGGTCTTCAGGTCCTTTTCACTCATGGTTGATACATCTGTTGTGGTCATGCGTCAGCCTCCGGCGTGTTCTCTTCAGTGACGGGATTCTTTTCCCAGTGCTCAAGGGCTTCATTATGGCTCTTTATTCTGTTTTCAAGCCATCCGTGGCGTGGTGAGATCGTCTTAAGTTCCTCAGTTGCTTTATGGAAGTTTTCGTCAAGGGCTTTAATACCAATGGTCCCTGCAAGCTCATTGCTGGCTTCGATAGCACCATTGACCTTTGCTTTTATCTGTTGAACGGAGCTCTGGACGGTTTCATGTGTGCTCATACCATCCAGCTTGGTCAATAGTTCATCAACTACCTGCTTTTCTTCATTGATATTGATGAGGCGCCTGACTTTGGTAAATCCGTCATTTGCAGCATGCATCAGCTTGTTATCAAGCAGTTTGTCATCGATGTCAGTGAACATGTTCCCAAGAACGTTCTCTGCCTGATGGTAGAGCTGTTGACGTTTCTCTTTCAGAACCTCAATGCGGGTCAGGGTATCTTCCTTTTCCTGCTTTGAGGATCCTATCTGTTCTTTCAGTGCCTTTGATCTTCCATCGAGCTCTCTGAACTCTCTGTTGTATTCTTCCAGAAGACGCTTGTGCTTTGCTATAACGCTTTTGATAAGCTCATCTTTGTCAAGAATGGAAGTTTCATTAATCATATTACTTTCACTCATATTTACACCAATATTTTGATAAATGTAAAATTCATAATCTGTATATCTGGGCATGTGGTATGCCGTCTATGTATATGACGCATTCCGGATCAATAGCACCAGAATCAATGGCGCATTGAACTGAATGTGTTCCAAATATGTTTGCACTCGGAGCGTTCCTTATAGCTTGTATGATGGTCTCTTCGGATGCTATCTCTCCTTTGTAGAAACCTTCCGAGATATCTATCACAATTTCACCTTTTATCAGCTTCTTTCCGACCAGTTCTTTGTCACAAACAGCGACGAGGATCTGATTCGTGGATCTGTGTATTTTCAGGTACATATCTTCGCCTTATTATACTAATTTTATGTGCTTGCTATCGGGAGCTAACAGATCTCCCTGCTTTTTCATCTTAGATATAAGCTCTTCAGCTCTTTCCCTACTTATTTCTTCGGTCTCAGCTTCTGCATATACTTCTTCAAGGGGTGCTTTTCCACCTGCATGCCTGTCGCCGACAAGTTTGATTATGTCTTTGACATGATGTATCTTGTCACGCTGACTCTTGCTGGTTCCGGATGCAATTACGTCCACATCGAAAGCTCCGGTGTCGGGGTCTACTCCGACCTGGCGCATACAGGCCATGGATATTCGTGTGGTCCTTTTCGCATCATCAATAGTTACTATATTGCTTAAACGTATGCGTGCGCTTGCTTCAGCAAGTCTTACAAGGGCTTCCAGTTGTCTTGCAGTGACTGGTACTGGTGAATCTTTGCCTTCTCCCTGTTTGCGCAGGTCAAGATAGTAATTAATGATATGGTCTCTGGCATCATCTTCCATTATAGGGAAGATCCTTCTTCTTGCGTACGCAACGTATTTTCTCAGCAAGTCGTTTTCAATGATGGGCATGATGACCGTCATATGAGAATCCACTTCTTCCTTTGTAATTGTTGAGTGTGGGACCCTCTGCCTTTGTTCGTTGAGCTCACCTGCATACTGGGATTTCAGTATGTGGTGTGCGATATTGCTGTCTTTGGTTCGGTCAGGCACATCAAGAAGTATAAAAATAAGGTCGAATCTTGAGATAAGGGCCGGAGGCATATTGATCTGTTCTGCAAGGCCTTCGTATTTATCGAACCTTCCGTATTTCGGATTGGCTGCACCGAGTAATGCACATCTTGATTTCAATGTCGCAAGTATGCCTGCCTTTGCCACACTGATGGTCTGCTGTTCCATGGCTTCGTGCAGAGCACTTTTATCTTCCTTGCTCATCTTGTCCATTTCGTCAACTGCGGCAAGACCCATGTCTGCCATGACAAGTGCACCGGCTTCCAGTGTCCAGCGTCCGTCCCCAAGGTCATCCTTGACAGCTGCAGCGGTAAGACCACTGGAAGATGCACTTTTACCTGATGCGAAAACACCACGTGGTGATATCTTCACCATGTATCTGAGCAACTGACTCTTTGCGATACCCGGGTCACCTACAAGTAATATATGTATATCGCCTCTGACCCTTGAACCATCAGGTAGCATCTTAGGTACTGCTGAGAACAACTGTAAGCTGAGTGCTTCCTTTATGTCTTCATATCCGTAGATGGAAGGTGCGATGGAACCTCTTATCATCTTATATATCTCAGGGTCATTTCCCATCTCAACGATGCGTTCTTCTTCTTCCGGTGAGATGTCGAGCTCATCGAATTCCTGATCTACATATTCGATAGAATTGGCATGGAGGACAAGGTCGTAGAATGTTGATTTTCCTTCTCTCAATGTTCTCTGGTGGGAACGGAGTACGCCATTGATAACAAGACGGTCACCTGGTTTAACAAGTCCTGCCAGGTCGTCCTCTGCATCGACATCCAGACTTTGGGGCTGGCTGCCACCTTTCAGGCTTTCCGGGGACTCCTGTACCTGGAGCTTTTGGGCATCCAGGAATGTTGATTGGTCGATCAGAAGCTTGAATGGTCCTTTCTTGCCACAGGATTCATTTTCACAATCTGTAGGTTCTACGAACTTAGGACCTCCCTGTGGCTCAAAACTGGTATTCTCACACCTCATGCACATAAATGCTGCATTTGTTATCTTTGGCCTGACCTCGGTAGCTTTGCGTATCATGCCTTCGATGGATATGAATTTTAGAAGATGTTTACTTCGAAGTTCTCTGATAGCCACGCGATTGGGGACGTTTATGAACTGGACATGAGCCTCATCGAGGTCCTTCTCGATAGGTATGTCTATCTCCCTTAATGCCTGTTCAGCATAGGGTATCACATCGTCCGGGTGTTCCAGTAGCTCGTATGCAAGGTCGGAATCGAATTGCTCGAGGTCGGGGAAATCAACAACAATACTTCTGAGCTCAGGGTACTCATTTGCCAGCAGGAGTATTTCATCCCAGTAATAGCGCTTAAGAAAATCCCTGAACTTTTCATCCCATTTTATTTCACTCATGTAATCCACATTATTATATTGAAATGATACCTCAGGTATCGGAGATACCAGAATACACTATGTACATATCAATATTTCGAGTCAATACTTTTAGAATGCTATCCTGCATGGTCCTGTTCATTTGATATGGTTCTGGACCTTTCCAAGAAAACCCCTTAATGTCTGGACTTCCCTTGGCATGAGCTGTGCCCTTCCGAATATTCTTTTGAACATAAGGTGCGTCTTTTCCTTTTTGTGCGCAGGGTAATCGATACCATCGAGGACCTCGTCTATATGGTCATATAGCAATCTCAGGTCGAATCCCTCTGCAAGACTGTTCTCGCCTGCTGTTATCTGGCTCATTTCATAGAGCATGATGGTGACAGCATGTGAAAGGTTCATTATGGGATATATCTCGGATGTCGGTATGCTTACTATCAGATCGCTGAGTTTAAGTTCCTCGTTAGTGAATCCGTTGTCTTCCCTTCCAAAAAGGACTGCAACAGTTCCATTCGTTCCACTGAACTTTTCCTTTAGCTCCCTTGGGGTGTATGGTGGCATGCGTATGTGTTCATCGACTTTCAGTCCTGTGATGCCAGTGGTTGCAATGACTATATCACTGCCTTCAAGGGCCTTTTCGATGGTATCAACTATCTTTGCTCCATCAAGGACATCGTATGCATGGGATGCAAGTGCTCTTGCTTCCATTTTCAGTTCGCAGGGGTTTACGAGTGTCAGGTCATAGAACCCGAAGTTCTTCATGGCTCTTGCGACCGATCCTACATTTCCCTGGTATAAAGGCTCTACAAGGATTATTTTCAGATCTAATGTCATCCAATCTCTGAATATCTCCAATACATGTATATTTTGCGCAACTACTAACAGGGGTCTCTAATATCGGTACCGGTCATTTTTTAATAAGAATGGAATTTTGATGGAAGGTATTTCTATGCATATACTGTCATTTAATTACAGTTCTGTTCAGTATTCCATAAACATTATTAGTAATCCTGATCATCTTATAATTGCAAATTTGATTTAGGAGGTACATTAAATGAGTTTACAAGATATTCTGAAAGCTACTTTTAAAGGTGAGACTACTGAAGTTGGATGGTACTTTGCAATGTCCAGGCAGGCAGAGCGTGAAGGTCATTTTGAAGCTGCTCTTTATTTCCGCCAGATCGCAATGGATGAAGCATGGCATGCAGCAGAGGTCGCTGAGCTCTTGGGTCTTGTAAAGGATACAACGGTCGAGAACATCGAAATGATGCTCGAGGGTGAGACAATGGCAGAGAGTGAGAAGGCAGAGGCTGCAAAGATCGCTCATGAGGAAGGTAACGAAGCTACTGCATTGTTCTTTGCAAAGGCATCTCTTGATGAGGCGAGGCATAAATCAGGTCTTGCAGGGCTTCTCAAGAAAATCAAATGAATTCCATACTTGTGACATAACGTGCATATATCGGAAGTGGGATGGTGGCATCGGACATACTTGATAAAAAAGCTATTCTGCAGCGGGATAGGGAATCCTATGCCATTGTCCCACAGACTCCGGCAGGTATTATTAGTGTTGATGGATTGCAGCGTGTTGTGAATGTTGCAAAAAAATACAATGCTACTCTTAAATTCACTTCTGCACAACGTATAGCTATTATCGGATTAATGGAAAGTGATCTTGATGATGCGTGGTCTGAACTTGGGATGGAACCTGCAGCTTCTATCGGTAAGTGTGTGCGAAGTATAAAGGTGTGTCCTGGGATAGATAACTGTAAAAGGGCACAACAGGATGCCGTCTCTTTAGGTTTGGCACTCGATAAACGTTATCATGGTATGCAATTGCCTTCCAAGTTCAAGATGGCGGTGAGCGGTTGTATGAATTCCTGTTCTGAACCTGCGGTGAGGGATATCGGTGTGATGGGGACTCCGAAGGGATTTACTTTGCTGGCAGGGGGTAATGCAGGAATAAGGCCACGCATTGGCGATGTGGTCGCTGAAGGGCTGGATGAGGCTGAAGTCCTTGAAATGATCGGAAGGATCATTGAATTCTACATAAAGTCTGCTAAGAAATATCGTCTCGGTAGGCTTATCGATGACGTAGGGTTAGAGGTTTTTAAGAATGAAATCAGGCTTTTATGATATGTTTTCCTTACATATTAATGGCGAATTTAATATGGATCGAATAATTTGTCGATGAATACTCTCAGGTTTTCCTACATTCTGGGTCTGGCCACTTTCTCTGAAATTATTTATTGATGTGGTCGGAATATTGCATTGTTTCTACATTCAATTTTAAATTGGACTGTGTTCTAAAATATTTGATAAAGTGTTTGCTTTGATGCGTTTTCTTACTTTTGATGTAAGTTCTGTTTATGAAAATCTTTAAATATAATTGGTTCTACCAATACACAAATCATATTTAATATTCACGATAATTTTTAGAAAGATATAATAGTGTCACATCTTGGCAATATCAGGAGGATAATTTATGAGTATGGAATATTATAGTGGACTTTCTACTGAGGTCGCAAACAGTTTCGGAATGCTTACCGAATCTATGAGGATCACATTCGCAGCGGTCATGATCATGGCCACGATCGCTATAGCGATCTTCATGATCGGTATGTACATAAATCTTAAAAAATGGGGCTTAGGCGCTGAAGGATATGGTCTTAAACCTTCCAATGGAAGCATTTTCACCTTCCCTAAAACCTTGGCTTATCAGATGAGTGGAAAAGGGCACGGTCATGGTCAAAATATCTTTTCAACATTGATCTTTGATGCTCTTCTTCAGAGGCGTGCTCTAAGACGCAGTCCTGGTAGGTGGGTAATGCACCTTGCTATCTTCGGTGGCTGGATTGCACTCTGTATTATGTCAATTGCAATGTTCGTTGTTGAGATCATCCACATGGTTGGTATTCATGTTCTCGATCCTGCAGTTTTCAGGGAAATGCTCAGTTTTCCTAATGACGTATTTAGTTATATTCTGTTGATCGGTATCATTATTGCTATCGTCAGGAGACTCTTTGTTGCAAAGGCTCGTGAGAGTACCATTGCTTTCGATTCAGTCCTTCTTGTCGGACTTACTATCATTGTAGTTACAGGGTTTGTTGCTGATGGTATAAGGAATGGTACTCTCTGGGGTCTGGGGATGCAATCCGATCTTGCACCACCTGCATCACTGTTCCACGTTGTGATCTCATTGTTCTTCTGTATCGCATATATCCCATTCAGCAAATATATGCATATGATCGCAGGACCACTTACCCTTATGGCTAACAAGGGAGGCGAATGATCATGAAAGGTGAACCTTCAATTAATACAAATAACTTAACTGCTGTACAGCTCATGGAGCTTGATGCTTGTGTGCGCTGTGGCGAGTGTGTCAACTGGTGTCCAACATATGATGCTGCTGGCAAGCCTGCAGGACTTGCACCAAGGGACAAGATCCTTAGGTGGAGTCAGTTCATGAACAAGTCCTATGGTCTTCGTGCAAGACTTTTCGGCCCAAAAGCAATTCCTGAGGAAGAGATCGAAGCATTCAAGGACGATGTATATGGCTGTACTACCTGCGGAATGTGTGCAACAGTCTGTGAGGTTGGTATCAACACCATCGAGTTGTGGGAATCTATGCGTGCAAACCTTGTCAAACGTGGTAATGGTCCATACGGTAAGCAGGGAATGTTCGTAAAGCTCATTGGTGAGTACAAGAACCCATACATGGAAGATCCTAAGAACAGGCTTAACTGGATCCCTGATGATGTTAAGATCGCTGATAAAGCTGATATCGTTTACTTCGGTGGCTGTACTGCAGAACTGAAGCAGACAAAACTTGCATTCGCAACAGCACGTGTACTCAACAAGCTTGGTATCGATTTCGCTATGCTCGGTGAGGATGAGGTATGTTGCTGTTCCGCACTTGTGAGGACCGGTCAGTACGAGATCGAGGACATTGCAAGGAAAGCTGCAAGACAGAACGTTGATGGGATGGTTGCAAAGGGTGCAAAGACAGTTGTCTACGCATGTGCAGGATGTTTCAGAGCGTCACTTGTTGACTGGCCAAGATTACTCGGTGAAGAACTTCCTTTCAAGGTAATGCACATCACAGAGTTCCTTGAGGGACTTATCAAGGAAGGAAAGCTGGAGTGGGAAAAACCATTCGACAACCTTACTGTTACATACCACGACCCATGCCATCTTGGACGTCACGTAGGTGTGTTCGAACCGCCAAGGAGTGTCATTAATGCCATCCCTGGTCTTAATCTTAAGGAAATGGACAGGATCAAAGCAAATCAGCGTTGCTGTGGAGCTGGCGGTGGTGTAAAGGCTGGTCTTCCTGACCTTGCTCTTAAGGTCGCTGAGACTCGTGTGCAGGATGCTCTTGCAAAGAGCCCGGATATTCTTTCAAGCGCTTGCCCGTTCTGTAAGAGAAACCTTTCCGATGGTAGGGATTCCCTTGGTGCTAAAGAGCTTGTTGTTGAGGATGTAATTGTTCTTGTAGCAGAAGCACTTGGAATCAGACTTGATGATTGTGTAGAGGGCTGATCTCTCTACCTTTCGTTAATTTTTTTTACGCCCTTCTTTATTTTTACTCAGTTCTCTTTTACAGTTACTTTTAAATATTGCTACCTACTCTCTCTGGCTCATGGAAATTCCCTATGAACTTCTGGGTAAGCTATTCGTATATATGCTTCTCTTTGCTCTACTGGGGATTGTTGTGGCATTGCTTGTTGGATTTTACAGTTTTAAGAATAAAAAGGTCATTTTTCCTAATTTTGTTCTTTTCATGCTTTATCTGTTCTACTCACCTGCTAAATGGATGTGTGGTGTCTTCTCGATAAGGGATACCCTTGTGGATGAGATCCTCATTGAGATAAGGAATGCTGTAATGCTTGATGATTTTATCAATGCAAAAGGCCCAAGGGCTGTATTTTTGCCCCAGTGTATGCGTCATGCCACTTGCAGGGCCCGATGTGATCCTATACTTGGCTATGAGTGTAAAAAGTGTGGTCTATGCGATATTGGTATAATCTGTAAAGCTGCCGATGAACATGGTTTCACAGTTTATGTTATTCCTGGTGGCAGTTTTGTAAAGAAGATAATGAAAGCACACCGTCCTTCTTCCTGTATAGGTGTGGCCTGTTATACTGACCTTTCTGAGTCTATGGGGGAAATGTCCTTTATGCCAGTTCAGGGTGTTTGCCTTTTGAAAGATGGTTGCTTCAACACAAAAGTGGATGTTAACGAAGTAATCGAAAAAATGGAGCTCTGCAATGTATAATTTTATAGGCAAATTGTTATTGGTTCTTTTAGTGCTGTCTGTGTTTGTTTCAGCATTATCTCTTTATGCTAGTCGTGTAAGCCTTACTCGAAATGTCTGGTTATCCGGCCATTTTGCGAATGTATTGGATTTCTTCTTCCTTCCGCTGAAATATTTCTTTTGTAAGTTCTCTGACCCGCGAAAACTTGACAAGTGGATGGTCTCTTTGAAAAATTCCGCACACATGTCAGATTTTGCAAAAACAAAAAAGAGGCTGATGTTCGTCCCACATTGCATGCGTTCACTTGATTGTCCTGCATACGCAACGAAATATGGGATACAGTGCAGGTCATGTGGGAAATGTGTGTTCGACCAACTCAAAGAAGATGCAGAAAAGTATGGTTATGAATTTTATATCGTGACAGGCTCATCTTTTGTGAAGAACATCCTTAAGGACCGACGTGCGGATGGTGTGCTTGTCATTGCTTGTGATTATGAAATAAACAAGGGCATGCGTTCACTGGCCGGTACGGGAATCGTTACATACGGGATCCCTATGCTCAACGATGGTTGCTACAATACGAAGGTAGATGAAGTGTTCGTGGCTGAAACATTGCAAAAGTTCTCTCAAAATGAATTAAAATAAGTATATTGTTCGTTTAAAATAAGTTGGTTGTGAGTGAGGAGAGTAAGCTCCCTTCTGTTGATGCAAAATTCCTTATCCGCAGGACGGATAATGAAGGTCCTTACGGACACTTGCATTGACGATATTCGGCTACGCGTTAATAAATTCGGGGCAGTCCAGAAACCTGCTTGATCCCTACTCCAACTTGCATCCACGAGGTTTCGCCGTTCCATCCACGTTCCATACGACCTCAACCTTTCGGTATCATAGCATTGGTATGGTGTGGTATCGTTTCTGTGCCAGAGCCCGGGTTCTCACCCGACACCCTTCACAGGTGTTCGTGTATCTGGATGATGGGGAGACTTTCCTCAGGTCAAAGACCCGGCGATCGTCCTTCCTCTCTCGGTCTATGTTAATGTTTTAGTCGATTATATATCTGGCGGAGCTTTTCTATATAATGGGATGAGCATCATTGCAAATTTATATGTTTTACGAAATTTTTAGTTGATATTAGTGTATAAAATATTCGGATTGGATGACTATATGTATTGATGATCCTTTATCTTTCATCTTGGATATTATAAGTGCTAATGGTCCTTTTTGTCAAGCGGCAAGGTATAAATGGTATCAATGACATACTTTCCTTTGTAACAGTTTGTTTGAATATTGTAATTATTGTTTCTTTCTGTGTGGTGCAGGTTGATTCATGTAATATTCAGTTGGTGGAAATATGGCTGATAAGATTATTCTTGATCACTATAAGGAAATGATGGAAAAGACGAAGCAACTACATTTGGAATTGATTGAACTATCCTCAAAAATGGGTTGTATTGTTGATCGGTTCGATTCTGAGTTGCCGGATAATACAGTTGATAATTCTCTAGTTTTAGTAGGTTCCGGGGATCTGTCTGATAGCCAGTCTTCCAAACCGGAGTCATCTATAGCTCATCTAAAGGACGTATTGGATACTGATCACTTATAATTGCTTTAGTTTGCAATTTATGACCGGAAACGCGTATATTATTTGATTGGGACCTATGGTATCATTTATAATAATATGGAGATGGCCAATATGGATGAAAAGAAAAGACGTCGCTTTTTCGATGAATTCTTTGAAAATGAGTCATTTGAAGATGTTACTGACATGATAGAAAATATCCTGGATACTATCGAGGCCGATCTGGGGGATCTTTCGGGAAAGCCAAAGATCTATGGTTTTTCTATAACACATCACTCTGGCGAAGAGCCTGTTGTGCATGAGTTAGGCTCTGGTCCAAATGAAGGTCCGGATCATCTTCCTGAGGGCTCATGCATGGGTATCTCTGAATCGGAACCTCTGGTGGACATTATTGAAACTGATGATAACGTCCATTTCATGGCAGAACTTCCCTGTGTGGAAAAAGAGGATATCAAACTGAGTGCAGAAGAAATGACCTTGCACATTTCTGCATCTCGTGGCGATTGGTCATATATTAGGACGTTTGACTTGTTGATACCTGTATATCCAGAGTCTGCAAAAGCAACTTTCAATAATGGTGTACTTGAGGTTATCTTTAAACGCCGTCTTCTGGATGGTGCATATAAGATCGATATTGAATGATATGTCAATCATAGACTGTCTAAATATACATCACATTTATGTATTTTCTTAACTCAGTGTTAACTATAAATTGTCTTACCAGGATATATGGAAGGAGTTCTGACACTTTGAATAAGAAACTACTGGTCGTCGATGATGAGAAAGATACTATCTTTCTTGTGAGGTCTATTCTTGAACCGGAAGGTTTTGAGGTCTTCGGGGCAGGTGGGGGTGCAGAGTGTTTGAAAATGCTCGGATCTGTGAAACCGGATGCGATACTGCTGGATATTATGATGCCCGATATGGATGGTTGGGAAACGTTCCACAAGATCCGAGCGGATGATCTTGACGTTCCCATCTGTATCATCTCTGCTAGATCACAGAATTTTGACCGGATGCTTGGTCTGAATGTTCTGAATGCGACTGACTATGTCAATAAACCATTTGATGCCGAAGACCTTATCGGGCGTGTCAAAGCAATTTTTGGAATGAGTTGATCATTTTCTTTTTTACTTCGTTGTTATTGGCTGCGATCGTTGCTTGATATTCTTGGTTTGCAGATAATCGCTTTCCCATCTTTGGCAAAAAGATGTACTGTTCTATTTCCGGTCAGTCCATTCTCAACTTCTTTTCGAATATCCCAATATTTCTGTGGATCAATTCCAGCTCTTAGAATCACGGTTCCGACACTATCTTTTTTCAAGAGGCTGTTGATAATTTTTGCATCCATTTCGGTTACATACTTTATTTCATAACTATTCTTGGCCAGCGGGTGATCTAAAGGTTCTTCAGATGTAAATAGACTTCTCTTCTGGTCGATCTCGAACAGTTGAACCTGCGTTGTATTATTTTTATTTATATCATTTGCCAACTCGGGAAGCAGTTCTGCTTTAATGACGGATGGTTCTGGTTCACATGCATATGCTTGTATCTTGTTCGTTATTGAAAGTTCGGATATTTTGTGTTCCGAGTCTATTCTTGCTTCTGCCGGGAGTGCAACTGCAGATCTGTCGCATGTCTTTATGTCTCCAAAGTACAGGTTCAGGCGGTTCAGCTGTCCATCCACTGATAGGTATTCTTTTTCACAATCGAACTGAATTCTTTCAGGTGTCAGCTGGGGTGGTGCTTCGAATGCGAAATTGTTTGTAATTTTGGAATATGCTTCCAATACTTTGGGTATTCCGGGTTGAAGGCTCGAGAGTCTTCTTTCATCTTCTGATGGTGGTCTTGCAGGGTCGGAAAAAAGTACGTCCAGTTTTGGGATCTGGTCGATGACGTCTTCTGAAAGTGCATCCCCGCAAATGAATTCTACATTATCGAGGCCATAACGTTCGCAATTCCTCTCTGCATATTCTATCTTTTTGGGGTCTATCTCTATTGCATAGACCTTTTCACATTCCTTTGCAAAGAATATCGTCTGTCCACCTATTCCACAACTGATGTCTGCGATGGTCTTGCATTTGAGTCGTTTTGCCCTGTACTTTGCAACTACTTCCGGTGTGGCAAAACGGATACCATCATTGTCAGCTTTTATCCTTTTATCAAATATTTTTTTTCGTGACACAATTATCAGTCTGGAAAATAGCTCAATCAATTTAAAGTAATCTCATGTTATCCTGGAATAATCCGATATCTTTATTTAGATGTCTTTGTTCTATAGTGGATATTGGAGCTAGTGTTGATGTACTGTATGGCAAATTGCACTTGTTTGTGAAATTCCCTGTTGAGTTGTGTTTAATATACTGTTTTTTGGGGGAATATGTGCAACACATTTATATACTGAATATTACATTTAGACGTTCTAAGTTAGGATTGATTGTGTAATTTGGCATTGCTACTATTACATCATTGAAGATCATAACGTAGGAATAAGCAAGTGTGAAAAGTCGGGTTTGACAGTAAGTGTTCATGGGCCTCTTCTCGGAATGCCCTTCTTTGTGTACAAATGTGCATTAAGGAATGCTAACTGGCTAAATCTTTTAGAGATGATTGAGGACGGACGGACCGGTGATCTATCAGGTCAGTCCAGTATGTTAGTTATCTTGCTTCCTGCGTGAATGTATGTGTTCGATCTGCCAGTGGTTCTATTTGAGCTGGGCAGGGGTATCAGTACATCACGTAAGATTATACTTTTCTAATTGTCTTGTCCTACATCATGAATAAATGAAACATTGTTTCAAAAATAATTGAAATAGGAGGAGAATATAAATGGCAAAAGGACACAGACCAAGGCGCGGTTCACTTGCATACAGTCCACGCAAGCGATCACAGAGTCACATACCAAGGTTTAGATCATGGCCAGAGTCAGATGCTGAACCAAAGCTTCAGGGCTTTGCAGGTTATAAAGTAGGCATGACCCATGTCATCATGGTCGACGACGTTAAGCACAGTCTTACAGAGGGTACTGAAATATCCGTTCCTGTTACTGTCATCGAGACCCCAGCTATCCGTGTTGCAGCAATTCGTGCATATGGCAAAGACACCTATGGTGAAATCGCTATTGCAGAAGCATGGACAGACGTTCTTGACAAGGATCTTGGCCGCAGGGTCAAGACCGCAAAGAACCCTGACGTGAATGCATCACTTGAGAAGGTCGAGGCTCTTGTTGAAAGCGGACGTGCAAATGATATCAGGCTCATCACATACACTTTACCATCCACTCTTACCGGTGTACCTAAAAAGGTACCTGATGTGATGGAAACTGGTGTAAGTGGTTCTGATGTGAAAGCAAAGTTCGAGTATGCTAAAACAGTTCTGGGTACAATGGTAGAGATCTCTGATGTATTTGACAACGGCAAGATCGTCGATGTCGCAGCGATCACTACTGGATATGGTACACAGGGTCCTGTAAAGAGATGGGGCATCAACCTAATGAAGAACAAACACTCCCGTCAGGGAAGTTTGAGACAGGTAGGTACACTCGGTCCATGGACTCCTGCACACGTGAGCTGGAGAGTTCCACAGGCAGGTCAGATGGGCTATCACCAGAGAACCGACTACAACAAGAGAATCTTGAAGATGTCTTCTGATGTTGATGAGGTCAATCCAGCTGGTGGTTTTGTTAACTACGGTCTTGTTCGTGGAAACTACATCCTTATCAAAGGAAGTGTTCCAGGTCCATCCAAAAGGTTGATCAGACTCAGGGAGCCAACAAGGTCAAAGGTATCCAGCATTGGCGAGCCTCAGATCATGCATGTTAGCACTCAAACACTGCAGGGGTGATGTGAATGACAACAGCAAATATTATTGATTTATCCGGAAATTCCAAAGGCGAGATTGCATTGCCAGAAGTTTTCAGTGAGATTTTCAGACCTGACCTTATCAAGAAGGCGGTCCTCTCTGCTCAGGCAAACAGACTTCAGCCATACGGTACCTCGCTCTATGCAGGTATGAAGACGTCAGCACACTCCTGGGGATCAGGAAGAGGTGTTGCACAGGTTCCAAGGATCATAAATGGTAGTCGTGTCGCAAGGGTCCCCCAGGCAGTGGGAGGTAGGCGCGCACATCCACCAAAGACCGAGACCGACCGTACAGAGAAGATCAACAAGAAGGAAAAGCGTCTTGCAGTCAGATCTGCAATTGCAGCAACTATCGATGCTGATCTTGTAAAGGCCCGTGGCCACAAGTTCACTGCAGAGGTTCCTTTCGTTGCAGATGATGCTATCGAAGGTCTTGTAAAGATCAAAGAGGTCATCAGTTTCCTTCAAGCAGCAGGTCTTTATGATGATATTATCCGCGCTAAAGAGGGTAAACACATAAGGGCAGGTAAAGGTAAACGCAGGGGACGTAAGTACAAGAACCGAAAGAGCGTTCTGATCGTCACAGGCGAAGAAAGTCCACTCAGCAAGGCAGCAAACAACCTTCCAGGTGTTGATGTTGCAACAGTAACTGCTATTAACGCAGAGCTTCTTGCACCAGGTACCCATGCAGGCAGACTCACAGTCTGGACCCAATCTGCAATAACCAACATGGAGGGTATGTTCTTATGAATGCTATCAGATATCCATTCATCACTGAAAAAGCAATGATGCTCATGGACGAAAATAAGCTTCAGTTCGTTGTTGACACACGTGCTAACAAGACTCAGGTGGAAAATGATGTGGTTAAGATGTATGGCTTTACTGTAAAGTCAGTCTGTACCATGACCACAATGAAAGGCTTGAAAAAGGCACTGGTTACATTCAATGAGCCGGATGCTGCACATGAGATCGCAACTAGGATCGGATTGGTGTGAGGTGAAAGTCCATGACTAAACGAATTATATCCCAGAACAGAGGTCGTGGAAGTCCAACATACAGGGCTCCATCCCATAAGTATAAAGCTGAACTCAAACACCCACGTGTGGATGAGGAAAGCACTCTCAATGGCACAGTTATCGGTATAGAACATGACCCTGCAAGGTCAGCTCCGATCGCAATGGTCGCTTTTGAGAATGGAAAGAAACAGTTTATAGTTGTTCCTGAGGGAATCGCGGTTGGCGAGAAGCTTTCATGCGGTGTTTCCGCAGAGGTCAAGCCAGGTAACACGCTTCCTCTTGCAGAGATCCCTGAAGGTATCCCTATCTGTAACATTGAATCCAAACCAAACGATGGTGGACAATATGCACGCTCCTCAGGTGTTTTTGCAACACTTGTATCCCGTGAGATAAGCAAAGTAGTTGTCAGGATGCCATCAGGTGTGTTGAAGTGGTTCCATCCAAGATGCAGAGCAACGATCGGTATTGTTGCTGGTGGCGGTAGGACTGACAGGCCATTCCTTAAAGCAGGAAAGAAATACCACAAGATGAAAGCAAGGGCAGCTAAGTACCCTCGTGTATCAGGTGTTGCTATGAACTCTATCGATCACCCGTTCGGTGGAGGTAACAGAAAGCATCCAGGTAAGCCGACTACAGTCAGCAGGAATGCACCACCAGGTAGAAAGGTTGGTCATATCGCAGCACGCAGGACCGGAAAAAAGTAAAGAGGTATTAACATGGCAAAAAAATCAACTTCAAGGTTACCAAAGCGAAAAGGAGAATATACCTTCCGTGGTAAAACGGTAGCACAGCTCCAGGAAATGAGCTTTGAGGATTTTGCAGAACTCTTGCCTGCACAGGAACGCCGGTCTATACGCCGGGGTCTTTCTGATTCACAGATGGGAATTCTACAACAGTTCAGAGACGGAAAAGAAAGTGTACGTACTCATTACAGGAACATGATCATCTTCCCTGAAATGATCGGCAAGGCTCTCGAGGTCTATAACGGCAAAGAGTTCGTGAAGATCGAGGAGATAATGCCTGAAATGATCGGGCACAGGTTCGGTGAATATTCACCTACACGTAACAGGGTTTCCCACGGAAGCGCTGGTGTCGGTGCAACACGTTCCAGTAAGTTCGTACCATTGAAATAAGGTGATATGAATGGCAAGGACCAAATATACTACAGAGCTTGATGCTGAGACCAGTGCGAAAGCAATGGGTTCAGAGCTTCACATTTCACCTAAGAAATCCCGTGAACTCTGCAAGGCTATCAAGGGTATGCGCACAAAAGCAGCAAGACAATATCTTGAAGATGTTGTTATCTTAAAGCAGGCAGTACCTTTCAAAAGGCACAATGACAGCTTAGGTCACAAAAAAGGACCAATGGCAGCAGGCCGCTATCCTGTAAAGGTGGCATCTGAGATGCTTAAGTTGCTCAAGAATGCAGAAAGTAACGCAGAATATAAAGGCTTAAACCCGGAACATATGTTCATTGCACATACATCAATGAACCGTGGCCGTGTGATCCATGGTATGAGACCAAGGGCTCGCGGAAGGGCAAGTCCAGAGAACACAGAAACTGTAAATCTTGAGATGATCATAAGCGAGGTGCTCTAATGGCTGTAGAGAAAAAGTTTGTTCAGGATGGATATGTAAAAGCATCCATGGATGAATATTTTGCAAAACAACTCAGCAGGGCTGGCTATGGTGGTATGGATATCAACCGTACTCCTATGGGAACCCAGATCACAGTATATGCTGAAAAACCAGGTATGGTTATTGGAAAGGCTGGAAAGGTAATCAGGAAGCTCACTCGTGATGTAGACCGATTATACGATCTGGACAATCCTCAGATCGATGCACAGGAAGTCAAGAGGCCGGAACTCAATGCACAGATGATGGCATCAAGACTTGCATCCTCCATCGAACGTGGATGGTACTTCAGAAAGGCTGGACACAACACCATGCGTGCTATCATGAATTCTGGTGCACTTGGTTGCGAGATCGTCATCTCTGGTAAATTGACCGGTGCAAGGTCAAGGGTAGAGAAGATGGTCAATGGTTACATCAAACATGCAGGAAAGCCTGTCGATGATATAGTCGATGATGGTTTTGCTGTCGCTGTCAAGAAACTTGGTACCCTTGGTTGTAAAGTACGTATCATTCACCCAGATGCAGTTCTTCCAGACTCATACAGGTTGAAGAATGCCGAAGAACTTGGTTCATTGGTTTCTACTCCTGTTGAAGAGGAGAAGAGCGCAGGTATCGAGGAACTCGTTGAGGTAGAAGCTAAAGGTGAAGTCGCAGAAGCTGAGGAAGCAGTAGTCGAAGAAGCAGCAAAGGCTGAAGCTGAGACCGTTGAAGAGACAGTTGAAGAAGTGGCAGCATCTGAAGTAGAAGCTGATGTGATCACCGGGGAATCTGTTACCGAAGAAGGCGAGGAGCGCCGCGAGGTCAACGGTGTCTGGCAACACAAACATGGTGCCCATGACTACTGGCATCCAACCGGACGTATGCACAGGGAGAGCTAATTATGGCAATTCTTCGTACAAAAGAAATAAGGGACATGACCCCTCACGAACGTGAGGATGAGCTTATGAAGATCCGCGGTGAACTTATCCGTGAACGTGCACTTGCATCTGCAGGTGGCGCTCCTGATAATCCTGGCAGGGTCGGAGAGCTTAGAAGGACAGTCGCAAAGATAAAGACGATTCAGCACGAATTAAAGGAGATCTGAATTGGAAGCATCGCCTTCTAATTTGATCTTTCACGAGCTTATCGGGCTTTATGCGGAAGTATTTGAGTCAACAAATCCCAAATTAATCAATATTTGTGGCAGAGTAATAAACGAGACGCGCAATATGCTTGTTATCGAAACGGAAGATATGCACGAAAAAATGGTTCCAAAGAATGGGACAACGTTTGTGTTCAATCTTCCATCATCATCTGCCAATCACGATCAACGTGTTAAAATATACGGGACATTATTGCTCTCACAACCCGAGAATAGAGTCAAGAACATTAGGAAAATTCGCATGAGGTAATAATCATGGCAAAAGACATTGGATTGGATATACCCGAGCCAACAAAGGAATGTGATGATATTAATTGTCCATTCCATGGCGAACTCTCCGTAAGGGGGCAGATCCTCGTCGGTACTGTTGTAAGCGACAAGATGGATCATACAGTGGTAATTCAACAGAGGCGTGAAAAGCTTATAAATAAATTCCAGAGATATGAGAAGAGGCAGTCAAAGATCCACGCTCACAATCCACCTTGCATTGATGCAAAGGTTGGAGATATTGTGACCATCGCGGAATGCCGCCCTCTCAGTAAAACAAAATCATACGTTGTTGTCAAAGCGGAGGTGAAGGCATGAGGGGTATTCGTTCAAAGATCCCACGTGCACTGAATGCTGGCGCTAAGATAGAATGTGTTGACAATACTGGAGCACGTACTGTAGAGATAATCTCTGTAAAGAAGTACAGAGGTGTAAAGAACAGGATGCCTAAAGGAGGCATCGGCGACATGTGTGTTGTATCTGTAAAGAAGGGTACTCCGGAAATGCGTAAGCAGATCCTTTACGCAGTAATTGTACGCCAGAGGAAGGAATTCCGTCGTCCAGATGGCCTCAGGGTCGCATTCGAGGACAATGCTGTAGTTATCGTTGATGACAAAGGCATTCCAAAAGGAACTGATATCAAAGGTCCTGTTGCAAGAGAGGCAGCAGAAAGGTTCCCTAAGATCGGTACAACTGCATCTATGATTGTGTGAGGTGTTAAATATGGTATCAAAACAGCCAAGGAAACAGAGGAAAGCACGTTACGAGGCTCCACTTCACATGAAGCAGAAGTACATGGCGGCACCTCTGTCAAAAGACCTTCGTGGTAAGTACGGTCGCAGTGCAAATGTCATTGTAGGTGACACTGTAATTGTGATGCGTGGCGACCATGCAGGTGTTAAAGGAAAGGTCGAGGCATTATCCTTGAAGAGCGGAACAATTGTTGTAGAAGGTGTTTCTGTCAGCAAGGTGGATGGAACCGAGGTTCCAAGGCCGATCTATCCTTCAAATGTGATGATCACATCACTAGAAATGAACGATAAACGTAGAGATTCAATATTATCAAGAGGTAGGTGAATTCGTGGCCACTCATCAAAAGAGGATATCTGTCCCAAAAAGCTGGCAGATCTCCAAGAAATCCAACAAATGGATAACATCCACAAGGCCTGGTCCTCACAACAGACTCCAGAGCATCCCATTAGCAGTCATACTCAGGGATATGCTCGGTGTTGTCGATAACCGCGCAGAGGCAAAGAGAGTACTCTCTGAAGGCAATATACTTGTTGACGGAGTAGCAAGAAAGGACCTCAGGTTCCCTGTAGGTCTGATGGATATTATTACCATCCCATTGAACAACGTGGAATACCGCGTAATGCTCGATGGAAAGAACAGGCTTGTGCTGAACAAGCTCGATGGAATAGGTGCTGACAAATTATGCCGTATCGAAGGTAAGACCTCTATTAAAGAAGGTAATATCCAGATGCGTCTTAACGATGGTGTCAATATCAGTGGTTCCAACGTTTACAACACCAAGGATTCAATAATCCTGTCCGTTCCAGACAAAAAGATCGTCAAACATATCAAATATGAAGTTGGCAATCTTGCAATAATTGTTGGTGGAACCCATGCAGGTGAAGTTGGGTCTATCAAAGAGATCAACACAGTGAAAAGTTCCAAGAACAACACAGTTACTATTTCCGGTGAGACCGAATTCGAGACCATCGAAGATTATGTGTTCGTGATCGGTGAATCCAAGCCAGAGATCTTCATAGGTGGTGAAATCGTTGAGTAATCCAATGAGAAATCCTAAGGTCGAGAAGGTAGTCGTCCACATGGGCGTTGGTGAAAGTGGTCAGCACCTTGTTGATGCAGAAGGTATCCTTGAGACAGTTACCGGACAGACAGTTGTCAGGAGCTATGCAAAGAGGACACTTCCAGCATTCACTATCAAGAAGGGAGAACCTATCGGATGTAAGGTCACACTTCGTGGCGAAGCAGCAGAAAGTTTCCTTGAGACTTCATTGGGAATCGTTGAAAGAAAGATCGACGAATCTCAGTTTGATATCTTTGGTAATGTTTCATTTGGTGTTGAAGAGCACACCGATTATCCAGGCATGAGATACGATCCAAACATCGGTATCTTTGGAATGGATATCGCTGTGGTCGTAAATCGTCCTGGTTACAGGGTGAGCAAAAGAAGGATCGCAAAACGAAAGATACCAACTTCCCACAAGATCACAAAAGAGGATACGATATCTTTCTTTAAGGATAAGTATGCTGTGGAGGTAGAATGATGACTCAGACAGTGAAGAATTTTGGAAGAGGCGCAAACGAGTGTAAAAGATGCGGCAGAAAGCAGGGTCTTGTGCGCAAGTATGGGATCTATCTTTGCAGGCATTGTTTCAGGGAAATTGCCCATGACATGGGATTTGAAAAATATTCGTGAGGTGAACAGATATGGTATTATTAGATCCTCTTGCTGATGCGTTATCTATTATCAAGAACGCAGAAGCTGTTGGTAAAGATTCCTGTACGATCAGACCTGCATCAAAACTCATTGGAAATGTCCTTAAGGTCATGAATGACCGTGGATATATCGGTGATTTTGAGTTCGTAGAAGATGGTAAGGCTGGAGTTTATACAGTTGAACTTATTGGACGTATTAACAAATGTGGAGCTATCAAGCCACGCTACTCCGTAGGAGTAACTGAGTTCGAGAGATGGGAGAAACAATTCCTTCCTGCTAAGAACTTTGGTGTATTGATCCTCACAACCCCTAATGGAGTAGTCTCCCAGTACGAGGCTCGTGAGAACAATGTCGGTGGTCAGTTATTATCATTTGTATACTAAGATTAAGGGTGAGATGATATGGCAAAAGAAATCAAGAAAATAATCTCGATTCCTGAAGGTGTGACAGTGACGTTTGAAAAGCGCGTCCTGTCTGCTTCAGGGCCCAAAGGTACCAATACAAGATTCTTGTGGTATCCAGGCGTGAATATTGAAGTGAACGGTTCAGAAATTATCGTTGACTCTGCTTCATCGAGGAAAAAACAGAAAGCAATGGTTGGAACATATACTTCCCACATCACCAATATGATGAAAGGTGTTGTAGATGGTTTTGAGTACCATATGAAAGTGGTCTACTCTCACTTTCCAATGCAGATCAAGGTCAATGGCAAGCAGTTCGTCATCAATAATTTCCTTGGTGAGAAGAAGCCTAGGGTATCAAATATCCTCGGTGAAACCTCTGTAAAGGCAAGTGGCGATGAGGTAATTGTTTCCGGTATCAACAAGGAAGATGTCGGCCAGACCGCTGCTAACATTGAGCAGAAGACCAAAATCAAGCGTTTCGATCCACGTGTATTCCAGGATGGTATATACATCGTAGACAAGCGGGTGTAAGAGAGATATTGTAGGTGATCTGAATGGAAGATACAGTTAATGAAACTAACATGAAGGAAGCAGTGTCCACCAAACTTGCACTTGATGAAGAATCCAAGAGACTTTTCAATGTAAGAAAGGTCCAGAAGGGCAAGAAGCCTGATTTCAAAAGGGCCGATTCACACAAGTACAAGCGTCTGGACTCTAACTGGAGACGTCCAAGAGGTCTTCAGGGTAAACTGCGCAAAGGCATTAAAGCAAAAGGTTCAGTTGTGCGGGCAGGATATGGAAGCCCTAAAGCAGTGAAAGGTCTTCATCCATCTGGATACTCAGAAGTTCTTGTGAACAATCTTGCAGGAATAGAAGGTGTTGATGCTTCACTTGAGGCTATCAGGATCGGAAGGACCGTTGGTGCAAAGAAGAAAGCTCTTATCGAAGCAAAAGCTGTAGAACTGGGCATCAAGATATTGAACCCGGCAAGGAGTGAGTGAGATGACTGATCTCACAAACCAAAAAAGACTTGCAGCTAAAGTGCTTGGATGTGGCGTTCACAGAGTTTGGCTGAACCCTGAAGCATCTAGCGATATCGCTGTTGCTATCACAAGGGAAGATATCCGTGGTCTTATCGCAAGTGGAAGCATTAAAGCAGAAGCTGTGAAAGGCGTTAGCCGTGGACGAGCAAGAGCAAGGGATGCAAAACGCAGGTATGGTCACCGTAAGGGACATGGTTCCCGTAAAGGTACAAAGGGTGCACGTAATCCTCGAAAAGAACAGTGGATGAAGAAGATCCGTGCTCTCAGAAGGAAGCTCAAAGAGCTTCGAGCAGATGGTACACTTGATAAATCCGCATTCTGCAAAGCTTACCGTAAGGCAAAGGGTGGCGAGTACAAGAACTTGGCTCATATGGAAACACACCTCAATATTGCAAAGAAAGAGTAAGCCTGAGGAATGAATAATGAAAACAAATTTAAATGTTAAACTGATGTGGAGGATCTAATATGGCTACAGGACCCCGTTATAAAGTTGCATTCAGGCGACGAAGGGAAGGGCGTACAGATTATCACCAGAGACTCAGGTTGCTTTTGTCAAGAGAGGACCGTGTTGTTGTGCGTAAGAGCGCAAGGCACATGCAGATACAGCTTGTTGCACCTGATGCAAATGGGGATGTAACACTGTCATCCGCGATCTCAAAAGAGCTTGCAAAATACGGCTATGAAGGATCTACCGGTAACACTACTGCAGCATACCTCACAGGGCTCTTGTTTGGTTACAAGGCACTTGCTGAAGGATATGAGAATGGTGTGTTGGATATCGGTATTCAGGCATCATCCGCAGGTTCCCGTGTCTATGCAGCACTTAAAGGTGTTGTTGATTCAGGACTGGATGTTCCTCACAACTCCTCAGTGTTCCCATCCGATGAGCGCATAAGGGGAGAACATGTTGCAGAATACATGGAAGGATCAAATCTGCCTGAAGTGTTCGATGCAGTAAAGGAAAAGATCCTTGCCGAGTTCAGTTAAGGTGTGGTTAATATGGCATATGAATATAATGAAGAATGGGTTCCCCAGACAAGGCTCGGAAAGCTTGTCTTTGATGGACAGGTCACATCCATGGATGAAGCTATGGATTCCGGTCTGCCTATAAGGGAATCAAAAATAGTAGATCTATTATTACCTGAACTTGAGGACGAAGTTCTCGACATTAACATGGTTCAGAGAATGACTGACTCCGGAAGGCGTGTCAAGTTCAGGGCTACTGTTATCGTCGGAAACGGAGACGGTTTCGTAGGACTTGGTCAGGCAAAGGATGTCCAGGTAGGACCTGCTATCAGAAAAGCTATTGACAATGCAAAGATCAACATCACACGTATCAAACGTGGCTGTGGATCATGGGAATGTGGCTGTGGACTTCCACACACCGTTCCTTCAGAGGTCAATGGTAAAGCAGGTAGTGTAACTGTAGTTCTCAAGCCTGCTCCTCGTGGGCTTGGTCTTGCTGCAGGAGGCACTGCAAGAAAGGTGCTTGAAAAAGCAGGCGTCAAAGATGTCTGGACACGTACCGAAGGTCAGACCAGGACAACCCTCAACTTCGCAAAGGCAACATACAATGCTTTGATGAACACGGGCACTGTAAGGCGTCCAATCGTTTTCGATGAGACGGAGGCCTAAAAATGTTCGCAGTAGTTAGAATAAGAGGCCCTGTAAATGTAAGCGGCAAGATCGAGGATACCCTCGGCATGCTCCGTTTACATAAGGTCAACCATTGCGTCTTCCTTCAGGATACCCCTAACAATAAGGGTATGATCCAGAAGTCAAAGGACTACATCGCATACGGTACTGTCGATGTTGAATCACTGATTGAGGTACTCAGCAATCGTGGAAGGTTGGAAGGCGATGCTCGTCTTACCGATGAATATGTGAAGGAAAACTCCGAGTTTGCTTCCATTGCTTCCTTTGCAGAAGCTCTTGTCAATGATGATGCAAAGATCACCGATATCCCACTATTGAAACCTGTTTTCAGGCTTCACCCTCCAAGGAAGGGACACGCAGGTATGAAAAGGACTGCTCAGCAGGGCGGTGTCCTTGGAAACCATGGCGATGATATCAAGGCACTTTTGAACAAGATGAGGTAATGTTATGACTAGCAGAAAATGCAACACAAAGAAGTTCAGGGGTTCCCGTACCTGTGGTGGCGGAACTACCAAGAACCGGCGCGGTGCGGGTAACCGTGGTGGCCGTGGTAGATCTGGTGAAAACAAACACCACTTTACAAGGGCTCTTCAGCTCGGTTACATACGTGGAAGCGAACGTGGTTTTTCCCGCCCATTAAAGGCGATCCATGACGTTTCTGTAGTGAATGTAGGCGAACTTGATGAACTTGCAGATCAGCTCGTTGAAGATGGCTTTGCAAAGCTTGAAGCTGGAGCATATGTCATCGACCTTGCAGATCTGGAAATAGAAAAAGTTCTTGGTACCGGAAAAGTAACAAAGAATATGGTTGTTACTGCAGGCAATTTCTCAGAAGTTGCAAGGGGCAAGATCGAAAATGCAGGTGGATCCTGCGTAGAAATTGAAGAGTAATGTCTTTTAAGACATTACTTTTATATTTGTTGTTTATCTTATACTGTGCTACTTAATTTGTTTTCCAGTTATTCTGGATTTCAAACCTAATTAAAGGGTGTAGTTAATGAGTCTCAGGGAGAGTTTGGAACCGATTTTTAATAGATTGCCCGCCGTAGCTAGTCCGGAAGGGCATGTGCATTTTAAAAACAAGTTAATGTGGACTCTTGGTATTCTAGTGCTTTATTTCGCTCTGGCGAATATTCCACTGTTTGGCCTTTCAAGTGAATCCATTGACCTGTTTGAACAATATCGCGCTTTCTTTGCAGGAGCATCTGGTTCTTTGATGCTGCTGGGTATAGGTCCTATCGTCACAGCATCTATCGTACTTCAGCTTCTTGTTGGTGCTGACGTCATCAAACTCAATATGTCCGATCCTGCAGACCAGGCATTCTTCCAGGGTGCACAGAAATTCATGGTCTTTGTTATGATCGTTCTTGAAGCTTTGCCGCAGATCGTTGGTGGCTATATACAGCCTGATGTGGGTGTAGCATCTGCACTTGGTGTAACTCCAAGTATCGTTACAGGTATGATCTTCGTCCAGATCTGTATTGGTGGAGTTCTTATCCTCTTCATGGATGAGATCGTATCAAAATGGGGAATTGGTTCTGGTGTAGGATTATTCATCGTGGCCGGTGTTTCCCAGCAGATCGTAACAGGTTTGTTCAATTGGGGTCTTGACACTTCAGGTCTTCCAATTGGTATCCTTCCAAAGTGGATATACATCGTTCAGAACGTTGGTTTGGATTACATCGCAACTAGTGAAGGAGTAATGTTCCTGCTCATCAGAGGTGGAATACTTGCACTGATCAGTACAGTAGCCATATTCCTGATAGTCGTGTTCGCGGAAAGTACTCGCATAGAGATCCCTCTTGCACACAGTGCAGTTAGAGGTGCCAGGGGCAGATTCCCTGTTAAACTGATATATGCTTCAGTTCTTCCGATGATCCTTGTCAGGGCACTTCAGGCAAACCTTCAGATGATAGGTCTGCTGCTTTCAGGTCGTGGTATCACCATACTTGGTGAATATTCCGGTTCAAGGCCTATCAATGGTATCATGTATTATATTTCACCTATCAACAGTCCATATGACTGGATCCCATCACTTGTGAGGGAGACGTTCACTGGCTATGGTGTTCCCGTGCCATCAATGTGGCAGGTCGGTTTGCATGTGTTCCTTGATGCGGTCTTCCTGATCGGTGGCGGTATCATATTTGCTCTGTTCTGGATCGAAACGACCGGAATGGGTGCAAAACCAACTGCTCAGAAGGTATTCAATTCAGGTATGCAGATCCCTGGTTTCAGGCGTAATGTCGGAAGTATAGAGAAGGTAATGCTCAGATACATCCCGAAGGTCACTATCATTGGTGGTGCTTTCATCGGTGCACTGACACTGCTGGCAAGTATGCTCGGTACCATAGGTGGTGCCGGAGGTACTGGATTGTTGCTTACCGTGAGTATTGTGTATCGCCTGTATGAGGATATTGCATCTGAACAGATGATGGAAATGCATCCAATGGTCAGATCGTTCTTCGGGCGGGAATAATAAAAAAATGGAGATATATTGATGAATGTTGTATTGTTTGGTCCACCGGGTGCAGGAAAAGGCACCCAGGCCAAAGAACTCGCTAAGCACTATCAGATCCCTCACATATCTACCGGTGATATTCTGAGGGCCAATGTACGTGATGGTACTGAACTTGGTAAAGAAGCAAAATGCTACATGGATAAAGGCAAACTGGTTCCTGATGAGGTACTTATTGGTATCATAAAGAACCGTCTGGCTGAATCCGATTGTAAGCCTGGCTATCTTCTCGATGGTTATCCAAGGACAACTCCTCAGGCAGATGCTTTATCTGCTATTCTTGAGGAGATCAACATGCCTTTAGAGGTCGTGCTGAACATCGATGTTGCCGATGAGGAACTTGTCACCCGCCTTTGTGGCAGGTATGTGTGTACATGCGGTGAAAGTTATCACATGAAGTTCAACCCTCCTGAAAAGGAGAATATCTGTAATGCATGTGGTGCAGAGCTTTACCAGCGTGATGATGATAAGGAAGATGTTATTCGTCAGAGACTTGATTCATACAAGGAAAAGACCCAACCTCTCATTAACTATTATAAGGAGAAAGGTCTTCTTGTGGATATCGACGGTACTGGTGCAATAGATCGGGTATTTTCGGATATCTGTAAAATCCTTGATCAGTACAAATAAACGAAAAACAGGTGTGACGCATGGCAGGTTCTAATTTCAAAAAGACCGCAGAAAAGTTTGTTCTGGCGGTCGGTATTTCTTTAATGATAGGTATTGTCGTACTTGGTGAGGAAGGAAGAGAGTCCATAGGTGCCATCATGGGTGTCTTTATGGACCCTATCAGTATGATGGTAGGTGAAGGTAACTTTCACATTATGCTGTTCATAATGGCAGCTATCACTGCTCTTTATGCATCCCTCATACAGAAATATACAATTGACTGGGACCTGATGCGCAACACACAGGAGCGCATGAAGTCATTCCAGAAGGAATTCCGGGAGGCACAGCTTTCCCAGAACACCTATATGGTGAAAAAACTGGAAGAGCAGCGTGCTGATATGATGGGCGACCAGATGGAGATGTCAAAACAGCAGTTCAAGCCAATGGCATACATCAGTATAATCTCTCTCCCACTCTTCATGTGGGCATACCACTACATAAGTGGTCATCCGGGCGCATCCCTTGTATTTCCATTTTGGGGAACTCAGGTATTGGTCGAGACGGTAATTGGTCCTATCCAGTACTGGATCTTCTGGTATTTCATTACATCACTGGCTATTAGTCAGGTAGTACGTAAAGCACTTAATATCGGTGGCGTCTAAGTATGCTACTGACTATTAGTGGTTTGCCTGGCAGTGGAACCACTACTGTGGGGAAGCTGCTGGCCGAACATTATTCTGTGGAGATGATCTCCGCAGGTGATGTTTTCAGGGGTCTTGCAAAAGAACGTGGCGTGACCCTTGCTGAATTCGGTCGTCTTGCCGAATCCAATCCAAGCATTGATGTCGAGATAGATAAGAGACAATCGGATATAGCTAATTCTTCAGATAATCTTATACTCGAGGGCAGACTTGCCGGTCAAATGGCAAAAAAAGCGCTTAAAATATGGATAAAAGCCCCTCTTGAAGTGCGTGTTAAGAGAATAGTTGACAGGGAAGGTTCTTCTTTTGAAGTGCGCATGCAAGAAACTGTAGAGCGCGAAGCTTCAGAAGCTCTTCGTTACAAAGAGATCCATTCCATTGATATCAATGATCTCTCTGTCTATGACCTGGTGGTCGATTCCAGTCGCTGGGATCAGTTTGTGATCACAGACATGCTTAAGAAAGCAATTGATGCCTGTGGCAGTTTTTAATTATCAATGGAGTTTTTAGTTCATGGTTTCATCTAAACGTTTTTCCAAAGATGTAGATATAATGGTGGAAAAGTTCCACGCAACTACCAATGCAGCATACGGATGTCTTCCCCGGGACCGGCCGATCCTCGAGTATATCGACATGGGTGTTGTGAACCTCGATAAGGCAACAGGTCCGACAAGTCACGAGGTCACAGCATGGGTACGGGATATGCTCGGTGTAAAAAAAGCAGGACATTCCGGTTCGCTTGACCCACACGTAACAGGCCTGCTCCCCGTGATGCTTGGCAAGGCAACAAAAGCTATCTCAGCTCTGCGTCTTTCAGGCAAAGAGTACATCTGTGTTATGCATTTGCATGATGACATTCCTGAAAGGAAGATAAGAAAAGCATGCAAAGAATTCACAGGTCCTATTTACCAGACACCTCCAATTATCTCTGCTGTCAAAAGACAATTGAGGATCAGGAACATCTATTACCTCGATGTCCTTGAGATCGAAGGCAGAGAAGTGCTCATGAGAGTGGGTTGTGAAGCAGGTACATATCTTCGCAAGCTCTGTCATGACATAGGTCTGGTCCTTGGTTGTGGCGGACACATGAAGCAGCTTCGCAGAACCGGAACAGGTCCGTTCAGGGAAGATACTCTTGTATCATTATATGACCTCAAGGATGCATGCGTGTACTGGCAGGAAGATGGCGATGAGTCTGAAATACGCAAATTGGTACGTCCAATGGAAGAAGGTCTGTCCCATTTGCCGAAGATCATCGTACGTGATACTGCGGTAGATGCTGTTTGCAGAGGTGCTTCCCTTGCAGTTCCAGGGATCGTTTCATTTAGTAAATGCATCAAAAAAGATGACATAATTGCCGTTTTCACTCTAAAAGGGGAAGCTGTGGCACTTTGCAGGTCATCCATGGATGCAGATGAACTTGAAAATGAAAGTCACGGCATAGCTTGTGTTACCGAAAGGGTTATAATGGATGCCGCTATTTATCCAAGGTGCTGGAAGGCGAAATAAACGCCGGTCAGCACGAATCTGACATTTTTGCCGAGGTAGTCTAGCGGTATGGCGCAAGCTTGGAAAGCTTGTGGGGCTTGACCCCTCGGGAGTTCGAATCTCCCCCTCGGCGTATAATTCTTTTTGAGTGCTTTTTTTGATGTGATTTGTCTATTTACTTTGATTGTATTTGATTCCATCTGTTAAAGTAGATATTAGCAAATGTAGTATTTTCTCTCTTCCATGTGGGTTAGGATGGTGATGGGGTATATTCTTAAGTAGGGCAGGATAGAGGGAAATTGGTTAAATTAGATTAACATATTATCCAAGTTTTCTCCCGTATATTTCTAATTTTGTATCATCAAGTAAAAATTCACCATTATTGTTGTCAATCCACGAATTAATTTCTCTAAGCACATTAAGCATGAAGCCTTTATAAAACCTTAAAGACACGTCTGCTAACCTAAATTCTTGTGTTAAATTAGCAATATGATATTTTCTTTTTATATCTCCAAAATCAGTAACAACGCCTGTATCATCCTTGAGTTTTCTTATAAGTACAAATCGATTAGGTAAACTAGAATGTGGGTCAGGTGACATGAGCCCATAATTTTCATTATTTTGATGTAAATTATTTAATTTTTCCAAATCACCTCGACGACTTAATTCTTTATCATAAAGTTGTAATATCCCTATTAATCTTACAAGAGGAACATAATATTCATCGTCATAATTTTTTAATGGCACAATCTTTTCAAGTTGATCTGCCAATTTTTCACGACAGTCATAATATGATTTAAACAACTGAAAACCAATAAATACAGACTCTTTTAAATGTGTTTCAACATCTGATTCATCCATATTTAAAACATTATTTATGGACGTCGTAGATGAATTATTAATACTATATCCAAACAAAATTTTTGAAAAATCGACTGTTATACGAAGCAGTATCAAATATATTTCAAAATTATAATAATCAATCAGTTCATTAGAAAAGATTGTTTTTTTATAATTTTCTGTTAGGGTATCGTATAACAAAGCTTCAATATTTTTTTTTACAACTTGTTTATTTTCAGAATTAATTGAATATTGGATAACTCTTCTATTCCTAAGATCAAAAGGCAAATCAGAAGGTTTCCCATAATCAGTATTAAATAAGCAAATAATTCTATCCCAACCTAATTTTTTAGCAGCATAACCCAATTCAATCAATACATTTGGATTGGGGGTCTTTCTAAATTTCCGACTAGTTCCATTGATTATACTAATATCAGCAACAAAAAAACTACACTTGTCAATTTTTTTAAAAATAGATTCAGCGATGTCTGGAGTTCCAAGTTCTGATTTAGTATCTCTATCAAGGTTAAACTCCAAACTGTATTCTACTTCATTTTTTATTTTTTTCATAGATTTTAATAAACATTTTTGAATGAAATTTCGATTAGTATTATTCGGCAAGTCTGATTGCCATGAAAAAAATATTGTATAGTTAGACATACTTCCAACTACTCATACTGTTTTAATAAAGTTTTCTACTACTCTAATTTACACAATCAGTTTTATTGTATTTGGACTGACTGCAAAAAGATCACCACGCTTCTTAAGTTTTGAATCAAGCTCCTTTGTGCTATCACAGGATGGAGGAGTCTGGGAATACAATACGATACAATACTATAAATGAGAAAAAAAATGTTTTTCAAACTTTAAAACTAAAATTAACTTATCTTTCTATATTCTGTTTTATAACATTTTGGACATGGTGGCAATTTGTCAGTATCATTATCCAATGTCACATCCCTATTACAAGTTGTACATCTGTATGTACCTTTTCCAGGGTTTTCACCAGTGTGATATTTCATACATTTCCTCCTAACGATTTTAGTTACATATGTATATGCATATATGTTGTAACTTGCTTATTTTAAGCACCTTCTATATAACATTAAGATTCCTTCCATATAAATAAAACACAAATACTAATTACGCACACAATTTTAATTTTGTACTTCTTTTAAACATTGTACTTTATAACCCCATTCTAAACAACTCAGCACTAACAACTAACAGATTATCCTGTCTTAATTTTTGAAACAAGCTCCTTTGTACTATCACACGAAAGGCTTTGCTTCCCACATTCTCTTTAATAAATCCTATTCGCTTTTACATCACATTCTCTCTAATCTGAAATCTGTGTCAGAAATCTTTATATGTCCTGAATGTCCAATATTAAAATGATTCATATGATGGGGAAAATCTTAAGATCAATAGTAGTAGTTACAACAGTATTGCTATTTTTAACAACTGTTGTGGGGGCGGTAGACTTTGAAGAATGCGGCGACTGTCATGGGGATACTTATGCGGTCTGGAGTTCATCACCTCACGGGTCTGCATCCTGTGATATATGTCATACAGCATCACCAGGCGGTTTTGATGCTCATATCTCTGCGCCGTTCACGTCCTCGCCTGACGTAAACCTTTCTTCTGAAGTTTGTGGGGACTGCCATTCAGGTGTTTATGATGAATGGAACGAATTCGGTGAAGCTGACTTCGATATGGAGGCCATTGCAAGCCATTCCGAACCAACGGACATTGCTGAGCCTTATGTCTTGGATCGCGAAGCATCATGTACTGCATGCAAGAGCACTGATGGGGGCATATTGAACATTGCAGATGCTGAACCTTATGCTCTGGATGAGGAAGGCGTTCATGAGCTTGAAGTGGTGAGCGAATGGGCAATCTCATGCGCTGCATGCCATGATCCTCACGATACTGGTCCCCGTATAGATGATTCGATCCTTCTGTGTGGGAACTGTCATAATACCGAAGGTGCGGTCATGGACGGTAATACTCCGGTAGTAAGACATGCACAGTGGGAAATGGTAAGCACTTCTGGATATGTGGATGGCCCACATCCTACATCGATCGGGTGTGTGGACTGTCATATGGTGCAGATCTCTACTGATGAAGTTGTTGAAGCCGGTCACACATTCGATTTTGATGCGGAACTATTGTCTGATCCTGATTCCGAGAACAACTGCAGTCTCTGTCATCAGTCGTCATTAGCCTCATTGATAGAAGAAAAGCAGGCACCTATTGAGTCTCACATCTCTGCTCTGAACTTATTGGAAGAGAAAGCAGGCAATGCACTTGAGAGCATCAATGGTACTGATGCATACGAGGAGCAAAAGGCCAACTACAACAACGGTCAATTTTACCTGACAAAAATAGAGAATGATGGAAGCCTTGGGATACACAACCTTGAGACCGCTACAAATGACCTCGTGGCCTCAGAAGAACTGTTCAACAAGGTCATAATTGCAGGCGATGGTTCCGATGAAGCTGAAAAACCGGTTCCTGGCTTCAGTGCTTTCATATCAATAGCACTTCTTGCTGCAGTGGCTTTTATTGTAAGGAAAGGGCGCTAATATCTTATCCCTCTCCTTCTATCTTTTCTTAATTACTTTAACTGTATTATTTACTTCAAAGCCTTTATCACAGCTTGTCCGTATTTGTTGGCAGCCTTTGGATCCCTGCCAGTTATGATATTCCCATCGACCATGACATCTTTATCCCTGTATTTCGCATCATTGTCCTTCAGGATCTTCACAGTTTCCTCGTTCTTGAAAACGGTGCTCATTTTACCTTCCAGCAATCCTGCATTAGCAAGGACCACAGGCGAGATGCAGATAGCACCAATGATCTTCCCCTGTTCATTTGCCTTTCTGACGATTTCCTGAAGCTCCGTATTATCCCACAGATATTGCTTTGCTCCTCCACCTCCGGTAATTGAGATCGCATCATAATCATCGATGTTCACATCAGAGATGCTGATGTCCGGACTGACCTTCTTTCCAAGCACACCCTTTGCTTTCTTTGTGGTGTTGCTCGCAACGGTCACCTTTGCACCACTGTCCTCGAATACCTTCTTTGGTTCAAGGAATTCTTCATCCCTGAAATTTTCCTGTGCTATTACCATGAGTATTTTCTTCTGCTCTGTCAAAATGATCACCAACAAAAAGTTATCTCTTTTCTATAATTGTGTCCTTTTCTTTGAAAAAGTGTTGCTTTTACTCTGGAGATGCAGAATATTGAATGGCCGTTACCTATCACTATTTAGAAAAATGTTTAAGCTAACATGACTTTATGAAAATAGGTGTAATCAAATGGAACATATATACAAATATTATCCTGAAGGTTTCGGGGAGCTTACTGTAAATGTCATTCACATGGACCTTTTATTCGATGTATATGATGACCATACATATGTTACATCCGACCTAAAGGTCAAGACCCTTGACAAACCGATAGATCATCTTGACCTTAATTGTCGTGATCTGGAAATAAAGGACATTAGTTGCAAGGACTATGACATATCCTACGATCTCAGGTCGGATGAATATATACTTTCTATCAAATTCCCTGCAATGGTGCCGGAAAATACTGAAATTGTCATTCACACGGAAACCATTTGCAGACCAACCTCGAATGTACTCGAAGGTCTCTATTATGATGAAACGCCTGCTGGTGCACCTCCTCAGCAGATCACCCAGTGTCAGCAGTGGGGCTTCCAGCGTATAGTTCCCTGCATTGACGACATGACTGCAAAATGCACTTACACTACAACAATAATTGCAGATGAACGTTACACCAATCTCATAACCAATGGTGATGTGATCGAAGAACGTCATTCCATCGGAAATGGCAGGTCAAAGATCATCTATGACAATTCTATCACTCCCATGGCGACCTATCTCTTCTTTTTGGGAGTGGGTACCTACCGCACTTTCACAAGAGAATTCGAATACCTCTGTGGCGACACTTTCGATCTCGAGTTCCTGGTCCCTCCGGAATCTGATATATATCCTGCAGAAAAGGCACTTGATGTTCTCTATGATTCGGTTCTGTGGACATATCTTTTCACCGGACCTGAACAATACAATGAACTTGACACGAGGAAAGAGATATATGAGCTTGTCAGGACAAGGGATGGTCTGAAGAAGGGAGGAGACCCTGAAGACCTCCAGTTCGTTCGTGATGAACTGAAAAAGCTTGATAGCTCCCTTAAAATGGGCTATAAATATACCGGTACTGTCTATCGTGAGATCGGAATGCAGAACTCTGATTTTGGCGGGATGGAAAATGTCGGCAATACTACCATCACCACGAACCGCATCATGCCATATCCGGAAACCACTGATCCTGCATTTGAATACATGATACGTGTCAAGGTTCATGAATATTATCACAATATCAATGGTTCTGAGGTCACTGGCTGGAGTCCTTTTGAGATCTGGCTTAATGAAGCGGTGACCGTACACATTGAACATCAGTTCCATGCTTTCCTTTTCGGAGAGAACTACAGCCGTCTGGCGAACGTCTTGGACCTGCTATATCCTGGGGTGGGTACATTTGCCATTGATAGCGGAGCAGCTTCGATGTCTATTGTTCCGGAAGGCTTTAACGATCCCAATGACCTGATAACCGCTGTCACCTATGTGAAAGCACCGGAATTTGTCAGGATGCTTGAAACGTTAATGGGCAAGGAAACGTTTGCCCGTGCTCTTGATAGTTATCATACGAAGTTCAGTCATTCCAATGCAACAGGTGAGGATTGGCTCAGGACGATGGAAGAGTTCTCAGGAATGGACTTTTCAGAAATGTCCAAAAACTGGCTCAAACAGACCAAATTCCCTGTCGTGAACATCAATACTTCTTATGACGGCTCGAACCGTTCATTTAAGTTCGATCTGGCCCAGGTCGTTCCGGAAGGGAGCACCCATTGGGAATTCCCCTTTGTGGCTGCATTGGTTGATCGTGAAGGAAATGATATTGCAGAATTCACTGAATGGATAGCTTCCGAAAAAGCTGAGATCTCCGTGGAAAACGTTGACATGCCTGCCTTTATTTCTGTGAACCGTGGATATTCGTTCTACGGGAAGGTCGTCCGTGATGTTTCCGATGATGAATTGCTCCTGCAGGTGGAAAAAGATGGCGATATGATCAACAGGTTCGTTGCGTATTACACTCTGGTCGACCGGGAAAAGATGAAGCTCATTGCAGACGAGGATGCCCGTGTCTCTGAAATGTTCATTGATCTCTTTAGTGAGCTCATCATCGATGATGAACTTATGGAAGATGTTGGCGGTCAGTTCCTCTCGATATTCGAATCAGTTGAGGATGTGTCTTTATCTCACCGCTATCAGCTCCTTTATGATGTCAAGGATCGTATTCTCAATGAGATCGCAAAGAACCGGACCGTTTCCATGCTTAATGTATATCACAAATATGTTGCTCTTTCAGTTCCTGCGAACGATACTCTTGAAGAGCAGGCACGTTGCATTAAGGCCAGACAGGTAAAGAATCTGGTTCTGAGAATCCTTGCGACACTTGATACTCCTTTTGTACAACAGTTATGTAAGAAGCAGTTCTATGAGGCCTCTTGTGCGACTGACAAGCTTGCAGCTTTTGATCGTTACATCAACAGTTCTGCCGAGGACAAGATGGATCTGCTTGAAATGTTCATGGAAGGGTCGAAAAAAAACCTTGTCGCCTGGGAGGCTTTCTTGTCAATAGTCGCAGGGAACAGCAGTACGGAAGCTGTATCTCTTGTCAGGCAGATCGAAGTCTCCGAATCATTCCGTATCGAGCAGGCAAATGACCAGCGTGCTCTTTATGGTGGGTTTGCGAGGAACCGAAAAATATCTCTGCAAACAGAAGCTGGACGTGAACTGCTTCGTGAGATCCTGTTCAAGCTCTCTAATGTCAATGAATATAGTACCACTAACATGCTGAACGTGTTTGCCAACATAGATCTGATGGAAGAGGAATACTATGTGCCTCTGGTGGATATCCTTGCACAGATGTTGAAGGAATTGGATGCTGAAAAGGTTCCGAGTGTCTATAATCGGGTAAGGAAGCTTCTGAAAGGTGCTCCAAAAGCGGTTGGAATATATCAGGAAGAAATAGGTGCTATCGAAGGGTTCTGATCCCTTCACTTTTCAAATATGAAGTCGATTATCTCTGATATCTTTGAAAGGGTGATGTCGGCTTCTACTTTTTGTCCCTTCTCTCTTTTATCACCATAAGCTGCGTAGGCGGTTTGCATTCCTATCTTTCTGGCAGGTTCAATATCCCTTCTGGGACTGTCCCCTACGAAAAGAGCCTTTGATGGGGGGATGTTCAGGATGTCCAGTGCATAAAGGAACACCTTTAGGTCGGGTTTTTTCGCACCGGTCATGTCAGTTGTCACAATTGTATCGAAGTAATCGCCTATATGTGTTCTTTCGATACGTTTTATTGCATTGTATGATTGTGCATCTGTAACAAGTGCGATATCCAGTCTCTTTTCTTTGAGCTTTTGCAGTGTTTCTATGACGCCGGGATATAAGACGAGTGCTTCGACTTTCACCTTCTCATAAAGAGCGCAACTGATCGCATAGTTCTCATCAGAATATAGTTCGTTGTCCTGGAGGTAATCCTGTATGTTCTCAAGGTCTTCAAAACCGGCATTCTTCCTTAGAAAATATTGAAGTAGTGATTCTGCATCCCCTGCGCCCAGGTGCTCTACTATCCTTTGGCATGCTATCAGCTTTGCTTCCAGAAAATCGAAAGGGTGTTGTCCATATCAAAAAGGACAGCCTGTATATTTCTGGTCATATATTTTTAAGATCTTCGCATTCAGTTTGTAAATGCAAGGTATCCCGGAAGGATCACATTGATCACAGGTACTAGTATGAGGATCCCATACCATCTTGATCTGTTGGTGGCAAAGGCTATTTCACCCCAGATGTATGCGAATACAAATAGGTTCACTAATGGAATGAGCAGTCCCAGAAGTACTAGGATCGATGTCTTTCCTATTCTGCACATCAATATAAGGTTCAATATCGGTATCCATGCCATCCACGTATTTGAAATTCGAGCCTTTGCGGCTATCATTTGCAAAGAGTAGGAAAAATATGCGTAGAGCAGTATAGCAAATATTAAGTGTTGTGTGCCAAATCCTGGGAAAAATGATATCATATCCATATTATCTACCTTTTATTTGCAGATTGTTATACCCTATACTTATCCATGCCGGTGATGGATGCAATATTCTATATATAGTGTGTCTCATTTGTCGTTCATGGCATCAGCGTCTGTCAAGGGATATTTCGAGATCACTGCCGGCTGTATCATTTATGGTATGGTGGGTGTTTTTCTTATCCTCATCAATGATATGGGTACTCTGCCTATCATCTTTTACAAACTTCTCATCGGTGTGATATTTCTTGCAGGTTATGTGTATCTGACAGGCAAAATGGACCTTATACGGATAAAAGGAAAACGAAAGCAATTATTACTTCTTGGTATCTTTAAGCTGCTGACCATTTATTTTTATTTTACATGCATTCTATATTCGGGGTTGTCAATTGCTATTTTGTTGCTCTATACAGCGCCTATGTATGTTACGGTATTCTCTCCTTTTGTCCTTAAGGAAATGCCTACAAGGCTTGGTATCGTTGGATTGTTCCTGTCTATGGCAGGTATTGTTCTGATTGTGGACCCTTCAAACCTTGTTGGGTTCGGATTGGGTGATATGCATTTCGTCGGTTTGATCTCGGGTATTCTTTCGGGTATATCGTTCAGTTTCCTTATTATGACTGCACGCTACTTACGGGATGAATATTCAGGATTTGCACAATTCTTCTGGGCAACAATATTTTGTGTTATTGTGCTGCTTCCGTTTGCATCGGATGTTACTGTTCCGGTACTTAAGGGCAATTTTATGATACTGCTTCTTTTTGGAGTGGTGAATACAAGTATAAGTGGAGTTCTCTATTTCAGCGGGCTTTCGAAGGTAAGGACTCAAACTGCCAGTATACTGGCTATGCTTGAGCCGGTAAGTGGCATATTTTTTGATTATGCTCTTTTGCATAATGCAATATTCGCTGAAACGTTGATAGGGTGTGTGTTCATTATTGCAGGTGCCCTTCTTGCTGTTATGGAGAATATGTCTTTTAGGAAGCACCCGGAATTCGAGACCTGATCGTAGGTCCTGGGATATTTCATTCTTTGTGAAGTATCTTTTTAGAAAGAGGTCTGAACAATTATATGTAAGGTCGATGCTGAGTACTGTTGATGGTGCGTATGGGCAATATAAGTCCAAATACATATTTTTATTTTGAAAGAAGTTTGTCATCATTACGTTCAGATGAATACCTTTATATGCCAGAAAAGGCATATTCAGCGAAGTCGCTTTTAAATTTATAAAAATTTATAAAGCCACATGGCTGTGTCGGAACGGATAAGTTCCGAGGCTACGGGATGCGATATCGCATTCTTAAGGAGGACAATATATGGCAGATGAAGAAATAAGACATCTGGTTCGTATAATGAATACTGATCTGCAGGGCAAAAAGCCAGTGAAGTATGCATTAACCGGTATACGTGGTATCGGATTACGAACCTCTCGTGTTATCGTTGACAGTACAGGTATCGACCCAAACGCAGTGATCGGTTTCCTTTCTGATGAAGATATTCAAAAACTGGATTCAACTATCGATCAGTTCGAAGAGCAACTTCCTAAATGGATGCTCAACAGACAGTTCGACCCTATATCTGGGGAAAACAAACACCTTCTTGGTCAGGACATCATTCTGACACTTAAAGAAGATCTTAACGACCTCAAGAAATCACGTGCATACCGTGGTCTCAGACATGAGAGAGGTCTTAAGGTCAGAGGACAGAGAACCAAATCCACCGGTAGGCGTGGAAGCACCATTGGTGTCAGGAAGAAGAAATGAGGGTGATGAACTATGGCATATCCAGGTAAAAGTACAAAGAGTTATGACACTCCAAAACATCCATGGCAAGCTGAAAGGTTGGCATCCGAGGTCGAACTCGTTAAGAAATATGGTCTCCGTAACAAAAGGGAACTCTGGAAATCACTCAGTGTTCTGAGAAGGGTCAGAGGAAATGCAAGACGTCTTCTTGCAGAGTCTGCAGAATCTGATCTTGTAGGTCACTCAAAGACCGAAGCTGATCAGCTCCTTGCAAAACTTATCAGGTTTTCAATTCTCAAATCTGATTCCAATATCGATGATGTTCTTGGTCTTCAGACCGAGGCTATTCTTGAGCGCAGACTTCAGACCCAGGTCCACAGACTTGGACTCGCCCGCACTTCACATCAGGCAAGGCAGTTCATCACACACGGACATATCGCTATTGATGGCAAGAGGGTAACAATCCCCGGTATGATGGTAACAAGGGAGCAGGAGATGAATATCGAATATTACGGTACATCACCTATGACCAAGGAATCTCATCCTGAGAGACCTGCACAGATCGCAGCATCAGTGGTTGAGGAATAAGGAGGAATAAAACATGGCTAACGGAATCTGGGGTGTTGCACACATCAAGTGCTCATTCAACAACACGATCATTACTGTGACTGATCTCACAGGTGCAGAGACCATCGCAAAATCCTCTGGTGGAATGGTTGTAAAGGCAGCAAGGGATGAAAGTTCCCCATATACTGCTATGCAGATGGCTACTCAGCTTGCAGATCTCCTTAGGGACAAGGGTCTCGAAGGTGTCCACATCAAGGTAAGAGCACCTGGTGGAAACAAGCAGAGGAGTCCTGGACCAGGAGCACAGGCTGCTATCAGGGCATTCGCAAGAGCTGGCGTCAGGATCGGAAGGATCGAAGACGTAACTCCAGTACCACATGATGGAACTCGTCCAAAAGGCGGAAGGCGTGTATAATCACTAAGAACAGAGGTTATTTTATGGAAATCGATATACTTGAGTTATCGGACAGATCAGCAAAGTTCATACTGTCAAATACAACTGCAGCTTTCGCAAACGGTGTTCGTCGTGCAATGCTTGCCGACGTACCTACGCTTGCGATCGATGAAGTGAATATCTATAACAATACTTCTGTTCTGTATGACGAACAGCTGGCATTGAGATTGGGCTTGATCCCACTCACTACCAGCCTCGACGACTTCGTTCCTCAGGATAAGTGTACATGCGGTGGGGAAGGTTGCCCCGCATGTACCGTTTCATTGACACTAAGTGCAGAAACGGATGAAAGTGGTCAGACCATAGTTCACTCCGGTGATATTGTGTCATCTGATCCGAATGTTCAACCGGCAGACAAGAACATCCCTATAATCGATCTTAGGGCTGGCCAGAAGGTTGTCCTTGAAGCAATTGCTCATATGGGCTATGGTAACAAGCATGCAAAGTGGCAGGCAGGCGTTGCCTGTGGCTATAAGATCATGCCGATCATCACCTTTGAGGGTTGTGACAGGTGCGGCGTCTGCGTCAATTCTTGTCCCCGGAACATCATTCAGCTCACAGATGAATCTGCAATGGTGGCTGATGAAGACCGTCTGAAGTGCTCACTTTGTAGACTTTGTCAGGATTCATGTGACATTAATGCAATTACTGTAAGTGCAGATGAAAAATCATTCATTTTCAGTATGGAATCTGATGGTTCCTACACTGCTCAACAGTTAATCTTAAATGCAGTGAATACTATTGAAGGCAAAGCTTCTGAGATGCAGAGCATCTTAAGCACATTGTAAATCGGAAATTCTGATTTCCCTTTTACTTTATTTAATTCGCAGTATTCCCGTGCGGGGGTTGCCCAGCCAGGTCAAAGGCGCTAGGTTGAGGGCCTAGTCTCGTAGGAGTTCGTGTGTTCGAATCACACCTCCCGCACCAAACATACTACAAATGTGAAAAAAAGCGATTCTGAGTTATTTCTGGATTGATGCTCTATTTACATTAATTTATCACCGTGCGGGGGTTGCCCAGCCAGGTCAAAGGCGCTAGGTTGAGGGCCTAGTCTCGTAGGAGTTCGTGTGTTCGAATCACACCTCCCGCACCAAACATACTACAAATGTGAAAAAAAGCGATTCTGAGTTATTTCTGGATTGATGCTCTATTTACATTAATTTATCACCGTGCGGGGGTTGCCCAGCCAGGTCAAAGGCGCTAGGTTGAGGGCCTAGTCTCGTAGGAGTTCGTGTGTTCGAATCACACCTCCCGCACCAAACATACTACAAATGTGAAAAAAAGCGATTCTGAGTTATTTCTGGATTGATGCTCTATTTACATTAATTTATCACCGTGCGGGGGTTGCCCAGCCAGGTCAAAGGCGCTAGGTTGAGGGCCTAGTCTCGTAGGAGTTCGTGTGTTCGAATCACACCTCCCGCACTATTTTAAATTAAGTTATTGAACATCCATGCATTTTTTATTATCTTTTGTTTTCAGATAGGTTATCTTTTGATATTTTAATTCAATAATCGCAAATCAATACTACAATTCCAATATCACAATCTCAACACTGCAAATGTGTTCTAAATGTCACTTTTGCGGTACAAAATAAAAAAAGAAAAGGACCACATGTTGCACCCCTCTATCGATATTACTCGTCCTTCTCAGTATGTTCGGCTACACCAAGAACAACTATCTTTGTTTCGATGAGCGTATTTGATTTTTCCATGAACAGCTCGTCCTTTTTCACTTCTATCTTTACCGAATCATTGTCCATGTTAGCATCTTTCATGTACTTGTGTATGGTCTCATCACCAAGCCTGAGGGCATGCTCTACAGCTTCTTCATATTCATCAAAGCTTTCTCTTCCCTTTTCAGAGTACACGTAGAATTCCCAGTCCGGGGCAGCCATTGAAACAGGTCTGATAAGCATTTCGACCCTTCGTACTCCCTTTGCGGCCAGCGCGCCTGCCGCATTACCCACACTGGCAAATTCCGGTAGGATCATCTCTGCATCGATGAGTTTTCTCATACCCTCAAGATAAGCTACCACAGGTCCTCCAATAAGCACCACCGGGATCTCTACCTTGAACTTTATGGGTGAGTTCGTATCAAATGTCTTGCGTACTTCTTCCTTTGAATTATCTTCAAGGAAAAATGATACAAGATCTGCTGCCATGTTCTTTGTAAACTCATTCTTAACATGTTCTGCAAATTCCTTCCCGTCCATCTTGCACATTGAACCGAGGTGCTGCGCACCTGCCTTGGAAGCCTCTACACTATATTCAGTATAGTCTCCAAGCACATGTAGTGCATCTGTGGGTGTAAAATTGATGGGTTGTATCAAACGTTTCTGCATAAGCATATCAAGGTGTTTATTAGTAGGAAGCTTATTCAGGCGGTTGCGTATTTCCCTTATTGATGTGGGTGTCTTGGAAATGGCTTCCAGTAATTCAGCCTCATAATTGCTCAGGTCGATAGGTTCGTAATCTGTTCTGATGAAGAATTTCGTAGGCTGGAAGTTCATACCAATAATGCCTCTTGAAGGCATTGGATTATTGGTGAGCTGCTCCAGGAACTCTGGGTATTTCACTGCGGCCCTGCACAACGGAATGACCCTTCTGGGCCCGATGGTCATCTTTGCCGCTCCTACCCATATGTCACTGTCACCGCCAAGGGCAGATGTTTCCATCTTTATCGCTTTGACCCTTGTCTTCCAACCACCTACAACGGCGCCTGCATCGCTCATCTGCGGTACGCCATCATATATAACCGAAACATCGGTACTCGTACCACCTACATCGATCACTGCACAACTATCTCTCTTTGAAAGGAATGCAGCACCAACAAGACTTCCTGCAGGTCCTGAAAAGATGGATTCTATCGGCTTTTCGAGAGCGTTTTTGATACCTATGACCGACCCGTCACATTTGAGCATGAATATTTTTGCATCCATGCCCCTACTCCTTATCTCGGATTCCACGCTGGTCATGAACTTTTCAGTTATGGGTATCAATTGTGCATTGAAGAATGCCGTCACTGCTCTTTCAAATGCACCAAGGTCCTGTGAAAGCTCGTGGGCGCAGACAACGGGCATTCCTGTGCTTTTCCTGACGATCTCCTTGACCTTCAGTTCATGTTCATGGTTTCGAATGCTAAAATATGAAGAAACTGCAAAAGCTGCCACTTTATCCTTAACACGGAGGGCAAATTTTCTCACTGCATCTTCATCAAGGGGGTTTGCCTGAGCACCCCTGTGGTCATGTCCTCCGCTTACCTGAACATAATGCTCTGTGGGAAGATTGGTGCTAATATGATAATCTCCGACAAGGATAAGCCCAACAGGAAATCCTGTGCCCTCCAGGATCGTATTGGTGGAAAGGGTCGTTGAGACTGAAACGATCTCAACTTGTCCAAGTATGGATTGATCAAGGGAGTTCAATACATTCCTTATCCCTTCCAAAGGGTCCGGGTATGTCGTTAAAGCCTTGCTTGAGGCAAGTATCTCATTCTTTGAGTTCTCTACGATGACAGCATCTGTGTAGGTGCCGCCGGCATCTATTCCAAGGCTCAATTTCATGCTAGTCTCCATTTAATTAATTCTCAGCTGCTTTAACCTGTAGTCTGAATGAAGGGCTGTCTCTATTTTGTGTGGACTTTTCTTCAATGCTACAAGACGGGTTTTCCCGTATCTCCCCCTGCTTCGCACAGGTGCGGAAATGAAACCTTCCATGTCGAATTCTGAAACGATTCTGGATACACTGGTGCGGCCAAGCGGGTCAGTGTTCGTCTCCTCGCAAAACTTCCTGTAAATAGCTTCAATTTGTCCTGTAGTGACCTTGTCGTTCAACTCATTTGTCAGTTTGACAATACTTAAAAGAACCAGCTTCGAATTGAATGGCAGTTTTTCCATCGATCTTATCAGTTCTGAATCACCCATTTCTTCGTTTGCAAGACGAATATGGTTTTCGGTGATCTCTCCTGATCCGGATGTGTCTGCAATATTCCCAGCTTTTTCCAGTAATGCGACCACTTTTGAAGCATTGCCTTCTTCACCTGCCAGTTCTACACATAATTTAATTATCTCACTGTTTAAAGCTCTTTCTGCAAATGCAGAAGTGTTCCTTTTCTCAAGAATTTGTGTGATCTGATCACTATCATATGGTCTAAACACGAGGTTTTTCTGTTGAAGTGCTGAAACGATGCTTTGTTCAAGTTGTCCGTGGAATGTAAGATCATCTGTAATGCCTATAATGCCTATGAAAATATCATCCTCTATGCTCATATTTTCTCCTGCATGGCTAAGGTCGTACAGTATCGTGTGGTTCTTGAGTAATTCTATCTCATCGAATACAACTATTATTGTATAATGTGTCTCGTTCAGAGCTTTCCAGAGTGCTCTGTAATATTTACCCATGGAAAGTCCTGTTCTTGGGACCTCTGCCTCAGGAGATACTTTGTTGAGTATTTCCTGTATGATCCTGCTGGTAGTATTGATCTTCTGACAATTGATGAATACAGGAACAACATTGAGATCATCCTTCCCAATGTTCTCTATAAGCTGTTTCAGGACATATCTCACGACAGTTGTCTTTCCAGTACCTTTATTTCCTGAAATAATTGCATTTGCAGGCTCGCCATGATGCAGCACAGGTCTGATTATCTCAACAAGTTCCTTTATCTCCTTGTCCCTTCCGACAAGTTCTTCTGGCATGTATCTGGATGATAATACAGACCTGTCCCTGAATATTTTGCTTGCACCCGTCCCGAATATATTAGTCATGTTCTTTCCACAGCCTCATTCAATGTTACAGTAGTTCTCTATCTCCGTGAAAATATCTCTGTAAAGCTTCAGGTATTCCTCTGTTGGTTTCATTTCATATTCTGATCTAACTTTATAACATTCATTGAATGGCTTTCCTTCAGGCGGATACTGTAAAAGGTTTTCGTATTTTGCGTATATTTTGCTTACAGCTTCGTTTGCTTCTTCGAGTGTAAGTCCTGTTGCCAGGTGGGCGATCTCTCCCATAAATCTTGATTCAAGGCCTGTTGAGTGGTCTGCACCTGCTCCTCTTGCACCCACAGGTCCAACCAACATATCTCTTCCTGACACGGTATCTCCAATGGCTTGTGCGGCAGTTTCATAGAACATCATATCTGTACAGCATCCAGCACGGTTCCAGTAATATCTTCCTGTGTAGTGGTGCATATTCCTTGAAATTGCCATGGAGGAAAGGTTGGATGCCCACATGATCTCTTCTGTGGAGGATGAATGAGTATTTACATGGACAGCACCCGACAGGTGAATACTTGCTCCTGTCACTATCTTTGACTGGATGGTCTCTGCAACATCAACTATTGCTAAACCTTCGGGTGTGCCGATACCTGTGCCGCCGAATACAGGACATTGGCCACTAAGGAAATGATTGCCGTGTTCAAGATGGAATATGGATTTGTAAAATGTCTCATAGTCGGTCTTAAGTTCGTCAAGCTGGTAAACTTCCTGTACATCCGCAGTGGAATACAGTTCCTCGGATGATACTAGCATATATGCCGGTGAAATGGTGGGTGTGCCGGGACCCATCAATGCCAGTCCTTCACGACCTGCAAGTTTTGTTGCAAGTCTTTCTTGTCTTGCTTCCTTCAAAGCTGCAAGCATCTCAAAAGGAGTCTTCCCTCGTATTCCCTTCCCTCCCATTTTTTCCAGAGCTCCTGCATAAACACCTTGTATAATAGGTTCCATTGCAGAACTTAAATGGACTTCAAGGAAATTTTCTTCTGATACAGTACCACCCATTGGCCCGCCAATAATGACAGGAGGTTCAGAGTCCATTGTATACCTAAAAGGCACAATGACCTTTTCCTTAAATCTTCCTATTTCCAGTACTTTAGAACTATTGACTGATCTCCTGATATCCTCTTCATCGATCTTGATGCTTTTCTTTGTATCAATACAGTATATTCCAACTGATGTCAGGAGTTCAACAGCAGCTTCAAAAACTGAATCTGCCAGACTCATGTTTGTTGGGACAAAACTACCGCTTTCACGAATGATGCCATATTTTTCTGCAAGTTCCTGTGATCTCATGAAAACTTCCATGTCATGCTTTTCTTCAGCTTTTTCATCACCAGTCGTTGCAGATTTCAGATGTTTGTAGATCTCGATCATTTCAATTGCTCCTTTTTTGTTTTATGAGGGCTGTCAAATTTCCATGTAAATGTTACTTATACCTATATTGACATGGAACGTTATTTATAGTTTTCCATGTGTGTCAAAAAGAACCTATGTTGACATGGAGATGCCATTGAAAAGAACCGAATACTTTCACCCCACTTGGCAGTCTTTAATATATGCGGAAGTAGTAGTATTGTCCGAGGTGAATTTAAATGGATGATTTCTTTATAGAATTAGTTAACAGGGCAAGATACTATGAACAATTTGAAGAATTCCTAAGAGCTCATAGGTGAGTTTCTACAACATTCGGCCGTAGCTTCCTCCATCCCGTCAAACCGTTTGCTTTCACTACGGCCCCTTTCTTCTCTTTATGATGGATGTTTGTAAAAGCTCAATTTCGGATACGTTCTTCTTCTTTGCATCGATTTTACATTTTGCTTAAGAAAAGTTCTTCTCGATGTCTTTCGTATCTTCTTTGTTCGGCAAGACGTGTCTGGTATATACGTATCGATCTCAAAAGATCTATCTTCCGAAACTCCGGCCAGAAAGGTGCGCAGAAATATGCAGCACATTCATTCCCATTGGTCTGCCACGGCAGGAAGTTCGAGATCCTTTCATTTCCACCTGTGCGAATGATAAGGTCTACATTTGAGACCGAAGGACCTTCCATGGGGTATAGGTGGTCTGCAACAGTGTTCTCATTGATATCTTCAGGCATCAGTTCATTGATCAGCACTTTATCTGCCATCTTTCTGACAGCTTGCACTATATCCTGTCTGCCGCCATAAGCAATAGCAACGTTCAGTTTGAACTTCCTGTAACCTTTGGTAGCTTTCTCTATCCTTCGGGTAGCTTCCTGAAGCTCTTTGGGCAAAAGGCCAATGTCGCCGACAGCACGCACTCTTATCTCCCGCTCATGGGTGCGCTCGTTCTTGCGCATATAGTCAAATTTGTTGGTAATTAGTTCAAAAAGGCGTACTGTCTCATCGTCGGAGCGGTTAAAGTTCTCTGTAGAAAAAGCATATATGGTAAGCTCTTTAACTCCCACCTCATAAGACCATTCGATGACCTTCTCCGTAATATCTGCACCGCGGGAATGGCCATAATCGACCATCTTCCCGAATTTGCCGGCAAATCTGCGGTTCCCATCCATAATTATCGCAATATGGTCTGGAACCTTTTTCCCTTTCATGCCTGCAAGAAGGGATCTCTCATAGATATTGTAGAACAGATTCAATAGGGGTGGCATAAAAGATCAGATCTTCGATATTTTAAGAGCATAAGGCACCGATTCTCAGTGCCAATTAGTAATTTGAACTATAATGATGATCAGTAATTATCAAGTACTGACTTAACTACTGGTTTATAATCCTCTTTCAACAGGTATAGATTATGGTCGCCTGTAACATCGATACTGAGTATCCCAAGCCTTGTGTTCATAAGCCCTACCATGGCTGAAACTCCTCTGTAGCTTACATCGAACTCCTTTTCATGGAGATGTTTGTAGACATCACCTGTAGTGAAAGTGCCTCCGTCAAGGAACAGTTTCAGTACAACTTCCCGTATTCCGGTATCATCTCGGCCCAAATATTTTATAAGTCTCGCCTTTACCCGGTCTTCTATAGTCTCCAGCACAAACACCTCAATTGTCTCTATGTGATTTTAAGTTATAAATTTATGGTAATTTATTTGATTTCTGATGCAGAATGCGTTTTCTCTACAGCATTAATCCTTATAAATGTTAGTATCAAAGTGGTATAACCTCAACTACCAGGCCATCTTTGAAAGGATATCTTTCGATAACTGATGGTATGAAGCCATATTCTTTTAGTTCCTGGGCATTTTCTTCGATAAACCAGCTCGGCAATTCTATTTTCCTTTCTTTTATGTCGAACATATTTTCAGGGACGCCTATTTCATTCAAGAAGCTTATAATTTCCTCAATATCTTTTGCTTCTATGGATCCATATAACAGTGTCCCATCCTCAGTTATCTCATCAAATGGGCGGGCTGTCTGTTTAGCAGTTCTAATGAGTCGTTCCCTGAGTTGCCCTGCATCTTTATATCTTGATGAACAGAAATGCATCTTTGGGAGATACTGCGCAATTTCCCGGGCAAATGTTTCAGAACCCTCCACTGCGTTGCTTATATCGTTCTTAAGCACGAATCCCCTTTCTGTGAGTTCCATGGCATTATTATCTGAAAATTCCAGTTCGTTAAGGTTCAGGAAACATCCCAGCTCGTTAATAATGTCCTTCAGCTCGAGAACTCCCTTTATCGAAGGCAGTTCGAACCCTACTTCGATATCCAGGTCCTTTGCATCCTTAACCGCTTTCTCGTAAGCGGACCCTTTCAGAACGTGCCACATATTTTGTGGCGGGTGGAATCTTATCTCATCCAGACCGGCAGAAGCAAGAGCTCCAAGTGTCTCTTTTGAAGGTGCTATGGATGTGTAGAGGTGAATATGATGTTCCTTCCCAAACTCCGCTTTGAGAAGTTCGATATAATGGATAACCTTCTCTTTTTTAAGTAAAGGTTCTCCTCCGGTGATGCCTGTGCCTAGCGCATCCATCGTATATGCTTCGCTCAAAACATCATCATCAGTTTCAACTGCCTTCTCGTTCGCATAAATAGTATCTCTTCTCCTGTCTTCGGAAAGAGGGCAGTAGAAACATCCTCTATCACATGTACCTGTGATGAAGAGTACCATCTTGGCACCTTGCTGACAGAGTCTGCAACCTTCAGTTAGAAAATTGTAGAAAGACCCTTTATCCGTCTGGATCATTTCTTTCATAGTATCCCTTCATACGCCCTCTGATATATAAGGATGTTTTAAAGCAAAGTTCTTATCTGTTTTGTACCATAACCTGTGGCAATGGTGAGACCTCAAGGCCTTCTGGCCATCATAGGATGCAATAATTGCGGCAAATGTGCTCTGGTATGCTCACATGGTGCTTTACAGCGTCACAACGGCAGGGTGACCATTAATCATGATCTTTGTATTCTCTGCATGGATTGCGCAGAGGTATGTCCCATAAAGGCCATTGTCTATATCGAATGAGCTGTAGTGAAATATTCTCATTATTTTTCTTAAAGGCTCATATAAGTCCTCTGAAGAAGGTCCTTGCCGTAATGGCAGTTACAGTGAAAACGATTATAGAAATTGGTAATGCCTGTCCCAGGTCATACATGAATTGTGTTCTGTCCCCGCCGTTCTCAATGGTGCTTGAAAATCTTGTGAGGATGGCTGTGATCAGTATAAGGTAGATCCCAATAGCCAGCATGAAAAGCTCCGGGGCAATTGTCTGGTCCAGGTTCTCCGGTGAAATGTTCGCAGGCCCGGGCATGATCTCCTGTGGCAATCTGCTCATCCCCTTTGCGATATTCTGCAATATCTTTGAGATCACCTCCGAAAGGGCAATTGTGACTCCTGCGATAAGAGGTGCAAATATGATCGCTGTAGTTCGCATGGTGGATGTCATGTCATAGAGGGAATGTTTTATGTTCTGTTCCACTACCTGAAGTTCCTTTAAGTGGTCTGCAAGTTTAATAATGGCAATTCCTGCTGACTGATGACTTTTATGTATGCTTTCAGTGAACATCACCATGGTCGTTTGTATCCTGTCGGAATAGATATCCCTGAAAGCCCCGAACTCTTCATCGAATATTGCAGTTCTTATGTCCGTTCGCATCGTTATCAGGTTGGTGGATATCCTTTCAAATGCTTTTCCTATATGGGATCCCTGCACTGTTCTTGCAGTATGGGCAAACGCTTCTTCTGCTGCCCGACCCTCCGAGATACGCCGACCGAGGATGAACAATGCATCTGCAAATTCGTTTTCCATCATTTTTATCTCATCACGTATTTTTTTGTATGGGGAATAAGCAGCGTTCATGTAGATCGAGAAAGCGATCACTATCCCCCATATTATCAGAAGTGTGGGCGGCAGGATGCCATTGAGGATTTCTGTGGATATGATGTTGAAGGGATTTCCTGCATAGTCGTATAGGTAGCCTGAAATTCCAATGAGCGTTCCGGTGACCATCGCTATGATGAAAGCATTGCGTTTTTTCTTACCAATGTTCTTAAGTCCCGGGTGGATATCCGGTATGTTTTGGGGTACAAAGGTCGCTGGTCGCTGCATTAGAATATATTCAGCATAAACGAAGGTTGCAAGAGGGAGAATAATGTCATATAGTATTACCAGTGTCACAATATCGAACTTAAATCCAACAACGGTCATTGCAGGAAGCAATGCGACCAGTGCAAGTGGTATCAATATGAATATCGAATACAGGATGTATGTGGGTGTTTTCAATCTAGCTGCAAATTGCTCCATCAGTTCTTTCGTACCATCAAGGACGATGTCAAGGGCACGATTAAGGGTTATTATGCGCTGAGCTTCGTCAGGTTCGCTAATGGAACTTTTGATCAGGTGAAGGGACCGCTTGAAATGTTCGCTGTTCTTTCCCCACATATCAGCAAAATCAAGAAGTGCATCATCGATATTGGAATAAACTCTAACCTGTAGGTTCCATAGCATTTTCCGAAGGTCATATGCAAGAGGCCTGTTCGAATGGCTGGCTGCAAAATGGACTGCCTTTTCCATGTTCGATACAAGTCTCATTGACATTACTACATAGCTTAAGACCTCTGGAATGTCACCTATTGATTGTATCTTCATGTATCTTGCATGGATCTTCACATATTCACTAAGGTACAAAAGAACACACAAGGGCAAGGCAATTGTCAGGGTCGCCACAAGGGTCAATATGGTACGATCGAATGTCGTTATCTGAAATAGCAGGGTATCAAAGATCAGTAACAAAACCAAAGTGGCGAATGTTCCGGCATAGGAGAACATAACGGTCTCAAAAGGCTCTATCACGAATCCGGTAAAAGTAATTGAATCACGATACTCCTGACTAACGGAACTTTCGGCCTTTGCAGAAAAATCGTCAATGTTTCTTATGAACCGTGAAAAATGGCGGACTGTGAACTTACAGCCTTGAATATACCAGTTCTGGGACGCTTTCATTTGAATTCCACTCCCTTTATTTCAGATATGGGTCGAAGAATATCTGTCAAACCAATCTGACCATTTACGATAGACATTTTCATAATCCGGTCCATTTGGATCGTTCTTTTCCATGTCCATGTAGAGCCAGAACATATTGTTGGCTTTGCTGACAGCTTCTGCTTCCACAAGATCCGGATTGGTCTGTCCTGCAATTGCCATCTTCTCTTTTATCTTCCCTCTTATACGGATGTTAAGGGAAGCGGTATCTATCGATATACCCCATTTGTGAGCGATCTTCCCGAGAATTTCGGATTGTCCTCTGTCAAGAATATCTGTGGGCATGAGCGAATCTGTTGCAGCGTTATATTCCATGATGTCTGCAAAAATATCATTTGTATCTGAATTTTCATCCCAACCGCTTACCACTTCACATATCTGTGTAACACGCCTCTTCTTGCTCATGCTCCCGCCTATCCTTGTGTTTGTGCAGACTACAACGGCATCTGTTGCTTTAAATGAGGCCGCAGGCACTCCAAGAGTATGGACTATTCTTTCGTAAACGGCACTTGCAGATGCCCCATGGATCGTGCCAAGCACAGAATTGCCTGCAGTTCCGACCTGCATTGCTTCATAGAGGACCTTCACTTCTTCTCCTCTGACCTCTCCTCTGACAAGCGATGAATTTCCAAGCCTCAGTGCTGCCCTTAGTGCAACTTCCGGTCTAATTTCGAGATTTGTGCTGAGTATGGAAGACCGTGAGCTCATTCCCTGCATCTTCCAGCCCAGTTCCTGAAGGTCTTCGATAGGTAGTTCTCTGGTATCTTCGATGGTGAGTATCCTGTATTTCTGTGGTATTTCCATTATCATTGCAGACAAAAGGGAGGTCTTGCCTGCCCCCACTTCTCCGGCAACGAGGATGGATGTTTCTCCATCCATAAGAAAGCTCAATAGGCCGGCAGTGAAGGGGGGATATGGACCCTGTGGCAATGAGTTTTGGTAGTGTCCATGGTCTTCTGGAATGTTTCCTGAATGCATACGCAAGCCCGTTCGCACTCAATGGGTCTCCTATGACAGAAACACGGACGCCGAATTTCTTAAGTTCCATCTCGAGTATCGGGGTAGCTTCTCCAAAAGGTCTGCCGCTTATGGCACGGAATCTTGATACCATGGAGTCCAGGTCATCTTGTGATAGGAATATGTTAGTGACACATTCATCTCCATCGATGACCACATGCACCGGATTTTTGTCTGCCGGGGCATTGATATAAACATCCGTAACCCTTGTATCAGACAAAATATCTTCAAGTATTCCAAGTCCTGTAGTGTATTTTGCCAGAAGTTCAGAATAAGTGTTCACATCTGCGGGAGCAAGTGTTATATTATGTGATCTTGCATCTTCCTCAAGCATCTTCTTTCCGATCCTTCGGAAATACTCCCTTGAGTTAGCAGGGTTTGCAAAGTTCATATCATCTGGTCTGAAACGTATCAGTTTTTTCCGAACTCTCTCAACCATTTTAAGACTATTTGCATCGAGGTTATATTCCCTGGGAATTATCATGTACAATTTTTCAGGGCGGTCTGTCATTTCATAGATGGAGACTTGTAGGTCTCTTCCATTTTTATGTTTAATATCGTAACATTCAAGGAACTCTGATAGTTCAGGGGGTTCTATGTATATCCTTGATGTGGAGAATGCCGGTCTTACATTTGGTTTTATCAATTGGTCATAATCAATGTCCAATGTACTGTTCTCATCAAGGTCAATGAATCGTCTCAATCCCTTTTCTGTTTCCCATATCTCGTTCACGACCGAATGGAAACGTTTTGTACATATGCCACACTCATCGCCTTCATGAACTGCATCTACAATATTCAGCCCATTCGATCCTTCTTTTCCTTCTTTCTCTTCCCTAAGTTCTCCGAGAAGCTGGATCGATCTGAAAGGGTCATTCTTTGATGTTTCGATGATATTGTTGAGCTTTTTGTTTCTATCTGAACAATATTTTCCAGATGTTCCCTTTTGACAATTGAACGAAAGGTCCAGATCAATATGGTTCCCAAGTGTTTCCTGCAAGTGTGCAAGCTCATAAAGGATCTCCATCTCTTTGCTTTCGTAATCACGTTCATAAAGATGGGAAAGGACAATTCTCTCAGCAAGTGGTTCTCTAAGGAGTGCTGAAAGTATCTGTTCACGACAGGCCCGATCGTTCAATGTGGATGAATTTTCACATGTGGAGCACATGAATATGATGGATCTCTGAGTTTTTGTCTGCCGAACTTTATATGAGCATTTGCTATCGTTTTTTGTATTTTTTTTAAAGAACGATCTATATAAATTGCCTGTATTGGTCACGATTTCCGATCCTGCATAGATTTGCAGGGAAATATTGGATATAATTATAAAAGTATAACTATATTGTTTATTCTGTATAAAAATTTAATATTTGTTCTGGGTGGATGTGCTTAAAAATCAGTACAAAAATAGTAAAGGACAGTACGAGATCAATAATAATAAATCAATAAAGATGGCAGTTATTTCAACTGCCTACCTTTTCAAAATAGGAAATTCACATATATCAAATTATGGGATGTTCGTTCTTGTCGCCCCTGCCAATGCCCTTGTAAACGAATCCATTATCGATAAATGCATCCGGGTCGAGAACATTCCTTCCATCCACGATCACAGTGTTCTCCTTTCCTGTCACTGATCTAAGCTCTGTTGGGTCGAGCTTGAAGTACTCCGAATGTCCTGTCAGGATTGCAATGACATCGGCATTTTCCATAACTTCATCGATGTCTTTCATTATCTCTACATCGGGATAGTTCAGGACGTGAGGGTCATGTACCATCACTTCAGCACCGTTCTCGATCAGGAGACTTCTGTATGGTTCGGACGGTGGGTTTCTCGCATCATCTGAATTATTTATAAAGGCCCATCCCAAGATCGCCACTTTCGATCCTTTCACATCTTTGCCTATGCGCTTCAGGGCTTCTTGTGTAAGGTGGTACATGTGGTTTGGCATAAAGTCGTTGACCTTCCTTGCAAGTACAAAAATGGAATCTGTGTTTTCAGGATAGTCAAGTTCACCAGTGCTTGTTGTGACCCCTCTTTCAAGATGGTATGTATCTTTAGTGAGGCAATGCCCTCCTACTCCTGCACCCGGGTAAAGCACAGCTCGGGTAATGCCTTCCCCTTTAAGGCTATCGATGCCTGCTCTTACATCATATACATTGATGCTCATTGCTTCACAATATAATGCAAGCTGATTGATAGCTGCTATTTGAAGGTCTCTGAAAGTGTTCTCTGCGGTCTTCGTAACTTCGGCAGCAGTTGCTGTCATGGGTATGATCTTTCCTTTTGTCAGAACAGGACTGTAGAGTTCCACAGCTCTTTTCGTACTGGTATCATCAATACCTCCTACGATACGGTCATGTTCCTGTATGTTCTTTAAAAGGCGTCCGACCATCACTCTTTCGGGGGCGTGCGCAAGTGCAAAATCCTCTCCTGCTTTAAGTCCTGACTCTTCTTCAAGGATCTGCCTTGCAAGAGTTTCCGTTGTTCCGGGTGTTATTGTGGATTCCAGTACTACGAGCATTCCTTCTTTGAGATATTTCCCGACATTGCGGATACCTTCGATAAGGGCACTAAAATCAGGCTGGAGGCTTGCCGGGTCCGAGAAAGGTGTCTGTATTGCCAACGTCACCGCATCAAGTTCGGATATTCTTGAAAAATCTGGGGTGCATTCGAATTTCTTTGCATCCACAACTTTTCGAAGTAGGTCCTCAAGACCGGGCTCTTCTCCTTTTAATGGACTTTCTCCATTGTTCAGCATCTCGATCTTGTAACCGGAACTTGGCGAATCTCTCTGGAACCCAAGGACAAGATCGAAATTTTCAGAATCTGCAAATAAAGCAGCTGCAGGAATGCCTACGTAACCCATTCCAAGGACGCCTATCTTTTTTATCGGACCTTTCTTTTCAAGAACTGAACTTAGTTTACTTGTCATAATATCACAATCTTAGTTTATAATGAAGAATGCTGGTATATATTCTGCGTATACATCTGATCATATATTATCTATTCATCTCTATTTAACTCATATATATTCAGAAGATCAACTGTTCAGTTCAAATGTCTTTATCCATAATTGTTCGATCTATTATCCCCCGCTCTCCTCCTTCTATTGCTCATCTTATCAAGCTATGGGCTTTGGGTGTTATTTCAATTAGATATGCTGTTTGAAATCGAAGTTTCATCAGAGGTTGAAGATCTTCTGTTGATAGGTCGGTAAAAGAGTGAATTATTCGAATAGGTAATCGATTAAGTGGGCGAGTAAGTGAATAATAAGTAAGTGTTCGTCATGTGAACAACTTATGTTTTGGTCCACACAACAAAAAATAAGAACGTTTAAGCCTTCTGTTCTTTCTTCTTCTGAACGATCTTCTCAAGTTTCTTTGTCCACATGTCTTCGTTCATCTCTGTGTATTCGCATTCAAGATAGTGTTCTACTGCAATGCTAAGTGCCTCTTTAGTTGATGTGTTGTTGCATTTATCTTTTAATGCTAATAATTGTTCTTCTGCAAGAACGGTTTGGGCATGTACTATCTTCATTTTTGTTATCTCCATTTGGGCATTTCGCGCAGTTCATCATAATGATGGATGTTATTTATAGGTTTTGTTAAAAATCTGTTTTTTATTACTTCATCATGAAATCATCTCTGCCGTTTTATTTTTATCGTATCGATATTAACACATCCGGATGGTGATATTCATCATTTTGCATATCTTTCTGTTGCAATGCATTTTGACCAATAGATTTAAAATATTGATTGACATTACAAGGGTTACTCGAGGGCGTGTGGCCTAGCCAGGATATGGCGGCAGCCTCCTAAGCTGTAAATCAGGGGTTCAAATCCCTTCACGCCCGCCATTATTCTTTTAACATTGTTTTCAGGTTAAGGAGCTTGTGTTTTGATCAGAAAAGCCACATTGAAGGATGTTGATGCGATCAAGAGCATCATCAGTTTTTATGCAAAGCAGGAGTTGATGCTCCATCGTTCTGTCAGTGATCTCTATGAGTCCATACGTAATTTCTATGTTTACGATATCGATGGCGATGTTGTAGGTTGCTGTGGTTTGCAGGTATTATGGGCTGATCTTGCAGAGGTCCTGTCCTTTGCTATTCTTTCGGAATATAGGGGAAAAGGTATTGGTACACAATTGTTAGAGGCATGCCTTGATGATGCTCGTGAACTCGGGGCTACCTCTGTCTTCACATTGACGTATGCACCTGTCTTTTTTGAGAAAAATCATTTCAAACGTGTGGACAAGGCAACTCTCCCGCACAAAATATGGATTGGTTGCATCAAATGTCATAAGTTCCCGGATTGTGACGAAATAGCTCTTTCATTGGAACTTTCATAATTCGATTGATTAATGTAATCATTTATTAATCCCAAGTACATTTGCCTAGCTATAACTAAACCAGGAAGATAATAATGATCAAAGCACGTATCAGAGATTTTATAATTACCAAAGACGATTGGATATTTGCGGTTGCAGACTATTTCCATCCTGAAGGTGTCAGGTGTGTGCTAAGATATGTGCCCGATGAGACCGGGGACCGTCAGCTCAATGGGATGAATTATCGCAAATATGATTTCGATGTTGCTTTTGATTTTATGCGTAATAACAAGCCTGAATGGGTTCAGGATGTCCACGTAGTTCCTGAAGATCAGGTAAAGGTCATTCTCCATCCTTCAGACCCTATTCCAGAACTCATAAAAAAGGATGAGAGGGTAAAAGCCGTCTATGAAGTATTGCATGCAGCCGGTATACCTATTGAAAAGATGGGCGTTACCGGCTCTTTCCTTCCTGGCTTACAGAACGATATGTCCGATGTTGATTTTGTTGTATATGGCAAGGACTGGTTCAAGGCAAGGGATGCTATTGCAGTTGCAAAGGCAAAAGGTGGATTCATTGAGGATATTGATGTGGATATGTGGCGTCGCATTTACAACAAACGTATCCCTGAGATCTCTTTTGAAGAATTCGTTCTACACGAAAAGCGCAAAGGGAACAGGGGGATGGTCGGTGGCACATATTTTGATCTCCTTTTCGTTCGAGACTGGGATCAGATAAGTTCGCCTATTTCCCGTGGCGAAGACATCGGTACTGCAAAAATAGAAGCAATGGTAACCGATGCAGAACTGGCATTCGATAACCCTTCCATATACAAGATCGACCACGATGAGATCGACCATGTCCTTTCATACACTCATACTTATGCTGGTCAGGCCCTTAAAGGAGAATTGATCGAAGCACAGGGCGTAGTTGAACAGGTAGGCGATATTAAGAGACTTGTTGTAGGGACCTCGAGGGAGCCTAAAGGTGAGTGGATAAGATCACTGACACTACTTGATCAGTAATACACTGAACTTGTATCAAAAAGCGTTAGATTAGATGCTAATAAATATGTGACAAATCATTAAAAATAGTTATCTTGAGTGCTGCGAAAAGGACGCGCACTCTATAATTGTTGATCGGGTTGATGGTTGGGGTGATCAACCGCCACCAGTTGCCTGGAATACTTCTTCCACTTTTTCCTGACCTTCTTCGGAACGTGCTTTAACAAGCTCCTTTGTTTCCTCTTCTGTAAGGACGTGTTCCTTTCCTTTGGTCGATACCATTTCGGTTATTTGCAGTGTATCGATCCTGTAATATAATTGTGTGGTATCAAGAAGTGCCCAAGTACCCTCCTCATCGGTCATGATCTCCTCTATCACTCCGATGGTGTCGGTATTGATATAGCGTACATTGATGCCAACGTTTATTGGCTTGCCATCGATATCAACGGTTTCGGGCACTTCGTTCATTTGATCCTCACATCAATTATTTTTTATCTCGTCTCTGAGATCACCAAGAAGGGCAACTCTTTCTGCAAATGCATTATGTCTGTGTATGCTCTCTTCATTGATCTGCTTAATGGTAACGAGTGCACTGTCAGGCACATGGGCAAATTCACTGACTATATTCTGCGCCATTGTTCTGACACAATCTTCCACGAACTTAGGGTTCTGGTGTGCTCTTTCAACTACCAGTGCTTCATCTGCGCGCTTCAGGAGCTCTACTATGCTTGAACTCATGGAACTCTCGATGATACGGATAATGGTCTCAAGGGAGACATCAACGTCACCACTGACCTCGAGGGATATAATTCCACGTCCTCTCTGGTTATGGGTAGCCATAGGTACTTTGTTCAGGAAGTTCATGACGGTCTCGAGTTCGACTCCAAGTTCCCTGAGTGCAGTTTTTGCGTTGTCCCTCATTATTTCCTGTGCGCATGGGCATGCTGTCATGCCAACGACCTCGGCTCCAATGAGTTTCTTGACATCGATGTCACCCTCTTCAAGTCTTGTTGCGGTCGCTTCTGCAAATATGTCCACTACTTCTTGACATTTCATTTTTGTAGATGGCGCTTCCCTTTTGACAACATATTCACTCTTCATACGTACTTCTGAACGAGTGGCGTATTCATGGCGCCTTAGAAGGCTTTTAGCAACATCGTTACAGAGTTCCTCTATCTCATAGACTGGAAGGTTAATGGCTTTTTCAAGAACTTCATCCATAGCTTCGAAGTTACGTGAAAGGTTTGCACCTTTACGGTCAGAAGGTAGGTCCACAAAGATCTCAAAGGTTGAGATCAGTACGATCGGACGTTTGTCCTTTCTCTTAATCTCAACAAGCTTTTTAACTCCGGTAACACCCACACGTGTAAGATTTATGGGTATTTTTGGTCTGTTTGCCTGTACATCAGGAAATTGCGCAATTGGAAGTTCCATATTTATAGCCTCGAACAAGGATTAAGTAAATGATTGTATCTATTATTGAATAGTAACCAACACAAACAGATTCATTGCATGTAAATGTTTTGTTATATGGTCGTATTTTATCATGTGCAACACTTACTAATATATTTATATGCATTTCATATTTATATTTGATTTGATATCATTTTTGATCTATAAATGTGCTTGTCGGGCTATTTCACATCCAGAATCATAATCAAAAGGCAACATTAAAAGAAAACTATTTATATTTCGTAAGTACAACTACCTATAACCGATATCGGGTTAGTAAGGTGATAAAATGTCTGAAACAAGAAACTTTGTGTTACGAGACGAAAAAGGCAATGAAAGCGGCGTATTCACGGGTAAACAGCCACGTCAGGCAGCTCTTAAGGTTGCTAACAGGGGCAAGGGTACCAAAAAGAAGCCAGAAAACATCATGCTTCGTGAGCGCGGCACTAAGAAGGTCCATGTTTTCGTGGGTTGGAAAGAGATGGTCGCTGCACCAAAGAACAAACCTGACTGGATGCCTGACAAGATCAACAAGCCATTTGTCAAGAAACAAAAACCAGGCATAATCAAACTGGAAACTGTCTAATATTTTCAATTATTGTAGGTTCTGACTCGGGCCTGCAAGTTCTTCTTTTTGAATTTTATTGCTAATTCCCTTTGACATATCTTTCAAGCTTTATGCTGTTCTCTTTTACGCTCCTTAAATCAAAAAGCTTTATACGATGTATAATCTTTATTGACCTATATGACAGGAAAAAGAGAGAATGTGTTGATCGAGGCACTTCCTTACATAAGGGAATTCCACGATTCTGTTATGGTCGTCAAAGTAGGTGGACATGCCATGGTCGATCCTCAGGTGATGAGTGATATCATCCAGGATATTGTCCTCCTGCGCTTTGTTGGTATTCATCCTGTGATCGTTCATGGCGGCGGACCAGAAATAACCGAAAAAATGGAACGCATGGGCAAAAAGTCAGAATTTGTGGGTGGTTTGAGGATAACTGACGATGAGACCATGGAAATTGCCCGGATGGTACTTGTCGGAAATATCAATACCCGCATAGTTTCCCTTATAAGTAAACATGGTGGGAAAGGTGTCGGTCTTTCCGGAAAAGATGGGAATATGATATTGGCAAAGAAAAAGCCCACTCAGAAAATTCTAATCGAAGATATTGAGCACGACGTTGATCTTGGTTGGGTGGGGGATACTGAGATCATCAATCCTGAGATCATCAATATTGTGACCGAAAATGGGTATATTCCAGTCATATCTCCAATTGCAATGGATTCTGAGGGGAATGCCCTGAATATCAACGCTGATACGGTTGCAGGTGATCTGGCAGATGCTCTGAATGCAAAGAAACTGATACTTATGACCGATGTGCCTGGTGTTCTCAGAGATCAGACCGATATATCAACACGCATATCACGCATTGGTGTGGACGAAGTTGAACAACTGATAGAAGATGGTATTCTCGGTGGCGGCATGATCCCGAAGATGAGAAGTGCAAAAGCAAGTGTTGAGGGTGGTGTGGATCGTGTTCATGTTATCGATGGCAGCATATCCCATTCAGTACTGCTGGAGCTTTTCACTGATCAGGGTATTGGTACGATGGTGTATAAGGACACCGAATAAGGTGTCCTCTCATCCTTTTTTGGCTTTATCGGTCCAGTATTGGACTGCCATAGGTAAAATCGTCTAACTCGAGCACTTTTGTCCACGTCTGTTTGCAATCACATGTCAGCCCTTCAAGCACCTTCAGGTCCTGGGTGCGTGAAAACAGATGTACTGCATCTGAAACATCCCTGCTGCATATCTTGCAATTGTGAGGGCCACGTTTTGAACCTGCACCCACGGGGTCGGAAGTTATTGCCAGATCAGGATGGCGTTGTTTTGTTCGCTTAAGGATCTCAACGATACTCCAAAGCCATGGTGTTCTGTATTGGCTCCTTTGCCAGAGCTGTTCCACATATGTACCATTCTGGACATTACATAGGTTTATCGAGATGGTCTGTGCATGATCTGCAACATCATCAATCGTTTTGACAATGTCTTCCAGTGCTTCCTTTTCGGACAGGAACGGTGGTTTCAGCAACAGATATGCTTTCATGCTCACATCGTTGTTCTTTGCCACGTTTGAGGCTGTAATGTAATCCTCGAACGTGAATCCCTTATTGATGGAGTTCTTCCGTATATTGTCTGAACTTGTCTCCAGCCCGATAGCAATTTCAAATGCAGTATCTCCAAGTGCTTCTTTGCAGGCTTTCAGGGTCTCTTCAGTAACGAACTCAGGTCTGCTCTCAACAAGGACCTTAAAGATACGTTCATCGGATGCCAGGTTGTGCAGGATGTTAGCTCTTGTTTCTGCTGGCACTTCATTTTCATCAAGAAAACTTCCTGATGTAAATATCTTCACCATGAAACTTTCAAACTTCTCGCCCTTCTTCATAGCGTTATCATACTGGTTTTCAAGTTCTTCTGGTTGTGGGGGTATTTTTGCACTATCATAAACAAAGCCGCACATTGTGCAGCCTCCAGCTTTTCCCCACCAGCAGCCTGATGTCTTGAAGATGATGGTCAGTGTATCAACTGTCTTTCCGTCACAGTGATCTGTGCTTCTCCATACGGCAGAAGGATAATCGTTAGATGATGGCTTTATACGCTGACGGTCGCGTATATCTAATACGGCTTTATTTAGTGACATTTACTCGAACTCGATAGTTGCAGGTGGTTTTGGTGACAGGTCGTAAAGTACTCTTGCGACTGATGCTATCTCGCCGGAGATCCTGGATTCGATCTTCCTGAGGGTCTCCCAGGGTAGTTCAAGTGCCTCTGCGGTCATACCGTCCCTTGAACCGACAGCGCGTACGGCAATTATCCAGCCATGTACACGGACATCCCCTTTGACGCCGGTTCCTTTTCCTATGACGGCTGCAAATGTCTGCCAGGGTTTGAACTGTTCCAGGAGCTCTTCCTCTACGATCGCGTTCGCTTCACGCACGACATCTACCTTTTCCTCGGTGACCTCTCCGATTATCCTTACGGAAAGCCCGGGTCCTGGGAATGGCATTCTCTCGCAGATCTCTTCAGGAAGGTCAAGTGCCCAGGCGACCTCACGTACCTCGTCCTTGTAAAGGTCATCTATAGGCTCGACTATTGCCTTGAAATCGATGTGTTCCGGTAGTCCACCGACGTTGTGGTGGGATTTGATTCCACCGTCAGACTCGATCCTGTCCGGATATATAGTTCCCTGAATCAGGTATTCTGCATTTATTATGCGTGCTTCCTCTTCAAAGACACGAATGAATGTCTCTCCGACAACCTTTCTCTTCTCTTCAGGGTCTTTGATGCCGACAAGTGCCTCGAGGAATCTGTCCTTTGCATCTATGGTCTGCAGGTTCATGTCCGCAAAGATCTCTTTGATCCTTTTAGTCTCACCTTTTCTCATAAGACCTGTGTCGATGTAGATGGGTATCAGGTCATCTCCAATAGCCCGGTATGCAAGTACTGCACAGACTGAACTGTCAACACCGCCGGAAAGTGCGATTATCGTCTTTCCTTTTGCTTGTTCCTTGATCCTGTCTATAGCCTTTGGTATGAATTTCTCGACTTTTACCATGAATGTGAACTCCAGTTATGATGTGATAATGATCAATATTAGTGAATTTCTTAGATAATACTGTGCTTTAATATGTTTGTTGGTTTTAATAGTATCGATGGAAAACTCAATGATACTATATCAATTACTTTCACCCTGCATGGTTGCATGTTAAATATAGTGAAATACATTTTCAGAATTGTATCACTAGCTTAATCTCGGTATAAATATGTACAGGACACTCCAGAAATATTTTGGTTACAGCGAATTCCGTCCTCTTCAGGAGGATATTATCAATGATGTTCTGAACAAAAAGGATGTTTTTGTATTAATGCCGACAGGCGGTGGCAAATCAATATGCTACCAGATACCTGCACTCATAATGGATGGGCTTGCTGTGGTGGTATCCCCTCTCATTTCTCTGATGAAGGACCAGGTGGACGGACTTGTCAGTAATGGGGTCTCGGCTGCTTATCTTAATAGTACGTTAAGTTATAACGAAGTTCAGAAAACGACCCGTGCCATCGTCGAAGGGCATGTGGATATATTATATGTTGCACCTGAACGCCTTTGCATGAAAAGCACTCAGGAGCTGCTTAGTCATGTCAATGTAAGTCTTTTTGCTATCGATGAGGCTCATTGTATCTCTGAATGGGGACATGATTTCAGGCCGGAATATCGGCGTATGGGATTTTTAAAAAAGAAGTACCCTGATGTTCCTGTGATAGCTCTGACCGCAACAGCTACTGCGAAGGTAAAGGAAAATACCATCAAACAACTTGATCTGGTCTCTCCTTCTATTTATGTGGCGAGTTTTGATCGTCCTAATCTTTCCTATGAGATAAGACCCAAGAACAATACCTATGGTGACATGGTAAGTTTCCTTAAGGGTCAGCGTGGAAATTCGGGTATCATATACTGCAACAGCCGGAAGAGTGTTGAATCTGTTTCCACCAAACTGAACCGTGAAGGATTTCATACCCTTCCTTATCATGCAGGATTGAACGATGCCAAAAGGCAGGATAATCAGGAACGTTTCATCAGGGACGATGTCGATATCATTGTGGCTACTGTTGCTTTTGGTATGGGTATAGATAAACCGAACGTTCGTTTTGTCATCCATTATGATCTTCCCAAGAACCTGGAGGGCTATTATCAGGAAACAGGCAGGGGTGGGCGTGATGGCCTTGAATGTGAATGTATCTTGTATTTCAGTCGGGCTGACTGGTACAAGATCAAATATTTAATTGATCAGAAACCCAAAAAGTCTGAGCGCGATATCGCAATGACGAAGTTGCAGGAAATGATAGATTATTGTGAAAGCACTTCCTGTCGCAGGAAGGCTTTATTGCGTTATTTTGGAGAAGAGCTGGAGTCCGACAATTGCGGAAGCTGTGATGTCTGTTTGAACCCGCGCGACACTTATGATGCGTCCGAGGTTGCAAGGACCTTCCTTTCCTGTGTCGATGAGGTAAATGAACGCTTTGGATTGACGCATATCGTGGATATCCTTACAGGCTCGAAGTCCAAGAAAATAATAGGCTATAAACATGACTGCCTTAAAAGCTATGGCACCGGTGACGGGTACATTAAGTCCGAATGGGTGGAAATGGCAAGGGAAATGATACGTCTGGGTCATGTTGATGTAAAGGAAGGAAAATATCCCATACTTCTTCTTAACAAGAAGAGCCGTGATGTCCTTGAGGGCGGTGAGGTACACCTGACACGCTCTATGGGGGCGACTACTATCAAACCCCGGAAAGCACCTGTTGGTGTATCAAGGCCAAGCAGTTCTGCAGTCGTCAGTTCTAGATACGCTGATCCGAAAAAGGCTGTTTCAAAGACGGTGAGGTCCTCGGCCAAGACAACACAGTCCGGTGCTCAAAAAAGAACATCTGTTCCGGCAAAGGCAAAGGTAAAGAGGTCTCCAACACCAATATCACGTCCGAACAAAAAACTCTTCGATAAGCTTCGGGAACTACGCAAAAGGCTTGCTGTGGAGGCAAATGTCCCGCCTTATATCATATTTGCAGATACAAGTCTCAGGCAGATGGCTGCGAAACTTCCAAAAAATGAAAAGGAGTTCATTGGCATCACTGGTGTCGGTGAGGTCAAGTTAAAGAAATATGGTTCTGTTTTCATGGAAGAAATAGCTGCCTTTGAAAAAGGCAGCAAGTGATTCCAATTTATGGCAGGAAATAAAGTGTCAATTGGAATATAAGATCTCCATAGATAACCGCACTGATAAAACCGGCTGTTATGGGTATCATGAATGGCAGTCCCGGGGTGACCCATACCCTTTTCTCAATAAGCCCTTTTTTATCATATTCCTTTATTGTAGTTATTGTATCTTCATCAAGCTGCATGCCACCCGTTGTGAATCGATGTGACACGTTCCCCTCGCTCTCCTCGTACTTTTCAATAAGACGAATGTGGGGGCGTTCAAGGTCCTTTGTCAAAGATCTGTAGCCAATGAACATGTAATGAGGTCTTTTAAGGGTATCTTTCAGAGATGGCTGTGTGAGATTGTAGAGGAAAAGTCCCAGCGGTACGACCACTGTGAGCAAGACCGAGTTCCCGAATACGCTGAATGTGAAAAGGCCAATTGGTGGCATACCTGCCACAGGCAAATTGTAGTTGATCAGGTCCAGTGCAGGGTAGATCGGCAGTATCAATGATATCGCCATCAACACTTTGGCATCTGCTCCACCGAAGGCTCCGAAATAGAACAATATGTAAACGAAAATGAATATTAATATGAACGATATGATCGTCCATTTCACATAGGGGATGCCATATCGGGCAATATCATAGATGATCAAAGGAGCTGCCACACCAAGCATTATTGGCCAGAGCTTGTTAGTGACCCTTCGTGTCTTAATATCTGAGTAGCAGGAGTAAAGGAGAAATGGCATACAAACAAGCACTTTCAATAATTCTATCATTTACATTTTCTCCCATTTTTTGAGGTTAAGGACCTCAGAAAGCGTGCTCCCTCTCTTTATCTCTTCATAGATACGTTTTTCGTTCTTCTCAACTTCCTTGGAACGCCTTGCTATCTCATATGCTCTTTCTTTGGGTATTACGGCCACTCCGTTGTCATCTCCGATAATGTAATCTCCAGGGTTGACATTTTGTGAGCCGCAGTGTATGGATGCCCCAATTTCGCCAAATCCTTTCGGGTCTCCTGCGTTAGGTACATTACTGGTGGCAAAGACGGGAAGCCCTATCTCTCGGATCTCTTCGATATCCCTTACTGGACCATCAATTACCACTCCCGCTATGCCTTTGTTGAGACAACTAAGGGTGGCAAGTCCTCCCCATGGTGATATGTGTCGACTTCCGTTGTAGATCACAATTACATCCCCTTCACCGGCAACTTCGATAGCTTCGACAGTTTTTGCCCAGTCACCTTCGAATGTCTGAACTGTCACAGCTTTACCTACCATCCTTTTTCCGGCAACCATTGTGTGGATATCTTTCATGGCTCCTTTTCTGTGCATTGCATCGGTGATGTTCGGGGTGGATACCTCTGATAATAGTTGTCGGGTCTCTTCTTCGAGGGTCCGATGTGCAATTTCAGGAATCTCCTTTGAATCAACGGCTTCTCGTATCTTTTTCGCAGCTCCGGTCACATTGTCGGATTGCGTTATATTTCCTCCGACGATGACGATACTTGCACCTGCTTTTACTGCCATTGCGGCACTTGCAGCATCCAATCCTCCTGCGGCAGCTACTGGAATGCTAACTGCCGTTGTCATTTTCTCAAGTATGGGGCTGGGATCCTTACCGGTCATTTGCTGATCGATCCCTGTATGCATGTTGATATAATCGACACCCATTAGTTCCAGTTCAATTGCTCTTGATACCGGATCTTCGACAATTATCAGGTCGGCCATCAGCTTCACTCCGTATTTGTGTGCTGATCTGACGGCATCAAGGACCGTGGAATCATCGGCATTTCCCAGGAGCATGACAATATCCGCACCGGCTTTGGCGGCCATCTCCACTTCAAATGCACCGGTGTCTGCTATTTTCATGTCGGCAAGGATCGTATGGTTCGGGAATGATTTCCTTAGTTGGCGAATGGCATTCATTCCTTCACTCTTGATTAGTGGTGTTCCTGCTTCGATCCAGTCTATGCCTCCTTCGACGGCTTCCTTTGCGATCTGGATGGAACGGTCTATTTCCAGCAGGTCAAGAGCTACTTGAATTATTGTGTTGATATGATCACCCTTTGGAACTTACGTAGTGTTGTTGAATAAGTATAAATCAAACCGGATATATGGTTATAATACTTAATAGTTGATGCTATTTGTTAAAAGTAAGTCATTATTAATGAGCTCATATTATGGTAGAAGAAGATATATTGACTGAGAAGCAGCGTAAAAAGTTCCTTGCGGGACTTCATCGTCAGTTGTTCTGGTGTGGTGAAAGGATACCTGATGAGGTGGAGATCAACGGTAAAATAATCCCGCTTCATGAGATTACCTGGGAGCTTATCAATAAGCCAAGTTTGAACGATGCTGATAAGGAACGAATCGAACAGTGCATTCTTTCTCTTTCCGAGAAGGCACGATCCTTTGAACATATGCTGGGTACGGATAAGATGACCGTTGGGGAGGCAAAATTGATCTTCGATAAGACTGCGGGGCTTTTGCGTGCTGTTATGGACCTGAAGGAGATAGAGGAATTGCCAGGTCCTGAGCGCATGACTAAATTCAAAGAAGAGGCTAGGAAGTGTACAGTTAAAGATACAAAGGGCTGGGTGAAGTTCCTGACTGAACTTGATGAATGAACGAATACATCTCTGCATTATATTAATATTTTATTCTGATAATAATTTATTATAGGTAAACATTATATTTCATGCAATTCTTCTTCACGGTGAATGACGTTCAAAGACTTGCATATTATTTCTATGAAATCCTTTTCAAGGGATATGATCGATCATGTCCTCAATACTGCAGAAATGCTTGAACCCATAGCCAGGGACAAGACAAAGTCAGATATTTTGAAGGGCAAGGTACTTGGTGTGATGTTCTTTGAGCCAAGTACGAGAACTCGTATGTCCTTTGAGACCGCAATGATGCGTCTTGGCGGGGATGTCTTAAGTCTTGGTTCCGTGGATGCAAGCTCAATTGCAAAAGGTGAGACACTTGCAGATACTATTCGTGTGGTTGATGGATATACCAATGCAATAGTTCTAAGGCACAATAAAGAAGGAGCTGCACAGCTTGCTTCGGAGTTCTCATCGGTTCCCATACTGAATGCAGGGGATGGCGCAGGGCATCATCCTACGCAGACATTCCTCGATCTTTATACCATACGCAGGGAAAGCCATCTGGACGGTTTGAAGATCGCTCTTGCGGGGGATCTTAAGTATGGCCGGACTGTGCATTCGCTTTGCTATGCCCTTTCTCTTTATGGTGCTGAGATAACGCTTATTTCTCCGAAAGAGTTGCGGTTACCTGCTGAGATCATCGAGGACCTTAAGAGCAGGAATATAAAGGTTACAGAGACCGAATCTATCGAGGATGCCATTGAGGATATCGATGTGCTTTATGCTACAAGGGTTCAGAAGGAGCGTTTTCCAGATCCTGCGGAGTATCGTAAGGTGGCCAACAGTCTGCTGATCACTCCTGAACTTCTTGAGAAAGCGAAACCTGAGCTGAAGGTAATGCATCCGCTGCCGAGGACGAATGAGATAGATCCAAGGGTGGACAATACTAAGCATGCGTGTTATTTCAAACAGTCATTCTATGGCGTACCGATCAGAATGGCACTTCTTGCACTTGTTATGGGGGCATTGGAATGAGCAGTGAAGATCAACAAATACGTGAAATACGTGTACATCCCATTGAGAATGGTACTGTTATAGATCACATCAATGCCGGACAGGCGTTGAACGTTCTTAAGATACTGAATATACCAACTTCCTCGTCAAGGGTTGTAAGTGTACTTATCAATGCACCCAGTATTCATGGCAGAAAAGATGTCGTCAAGATCGAAGGCAGGGAACTCAATGTTGAGGAGGTCGATAAGATCGCCCTGATAGCTCCTAATGCGACTATCAATATCATCAGGAATTTCGAGGTATCTGAAAAAGATATTGTTCATATCCATTCACAGATCGAGGGCGTTGTCAGGTGCATAAATCCGAACTGTATCTCTAATAGCAATGAACCGGTTACCTCTAAGTTCGCGGTAAGTTCCAATGGGCGGAGGACCATTCTCCGCTGTTCATATTGTGAACGCATCATTTCAGATGATATAGGAGAGCATCTGCTCTGATGCTCACATCTTTTCTATTTTGAATTAAGAAAAAAAGGGTCAGAAGCCCAGTATATCATCCATTGTATGGATGCCTGGTCCTGCATTATTTATCCAGATGGCTGCTTTTACTGCGCCTGATGCAAATGCATTTCTGGAATGTGCCTGATGCTTTACCTCTATCCTTTCGCCATCTCCGGCAAAGAGGACAGTATGATCGCCAACAATGTCTCCTCCGCGAACTGCATGTATGCCGATCTCTTTATCCCTTGGTGCGAGACCTTCGCGTCCGTAAACAAAGTCCTTGCCGCCCAAAGTCTCACTGATGACTTCTGCTGCTTTCATAGCAGTTCCGCTTGGTGCATCTTTCTTCTTGTTGTGGTGGGCTTCGATTATCTCGATGTCATATTCTGAAAGGTACTTTGCTGTTTCCTGAAGGATCTTAAAAAAGACATTGACACCAACTGAATAGTTCGGTGAGATAACTGCTGAGGTACCGTTCCTGCTTATGGCATCTTCGATGTTATCACGTTGTTCTTCACTGAATCCGGTTGTTCCTATAATAAGGTCAACTCCAGCTCCAGCTACTACTGGTGCGTTTGCAGCGGTTGCAGGGGCAATGGTGAAATCAATTACAACATCGGTATTTGATTCTTTCAGAACGGTTGCCATATCAGCTACATCAGAAATGTTCACATCGAGCTTTCCGACTTGTGCAACCTCTCCGACATCCTTGCCGATGTTCATAAGATCGAAAGCGGAAGAGAGCTGTATTCCGTCCATCTTGATGATGTTCTCGATGATGAGCTTCCCCATTCGTCCGGAAGCACCTGTAACTCCTGCATTTATCATTGTAGACACCCGAGTCCTTTAAGGCAATCTGTAAGGAGCTTATCATTTTCAGCACTGATCGGTGCAAGGGGTGGCCTTAAGTGACCTGCATTAAGGCCGACAAGTTCCATTGCACGCTTTATTGGTACTGGGTTAGTTTCTGTGAAAAGAGCACGTATAAGTGGAGCCATTTCATAGTGCAACTGCTGAGCGGTTGTTGTGTCGCCTTCGTTGAAGGCATTGACAAGCCTGCTCATTCTGTCTGGCACAATGTTAGCTACCACGGATATAACACCACATCCGCCGATACTCATCATGGGTAAGGTAAGTCCATCATCTCCTGATGTGACCATGAAGTCCTCGTCCATTGTGTTCTCGATTATCTGTGATGCTTTGTCAATACTACTGCTTGCTTCCTTGATCCCTACAATATTATCGATCTTGGCAAGCTCTGTGATAACTTCCAGTGGAATGTCCTGCCCTGTGCGTGAAGGCACGTTGTAGATCACAATAGGTATTTCCACTGCTTCTGCTATTGTTCTAAAATGGGATATGAGTCCCGCTTTGTTCGGTTTGTTGTAATAAGGAGATATTACAAGAGCACCTGAGGCTCCGGCCTCTTCGGCGTGTTTTGTTAGTTCCACTGCTTCAGCTGTATTGTTCGAGCCAGTGCCGGCAACTACCGGTACGTTCGCACATTCTACTGCGATGTCGATGACCTCCATGTGCTCTGCCGTGGATAATGTGGCAGATTCACCTGTGGTGCCACAGACAACTACACCGGTCACTTTGCCATTCTCGGCAAATTCGATATTCTTTATCAGACCGGTCCTGTCGATGGTGTCATCCTTCGTGAACGGAGTTATAAGCGCCGGTAATACTCCTTCGAACATAGCGTTCCACTTCCCGGACTTAAATTAATTTAGGATATCTGATCTTGCGGGTAACGTAACCTGCTACACGGTTTCTGATTACTTTGCCCTCGATAGTTGTGTATTGAGAGACGAGAAGCTTGTTCTTGTCAAAATCTGTTGTAAAAACGTCTCCATAGTTCTCGACCAGACGGAATGAAATGTTCTTGATATGTGTTTGTCTAATATTTCCCATTTAAGTATCTCCAGTAAATTTAGATAGATATAATTAAGAGTATCGCCTTATAGAAAACCTTTACATTTATATCTTTTGGATTGAGGGCATCTTCTAATGCTTTATTTGAATGTGACTGCTCAATTTATATCGCTCTTTCCCAGAAGTCGCTCGACAGTGTTCGCTTCATTGAATACATTTTCACGCATCCCTTTGCGGTTTATGTAAAGACCTATGAAAACTATCACCAGTCCGATATCTGCATTGATCTCTACTACTATTATACCCAGTAGTACTACTGTGGATGCAACTATCCCTTTAATTGCTCCCTTTCTGTATGAATCAAATTTTGTGCGGCGGAATATCCTGATATCACGAAGTGTCAGGAAAAGGACTACACAATATGCTGCAATGGCTATGTACCTGTACATTGTTCATTTCCTATGGCTCTATACTTAATGGACCAATAATGTTCTTTATGGATTATATCCTTTCCTGAATGTCTGCTAATGTGCACAAACATTTTCAATCATGTTGTTTATGAATGGGGCTGGTGAGACTATTAAAATGATCTTTCATATTGACATGGACAGCTTCTATTCATCTGTGGAAGTGGCTGCAGATTCTACACTCAAAGGGTTGCCTGTGGTGGTTGGCTCTGATCCGCTGCAAGAGGGTAGCAGGGGTGTTGTAAGCACCTGTTCCTATGAGGCACGTGAGTTTGGGATAAAGTCCGCAATGGCTATCTCAAAAGCATATCGTCTCTGTCCTGAAGCTGTATATCTGCGTGTTAACATGCCTCTGTACAAGAAGGTCTCCAACTCCATTATGGAACTGCTCAGAGGCTATTCTTCAAAGTTCCAGCAAGTAAGTGTGGATGAAGCTTATCTTGATGTTTCCGATGTTGTTTCCGGGCTTGATGAGGCTGAAAAACTGGCGTTACAGATTAAAGAAGATGTCTTTCAAAAGGAGGGCATCACCTGTTCAGTTGGTATAGGCCCTAACAAGTCCATTGCAAAGATAGCATCAGATTACCAAAAACCCGATGGTTTGACCATTGTGCGGCCTGAGGATGTCCGATCTTTCCTTTATCCTCTGGATGTTTCCCGAATATCGGGTGTTGGCAAGAAAACGAGTGTAATGCTGGGCCAGATGGGAATCGGTACGATCGGGGAACTTGCTGTATATGATGTCCAGGAGTTGCGTGAGACGTTTGGTAAGTTCGGTCTGGTAATGCATCAGCTTGCCAATGGTGTTGACGGGCGGAAAGTTCAGGATAGCGGGGAGATTAAGTCCATCAGTAAAGAGGATACTTTTGATAAGGATACTTCTGATATGGACTATCTGGAAAGTGTGGTGGATACTCTCTCAGAGCATGTCCATGCTTCCCTTTCAAAGAAGAAATACTTGTTCAAGACCGTTACAATAAAGGTCAGATTTGCAGATTTCACAACCTATACAAGAGCAAAAACACTTGCTGCATATTCCGATGACATTATTACTATCAGAAAAACCGCAAAAGTGTTGCTTCAGGAATTCAATGGGGAAAATAAATTACGCCTGTTAGGTGTGGGTGTCACAAAACTGGACAAGCTCGATGAAAGGCAGACCCGACTTTCGGATTTCTTCTGAGCATCATTAATATTTCATGATGTGAATTGGCTTAGGTCTGCAAATCCTGCAATGTAGAGGATAGCTATCAGTACTGGTTGATGAAGCAGATAGATAAGCAGTGATCTTTTACCCATATACATTAATATCCTTATGGGGAGAAACTCGGAAATGTCCGAAAGGGCAAACTTCCTTTTGCATTGCGGATACAGTTCATTTCCTATAAAAATACCTATTAGCATCACTCCGAACCATGGGATCAACGGGAAATAATCGTATGATCTAAATCCTGTTGGCTGGATGCCTATCCATAGCAACCATGGCTGTTCTATTGTAATTGTTCGCAGCAGCATCCCGGTGATCATTATCAAAATAGCTGCTATCAGGCTTGGGATGCGATATTTCAAAAATGGATATGAAAGTATTATGGCAACTCCTATGAAATGGAGTACTCCGAATATGATAATACCTTCTTTCAAAAAGATGTAGCTTCCGGCAGTGATTACCATCCCCCACAAAAATATCTTAAATCCTCTTTTTACATATTTTGTAAATTTAGGTTTGGTCTGCCCTAGCTCAAGTTGTTTTGAGAAGCTTAATGTAAGTGATATACCTGCTACGAATATGAATAAAATTGCTGCTGCTCTTCCTATCAGGTAAACGATCCCTGTCTGGACATTACTTTCATGGTAACCCAGGAACTCAAGGTCATAGAGCAGATGGAAAAAAACCATCAGTATGATCGCTATTCCTCTCAGGAGGTCAATTTCCCATTTTCTGTCATAGGTTCCTGTCATCCACTCCCCAGACTTCAATGATAATCGCTTGAAATGATCAGTTGGGATCTACAATCAACTGATGTACCTATGTTTCAATCGTTTTTCTTCTTTTTCTTTCTGAAAGCGGAGGCGAGGTCTACTGCATATGTTCCATCCTGTTTTATGGCCATGACTATCTCGTCCCTTTCAAAGAGGGAGTTCAGGTTCAGTTCATAGGAGCCAGGTCCGAGTATTCTTACGGACTCTACGCGTTCTCCTTCTTCTTCAACTCCTTCTCTTTCCTGATGTCCAATGCCGATGATATCATCTATTTCTCTGATGAACTGTTCTGCCGGGATGTCCTCTTCTACACTGTCCACTATCTCTGGCTGTACTTGGACCTCTTTTTCTTTGGCTTCTTCTTCAGGCTCCATGTCCTTTACATAAAGGAACTTGTTCCAGCCACAGTTCGGACAGCCGCTTAGAATTACTTCGGCTCCGTCTTCGAATATCTTTTCACATCGGGTACATTTATGTGGCATCTGTTCACCGATTCCCTATTAGTTGCGATATATTTAAAGATTTATGGCCTGATATCATTTGTTATCCTTATCTATACCTTAACAGGGGGCAAAAGTAGTTCCCGAATGCAGGTTGTACGCAAACTATATATGCCAGTGCGCAGTAGTAGGGTTGCAAGTGTGGTACAGTCACACAATGCATGAATAACTCACTCTTAGCGGGGTGGGGTAGCCAGGAGATCCCGACGGGCTCATAACCCGTAGACCGATGGTTCGAATCCATCCCCCGCTATTCAATCTACTATTTTTCTAATATTAATTTCACTAATACTGATCTAACTTTATATCTTTGTTATGGTTCTATAAGTTTAAATATTTTCTATTTTAATTACTATTGTTTTCAAAAGGTTATTAAATAAAGCTCACCTCTTTGTTTCAGGTAATCACACATTAAATCATACTTTATTTTATATCAATTTCACAGGATGATCATTATATGGTAATGGATAAACTCGGCAGTTCCCTTCAGGACGCTTTAAAGAAACTGGTCGGCGCTGGGCGCATCGATGAACGAACGGTCACTGAGGTCGTTAAGGATATACAGAGGGCATTGTTACAGGCAGATGTCAACGTCAAGCTTGTGATGAAAATGTCCAGTCACATCAAGGAACGTGCCTTGAAGGAAGAAGTTCCGCCAGGCATGAACCCTCGTGAGCATGTCATCAAGATCGTCTATCAGGAACTAATCAGTATCGTGGGTAGAAGCGCTGACATTCCGCTAAAGCCTCAAACGATAATGATGATCGGTCTGCAGGGCAGTGGTAAGACCACTACCACTTCCAAACTATCCCGCTATTTCCAGAGAAAAGGAATGAAGCCTGCTGTCATTTGTGCAGATACGTTCCGTCCGGGTGCTTATCAACAGTTGAAGACCCTTTGTGACAAATTGAACGTTCCATTCTACGGCGAGGTAGGTAATCCCGATGCTGTGGGGATCGTGGAAAGGGGATTGGCGGAGCTTGAGAAGAACGATGTACTTATCGTGGATACGGCAGGCCGTCACTCTCTGGAAGCTGACCTCATCGATGAGATGGAGCAGATCCACGAGATCGCACAACCGGATTACAAGTTACTGGTCCTTGATGGTGCTATTGGTCAGCAGGCAAGCGAGCAGGCAAGGGCTTTCAATGATTCGATTGGTATTTCCGGTGTGGTCATCTCCAAGCTGGATGGTACTGCAAAAGGTGGCGGGGCATTGTCCGCTGTCTCCGAGACGAATTCCGCCATTGCATTCATTGGTGTGGGCGAAACCCCGGACGACCTCGAGAAGTTCGAACCGGACAGGTTCATTTCCCGTCTTCTTGGTATGGGTGATATCAAATCACTGATCGAAAAGGCAGAGGAGACCCTTTCCGAAGAGGACATTGACATGGAGGCCATGATGCGGGGCCGTTTCACTCTCAAGGACATGTACTCACAGCTTGAGGCAATGAACAAGATGGGTCCTATGAAGCAGATCATGCAGATGCTCCCGCTTGGAGGCATGGGGGCTAAGCTCTCAGATGATGCTTACAAGGTCACTGAAGATAAAATGAAAGGTTATCGTGTTCTTATGGACTCCATGACCGATGAGGAGCTCCTCAATCCAAGACTGATCGGTAGTGCGCGTATCAAGAGGATCTCCATGGGTTCAGGTAGCAGTCCGGATGCTGTACGCGAACTCCTTAAATATCACAAGATGATGCAAAATGCCATGAAGGGACTTCGTGGCGGTAAGTTCAATATGCAGAAAATGATGAAGAAGATGGGTATGTAAGTATTGTAGTAATGAAGTACTTTCGGAGGTATGTACCTCCGAAGTTCTTACTTTTTTATTAAAAAATAATTATGGTTCGTGTTTTTTAAGGTCATTGCGTGCCAGCATATTCGTACCGAATACGTAGACCAGCAGAATGAATCCGAGCCACATGAAGTGTTCTCCTATGTCTGCACGTCCAATGTATTTGAGCAGAAGTCCTGTGCCGAGGATGAGCATGTCCACCTTAGCTAGCTTCTTGTTCCTTTTTGTGATTGCAAAGTATTCCTGTCTTGCAACATTGTATTCCTTTTTTTCTGTTTTCAGTGGATACACTTCCCGATCATACTTTTATTATCTCGTCCGCCGCTTTACGTAACCTATTGAATACGGCAGCTCCTATTCCTTCTGTTTTCAATGTCCCATCGACAAGGATGAGGTCGATTTCCTTATTATCAAGATGTCGCAGACCCATAAATATACTATGGGCTGCCTGGGTAGGTTTATTTCTTTTACCAAGTGAAAAGATCTCATCAGCATTTATCATAAATGATGTTTCCTCAGTTGCAAGAAGTCCGACTATTTTTCCTTCCTTGTGGCAGTTTGTTATCAGCTCAAGCATTGTACTTTTAACATCTTCCGGACTCCCCTCTATGAGTATTACCTTTGTCTCAGGTGAATAGTGCGTGTACTTCATTCCTGGTGATCTCGCAGTCTCGCTTTCCTCAAGGGTCCTGTCGGTATATCCAATTTCGACGTGCCCGACACATTCTTTGATATCTTCTGCACTGACCTGTCCGGGACGCAGGACCACTGGTATATCTCCGGTAACATCTACTACCGTTGATTCCAGACCAATCTCCACTACTCCTCCGTCTATAATTGCATCTATTTTTCCTGCAAGGTCCTGTATGACGTGTTCAGCACTTGTGGGACTTGGTCGCCCGGAAGTGTTGGCACTGGGTGCTGCTATTGCTGTGCCTGACCTTCTTATAAGCTCAAGTGCAATATCATTGGCAGGCATTCTAAGGCCGACTGTATCAAGTCCGCCGGTGGTAATTTCAGGCACTATTCTTTTTGCTTTCAGTATAAGTGTGAGTGGCCCTGGCCAGAATTCATCCATGAGCATAAATGCAGTTTGGTTTATATCCTCTGCCAGATCTCTGCATTGGTCTTTGCTGGAGATATGGATTATGAGCGGATTGTCTGCAGGTCTTCCTTTTGCTGCAAAGATCTTTTTCACGGCATCAGGGTCCAGAGCATTGGCTCCCAGACCGTAGACCGTTTCTGTGGGGAAAGCAACGGTGCCACCTTCTTTGATAATGCTGGCAGCCTTTGACAGCTCCTCTTCGAAATTGTCGCTGTCGGCCCGAATGACCGGTGTTTTGTTATTCATAATTGACCGAGGGACCTTTTATTTTATCTATCTCCATCATTTATTGTGTTCTTTGCCATATTCATCAATGACGGATTCTTTACAAAGACCTACTCCGTGCCTGTGAGCAGCTCTGCCTATCATATGTGCGGCAACTGGTGCTGTGAGTAGAATGAAAAGACCAACTGTTATGGCTTTTACTCCTATGGGCTCAAGTCCTAATTTTGCCACAATACTCAACATCACTCCAAATGCACCGAGTGTGCCTATCTTGGTAGTGGCATGTAAACGATTATATACATCAGGCAAGCGGATCAATCCTACCATCCCAAGGAATACGAAGAATGCTCCTACTAAAAGTAGAAATGTGCTGATGATATCCTGAATAAGTCCTATTTCTATCAAAATACAGCCCCCTCATCAAGATATTTGGAAATGGTCACTGTTCCTACAAAGGAGATTATTGCAAGGACCAGAGCTACGTCCATGAAGAATGCAGATTCTTGCATGTATGAGTAGATGCCCAGTATAACAACTATTACGGTCGTCATTGCATCAACTGCGATAACACGGTCAGGGATAGTCGGGCCTTTGATCACTCTGTATATGCATGGTATTATAGCAATGACCATGAATGTGATCGAAATATCAAATATCAGTGAATTCATTCGAATGCCTCCAGTACATATTCTTCCAGATCATCTCTGATGGAATCACAAAGTCCCTGTGGATCAGATGCATCGATAGCATGTACGTAAAGCACTTCTTTGTTGTCTGAAACATCAATTGTCAGTGTTCCGGGGGTGAGTGTGATCGTATTGGCAATCGCAGTTATTCCTACATCTGTCTTAGTGCGAATTGGGACTGCAATGATGCCTGGCTTTATATTCATCTTTGGCTGAAGGATTATCTTGGCTACCATCACATTGGCTTTAATTATCTCTATGAAAAGGACGTAGAAGAACCTTATTAATTTCGGTATCTTCCTTACTATATTCATATATGATATCTTGTTCTCAAACCCATAGAGTGATCTGAAAGGTCTGATAACGATGGGCCCAAGTAATGCCCCTATCAGGAAGTTGTTGAAGTTTACAGTTCCGTGGACAAAACACCAGATAAGTCCAAGGAACATTGAGTAAAGGATATATCGTTTCATCGTACTGCCCTCGTCATAACTGCATCGATGTATGGTTGCGGATCGATAAGTTGTTCCGCGATCGCCTGTGCAAGGGCTACAAGCGGTTCTGCATAGATCCCGAAGATAAATACAAGGGCTGCAAGGCTCAATATCGGGAAGACTATCATCAGCGATGGTTTGTGTGAGGAATATTTGCCATATTCTTCAACGTCTCTGGTCTCTCCCCAGAACATCAACAACCATGCCCTGAACATATAGAACAGAGTGAACACTGCAAAGAACAGTGCGATTGCAACGGGTATGTAGTATTCTGCACGAAGTCCTGCATCAAAGAGAATGAACTTTGCCACAAATCCTCCCATTGGGGGAAGGCCTGCGATCGACATTGCACCTATAAGGAATGCTATGCTCATGATCGGCGTGGTCTTGTTCATGCCTCCCATCTGACGCATGTCCCTTGTGCCTGCATGGTGGATTATACCTCCGGATGTCAGGAACAACATGGACTTTGCGATGGCATGGTTGACCAGATATACAAGTGCCGCTGTCAGGGCATAGACTGAACCGATGCCAATTCCAAGGAATATATATCCTATCTGGCTTACACTTGAATATGCAAGCAGTCTTTTGACATCGTTCTGTCCTACCGCGGAGACTGCTCCGATTATGATGGTCACAAGTGCGAGCAGGATTATTATGGGTTGAAGCAGGAACAATGCATCCCTGAATATGAGGAAGAATACCCTCAGGATCCCATAAGCTCCTACTTTTATCATAACGCCGCTAAGCATGGCACTAATGGGTGATGGTGCTGTGGGGTGTACATCGGGAAGCCAGTAATGCATTGGAAATATGGCTGCCTTATTTCCAAAGACAACTATGAATAAGAGTGCAATGGCGTATGTATGCCATGGAAGTGTTCCGGCAGCGCTCATGGCACTGATCTTGACCGATAGATCTGCCATGTTAAGGGTGCCCACTGTGGCATAAAGAGAAGCTACTGCAATGAGCATGACAATGGAGCCTATCATGCTCAGTATAAGGTACTTGAAAGTGGCTTCCATTTTGTCGGAACTCTTTGTCACGCCTCCTTTCTCGTTGGCTATAACAAGTCCACATGAGGCTAACAGCAGTATCTCGAAGAATACGAACATGTTGAAGATATCGCCTGTGAGGAAGGTTCCATTAAGACCTGCCACAAGAAGGTTGAACAGGGAGTGGTAGGTCAAGTTCAATGACCTGCTTTCAATGTAATCAAGGGAATATAGTAAAGCAAGGAATGATACTAATGAGCTTAGCACGACCATTCCTGAGCTTAACAGGTCAGCTACAAGCACAATTCCATATTTGCCCCATTCTCCTACTTCGTAGACCTGAATGCCTCCGTTCCAGACCTGTAGGAGAAGTATAATGCTTATCAGCATCATGGCAAACGAGACCGATACATTGAGCCATTTCTGCACATTTGCATTAGAGCGCAGGAATATCATAAGTGCGGACATCAGTATCGGCACTGCTACCAGGAGGATGGGCAGGTGTGTCATTGATATGTTCATCCCCACAACCTCCTCAGCTCACGTATGTCGGTAGTTCCGTATTCCTCGTATATCCTGTATGCGAGGATGAGTATGAATGCAGTCGTTGCAAGGCTGATGACAATGGCTGTAAGCACGAGTGCCTGTACGAGCGGGTCAACAAATTCGACATGTGATCCTGCGGAAACTATGGGGGCTAATATTCCCTCTGCAAGATTGTCGTTGTAGATCGTGCCTGTTACCTCTCCGCCGTGTCCTGATCCTGTTATGATGGGTACTTTTCCGTTCTCGAACACACCAGCTGATACTATCAGTAGGTTCACTGCATGGGACAGTACTGACAGCCCGATGATGACCTTTATCATGTCTCTCCTGAGTATCAGGAATGTTCCGATCCCAAATAGTATGGATATGGTGAGGGTAAGTAAAAAATTATTCATTATCGTCACCTACGTTTTTGAATATGAATAGCAGTGAACCTATCACTACGAAATAGACGCCGATGTCAAAAAGACCGGCAGATACAAGCTCTATCTCTCCGAAAAGGGGGAGGTGGACGAATTCCACGGCACTTCTGAAGAAATTGTGTCCGAACAACATGGCTGAAAATGCCGTTAAGGATGCAAGGGTCAGGCCGAAACCAAACCATTTGGCCCAATCCGGGTTGAAGAATGTCTTTATATGTCTCAATCCGAAAACAACATATGAAAGTGCGATCACTGAAACGAACATAACGCCACCGATGAATCCTCCGCCTGGATTGTTATGGCCTGCCAGTAGCAGGGATATGGAGAATAGGATCACAAGTGGGATGCATATCTTTGTGATGGTCTTTGTTATTATAGTCGTCATTATTCCTCGCTCCTGCTGTGTATAAGGTTATAGACACCAAGTGCTGCAAGGCACATTACGGATATCTCTCCCAGGGTATCGTAACCTCTGAAGTCCACGATTATGACATTGACTATATTGTGACCGCCTGCAAGGAGGAGGCTGTTATCGATGAAATAATGGGACAGTGATGCAAAAGGATCTACTATGCCTTGTGTCGCATTGATAAGTACTACAAATACACTTGTTGCGACGGTTATTGCGATAAGTATGTCTCTTGTGAATACTGATAAGGATATCTTTTCCTTGTATTTCTGGGGTATTTTTGTTATTGCAAGCAGGAATATTATGGTGGATAGGGTTTCTACCAATATCTGTGTCAATGCAAGGTCAGGTGCTTTCAGATATATGAACAGCAGGCTGACTCCATAGCCAAGAGCTGAGAGCGCAATGATTGCTGGCAGATATTTTGGCAGGATCGCTGCTGAGAGTGCCGCAACAATGAGAAGCACTAATAGTATCGCTTCATAGGGTGGTATGTCGAAGTTCAGTTGTGATGGCACTATATTGGTTGCAAGTATCGCAGCCGGAATCGCTATCAGTGCTATCATCAGCAGGAGCATGGCGATCATGTAGAGCTTTATACTTCCTGTCTGGCTTCTCGAGGAGAACCTGAATGCATTGCCTTTTGCGGAATCGACTGCAAGGTCATAATAGTAATTGATGCTTATCCAGGGCTTCTTCATGTTGAAGTTATCCTGCCATGCTGCTATCCTGTCGTATTTTGTGTATATCAGTATGCCCAGTATGAATGTCACGATGGTCATCATAAGGGATATCGTGAACCCATGCCAGAGCTTTACATGCAGATGTGCAGTTTCCAGAAGGATTCCTGATACTGCCGGTTCGATGATGTAATGTGTGGGCAATGATGGGATCACTCCGAATAGTATTATGAGGAATGCCAGAAATGCCGGTGGGATCAGCATTGTCATTGGGGGTTCATGTATGTGGTGTGGGATAGCTTCTTTGTCACGCTTTCCCAGGAATATCCCGTCAATGAGCTTTATCGAATAGGCGAATGTGAAAACTCCTCCGAGTACGGCTAATGCGGGGATGAGGAATGTGAATATGCCGCCTATGGAGGCTCCCATCTCAAGGGATGACTCGTAGAACATTTCCTTGCTGAGGAATCCGTTAAGTGGCGGTATCCCCGCCATGGAAAGGCCGGCAATACATGCGATTATGAAAGTTATGGGCATCTCACGCCGCAGGCCTCCGAGCTTTCGTATGTCCCTTGTGGCTGCTTCGTGCGCCACTATTCCTGCGACAAGGAAGAGGCAGGCTTTGAAGGTGGCGTGATTGAGGAGGTGGAATGTAGCTGCTGCAACACCAATGCCAGGCTCGTGGTATGTAGTGTAGCCGTACATTGTCATTAAGTATGCAAGCTGACTGATGGTCGAGTATGCGAGGATTCCTTTGATATCTGTCTGCCTGAATGCCAGGAATCCGGCAACGAGCATTGTGATGATCCCAGTTCCGCTCACAAGGATGAACCATGCTTCAGTTCCTGAGAATATCGGGTGTATCCTTGCGATAAGGTATATGCCTGCTTTTACCATCGTTGCGGAATGTAGGAATGCACTTACAGGTGTTGGGGCTTCCATTGCATTGGGTAACCATATGTAGAAAGGCCCCTGTGCAGATTTAGCTGCTGCACCAATGAATATGAGTATCAATGTTATAAGGAAAAGCTCGTGTTCCTTTATGGCGTTTATCACCTGTGGATCATTCAATATGGCTGTCAGGTCAAATGAACCTGTGATGTTTCCGAGTAGAAGGAAACCTGCAAGCATTGCAAGTCCGCCGGAGGCTGTGAGAAATAAGGATTTGGTGGCACCGTATATGGATTCGGGTTTGTGCCTCCAGTATCCGATGAGCATGAAGGATGTGATGCTGGTAAGTTCCCAGAAGATGAAAAGCTGTATGGTATTTCCAGAAAAGACCATTCCTATCATGGAACCCATGAAAAGTAAGAGATATTGGTAGTATCGTTTAAGGTCCTCTGTTTTGGACATATACCCATTGGAGTAGGACATTATCAGGACGCCTATGCCGGATACGATAAATCCGATCATCATCGCGAGTCCGTCTGCGTATATTGTAAAGTCCACTCCTGCTGATGGTATCCAGGGGATCGTTCCCTGAACGATGTGTCCTTCTTCAATGACGCCTGGCGCTGCCATTCCAATCAGTATAAAACAGGCAAGGGCTGTAGCGACTGCAAACCAGCCGATACGTTGCTTTAGCAGCTTTTCCATGACGGGTACCAACCCGGCAAATATAAACGGCAGGAATATGGCTGCCGTTATTGCATTAAATGAATCCATGTCCTCTCTCTAAGCAAAGTTCCTATATATAACTGTTTTTAATTACAATTATAAACCATGACAAATACGCAGTTGTAGGCACTTGCTTATTTATATTATCTTAATTGTATATGCTGAATATGAGCCTTTCACCAGATCAAAAAGAACGCTATGCAAAGCACATTATCATGAAGCAGATGGGTGAGGAGGGGCAGAAGAGGCTTCTATCATCACGTGTCCTGTGTGTCGGGTCAGGCGGACTCGGTTCACCTGTTATACAGTACCTTGCTGCTGCAGGGGTTGGCACACTTGGTATTGTGGACGATGATGTTGTGGAGATGAGCAATCTTCAAAGACAGGTCATCCATGCGGGAAATCTCGGCAAGCCAAAAGTGAGTTCTGCAAAGGAATATGTCGAAAGGCTGGATCCGGATATCAATGTACTAACATATGAGATACGTGTTGGACCTGATAATGTGGAGAGTCTAATTAAGGACTATGACGTTGTGGTCGATTGTTCTGATAATTTTGCCACACGCTATTTGTTGAACGATGCTTGTGTGTTGCAGAATAAGCCCCTTTTCCATGGAAGTATCTTCATGTTCGAAGGGCAGGTGATGACCATATTGCCACACGAGGGGCCTTGTTACCGTTGTATATTCGCACGTTCACCTTCTACAGATGCTGCAAGGGATGCCGGTGTCATGGGTATTCTTCCGGGAGTTGTCGGTACCATGCAGGCTACGGAAGTCGTCAAGCATATTGTACGCCTTGGGGCACCGCTTGTGGGACGCATGATCTATTACGATGCCTTGGGAATGAGGTTTGATGAGATTACTGTGCGTAAGAATCCGAAATGTCCTGTTTGTGGTGATTCTCCTTCAATCACGTCTATCAATGCGGATAATTACTGATATTCAGTTATTTGGGCATTGATCCTAAATATGTTTGAAAATAGGCTATAGTGACAAAGTTTTTATAGCTTAACTCTGTTATAAGAGTTTGCTTCAAGCGACATGGTTTGGAGCAAAAACGAAACAGAAGCGTTGTTCAGGTTCCAAATATACTGGACAACAAATAAGCAATATGGGCTCGTGGTCTAGCTGGTTATGACGTCGCCTTGACATGGCGGAGGTCCGGAGTTCGAATCTCCGCGGGC
>JAIORD010000041.1 GCA_021108275.1 Methanococcoides sp.
CATTTTCTAATGCAATGGTAGCGGTTTTATTGATGTTCTCAATTTTACCTTCATGGTCCACAAGGATCATGATCAAAGGAATATCATCAAATATTGATTTTAAGATATCCAGAGTTATAATCGATCCATCCAGAGATCTATAAGATCCTTCGGTAGCCAGATCATTCAGAATATTCTCGTTTTCAATCATCTTAGTTTGCCCCTGGAATCCCCATGTACAATATTAAATATATCTATATATACTTCTCCATTATTTATAGTATTATGAAATAAAAATAGATATATTATATAAAGCAAATGTAAGAGATGGAAGGGGCTTTTCAAGGTCATAGCTATAACGACCTCTGCTGAAGCTGTAATGTGAAGAGCACTAAATATCAATATAGTAGTCTTATTTTTTTATATTCACTTTAATAAAAATTCTTACCTTTTGCGAACATCAATACATTTTCTAATATATTTATAATTCTAATATATTTATAATTCTAATATATTTCATAAAATGATCTACGAAACATTAATGTATGGCTTATGTTAACATGTGACATAATCAAATGTACATTAAAAATGGTGATAATTATGTTAGGAATAGATGACCCTTATATCTGGATGGCTTATGTGCTTTGCATCATAAGTGCCCTGGGTTGTATAATATATGGTTTATTGAACTGGAATGAAGAAGAGCAGGAGGAACTTTAATGGCAGTTAGCACACCCTTGCTTGGAGTGATCGTACTTATTTATCTTATGATAATCTTTTACCTTGGATTACTTGGATACAAAAAAACGAAAGAAATAGACGACTACATGGTAGCCGGAAGAAGTATTCATCCCTACATTCTTGCCCTTTCCTATGGTGCGACCTTTATTAGTACCTCTGCGATAATTGGTTTTGGCGGAGCTGCTGGAGCTTTGGGGATGGGACTTCTCTGGCTGGCAGTGATGAACATCGTCGTAGGTATATTCATTGCTTTTGTTGTATTCGGAAAACGCACAAGGCGTATGGGTGCCCGCCTTAATGCCGTAACATTTCCGGAGTTTTTAGGCAAACGTTTCCAGTCGCGATTCATACAGGGATTCTCAGGAGCTATCATTGGCATCTTCATGCCCCTTTATGCAGGTATTGTCCTGATAGGCGGAGCACGTTTTCTTGAGACCACGCTTGGGGTCAATTATGATATTGCAGTACTCATACTGGCGATCATAGTAGCTGCTTATGTCATTACCGGCGGGCTGATCGCTGTTATGTACACCGATGCATTGCAGGGCGCTTTTATGTTCATTGGAATGATCGTACTTCTTGCACTTACATACATCAAGCTTGGTGGTGTAACGGCAGCACACGAAGCACTTTCAGGTATGACAGGACTTGTACCGGAGTCACTTGTTGCCGGAGGACATTTGGGCTGGACAACCATGCCAGCGTTCGGATCACCGATCTGGTGGACATTGGTATCCACACTTGTCCTTGGTGTGGGCATAGGGGTTCTTGCACAGCCACAGCTTGCCGTCAGATACATGACCGTTGAGAATGACAGGGCACTAAGCCGTGCCGTACTTGTAGGTGGACCTTTCATACTGATGATGACTGGAGTGGCCTTTACGGTGGGTGCACTTTCAAACGTATATTTCCAGAAAACACAGGGAATTATTGCAGTTGTAGCCGGTAAGGGAAATACTGACCTTATAATTCCAGAGTACATCAACAGTGCTATGCCAGAGCTGTTTGTGGTACTGTTCATGCTGACACTTCTTGCAGCTGCAATGTCAACATTGAGCTCACAGTTCCATACAATGGGAACAGCCATCGGACATGACTTCTATCGTGAATTTATCAAGAAAGGAGATGTCGGGCAGACAGTGAACATAACAAGGCTTGGGATCGCTTTGACCATTATTACAAGTGTGATCCTTGCATATATACTGCCCATAAGCATCATCGCAAGGGCAACTGCTATTTTCTTCGGTCTCTGTGCAGCGGCTTTCCTTCCCATGTACGTAGGTGCATTATTCTGGAAGAGGATGACAAGAGAAGGTGCGATCGCGAGTCTTCTGGTGGGTACAGCAGGAAGTTTGTTCTGGTTGACATTCATACATTCAAAGGAAGCAGTACCTCTTGGCATATGCAAAGCCCTTTTTGGAGTTGATACCTTGCTCACAGGAACATGGACAGTTGTCGACCCCATAATTGTGGCAACTCCAATTGCAATGATCGTTGCCGTTGGTGTAAGCCTTGTTACAACACCACCATCAGCTGAGCATCTTAAAGACTGTTATGGGAAATGAACTTTGAAGAATTCTTAGTGGATGGTGTCATCCACTTCTTTTTTTGTTTATAATTGGAAGTTTTGTAAGGGATAGCTCCATTAATATGATTTTAAGATCAGATCCATCCGAATAAGAAACATTCAAGAAACCAAAAAAGCAAAGCTATTGTCAATATGAGAAATATCTGCCAGACCTCAACCTTCAAGGATATCTGATTGCCCCCGCTAAATATGGTTTTGTTACTATAACAGGATTCTCATTGCCGAATCCTACTTATGAATTTAATGCTTATGAAGATCAACCAAGATATTATAAGATATTTTATATTATCATAAATGAAAATGTTGTGAAAAACCTTTGTTGATGATAGAGTGTTTTAGCATTGGGACTTGAATTGTCGATAGGTTTTTTAAGAATTGGGATTCTATGAACTTCCAGCAACTAAGGGATGAACTAAAATGAGTTACAAAGTAGGTATTATGGGTGCTACTGGTGCAGTAGGCAGGGAAATCATAGAAGTACTACACGATAGGAACTTTCCTGTGGAAGAACTAAGGCTTTTTGCATCAGAGAGAAGTGCAGGCAAGATAATAGATACTCCTTTTGGAGCTATTACTATTGAAAATGCTGATATGGCAGATTATTCACAACTGAATATTGCATTTTTTGCGATAAGTGGTGACTGGAGCAAGGAAAATGCAGATAAGGCAACAAGTGCCGGCTGCTATGTTATCGATAACAGCAGTGCTTTCAGATACGATGATGAGGTTCCGTTGGTGGTACCCGAGATAAATGCCAATGCGATCGGAGATTCTAAGCTTATTGCCAACCCGAACTGCACAACTGCCATTGCAGCGATCCCCTTATACGCACTTCATAAGGAATATGGGTTGAAGAAGGTCATCATCAGCACTTATCAGGCTACCAGCGGGGCTGGAGCAGCCGGCATGAGCGAATTGACCGAAGAAACGAAGAACTATCTTGAAGGTAAAGAGGTTAAGAACAAGGTCTTTACATATCCTATCGCTTTCAATACGATACCCCATATTGACAGTTTCCAGGAAAACGATTATACCCGTGAGGAAATGAAGGTAGTCTGGGAGACAAGGAAGATATTCTCTGAGCCAGATATCTCCATCAGCTGTACCTGTGTAAGGATACCGACCATGAGAGTGCATGGTGAGAGCATTGTCATAGAGACAGAAAGAACGATCGATCCGGTTGATGCAAAGAAATTATTAGGAAAGGTCGAAGGTATTGAATTAAAGGATGATATTGAGAACAATATCTATCCAATGCCATTGAACGCTACTAAAAAGTATGATGTGGAAGTTGGCAGAATAAGACAGAACCTTGTATTTGGAGACCATGGCCTTGAGTTCTTTGTCTGCGGTGACCAGATCCTTAAGGGAGCAGCCTTGAATGCTGTTCAAATTGCTGAAAAGCTCTAATATAAAAATACTAATTATATAAAAATGGTCGAAGGTCGTCTGTGACTTTCATCCATTTACTTTTTTATATTTAAGCCAACTACTTCTCAGTATTGACATTGCAATGATATATGATCGAGAGGCAAAAGTCATATGACGAAGTTCTAGAGGGGATAGATAGATTATTTCATAATTGAAATTTTGACTTTTGCCTATGTTCAGTTTGTTTACATGGAATATAAATGTATTCTTGATGAGCATTTTATTATAATCCTACAAAACCTTAATATCGAAGCCCCCAACATTTTAGAAATATGTTGAAAATGTTGAATAATATTAGCATAGTAGGTGCGCACATTGTCGCATATCTGGAAATAATATTAAGAAAATGTAGATGAATATAAAAAATATATAATTAAAAATATGCTAATGATACGCCCTCTTTTAATTTATTGACTAAATTGGATAAATATTATTTAATAAAAAAATAAATAATTATATATTAACATAAAATATTAGGCAATTTTAAACACAATGTTTGAGATGTCCTCGCAATTTATAATAAAGCTTATATATATCATTGTGCATCCATTCCAAAATCATAGCTATATGGTGTGATACATAAGGATTTAAATATAATAATCGCATATCTTAAATTGGGTACTTAATGTACTTTATATATAATTGGTACGGTGATGGACATGATTAGCACTGGTGGAAAGCTATTAGATGACTCTAGCGAAGAGATTATCGATTCGTTGAAGAGTTTGGGAATGACACGCAACCTTGCGACTACTGTAGCCTATCTTTCAAATGTGAGCGAATCCTCATCTCAAGAAATAGAGATGAAGACTGGACTCCGTCAACCGGAAGTTAGTGTTGCAATGAGGTCAATGCGCGAGCACGATTGGATTTCGGTCCATAATGAAAAGGTTACAGGTAAAGGTAGACCTACGAAGATCTACACTTTGAAAACGCCTTTCAATGATATTGTAAAACATTATGAGGCAAAGATCCGAGAAGAGAACGATGCAAGAATGCGTATAATAGATAAATTAAAGGATCTTGCAAAATAAAGGATATCCAATATAAGGATATCCAACTTTTATTTAAATCATTACTTTTTGGCTAGATCGTATTGATCAGCTTTGTTTTTAACCGCCGGATATCGCTTTTAAGATGGTGACTGTACCTTCGACAACTATATCGTCGATAGGAACAGCTTTTCCATCATTTAATAAAATAACAAGTTCCTGATTGATATCCATAATATTCAGAAGGTCCTCATACGTAGAATCATCAGGAACGTTTATTATCTGTCCATCCGGGTTATCAGGAAAGATCTTGACTTTAATTGTTGTGCTCAATCTAGTACTTCACCACCCTCTCCCTTGAGATCGTCGAGGTTTTCGTGTATCAATTTATCATCCAAAAGCTCAACCTTTTTTACGCCTTTACGTTCAGAATCACGTTTGTTAAATTTAGACATACCTTTCACCTCAGTAAATAAGTTGTATCGTATAGTAATTAATCTTTTCTAACCCACTAACCCATCGAACTACTTTTTGTACTAATTAAAATGGGACACTTGCAAGTAATCTTTAAGTTATATTAGACCCGAACTGACAATATGTTCAACACATTGATCTTCGACGCAGATGGCGTCCTTGTGAACTCTATGCCATTTCATGCTGATGCATGGATACAGACCTTCTCTGAAGTTGGCATCGATGTGGTCAGGCAGGAGATCTATGATATAGAAGGTTCAAACTTCGTAGGAGTTATCGAGCTTATTTTTAAAAAAGCAGGAAGAGAAACAAGTCCTGAACTGATAGAAAAATTACGTATGAGAAAACGTGAACTTTTCTTCCGATATGAAAAGGTAACTGCTTTCGAGGGCATGTATGATTTCCTAAAAGAAAAAAAGGACAAGTGCAATTTGGCTGTTGTTTCAGGTTCAGACCGACCTATAATCGATAAAATGTTCAATAAGCTCTATCCTGACATATTCGACCTGCTTATCACAGGCGCTGACGTCACCCATGGAAAGCCTCACCCTGAACCTTATCTTAAGGCTGTGGAAAATTTTGGTGTAGAAAAAGAGAAATGTCTTGTTATCGAGAATGCGCCACTGGGAGTAGAATCTGCAAAGAACGCAGGCCTTTATTGCGTTGCTGTATCAACCCACGTTGACCCGAAAAAACTTGAAAAGGCAGATAAGGTCTTTAATGATCACAGTGAACTTCTGGAATTCATGGGAGAGCTGGATCTCAAAAAAGAATGAAAGATGGTGTGGATATCACACCAGCCTTATAGTTTCAAGGTTTGTAAGTGCCCGGGTCTCCAGACGATATTTTTTATGCAATGAACTTGCAAGATCGATGCATGAGCGTTCATCACCATGCTCAGTGAAAACACGTTCTGGTTGTGGTTTCATCTTCTTGAAGTATTCCATTAACTGTTTTCTGTCCGAGTGCCCGGAGAAACCATCAACTACCTCAACGCCCATATTCATCTTTACAACCTCAGTTCCGTTCTTGGATGAAACCGGGATCTCTTTCCAGCCTTTCTGGATACGTCTTCCAAGGGTACCATCTGCCTGATAACCGACAAAAACAAGCGTGTTGTTAGGGTCAGGTGCAAAGGCCTTGAAATACTCCATAACAGGTCCTGCGTTCATCATACCGGAGGTAGAGAGGATAACGCATGGATGCGGGTCTTCTATGATCTTCTTTCTAAGCTCGTTCGAATCTACCGGTTTGAAGCATTCTGCAAGGAACGGGTTCTGGCCTTTCTGGAATATGAGCTTCCTGAGGTTATTGTTCAAATATTCCGGATATGTCGCATGGATGGCTGTTGCTTCCCAGATCATACCATCGAGATATACAGGAACATCATCGATTATCCCTCTCCTGATCGCATCTTCAAGAACTATCATAACTTCTTGGCTTCTTCCAACAGCAAAAGCAGGGATAAGCACGATACCTTTGTTATCCAGGGTACTCTTTATGATCTGCTGAAGGTTCTTCTCGGCTTCTTTTAGTGATGGCTGTACTGCCGAGGAAGCACCGTATGTGGACTCAGTTATTACGGTTTCGACACGCGGGAACTTGTTCACGGCAGGATCGAAAAGCCTGGTAGGGCCATATTTGTAATCACCAGTGACAACTACGTTATGTAATCCGTCACCGATATGGAAATGTGATATTGCGGAACCGATGATGTGTCCTGCATTATGGAATGTCAGCTTGACATCAGGCGCAATATCTGTAACTTCTTCAAAATCAAGTGCAATAGTATGTTTGAGTGCATCACGCACATTTGTGGATTCGTACGGAGGCTTCTTACCCTCCTTTGCAGCAACATCGATGAAATCAAGCTGCAAAAGTGTCATGATGTCCCTTGTAGGGGATGTACAATAGATAGGACCTTCATATCCGTATTTGTAAAGCAGCGGAACAAGTCCCTGATGGTCAAGGTGTGCATGTGTAAGCACAACAGCATCTATCTGGTTAAGTGGCTGGACTTCCGGCAGATAGAGGTATGGTGTCATATTATCATCAGAACCGACGTTCACACCACAATCGATCATTATCTTGGATTCAGGTGTTGATAATAGGAAACAACTTCTACCAACCTCTTTACATCCACCAAGGGAGGTCACCCTGACCCAATGGTCCTTGGAAGTACATTCTCTGTGAATGTTACGGCCTACAGACTTGAGTATTTCCTTCCTATCCTTATGATTGGTACGCATGAACTCTCTGATGTTCTTCACGGTCCTTGATTTAATTGGAGGTGTACGAACCACTTTAGGGGTCCAACCGATCTTTTTCGTGATCTCACGGAGAGTCTCACCATGCTTACCTATTACCAAACCCGGTTTTTCCGCTTCGATAACAACTTCCCCTACATCAGGATCAAAATGGAAATTTGATAGAACAGCATCTTTTGGAACGGTATCCTTTATTTTCCCAATAGCTTCTTCGGGAGATACCAATACTTTAGGATCAGGACGAACAACGATCCTTGTACGTAGGGTTTTCGCGAGAGTCCTCACGATCTGGCCATTGTCTGCAAAGCTCTTTGGATCCTCAGTATAAACAACGAGTTGCGGTCCTTCAAATTCAACACTGGTTATAGTTGTGTTGTCCGGGACCTTTTCTTCAATTTTCTTTTTCAGATCCGCTAATACGTCTTCTATTGCCATTAAACAGCCTTCCTATTTCAAAAAAGTTAAAAAAATATTATAGTATATTAAAAAAATGTGTGAATTGGACCATAATCCGAAAGAGAATGGTCCTTTTAAGATCAGTTCAATAGTTCACGCTTTTTCATAACCTCTTCAGGGTCCAGTCTTTCATACTTGTCCTTTGTGATCACAACAACATCAATGTTTTCGCCTGATGCTGAATCTCTCTTCATAGCATTGTGAAGAGCACGGATAGCAAGATCAACACCTTCCACTACGGTCATATCCTCAGTGTAACGGTCTTCAAGAACACCGTAAGCCATTGGAGAACCGGAACCTGTTGAAACTGCCCTTGTCTCCTCGATATTGCCTCCGAGAGCATCGAGAGAATAGATAGCAGGACCGTTCTTATCAACGCCGCCAATAAGCAACTGGACCATAAGTGGATAATATCTCTGACCGCTAAGCATATTCGAAAGAAGGGTGGTAATGCCTTTGATAGTTACTGATTCCTGCCTGCGCATCTTAAAAAGCTTGGATTCCACACTTATAATACGTACAATCTGCTGTGCATCACCTACAGAACCCGCAGTTGTCATTCCAACCAGATCATCGATTTGATAGATCTTCTTTGCGGTCTTACTTGCAATAAAGTGACCCATGGTTGCCCTCTGTTCAGTAGCAAGAACTACACCATCTGTGCAGACTATACCTACAGTAGTTGTACCTTTTAAATGCTTATCATTATCCATTAATTATACCTCATAGCAAAAAACGAGAAAATCAATAGGTAAAAATGTGTTTTGCTTCCCGCAATACAAACCCTCTTTAGGTTTTTTATTATATAACTGTTTCCATCCATATACACAGTACTACATAAGATCAATAAGAACCAAGCTCATCAGCAAGAGTCTGCACCCTTTGGATAGCTTCCTCGCCTATACCCCTGTCGCGCATTCGCTGAATACATCTTTCAAGCGAGACACGCTCATCACCCATTACAAGATTATCCGCATGGGCTACGATCTTCTCTTCGGTGCTTATTGGAAGATGATCAACTTCAGGAAGGCCCATAGCTTTTGCTTCCTCAGAAGTTATGCCTGCACCGATATGATTTCTTATGATATAGATAATATGAGGGTCAAGACCAAGCTCTTCCCCAATTGAAGCACCTTCAATAGCATGCCTTATGTCATGTGTGCGTGACCTTCCGAGATCATGCAGAAGAGCACCCACTTCAACAAGCTAGACATCGACCTTATGCCCTTTTTTCTGAAGATCGTGTGCAATGTTTACAGCGATCTCTGATACGACCTGACAGTGCCGAATAACGTTGTCTGCACAACCTTCATCTTTAAGCAGTTTTAGTGCATCGGAAGCTGATAGCATCTTTAGCTGCTCGCTTCAAGCGCATCGAGCCTAACACGCAGCTTTTTAACCGTCTTCGAATTGTCTTCGAACATCATGTCCTCACCGCAAACCGGACACATGAACTCACACTTGCTGGCTTCTTTGAACTCGAACCTTACACAACCTTCCGGACATGTGTAGAATACACTATCGACCTCAAAATTATATCTCATTTCAAGGTTCTTGACAATCCTTTTCTGTTCCTTCACCAGATGTGATTCAATATCACTAAGATCCAACTGCCAGAGGTAAGTAAGCCATCCACTACTGGAATCTCTTTCCCTCCTGCAAACGGCAAGCTTGTTCTCGTTCATAATGAAAAGGGTCCTTCTGACGATATTGAGCATTACACCAGAGGCTTCAGCGATCTGTTCATCGGTGACCTCACCTTCCGGCATATTCTCTATCATCTCTATCCCCTCTTCACCTATCAATTGCATTAGATAGCCCCGGACGACTGGATCATTTGAATCTGTCACTAATATCACCTTGTAAATAAGATAGCATGAATAGATAAATATGTTAAGATTAGGTTTCTTAGGTATTTTGTTATTTATAGCTAATCCACGAAAACACAGATAAATGTTTTTTTAGCCAATTTTCGTATTTAAATATTATCTGGCAGCTTCGTAATAGAATCCAACTTTATTTAATTTATAGTCTGATCATTTGCCATTAAAGCTCGATAGCATAAGCAGTTCACTTAAATATGTCCTTTAAAATACTACGCATTTCGAGTGTATTTCCCATGACATCTTCACGCGTACCACCACTGCAAAGAATGGAGGTCAGAGGATCATCAGGGAGGGCATCATAGCCCGCATTGGGAATATCAGCAATAGACATGCACTTTATCTTTTCACATATCGGCTCATTGATGCTAACTGTACTATCAGCATACATGACCGCCCTTATTGCATATTTTAGAATATCAGGCGTACCTGTGGGAAGGATGCCATCGAAGGACTTGACATGCATATCAAAAAGATTAATACCGGTCGCCATTTCTACTGAATCAAGACTTCCCTGGAACCTTGCGTTCAGCTCTATCACGAAAGGACCTTTATCCGTCAGCAAGAAATCAACCCCGTTCGACCCAACAAGTCCAAAGTTCTCTGCAAGCTTTTCCGAGATCTCATACATCTGAACTGTATAAGGTGTCCTGTAAGGAGTGATATTACCACAATATGAGAACGGCAGATTGGAAAGCCAGGGTACGCCTATTAGCTGCTCATTGGCTGCAACGGGGACTGCGTTAGTCCCATTGGCAATAAGCGAAACACTTGCAGGAAATCCGGAAAGGAATTCCTGTACCATAATATCAGCAAGTTCTAATGTGGGATCCAGAAGAGGTAATTCTTCAAGAGCTGTGTTCAATTCCGATTCGTTCTGAACTACCCTATTCAACCTTCCCCCACCTGCACATTTTGGCTTGACCATTAGAGGATATCCAATATCTTCCGCTTCATCGACAATACCGGAGACCGGATGCGGTATCCCCATATACTCAATCTCTTTTGCAAAGGAAGATTTGTCAGATACCTGTTTCATAACAGCAGGAGCATTGTTCAATATCCTGCAGGAAAGACCGGAAAGGTCAAGTTCTTCAAAACCTGACCCCAGAACAATAGCATCAGGAAAGGCATCGAAACTATCGATAAGTTCGATAATGACCTTCCTATCGATATTTTTTATGTCGATACCCTCACATGTTAGAAGTGCTCTGGAATCGACTGTATTCTCCTGAAGGTCCTTATCACAGAATGCATCGATGGCATAGACATTATAGCCTGCCTTGGATGCTGAACAAGCAATATTTCGGCTGCTATATCCGATAATAAGCACATTCTCCAGAAACGGACACCACCTTAGAGTTTATGTTCGCTATCCTCAGGCAATGCGAAAAGCCCTTGCTCAGTGCTTATTACAGGAATCTCACTGCCTGCGGAAGATGAAAAGAACATTGGTTTTTTCAATGTGACCGTCAGATATGTAGTTGGGTCAAGTACCATAATATCATCACCCTCCACAGCTACAAGGACCGCAGCCATCGCATCTTTACGGTTAGCGATAAGTTTAGCCCCTTTCAGACCACTCGTTTCGATCAGGAATCGCGAACCTGTTGACAGAGAGATACCCTTGGTATTCTTACCAGAGTTCTTGATCTCTATAACATCACCCTTAAAGAGGATGATATCGCCAGACATAAATTCCGGCAGCCTCATCGCATAGGTCATTCTGTATATGTCCTTGCCTTCCTTGTGAGTATGCAGAGTAGCTGATTCTGTAAAACTGCCACCAAGCTCATTGGAGATATTCTTGCATATATGCCTGCATGCGTTAGAAGAACCAAGATAGAGATCAGCTCCATCCTTTGAATCGCTACTGTTGGTTATAAAAGCAAGCCTGTCCCCCTTCTTCCATAACCTGTCCACCATATCTGCACAGATTATCTTGCAGGAATCTATCTCTTCTGCAGTTGGGAGTCTGTTGGTCGCCCTGATCTGTAAAATACCTTCAAAATACCCGCCTGCCATGCGACTACATCGGTCACATGCTCCACGTATCACACGCACTTCGGCCCTAAGGTCCTGATGGAGTGATTCACCTTCCACCATGGCATCGACCTCTACCCTTACCTTGTAAAAATGAGGGGTCATCTGGTGGGGGTTGACATATATCTCGACATCATTAGCTTCGTTGTGTATCAAAAGTGCATCTTCCACAGTCCTGATAACTATCTCATCCAGGTCACCCTCATCCCTCCATTTGTTCCTGTCGAATCGTGCGCCACATTTTGCACAGATATTTGCATGAAGAACAAGTGGAAGCTCAGCTAAAGTAAATGTTTTTAAAAAGCATTCCCTACAAGTGTTCTTGTAGAGTTTTTCCGTTTTCGCCCCACATTTTGGGCATAAGATATGACTCATCAAAGGTCTGAATGGTCAGTAGTTGGATATTAGTCTTTTGTACACTAAGTGCTCGTAGGTCAGGTGCATCAACTTGAGATATTACTTTAAAAAAAGAATTTGGATATTAAATATAACATCCATACTTACCTTTTGAATTTTGTTAATCCAGAGAACTTCTGCTTTAACTTCTGTGTGAACAATGGTCGCAAGTTCCAGAGAAGCTTCTTGTTCGCCTTGAAAAGTGCTGTTATGAAATCTATCAGGTCCATCTCCTTGAAATCGACGTCCTTTATAGACCCTGCAAGTGAATCAAGGTCTTCATCCGACAGACTGAAAAAAGTCTCCTTTACGATAAGATTATTGGCAATTTCATTGCCGAACGAACCACGCCAGCGTCTCTCGTATTCCTGAAGCATTTTTTCAGACACATCGTTCTGAGCAATAGCCTCAGCTGCAACCTCACCGGCATACAACCCAGCATCCATTGCATTGCTAATCCCGCCACCGGTAAAAGGATCAGATTGCCTTGCAGCATCCCCGACAAGCATCAGACCATTTGCAATGGTCTTTTCGATAGGACCACTCGCAGGAACTGCACCCGCCACGTGCTCAAGGATAGAACCGTTCGGATAGTTCGTCTCAACGAACTTGGTCAGGTATTCGATGGGCTTCTTTTCACCGGCACGACTGCCGAGCATGCCAATACCCACATTTGCCATATTATCTCCTTTCGGAAACAGCCAGACATATCCACCAGGTGCCACTTTGTTGCCCATGTAAAAATGGCAGGAACTTTGGTCGATGTCAATTCCACTCACAAGGAACTGAGCACATGTTTCGATCTGAGATGGTTTTAGTGACGTGTCAATACCTGCCCATCTACCAACCTTGGATTCCACACCATCTGCACCGATGACAAGCTTAGAACGAATTGAATAATTCTTGCCAAGATGCATCATCTCAACACCACAAACAGTTTCGCCCTCGATGATAAGACCGGTAACCCTTGCCTTTACCATGATATCCACACCGGCTTCACCACTAAGCTCCACAAGAGTACGGTCAAATATCTTCCGGTCCAGGACATAACCAACCTCAGATCCAGCATTCTCCTCAGCCATTGTTAGGGTTGTACCGTTCGGCGAAATTATCTTGGCAGCACTAACTTCGCCACGAAGCCACTTCTCATCCGGTTCAATGTGCTGTCTCAACCTTTTTTTACCAACACCTTCAGCACATCTTACAGGTTCCCCTATCTCTTGGCGTTTCTCGAGCATAAGGACAGAGAGTCCTTTTTTAGCAGCGGTTGTCGCTGCGATCGAACCTGCGGGGCCAGCACCTACAACTATTAGATCATATTGGTCTTTCATCATTCATCCCTAAAAAGGTCAATTAATTGAACAAGCTTCGATAAGATAGGTCCTGCTCCTATATTTAAACCGAATAAAGCTCACAGGCGGTGATACAAACAGTTATTTTATTTAAGAATATTGTACACATATCGTTATGTTACGCACAGGTTTTAAAATAAAATAAAATGAGCTTTGGGTATCCTTAAAACATCGTAACTATTTAATCTTTTATCTACAAACATAACAGAGTTTGTTAGTTAGGAGTTGCTCATCCAAATTGAATGAGTCGGATTAAAAATCCTATTTCGAAGGAATTCGTGGGTTCAAATCCCTCCCCCTGCATAAATTGATGGGGATATATACAAAGAAAAATATGGCAACGTGGTTGTGCAAATATTATACACGACCACAATTAAAACATCTGAAAATAAACCGAATTCTTGAAAATTATTGTTTGCCCTATCAAATCATAATATGTTAAAATGAATTATTGGTTCTGAACAATTGTCAAAATATCATAGTGATAGAGCATTAATCGTGTCAGCTCCCTTTTAGCTAAAGGTCTAAAATGAGCAATTTTTTCTTAGTTTTCAAGGTATTATTAAATTAGTAATTATATATTTTTATTTTGTGGTTCTAAAAAGCCTTATTTTAATAATCCATCAACATTATTTTCCCGGTAACAATATAAAATAGCATCTGCGGCTTAGCATGTATATACTTGACATGCATAAAGCCTAATACTCAACAAAACATTTAGTCATTAAATGAAAGAAAAGGAGTTTTTGAGTTTCAGGGACTGGTTTCACCGCTACGTCAGCTCTTTCTACACAGATGACGATTTTATCCAGCAAAACGTCATGCTCAAGGAAGGACATAGTATCAGGGTATGTGATAATGCCTCTCTCATCACAAAAGCTGAAAAACTGGCTGTTGATGACTTTTATCTTGCAAAGACCATTGCTCTTTTTCACGACATTGGTCGTTTTGAGCAAATTAATAGGTACAGGACCTTCAGGGACACGGACTCGGAAAACCATGCTCTTCTGGGAGTAAATATCTTAAAAACAGAAGGAGTACTTTCAGGTCTGAAAGATGAAGAACAGAAAACAATCCTTACGGCAATCGGAAACCACAATGTGCACTTTTTGCCGTCTCTTTCTGACAGAAGAACTCTCCTTCACTCCAAAATCATAAGGGATGCAGATAAACTGGATATCTATAAGGTTCTAACAGATTATTTTATCATAAAAGCAGACTCCCCAAATCCGGCACTGGATCAGGGACTGCCTGATACATCAGAATATTCCCGTGATCTTGTACAGGATATATTGAATAACCGGGTTGCAAGTATAAAAAATGTTAAGACCTGCAATGATATGAACCTTACCCGTCTGGCGTGGATTTTTGATATGAATTTTATTGAAACCATAAGGCTTGTCCGGAAAAGGGATTACATCGGAAAGATAATGGATGCTCTGCCACAAAACTGTGAAATTGCCGAGCTCCGTATTTATCTGGAAAAGTATATGGATACGATTCTGGAAGGAAGCTAAAACTATACCAGGCCATTTAAAGAACATAGCATTCAAACTAAATGGCTTATCACTCTTGGTATTCTGCTTCATATAATACAAAGTACCCTTAGGGAAACCCATCTTCTTCCTCAACAGATCAGTATCATCTCTTTCAACCATATAAACAGGATTTACAAACTCAATCGTTTTTCTCTTTCCAACAAGATGATGGCTTAATTCCCTTGCCTTGAGTATCAGAACTATTTTTAAGAATATTGGGCATGCATAAAGTCTAAAACGCAGCAACAGATCAATGATGAATAAGATGACTATCGCAATGTCAGTACATGTTATCTTTTAAGATAATACATATGATTCTAAAACGCATGCTTATATACTTTGTACTATTTGAGTAATGCAAATAGCTGATGCAGCTTGTGAATTGGTAAATAGATGATAAAATATAATTTATTATCTATTTTCTTGGTGTGGTATAAATGAGTTATAGAAGACATAGAGAATTCCCTATTTCAGCACGTAGGGATATAAATTATCTGAAGCTTGAGACGAAACTCTATCGCTATAACACTAACGAAATTGTAAAAGCAGAACGAGCAATGCGTACAACAACTTCGTTCTTTTTTAGACCACCTACCATTGTTAATTCATCTCTCTTTTTTTCGCAATTTAAGACAATTAAAGTTTATACAAGACAATGAAAACGAACTAGTGTGGTGTAGTCATGAAAAATAAAGATACGATCTGTAAAAAAATTAAATTTATATTACCAGCATTGCTGCTTTTGATATTCCTTTGTGCAATTCCTGGAGCAGCTGCTTCTTCTTATGAACTTGTTGCGAATACGACGAGTGATGAAAATGGAGATTTCATTTTTGAAGACGTTCCGAATGGAGATTATTCAATTGCTTCTATGAACTACCTCTATTCGGCAATGGCGAAACACGATATGTGGTTCTGTAATACAAGCAACGTAAATATTGAAGGATCAAATATTGTTATCGATCCAATAATAAATAGACTTGATACTTCAGTAGAGGTTGATCAAGTATTAGGAATGCTTCAAAAAAAGAAGATATCAGGTGTCACCCTTAAAAAAGGAAGAAAAACCAATACCCCGATCAATGATACGACCCTTATTCTAATTTCAGACACAGGAGAACTTGTTGCAAACACAACAAGTGATCAAAACGGTAGTTTTTATTTTACTGATATCCCAAATGGGAATTATAATATTGCTACCCTCAACTTCCTTTATTCATCAATGAGCGAAAAGAACATATGGTACACTAATACAACCTCCATAGAACTTACAAGCTCTGATATTATCGTTGATCCTATAATCAGCAGTAAAGATAAAACAGTAAATGTTGATACAGTTCTTGGACTTCTTGATAGAAGTGAAATATCAGGTACTACACTCAAGAAAGGAAGAAAGACCAATACTCTGATCAATGATACTACCCTTGTTCTTGTTTCGGATACGGGTGAATTTGTTGCAAACACTACCAGTGACCAAAACGGTAGCTTTTATTTTACCGACATCCAAAATGGAAATTATAATATTGCTTCCCTCAACTTCCTTTATTCTTCAATGAGTGGGGAAAATGTGTGGTACACAAATACAAGCAATATAAATGTATCAGGTTCAAATATCAGCATAAACCCCATCATTAGCAGCAGGGACAAAACAGTAGATGTTGATGCAGTTCTTGGATTTTTTGACAGGAGCGAGATATCAGGAATTACTCTTCAAAAAGGAAGAAGATCAAATACTCCTGTAAATGACACAATTGTTGTCCTGTTAAAAGAGAAAATGGGTTTGCCAGTACCAACTGCTAATTTTTCGATAAACAATGCATCTGGCAATTGTCCGTTGACAGTTGAATTTAATGACCTGTCTGAAAATGCAACATCATGGTACTGGGATTTTGGTGACGGCTCCTATTCAACAGACCAAAACCCAATACATGTCTATGACAGTGTTGGATCTTTTAGTGTAAAACTTACTGCAAGTAATACCCAAAACAGTGAGGTAGAGAGGAAGATCGATCTTGTGACCAGTTATTTGCCAGTGGAAAATAAAACAAAAAAGATGTTATTCCTTGTTCTTGGTGCTGAAGAAACATACATGACAAAGCAAGCTGTCAAAGATATGGGAATGGAAGACCAGATCGATGTTTACGGTAGTTACCGCGAGAACAGAGTGGAAATATTCTACTCTCCATTTGAAGAAAACATCAGCATGGAACAATACAATGTTGTTTTCGTTAGCTGGAAAGGTGGAATGAGTTTCTTAGGTGCAAACCTCAAACCTCAGATCTGGGGAATGATCAATGAGACCAAACCGGGAACATTCGTATATGACCAGAACTTTGACCTTGACGAACTCAGCAATATTGAATACATCAACCATACAGAACATCCATATCTTGAAGATTACTGGATGGAACAATATGACAATAACATCATTCGTTTGATAACATATCTATCAGTAGTTGATCTCTCATCTCCTTTCTCGGACTACGCAGGGACCATCAGGATAGAAGAACCATCGATAACACCAACCAATGGTATTGTTCACCCCGATGCAGGTTATGAAATATTCAATGATCTTACTTCATATCTTGAATGGTATTCAGATAATGATGGAAAACACCATGTTTATAATCCTGAAAACTATACTGTCGGCATAACTTTCTTTGAGGGACATGATGGTGATCTGTGTGACGGCGTTACCGAAGCACTCATCAATGAACTTGAATCAAGAGGAATTAATGTAATACCAACATTCCGCCCAGCCGTCATTTACGAGCTGGATGATGCTGAACTCTACTTCAAAGTAGATAAAGAATGGAAAGCTGATGCATTCATTGATGTTGGAATGGGTGTTTCAAGTATGTCCTCTTTCGTATGGCAGAACGAAGCACTTCAGGAAATGGGAGTACCTGTGATTAATGGTATCCAATATCAGGGCACTATCGAAGAATGGGAGAATTCTGTAAGTGGCCAAGATGGAAGATTCCAATATCAGATCCCTATCATGGAGATCGGTGGTGAGATTGAGTCCATTGTAATCGGAGGAAAAGAATATGATGAAGATATGGAAGCCTGGACTTTCCAACCGATCGATTATCAAATGAAATGGATGGTAGACCGTACAGTTGGCTGGATCGATCTTCAACACATCAAGAACAAAGACAAGAGAGTTGCCATAATTTATTACAACCATGGTAAACAGGGTGCTATGGTAGCTGCAAATCTTGATGTCGCACCAAGCATACCTAACATGCTGACTGCAATGAAAGGGGACGGCTATGATCTGGACGAAAAAGACATCAATCGGTCAGAATTTATTGAACTCGTACTTCAACAGGGCAGAAATGTCGGAGTTTGGGCTCCTGGTGAATTAAACTACATGGTCGAGAACTATGATGTTGAACTTTTACCTGTGGAAACATATCTTGAATGGTTCGAAGATATAGAACCTGCTGCACGCCAGAGTGTAATTGACACATGGGGTGAAGCTCCTGGGAAGGGTATGGTCTACGAGAACGAATCAGGTAAATACTTTGTATTCCCGAAGATCGAAGTTGGAAACGTGCTCATTGCACCACAACCTCCAAGAGGTCTTACGATCAACGATACAATGCTCTATCACGACCAGTCAGTTCCACCATCACACAATTACATTGCATTCTATCTTTGGTTGAACAAAGAACAAAATGAAGGTGGTTTTGATACAGATGCAGTTGTCCATTTTGGAAGACACGGTTCAGAGGAATGGCTACAAGGTAAAGGAGTAGGACTATCTGTAAAAGAATGCTGGCCAGCCCTTCTTATACAGGACATGCCAGTAGTTTACCTATATGATGTTGGTGGGGTCGGCGAAGGTATTACCGCAAAGAGAAGAGGTAATGCAGTAATGGTGGACCATCTTACTGCACCGGTAATTAATTCCGGATTGTACGGAAACTTAACACAGCTTCACGATGCAATGCATAATTATGAAGAAGCAGAAGGTTCTCTAAAGCAGGAATACAGAAGATCCATAATTAACTATTACGAGGATCTTGATCTTGAACATGAACTTGGAAATTCATCAGATGATCTTTTTGCAATGGAAAATGAAACGTTCGAGAATTTCGTATTACATGGACCTGTTCATGATTATCTGCATGAGATAGCATCTTCATACATGCCTTACGGACTTCACATACTTGGCGAAGACATGAGTGAGCAAGGACTTACTGCAATGGTCAAGTCAATGCTCGGAAATGACTTTAAAAAGCATGTTAATGCAACCGGTCTCTGTGAAGATCCTGATATGTTGAGCCCTGCTCATTCCCCTAATGTTCTGGATGAACTCTTGACAGAGGTGTTGATCAATGGAACTGAACCAATGGAAGTTGTTATCGATCAATTTAATATAGACTACACATTTGGACAGTATTACACTACTGTTCTTTCCAACACCTCAGGATCTTATGATGCTGAATTTGTGAAAGATGGAAAATATACAGTCTATGCGTTCAAAGAAGTTTCAGATGGATGGATCACAGGAAAAGATCATACGACTATCGTAAATGGAGAAACTGTTGATAATATTAGTATCGCACTTTCAAAGAATATAAGTGGAAAATCTAATATTGAACTCGAATATGTTCTTAACATGCTTAATGATGTGCCAACAATTGGAATTGGGACTGGAGTGATAAGTGGACAAACCTGTTATCCGGGAATGGATGGTTCCCTTAAAGCCAGATCAAATTCAAAAGTTGTATTACAAAAGGATGGAAAAGCCATAGATATGTATGTAACTAGCACTGATGCAAACTATACTTTTTCAGATATACCTGATGGTGAATATGTGATATCATCTATCTATCAAAGTACGATCAGTGGAAGCTGGTATTTTGATGATAAGAATGTAGAGATATCAAATAATGGATCAGAGTATGTCAAACTAGAAATGGAAAAAGACAATGCTAATGCTCAAATGCTTAGATCATTACTTGGTGAAGTTTCTGGTACAACAATACTTAATGGAACATCGATCACAGAAGATGGATGTAGTGTTATAATTATAACACGCCTTAATGGTGCTCAATTAACTGTTGCTAACGATCTCTATGCTGCATTGGACTATTCTAATGCATTAAAGGAGTGTAAAGATGCTGAGATAAATGGTATGATAGATGCACTTAATGGTAAATACATTCCACCGGCATTAGGTGACGATCCTACAAGAAGTCCTGATGAAGTATTACCTACAGGAAAGAACTTCTACGCATTCAACCCGAATATTGTCCCTACAAAAGAATCATGGGAAGTAGGAAAGCAACTTGTTGATGAATTCCTGGATGAATGGAAGGAAGCTCATGATGGACAATATCCTGAAAAGGTAGGATTTGTGCTTTGGTCTTCTGAATCCATGAGACATAAAGGAGTCATGGAAGCTGAGATCATGTACCTTTTGGGCGTGGAACCTGATTACAGTTCATCCGGTAAGGTCGAGGGAGTAAAGCTCATTCCTGAAGATGAACTTGGAAGACCCAGGATCGATGTTCTGGTTACTATGACAGGTGTATACCGTGATAACTGGAAGTGGCAGGTTCAGCTTATGGACAGAGCAGTAAGACTTGCAGCAGATGCTGAAAGCGGTGATCATCCAAATTACGTGAAAGACCATTCAGATACAATATATGATGCTCTGATGGAGACTGGAAATTACGGTGAATCTGAAGCCAGAGGGCTTTCAATGTGCAGGTTGTTTGGACCGGATGATGGAAGTTGGGGTATCGGTGGCCTGACCAATTCGGTTGATGCAAGTGGTACCTGGACAGAGGAGGAAAAACTTGCGAACCTATACATCAATTCTATGAGCTATGCATATGGTGATAAGATATGGGCCTTCAAGGATACAGAGGTCTTCAAACAGGCACTTGCAGATACTGATGCTGTGTTGTTCAGCAGAAGTGGTAATTCCGGTCGTGGAAGTAGCAGTGTGGTATTTGACCATACCTACGAGTTCTTCGGAGGTTTTGGAATGGCAGTAAGGAATGTGTCCGGTGATACTCCGGATATGTTCATTGTGAACCTGAAAGATCCGGCTCAGGCTATGACGGAAACCCTCGGTGCTTTCCTTTCAAGGGACCTGCGTTCAACGTACTGGAATCCAACTTGGATCGAAGGTATGATGAATCATGGATATGTCGGAGCCAGTGAAATTGATCGGATGCTGGAAGATTTCTGGGGCCTTAATGTAATGCTGCCAGATGAAATAAATGATGATATGTGGAACGAGTTCTATAATATTTACGAAAATGATAAGTATGAACTTGGAATGGATGAATGGTTCCAATCTGAGAACAGCTGGGCAAAGCAATCAATGGAAGCAAGAATGCTTGAAGCTATTCGCAAAGGATATTGGGATGCACCGGATGAAGTTCTGAAAACACTTGCTCAAAAGTATCAGGAGTCAGTTGTTGAAAATGGTGTTTCATGCTGTCATCACACCTGTGGAAATCCACTTTTGCATGAGTATGTTAGCGGACTTGCTTCCGTTACAGGATATACGGATGTTGTTGATGCTGCTACAAAAACGACTGCCCTTTCCGAAGTAACTGAAAAAAGATCAAAATCAGGAAGTGGAACGAAAACTGAAGCGAAGATTGTGGACACAAGCACCGGAAACCAGACACATTCAATGGATGGAGGTGTCGGTTCTGATATGGCAAATGATCCAACTGCAAAGCAATCAGAAGATGATAATTATGTTGAAGGTTACGAGATGGTAAAAGAGAAAAATATTGATACTGAATCGTCCTCAAGCGGATTCTCAGGAGCTGATATGCTGGGAACAGCCATTGTATTCCTTGCAGTGGGAATCATATTATATGGATTCCGCAGACGAGGGTTCTGAAAATAAGACCAACATGGCATCCCTAAATGGATGCCAAATTCTTTTTTTATTCGAATATCAGTTCAAGTCCTTCTTCAAGATATGGATGCATCAGACCAGTATAGCCGTGAGTCGTGCTATCAATGGCTGCAAATGACTTTGGGTCTTCTGCTTTTTCAAATGTGATCTGTGCAGAATCATAGGGAATCACACTGTCATTGATCGAATGCAGCATCACAAAAGGACGGGGCGATACCTCCACAAGATAATTGTCAGGGTCTATGGACCTGAAGAATTTGTAAGCTAATTTGTCTGTGATCTGAGCAGGATCGATTGCAGAAGAATCGTATCCACAGGTGCTTATAACAACAACTCCGGAAAGGGAATCATCAAGTGCTGTTGTGATAATGGCAGGTCTGCCTCCATTGCTTGAACCCAGCATTGCCACCTTTGATGCATCTATCTCCGGCTGGACACCCAGTACATCAGAAGCTTTCAGGGCATCATAGATCATTAGATACTGAACCGGTTCAACTCCTGTTTTGAACATTTCAACATCCGACTCAAGGTCAATTGCCCCAAGATCCCTCTGGTCAATGATGATCGAAGCATAGCCCATGTCAGCGAGTATTACCGAAAGACCATATTCGTTCTCTTTTGTGACACCAGCGCCCGGCAGGACCACTATAGCCGGAATCTGAGAATCGGTTGTCGTTCTTGGAATTGTCAAAAGTGAAGGAACGGTTCTGCTCCTGCTCGTATATTCGATTGTACTGACAGTGTAGTTCGAATTAGAGTCATCGACATCAATAACTGAATATTGGATATCATCACGTTCTGGATACGAAAGCAAGCCATCTTCAGTAACTGACCACTTATCGTCCTGGTTAAACAGTATCCCGAAAAGACCTGAGAGGATTAAAAGGATACCAATGACCAGAACGAGGTTATTGCTCTTCAGGAGCCTTTTCATTTTTAAAGCGTCCTTATTCTTCGATCTGTTCTTAGCCATAGCTAGGGGAACAATGGTGAAATAAAAAAAGATTTCCGTGTCACGGATGACACGGAGGATATAGATCTAATTATTTCTGTGGTGGCCAGTTCTGTTCCATCCAGCCAGGCAACCTGCCTGAATCTGCCGGACCGATCATTACTCCTGCACCGGTCTCGTCTTCCACATCGCCCTGCAGACGTGCTGCAAGTCCTGGAAGCACAATGACCTTGTGAGTAAGCTTGCCCATGTCAAAGCCTGCATCATCAAGTCCTTTCTTGATCTTTGCGGCTGTGAGCTGTCCTCCTGCCACAGCAGCCTCTACACCGATACCATCAGTGTCGATAGCTGTGAGGTAACAGTCCACACCATTAGATGAAAGGTCACTCTCAACTGTGTAATATGTGAGTGCGAAGTTGGTGGTCACAAGCAATGGTGAATCTGCTGTTGGTGAACCTATCTCATAGACTGCAGGATCGACCGTAACAGGCTTCCTTGGGTCAGTGTACATAGTATCACGTATATGCAACTGTGGCATCAGTGCGTAAGGCTCGATGCTGTGCATTATCATGATATCACCGTACTTGACAGTGAATATAGAAGCTACAACGGTTTCCCAGTATGATGCGCTTACCTCGTCATCATGTGCCATCCAAGCTGTGAACGGAACTGCCATGATCGGGAATGCGATATCACGGTCACCATTGATGCCTGCTCTTCTGATCTTCAGGAAATTGTTGAGGGTCGTCTTAAGGCCTTTTCCTGTCGGGAATGTTCCCGGATCGAGTACAACATCTTCAATGCCATTATCTGCGAAGGTCTTTGCCATTGACTTGAGAAGATCAAGGTCATTTGGTGCAAAGACAGTTACAGGGACATTGAACTCCTGTGCCAGAGCTGCGACTTCCTGCCAGTTATCCTTGTTCGCTGCATAAAGGAGTGGTCTCTTTTCAGCTGCGACCTCAAGTCCTGCCCTCAGTACAGCAGGTTCGAAAGAGCAGAGTACCATTGGGAAGTCAGTGGTCTCCATTACCTTCTTTACGGTCGCTGCGAACTTTTCAGGGTCATTTGATACACTGCGGACAGCAATCATGTCAAGGGTGAGGTAATCACCGACATAAAACTTCTTGAAGTCCTGTATCTTGTTCACTCTCTCGACAAGGTCAGCCTCTTCCATGGTGTCCCAGACATCATAGGCAAGAGCTGTCTTGTTGAAGAAAGTAAGCTTATGACGGTGCAATACATCGTCTCCTCCGATACTGATAGCGTTATCTCCGACACCGATGACAACTTCCCTTATCTCAGGAGCAAGGAGAGTTACAAGTTCATCATATTTCTTCTTGTATTTTTTTTCCTCAATAAGAGGGATACAATCAGTTGCCTGTAGTGATCTGTCGATAAGGTGGGAAGCAAATGCCATACAGGATGTTTCACCACATTCACCACAGTTAGTTCCAGGAAGGAACTTGTATGCTTCGAGGGGGCTGTTTATTTTCATTTATCACACCTCCGCTCCGATCCACTTAGTGATATCGATCTCTTCAGCCTCAATTGAGCCATAGAGTGTTTGTGTTATTTCCTTGAGCACCTGAACTGATGTTGGGTGCATCATCATGAACATATCGTTACCTGCAAGTGAGAGGGTCAGACCTGTGACTATCTCCCAGATAGGACCTCTGTACTCACGTGGACCCCAGTCGGAATCCTGTTTAAGTGGAGATTCCTTCATCCATGACTCACGTGCACCCCATGCATTGGTCGTACCGGAGGACATTGGGAATGTAAGTTCATCATCGCCCATAAGACCTGCAAGTCGAATACGTTCCATATTAGTGTATGCGTAATCAAGACCATAACCAAGCGCTGCTGTGGTCGGGTCCATGACAATGCTATCCCTTGGGACATTACACTGTTTCATGAGCTTTCTGTTAAGTTCCTTTTGTGCATTGATCTCAAGCTGAGTCCATGAAAGTACTGCATGACCGTGGTCAGTAGCAGCTTTTGCAACTCTTTCATAATCAAGGTTCAGACTTGCAGATGCTAAGAGAACACGTTCTCCTTCTGCAACTTCGGCCGCCTTTTCGAGAACTTCAGGATCTTTCTTTGGATTACCTGAACCACCAATTACAATAGGTACTTTTACTGCCTGAAGAACATCCTCTACGACCTTTGCAGCTTCCCTTGCTGGAGTATCGTCAATAAGAGGATCAGTTGAGATCAGGTGTATAGTTACCATATCTGCATTGAAGTCCTTTACAACCTTCTTTGCCCAGTCAGCTGGATCATTGATGACATCACCATAGTTCTCTTTGACGGATTTTGCCATACTTATTGGCATGTCAAAAACATCCATTGTAACATAATTACGGTGTGGCATTTCTGCATCAAAGTAATATGGGAGTGCATTTTCTCCACCGAGAGTGACAGTGTTCTTACGGGAACCACCATCTGCTGATGTTGCACCAAGGGTAACTTCCTGAATAGGTGTTGCCCACTCGCTCATCTTTGAGACATCGAACTTTGCAGGAAGGAGTTCTGGTATCCTAGATGCACCTGCAACAGGTGCCTGCTGTGGAACTCCGCCCATTGATGCTGCGAAAAGTTGGTCAACGGGGTATCCTAACATTCGTGCAATATTAGCAACATGCATTGATATCTGAGCAGCTTCGTGCCCAAGTGCGTAGGCCATTGCAGGATTTAATCCGCCGCCTCCGGAAATATCGAGCTCGATGTCACCTTCAATTGTCACTCCTTCGAGTGACTGGACATCGAGGTCTTTAAGAATATCAGTAAGACCTGATAATTTCATCTTGTTTGACATATGAATTCACCATTTTACTTTGTGAAATAATGACAGTAATTACAGACCGAGTTTCTTTGCTATTTTGTCAACTTCCTGAACAGCTACAGAATCATCAGGAAGGTCGAAAAGAGGAATCCCTTTAAGGTCCCTTTCCGCAATAACGCTGTCAACAGGAACCGTTCCAATAAGTTCAAGGTTCAGTTCATCTGCTGTTCTTTCGATCTCAGTCCTATTTGTATCTGTGACCTTGTTCGCAACAACAACTATGTTCTTGACATTGGTATCGAGTTCTTCAGTAAGGTCCCTTATACGTTCTGCTGTGCGCAATCCGCGTCTTGAACCGTCTGTAACTACAATAAGGTCATCGACGTCACGGATCATCTTACGGCTAAAGTGCTCAAGTCCGGCTTCAGTGTCAATGATGACTACATCGTAGTTCTTGACAAACCTATCCAGGATCCCACGAAGCAGATTGTTCACATAGCAGTAGCAACCGGATCCTTCCGGACGACCCATTACAATAAGGTCGTACTTTGGCATCTCTTCCAGAATTTCATATATCTTGGATTCTAAAATGGATTCCTTGTTGATGTCAGGAGGGAGATTGTCCCTCTCGTCCTGCATGAACTGTTTCATGTCACCGACAGTCTTCGCTACCTCGCATCCAAGCGTCTCCGGCAGATTTGTATCCGGGTCGGCATCAATGGCAAGGACGACCTTGTTAGTTTTTGTAAGATGGCGGATGAGAAGAGTGGTTATAGCAGTCTTCCCGGTTCCACCCTTACCTGTTATTGCGATAACTTTTGTCACAGAAAACCTCGCTTACTCCTTTTTCTGGATGATCACTTTCTCAATGCTTACTTTTGCATTCTTGAGAATGATCTTAATGCCACCAGTATCGGATGAAGCTGGCATCATCATTGGCATACCCTGCATTGGCATTCCCTGCATCATTGGAGGTGCCGCAAACGCTGGTGTCTCCTGGACTTCCTCTTCAGCTTCAGGCTCTTCCTCAGCTTCCACTTCCCATCTCTGAACAATAGGATGGTCCTTCTCGGTAAGGAAGTTCTTGAGAGAATCAAGGTCTGCAGCATCTTCTTCGGTTGCAACCTTTTCTGCGATATCAGCTGGAATATCAGCCAATACCCGGTCTTTCAGATGCTTTGGCATCCATACGACACGGTCCCAGCCACCATCGGACTGGATGAACTTTGGAGATCTGAAATAATTGATACCAATACCAAGGAAACCAACTACCTGCTTTCCGCCACCAGTCTGACCTGCCATTGTAGAGAATGGAAGACCGTTCGGTGCAACGCCTGCATAATCCCTGTCAACCCATCCAATACCATCGACTTCCGGTATGTAGAAACCTACTACCTCGAAACAGCCACATGATGTGTGTGGGTAATCAAAGAAAGAGTGAAGATTGATGCGATCATATTCACCGCTTGAAAGTGATTTTGCAAGATCGTTAACACCGGAATACTCACCAGCTACTGTATCGATCGTATCACCTTTAGGAATAGCGAACTGTGGGCCTTCAGGATCTACCTTTGCAGCTGCACGACCATCGAACCAGTTGATAGCACCACAGAGTGATATCCTGTCGGGGGTTATTACACAAACGTTAGAAGGAGCAAATGACTGACAGAGGGTACATCCGTAGAAGGTGTCAACATCCTCGTCATGGAGGTCACGTGTCCTGTCATCCCTTGACTTGTAGATGGCCTTTACATTGTCCATCTCTTTCTCGATCTCAGCGAGATCTGTTATGTAGACAGCTTCGACCTTCTCTATGAATGGAAGCTCGTTCTTGAACAGCATCATAACGGCCTGGGCGATTGGCTCAAAGGAAGTAAGACCTTTTGCCACAGCATCCTTGCTTACACGGATCCATACATCATAGCGCTGGTTCAAATGCATTAAACCCTGGATGTAGTTCTGGAAATCGTGGTTCCTACGTTCTACAATTGACTCAAGATCCTCTTCCACAAGTTCTCCTGCGATCTTGTAGATCATTGCGAATGGATGTCTTGAACCTTCTTCCATTTCAGAAAGATCGGGACCGATAAGTGTGAACTTACCGTCCTCGATCTCGTCCATTGGAGTAGCTCTTACAAGCTCATAACCTTTAGATTTCGGTCCTGAGAGCTCAACGTGCATGCCGTCTTTCCTAATCCTCTCCCCTTCGAACATCGGTGAGATCTCGAAAGGATATTCGTCTGCCATATTTTGTCCTCCGTAATATAATCTAAGTATTCGTGATAATGTATCAAATCATAAGTTCTCGATCAGTTCATCCAGCGCTTCAATATGTACAGCAGGAGTTATGTTCCCAAAGGACATAGTAGCGTTCTGTATATACTCTCTTTCGATTGCTATCGACTTAATTTTTGAAAAGCTTTTCAGGCCGGAAAGTACCTGGTCGATATAGTATTTAAAATGCCCCAGTACGACAATAGTATCATACTGGCCATTACCATCAAGACCGGTCCAGTTAGGATCGCAAAGATAGGTTGCCAATGCATGGACATTTATGTATTTTGCATTAATGCCCTGATCGACAAGACCACTCATAGAGTGACCGGTAGCAGCTACCGGCAGATCTGCTTTCTTTGCGATCTCGATGGAACGCTTCAACAATTCTTCATCCTTGAGTATCTGTGATCCCACGATGAACAAAGGACGCTTTGCCTTTGATATCATCTTTCCGGCAACATCTGGCTGCACTGCCTTTGAGCTCTTGCAACCGTATGTGCAGTGTATCTGAGTATTCTTAATAACGTCAACCATGATTAAGCCTCCTTACAAAGTCTCTTGAGATTTGTTGGCTGTGCTGAAACATCGGATTTCATTGCTGGTCCTGAAAGGATCTTCTTTCTCTTCCAGTCGATCTCCCAACCATGCTCCTTCTCCAGTATCTTAAGCAGTTTCTCACGCTTTGCAAGAGGAAGATCGGTTTCTGTCCTAACGAACTTGTGCCAGTCCTCTGGCATGATGCCAAGATATTTCTGGCTGAGCTCTATGTAATGCGTCAGCTTGATCATCCTGCCCATGTTGTTGTCACTTGGACGGATACAGCTCTTTGCAAGCATAGGCATCATTTCCTCAACTGTCTCTGCAGTTGTGAGCAGATAGTCTGGAGCTGCAGGGATCTGCATCTCACTGCCATTTCTTGCATCGTAAACCTTCCACTTCTCTTCCTCATATGGCTTTGCAATAAGTGCCCTGCGGTACTTTGAGCCATGCGGACCGAGAATGACTGGAATACCAAGCCTTGAGCAGCCTGTTCCGATGGATGCTGCCTTCTGGGAATATGCACCCCATGCAACACCAACAGCACCAACACGATTGAGTGTGTAGTCTGCGATCTCTTCGTAGTTTCCGGAGATGTTCTTCTGTGCAAAGATGGATGCGACCTTGATCACCGCACCTGTAATATGTGCGTTAGAGACACATGACCCTGTGTTGAGCAGGCCTCCACTCTTGAACCTTGAAGGATACTTCTCATAAAGGGTCATTCCGTCTTCGCCCTTGTACATACCAAGGTCCATTGCAGAACAACCTGAGACCACAACAATGTAACTCCTTCTGAGCATCTCATCTGCGATCGTGAAAAGGTCTTTCGTACCATCCGGATAGTTAGAACATCCGACCAGTGCAACAATACCCGGAGTTGTTCCGAGAACGAGGTTGACACCTTCTTCCCTGATCTCTGGGTCACTGATAGGCCCCCTACCGACACGAACCTTCCCAACTTCTTCGCTTATAACACGCTGTGAGGACTTTTCGATAACATTGACGATATCGATATCCTTTGGACATGCATATTCGCAACGACCACATGCGATACATTTGTCATGTAGCAGCTCGAAATTCGAGAGGTCACCTTCGCTCAGAGCGGTCATTGCCTCGCTGATAGGCAGGCTATTAGGACATGCAACTTCACATTTAAGACAGTGAACACAACTGTCTGCAAGCTCCTTGAGCTCTTCATCCGTTGGAAGTCTCTTGATGCCCTTCTGCTTCCTGATCTCGGACATCATCATGGTAAGACGAGGTGCAAGTTCTCCAAGCTTCTCGTAATCGAACATCAAAGCGCCTTTTTCCTTTCCGGTTGTAAGGTCTTCGAGGATGTCCTCAATACTATCATTGGAACGGTCCTTAAGTCCATACATGACCTTATCGTTGGTCGTGATGACCGGTATCATGAGCTTACTTGCCTCTTTGAGGACATCGGCCCTTATACACTGTTCATCGACAATGATAACATCAGGGATACCTGATCGGATGGTCTTAAGTTCTTTTGCAAGGGTACCAACGACCTTTGCTCTTGGAAGGGTTCTGTCGCCGGTCTTGTAACGGGTCATATCAAGAGCGGTACAGCAAAGCCCACCAAGCTCGATCTTATCGTTAAGACCCTTGTCTTCCATATAATCGATGATATCAGTGACTGCTGCAACATTGTGCCCGATGACTATCAGAGTAGGCTTTGAAGAATCCAGACATCCCATACCAATGTCTGCAAGGGGTGCCTCTTCATCTGATTTAGGGAAGTCGAGACAGGATATCTGTGCAATATCTGAGATCTCCATACCAACATGATCGATCATACCGCCATGAAGTGCTTTCGACTCAAAGTCAATTGCTGCTCCTTCCTGGCCCACATGGACAGCTGCAAGCAACTGTGTGATCTGTTCTTCTACATAGCTGAGAACAGAATCAAGATCGCCAAGTGTCTTCGGACTGACACCTGTGACAAGCTGGACATTTGGAGCTATGATATTAGTAGCACCAACATCGAGGGGATGATCTTTACCATACAGGCCGATCAAATGGTGAAGAAGATGTCTTCCATGTCCTGAATGCGCTGCTGCTCCTGTGATCACACGTAGCATGAACTCACGTGCATTATGACCTTCCAGGTTGATACCACATGCACCCTCTTTGTTACCGCTAAGGTCACATGGTCCAAAGGTACAGTAACAACACTGGTCACACATTGGAGTATAGACCGGATTGTATCTGTCAAGGATATTATGATCCCAATCTCTTAGTGATGAAACTCCGGGCTTGACCGTTGGCCCCATCTCAACATCAATTTCATCTGCTTCTTTTTCAATAGCACCTACAATGTTATTGATAGTGATCTGAACATTTTCAAGGTCGCTGATAGCCATTGAAAATTTACCTGTAGTTAGCTCACTCATATTTTTATGGCCTCCTGAATCGAACTTCTCATATTTAGACTGTAATATTAAGCTATTTACCGAGACATTACGAATTGAATAAAACATTATAATCATATGGCAGTCTTTGGACTGTTGGATGTAATATGCAAAACCAATATATAAACATTTTGGCTATTTGTCATGATTATACCAGACAAATTATTTGGTTTGTTTACGCCGTTAAACAAATAGAAGGAACAAATAATTTCATGTTGGGTATAAATCCATGAGCATGATCCGATTATAGAAATATTGGAATGTAGAAGTATAGCATTATAGAAGCATCAGTAAATAATTGTTGGAAATCATTTTATCAGATAGCAGATATTAACTTAATGAATACACTCCAATATAGTGTTTGGGAGGATAACTTGGACAATAAATGCTGGATATGTGGCAAACAGGAATCTACAATGTTCACCTGCCGCTTTTGTGGAAAGACATACTGTTCCGACCACCGACTTCCTGAAAGACATGCATGTACAGGACTTGACAGGGATAATGGACAATATAAGGAATATTCTGATAATAATTACCGCAGTGGCCACGGAAGCTCAGGGCAAACATCCGATACTAATATGAATGAACTCGTAAAGAACATGATGAAAGAAGCGGCAAAGACCGCAGCAAAAGGTGCTGCATCACAAGCCGCCCGCAAAACACGTTCATCAATAAAGACAAGCCCTTCAATGGCTATTATCTTCATTTGCATCATTTCATTCTTTCTGGAAGCCATACCGGGCTACGCAGCGGCGTTCCAGTTAATTCCGGGCCTGATGCTCGCAAGACCATGGACACTTATCACACACATGTTCCTCCATGCCAGTTTCGGACACCTGTTCTTCAATATGCTGGTTTTGTTCTTCTTTGGCAGGGAACTTGAAAAACGCATAGGAAAAGACCTTTTCATATATGTTTACTTTATATCAGGAATAGTTGCAGCACTTGGATATTCCATAACCAGTACAGCCGGTTACCCGATCGTAGGAGCTAGCGGCGCGATCATGGGAGTCTTTGCAGCACTAACAATACTAGCACCTGAGATGGAAGTATATGTATATTTCATTCCGATGAAAATAAAATATGCACTCGTACTGTTCGTGCTTCTTGACTTTATGTTGTTGAATGCAAACGATATGGTGGCCCACACAGCCCACCTTAGTGGAGTCCTGGTAGGAGTTTTCATGGGTTACAGGCTCAAAAAAACGATTGAACAACGCAATCGGAATTACTACAGTTTCCGAAGGTGATCTGCCTGAAAGATAAAAGGTCCCGTCTTGCAAATTACCGTCCACGACCTGAAACCGGGGAAGAGATACCGATACAGTTCATAGAGATGGAAGAAAAGATTGCAGGATGGGCACCTGAACTGAAAAGGACCATATATCTGGACAAGGCATCAGAATATGATCCTGAAAATTTCAAACGGGTCCGAGAAGTATTCCTCCTTAAAGTCTATAATTGGTTCCTTGACGGGATCAGTGTTATTGAACTAAAACCGGAGGAGAGGATTCAATTTGAAGATATCCTGAATGACCATCTCCTTTACGGCGGAGAGGTTCGTTACACACGTAAGAAACAGGGTAAAAAAATACATAATTGTTTTTTGCTTGCAGAGGTTCCGATAACGGTCCGTGCTAAAAGGATCGCTATGGCAGATATCCTTTAAAAATAAGCAGAAAGAATATATATAGTATACCCTCATTTCTTTATTCAGAAGTAACTCAGGGGAGTGAACATCGAATTACATCCTATCATATAGAATTATTAAAAATGATCCGATTAGATTAGTATTTATATATTTAAAGAACAAATATAATCGATTGGATGTGGATTTATATCATTATTCTAAGAAACGACCGAGGGAAACATGCAGAACGTTAAAACCGGATTTAGTTCCATTGTAAAATATCTTAGTACAAAGAAGGAAACCGGCAGAAGGAGCATTGGTCTTTTGGTCGATGGTCCGAATGTATTACGAAAGGAATTCAACGTCAACCTTGAAGAGATACGTGATGTATTAAAAGAATACGGCAACGTGAAGATCGGGAGAGTATTCCTGAACCAGTATGCTTCAGATAAACTTGTAGAAGCTATTGAGAACAATGGATTCGAGCCCATCATTTGCTCCAGTGATGTCGATGTGCGTCTTGCAGTAGAAGGGATGGAGCTTGTCTACAACCCAACGATCGATACAATCGCGCTTGTAACAAGGGATGCTGATTTTAAGCCTCTTCTGAACAAAGCCAACGAGCATGGAAAAGAGACCATATTATTTGGTGTTGAGCCCGGATTCTCAACAGCACTTAGAAATTCAGCAGATTATGTAGTCATACTTGACAACAACCAGATGAACTACTATGAAGAAGAAGTAGCTGAAAAAAAAAGAATACAAAAAGCTTCTTTAAACGTTCATAAACTAAGCTGAGAATTCTGCATGATGGCATGCAGATCTCGTTTTATATCAGTATTATTTAATATCATATGATCCTTGCCTGAACATTAATGTGAACGCACATTGCGGATCATTTCTTCGAGCCTTTCTCTCGAAAGACCTTTTTTCACCTCAGTACAGTTCTTTACCTTGGATATCAATGCGCATAGCTCGTCTTGATCAAGCTCATAACCAAGGTTATTTACAATGCCTTTCAAAGCTTTTTTGCCAGTATGCTTTCCAACAATGAGGTTACGCTTCCCACCGACCATTTCAGGAGTGAAAAGCTCATAGGTCCTGGGCTCTTCAAGAATTGCCATTACATGGATACCAGATTCATGCGTGAAAGCATGCTTCCCAACAACTGCTTTATTGACAGCTGTGGGAAGACCTGAATATTTTTCAAGTTTCCTGGAAATACTGTTCAATTTGGTCGTATCATATGTTTCGATACCATGCTGCACCCTCAATGCCACCAGCAGTTCCTCAAGAGATGCATTACCTGCACGCTCGCCGATGCCATTAATAGTTGTATGCAATTGTTTTGCACCAGCTTCAGCAGCAACCAGGGTATTTGCGGTCGCCATCCCAAGATCGTCGTGGCAGTGAATACAGATGGGCGTATGAACGACTTTCTTGACCTCACTAACAAGGTAGTGTGTTGTAGCAGGGCTCAATATACCAATGGTATCAGCAATGCTCACATAGTCCACATGATAATCTTCTGCTGCCAGAAAGGCTCTCTTGAGGGTCTCAATGTTCGTCCTTGTAGCATCCTCAGCAGCAAACCTTACCTTGAGACCGTGGTCCTTTGCATGTTCGATGGCACCCATCGCGCAACTGAAAACATCAGCACAGCTTTTGTGGTATTTGAACTTTAAATGAAGGTCTGACATAGCAATGAATATGCTGACAATATCAACATCACAATCGATAGCTGCATCGATATCATCTATGACAGAGCGTGCAAGGCAGCAGATGTTGGCATCAAGACCCAAATTGCTGATCTCCTTGACAATATCTTTCTCCGAAGTCGAGACTACTGGAAAACCAGCTTCAATGACCTCAACGCCGATCGAATCAAGTTCAAGGGCAAGGTCGATCTTTTCATCTCTTGTAAAAGCAACACCAGGAGTTTGTTCGCCATCCCTTAATGTAACATCACATATCTCGATATCAAGAGGACTCTGATCAATGAAGTTCATTAGTTCATTTTTAGAATAATCAGTATTTGCCATAATGTTGATTCCCGTTCGAGTGTTTGAAAGGACACTATATAAATATGTAGGTTTTGTCTCCAATATATCCAATTATCTAAGCTTGTTCTGTACCCTTTCATAGAATCCGCTGGCAGATATCTCCACAAATCTGGCAGGCATGTCTGACATTGTCAGTGTTACTACATCATTTTTCTGAATTGTGTGCGTATACTGCCCATCGACAACAAGTGCAGCTTTCTTCTCCGGAACGATCATCTCTACTTTGATAATACTGCTTGCAGGAACTACCCAGGGCCTTGCTGATAATTTAAATGGTGCAAGCGGGACGATCAATGTTGCGTTCACTGCAGGATCTATCAGAGGACCACCTGCGCTCATAGCATAAGCAGTGGAGCCGGTAGGAGTTGCGATAACAACACCATCTGCACGCATCTCTTCTGCTTTTTGATCATCTATGGTTATTCTAAAAGTCAGTATCTTTGCAGGTCTTGCGGTCGTTAGCACAACCTCATTGGTCGCAGCAGGAATGGCTTCCCCATTGAGATCAATAGCCAACCTTGAACGTTCGGAATATTTGAAACCTTCAAGGACTTCCTCAATGGTACTTATCGCTTCGGACGGATTGACCTCCACAAGAAAACCCACCGTACCCATATTAATTCCAAGTATCGGAAGAGGGTCCTCCATACGGGCAATATTTCGAAGAACAGTACCATCCCCGCCAACGGAGATAAGTAGCTCAACACCATTTTGCCTCATCAGCTCAACAGGTATTATCTCCACGCCTTCAAGCTTTAAAGGGAGGGCTGTATTGGGTGATAATGCTATTTCCACTTTCGAACTGAAATTATCAACTATATTATTGACCATATCAAGTGCATCTGCGTGGTCACATCTTGATACTATCCCGATCTTCTTGATAGTCATCTATTCACCTCTTCACAAGCTTTAATATGTCTGAATGAGCACAGCCGTTCGATGCTATCATATATACAGGGTTTATCACACTATCTTTCAATTTGAGGGCATTTCCATCCCCATCAGTGACGATACCACCCGATTCTTCTATTATCAACTTACCAGCTGCAACATCAACAAGACGAAGAGAACCACGGACATCCACAAAAGCATCCAGCCTTCCAGATGCCACATAGCATAATTCCAGTGAAACGCTGCCAAATATCCTGATCCTCCGAACGTTCTTACACAGATCCACCGTTCGCTCCACATTTTTGCGATACCCATAGAGGCTTACACAGAAATCATTTAAAGAAGAACATTTGGAATGAGAGATCCTTTTATCATTGAAATATGCACCTTCTCCAGATTCCGCATAGAACGTATCTCCGTTCGCAAGATTTCTCACATATCCGAAATAGGTGGAAGATAGGTCCGGATCGCCGATGGCAATGGAAATACCATAAACAGGTATATCGTTGGCAACATTGTACGTTCCGTCAAGCGGGTCCAGTACTATGGTGAACTCCGGATTATCACCGAACACAACCTCACCCAGCTCTTCGCTCAATAAACGGATCGAACGGCCATCGGCCTTTAAAATTTCAATAATGGCTTTCTCAGAAACATCATCTATCAGTTTAGTGTCGGTCCCATCAGCTCCGACATATACAGTCCTGAATGCTTCTTCAGTGCCCACAAGGTCGGAAATTGCATTTGATGCAGACTCCGCAAGAAGATCACAGAATTCCAGCATTTTTTGAGAAACAGACATGATAAAAAGAAAATTAGGGCATCAGATGCCCATTGTTTTATTTGTTATCTCTATGGACCTTGATGCATCGGATTCGAGTTCCATCATTGCACGAATTGCATCGACATTCTCAGGAATTACATCTGATTCCTGGTGGATCGCCTGGAAGAAATAAAGTTCTCCCTCATACATTGTTATGGATTCATTCCAGATGCAGTTCTCCCACATATCACCCCTTGGCCTGCCAAGGTCCTTTGCGAGCTCCATTATCTCTGCTGTGGATGTGATGCCCTGCCCCACGAACCTTACACGGCTCTGTTCTGCAAGGACACTCTCAACATCTTCAGCAGTGCATTCCTTTTCAAGCTCAAGGTTAACAGTATGCAGGTGCATGAGTGTTGTAGGAAGTTTTACAGCAGTAGTTGCAATATCTATGTTCGGAATAACGGTCTTTACATCAGGACCATGGTGGGATGGAAGCTTGATGGGGTTTGGAACGATCGCATTGATAGGACCGGTCTTAATATCCCCTGGATCAGCAGCCCTTCTAAGAAGGGTCACGCGTGCTTTTTTGACCCCAAATTCCTTGTCGAGTGGTGATAAGACACGGCAAAGGCCAGTGGTATTACAGGAAACTACCCTGACAAAGTCCTTTCCAAAAGCTTCATCATAGTTGGTCTCGGCATTGAATGAACAACCTGTAAGCGCATGGGATTCGCCACCCTGCCAAATGGCCTTGATGCCTGCCTTCTCATAAAGATCTTTGTTAGTAGCACCGACCTTCCCAGGAGTACAGTCAACTACGACATCCGCTGCCTCGATCATTTCCTCGACAGTGCCAGAGACCTCGATGCCTCCTTTTTCCATAGCTTCTACCCGGTCTGCAAGGGTATAGATATTGAATCCTTTATCCTTTGCCATTACGGTCTCAAAGTTAGGACGGGTCTTTGCAACACCGATGAGCTCCATATCATCCTGAAGTGCTACAGCATCTGCTACTCTTTTCCCTATAGTTCCATATCCGTTTATTGCAACTTTAACCTTTGTCATTTAATGCACCTTCCATCCTGGATTTGACAAATAAGTATTGTATAAAATATTGTAATGATAAACATCTGTAATGCTGAATCATGATCACATATATGGCAGGAAGTAATCCTGTAGACCACTTGTGATAGGTATGTCCTGTTAATTCAGTTTCCAATAATTATAGTTTCCCCTTTTGAGAAGTCGATCTCTTTTATAGTACCAAAGATTATCGTCTTTTCCCCGAATATACCAGTCAGTTCGATGGAATCTCCATCGACCAACATTTTTGTGACGGACTCCATCACCAGTTCCTTTTCATCGCCTTTTATTACGATCACATTAAGTTCGCACATATATACACCTGTTTTTATGGCATTCTGTTTTATGAAATACCCTTTAGGGGAATTCTATCCAACCCAAACTTGCCCTAAATACTTTTACTATGTTCTTATAATAGATAACTACTTTCACATCAAATTAGTTCATCTGACAAGCTGAGCTACGGAATAACCCATTTCAAGGCCCATGTCCTCGGCAACCGCTTCACATTTTGTACGGAGGAGGTATGCTATAGGACCAAATGACCTTTCGGACATTGTTTCATAGTTAGCCATTCCTTTGCTTATGATAAGACTTGCATCCTCAAGGGCTTCAATGAACTCCGGTGGTGCTTCATCAAAACTTACACCTACTGCATTACAACCGGTGGTCAGGACACGGTCTACTTTCTTATCAAGCTCGTATTTTCTTACATCATCCATGGTCACATCTGTAAGCATAGGAGCACCCCTTACTACGAGAGTGATCTTACCGCCGACCTTTCGGATAATATCTAAGACCAGTGTATCGAGGATTATCTCCCCGCAGTTGTCTACGACATAGACGACGTTATCAAGCAGATCGAACATCTCAGGAGTATCATCCACATCAAGTCCTTTACGGAATATATCTGCAAAGGTCCTGTCAAAGACATCCTCCCCCACATCGAACCCCATTATACCGAAATCGAAGAAATTGCCTATTACGGATGCAAGCACTCCCCTTCTGAACATCTCCAGGTCAGAAGGCTCGCCTTCATGAACAAGAGAATGAGCATAAGGGTAGACCTTTTCAGCTATCTCATTGCTTAATATCTTAAGATTGAGATAAGGATCATCATCATTGAGCACTTCATATGCTTTCCTGTGGATGGCTGTCGAGACCACACCTGCCGGAACACCGGGGGCGTAAGTATCTTTAAGAACATCGATACCCGCAAGCATTGTCTTGTGAATAAGTTCATCATCGTTCGTGGAAAGTTTTGCTTCGTAGTGAACTCTCGAAAGAAGGCAATATGTACATCTAGCATCCATTTTCATTGTTTTGATCCTTCTAATTATAGTGACCGTATGGCCATTGGAACTGACCAGGGATCAGATTGTCATACCAAACAGACACACCATAAATAAATCTAACGAAATGTGCCCTATGTGCCCCAACTTTATTAGAAAAGCACCATTTATTCGGTAAATTAGATTCAAGGTACAGTAAGCAATGTCTAAAAATTTATTGAAAAATTTACCTTAAAGGAAAATAAAAATGAGGATGAATAGGGAGGTTTGCCTCTTCCGTTACCTAGTAGATAAGCATTTCGTATAATAAAGCCATTACATTGCATTAAGTACGCAAAATGACCGAAAATATACATTTCGAACCAAACTAAATAGCCTTTTAATCCAGTCCCTTCATAATAACTCTTACTTGTTTTAGGGAATATTCGACGCCAAATTTCTCTTTGATCAGCTCTTTGACACGTACAGTCTTCCAGTCCCCTTGCATCCTTAGATAGAACTTGAGATCACTCTTCTGATCATCGGTCAACTTGGAAGGACGACCGCCTGCATAACGCGGTAACAGACCGGAATAACCATCACGATTCCACCTTTTTTGCCATACGTATGCAACCCTTTTGGTCACCCCTACCTTCCTTGCAGCTTCTTCGACAGAATCGCCATTATACCTGTACCGGACAAAATATAGTCGATCAAGTATCTTAATAAGGATCTCGATATACCGAATTCTTTTATTTAGTTCTTCGTAAGTCAACTTTTTTTGAATAGGATACATTTCTGTTTTTACCATGGCAGCCGTCAATGATTTAAAAGTATAAATAGTTTAGTTCTTTTCTGCAAATGCTTATATACGAGTATCCTCAAGGAATATTTGCAATTAAGCAGGACAAACGACCGGTTGAATAAATTATTCGAGCGGGCTGCAAGATTGATATATTAAAGGTGATGAAAATGGGAAATCAAGAAATTTTCGACAAACTCAAAAACGCAATAGTGAACCAGGATATCAACGGCTGCCCTGTAATAACACAGGAAGCTCTTGATGCAGGAATTACTGCTTTCGACATTATCAACGAAGCACTTGCACCAGGAATGAAGATCGTGGGCGACAACTTCGAAGCAGCAACTATCTACCTTCCACAGATCATGATGTCTGCAAAGGCAATGAAGGCTGCAATGGAGATCCTTGAGCCAATTCTCGCAGAAGAGAAAGGCGACGAAGAGGGCGTAGGCATGGCAGTAACTTTCGTACAGGAAGGAGATATTCACGATATCGGTCACCGTCTTGTTACAACAATGCTCGGTGCAAACGGATTTGAGATCCTTGACCTTGGAACAGATATTCCAAACGAGGATGTAGTAGAAGCAATTGCAAAGAACAAGGGTAAGAAAATGCTCCTTGTCGGTTCCGCACTTATGACAACCTCAATGCTTGGCCAGAAAGATGTAGTAAGGTTACTCGAAGAAGAGAACCTCAGAGATTCTGTAAAGATCATGTTCGGTGGCGCACCAGTAACAGATGCATGGATCGCAGAATGTGGCGCAGACGGCACAGCCGAAAATGCAGCAGAAGCAGCAAGAGTAGCACTTGAACTTATGGCATGAGCAGGAGATATTAAAATGACATTTACAAAATCAGTTACCTGCTTTGACTTCTACGACCGAGCACAGAAAGGCGAGAAATGTACCCAGGATGACTGGGATCTGATGACCATTCCAATGAAGGCAATGGAACTCAAGAATAAATACAACCTTGACTTTGGTACCGAGACCGTTCCAACCGACAAGGATCAGATGGAGAGACTCTTCAAGGCAGGTATCGAAATGCTCCTTGACTGTGGTATCTACTGCACAGACACAAAGAGGATCGTCAAATACACAGAGGACGAGATCTGGGACGCTATCAACAACCCAATGCCAGCATTCCAGCTCGGTACCGGCAGAGATTCAGTACAGATGAAGAAGAGGACAATAGGCGACAAGAGAAAGCCTATAGTACAGGGCGGTCCAACCGGCTCACCTATCTCAGAAGATATGTTCATGCCAATTCACATGAGCTATGCACTCGAGAAAGAAGTTGACACAATTGTTAATGGTGTCATGATGACGATCCGTGGTAAGCCACCTATACCAGGCAGCCCATACGAGATCCTCGCAGCAAAGTCCGAAACAAGGCTCATCAAGAACGCAGCAGCAATGGCTGGCAGACCTGGTATGGCCGTTTAGGGACCTGAGACTTCCCTGTCCGCACAGGGAAACATCGCTTCCGACTGTGTCGGTGGCCAGGTAACAAGTGACAGCCACGAAGTATCACAGCTCAACGAGCTTAAGATTGACCTCGATGCAATCGCAGTTATCGCACACTACAAGGGTAACAGCGACATCATCATGGACGAACAGATGCCTATCTTCGGCGGATACGCTGGTGGTATTGAGGAAACAACCATTGTAGATGTTGCAAGTAGCATTAACTCCATGGTAATGAGCAGTGCAAGCTGGCACCTTGATGGTCCTGTCCACATCAGATGGGGATCCACCAACACCAGAGAAACCCTCCAGATCGCTGGATGGGCATGTGCAACTATCAGTGAGTTCACAGACCTTATGACAGGTAACCAGTACTATCCATGTGCAGGTCCATGTACCGAAATGTGCCTCCTCGAAGCAGCAGCACAGTCCGTAACTGACACAGCATCCGGCCGTGAGATCCTCTCAGGTGTCGCAGCAGCAAAGGGTGTCATCACTGACAAGACAACCGGTATGGAAGCAAGGATGATGGGAGAAGTCGCACGTGCAACAGCAGGCATGGACATCGACTCCGTGAACGCTGTTATCAACAACATCGTCAGCTCCTACGAAGGCAACTACGCAAACGCTCCTGAAGGTAAGAGATTCCAGGACTGTTACGATGTTGCAACCGTTACACCAACCGACGAGTACGTAAAAGTATACGAAGGCGCAAGAAGGAAACTCGAAGAATTCGGTCTTACCTTCTAAGATCAAAACATTACATAATATCTTTTGCCAGCATGTGTGCTGGCATTCTTTTCTTTTTTGCTTATTTTATCACATAGGTACCACATAAAACACCTATATATTACTGCAAGGATTTCCTAAGGTCTTCAATTCCTACAAAAATTTCACTCAGTCCATGATCATTACAAGTATACATTGCATCAGATCCTGTTACAAGCAGCTCATTAGCACTAACAATGGCCATACAAAGCCCACATATGGCCTACAAAGGCTAACAAACAATCCAAGGGCATGCAAGCATACACATAGGTCACAAATACTGTGAAGACCCAACGGATCTTACACACAGGAATATCTTTTTTAAGCGATTCTATGCAGTCCAGCATATCGAGTGGATGTTAAGAGTAAGTATTTCAAAATAGCATATCATAAATTATAAATGTAATCAATTTGAGTGAACCTTCCCATCCTTATTTTTTAAAATAAAATTCTAAATATTCTTTTAAAATATTTTAATATCCATTTTTGAATAGAAAATCTTATATTGTAGTGTACCAGAAAGACATTTCCTTCTATATGTAGACCAAAAAATATAAATAATACAATGTAATATGTGGCACAAAATCCCTTGAAAAGTGGCAACTCATATCTAAAAGTTGCCACTTGCAAGGTAAAGTGGTAACTTACCTCTTAAGGAAAAGGTGCACGAACATGGATATATGGACTATAATAAATGGAATCATCTATTTGACCTGTTTTGTTTTGATAGGTTGGATGTTGTTAGATGCCAGTAAAGTCTCAAAATAATTGTGGTTTTTAAGGAGAGTTAAATGTCTGGAAATACAAATTCGGAACATGCCGGTGTCGTAAAGACACTCCGACCCTATCACGTATGGGCGCTTGGTGTCGGTATTGTTCTGGTAGGCGAATACATGGGTTGGAACTTCACAGTTGCAAAAGGTGGAATACTTGGTTCACTCTTTGCACTGCTGGTTGCCGGCACCATGTTTGTAATGGTTTCATTGTGTGCCAGTGAACTAGGATCATCAACTAAACTTGCAGGCGGACCTTATGATTGGGCAAGATTATTCGTAGGACCTGGTGCAGCTGCACTTGTGGGTCTTGCAGTATACATGGAATTCATTGCCCTGGAATCTGCTGACGCTATTGTCGTTGCATCCATCACAAATTCGATCTTCCCGGAAATACAAACGTTCCCGGTTACATTGCTAATTATCGCATTCTTAACATTTATGAACTATCGTGGAGTTGTGGCTGCCCTTAACCTTAATTTTGCACTCACGTTCACTGCACTGATAGCTATTATTGTTTTCTTCTTCGCCAACATTACCGGATTTGCCGGCACATGGCATCCAGAATATCTCATATCAGGAGCTATGCCTAACGGTTTTATCGGTATTTTTGCGGCTCTGCAATTTGGACCTTGGTTCTACCTTGGTATCGAAGGAGCAGCAATGTGTGCAGAAGAATGTAAACATCCAACAAGAGCAGTTCCTCTTGGTCAGCAAGCAGGTATGATAACCCTTCTTCTCGGCTCAGGTATGACCCTCTACATATGTTCAGGTCTGATCCCAGCCGCAGAACTCGGTACTTCAGTATACCCACTCTTTGAAGCAGCAACAGCAACAGGTTCAAAATACCTTATTGCAGCTCTCGGGATCGGTACACTTTTCACCTGTCTTGCAAGCGCAAACGGTACAGTTTGTGACGCATCACGGTCATGGTTTGCCCTTTCAAGGGATAAATTTCTGACAAACTGGTTCGCTGACGTGCATCCACGTTACAGCACCCCATACAGGGCAGTCATTTTTACAATGCCTATAGCAATCGCATTTGCATTTAGTGGTTTCCTCGATCAGGTCATCACCTTTTCAATCATATCAGGTTTGATCTGTTATGTAATGATACCATTTTCCCTGATCCGCTTTAGGAAGTTATTCCCGGAGCACAGCCAGAAGGTCCGCCCGTTTGTGGGCCCTATGCAGCCAACACTTGCATACATTACGATTTTCCTTGCCATTGTGATCATGTCTACCCTTAACTGGGGATACGGTTTCAACCTTATATTCGGACTCTTGTTCTACGTGATAGCATACTTCTACTTCTCGTGGAGATACAAGAGCATTGAGATCAATCACGATTGGGGAGAGGACCTCGGATGGCCTGAGCCCTCACACAGGAGATAATGGAGGAACAAAAATGGTAAATAAGACAAAATATCACAACGACCTCAAAAAGGATGCAGGCATTATTGTTCTTGTGTTAGGACTATTGTTCTTCTCAGAAACATTTGTCTTTTACAGGATAATGTCAACTCTGTGGGATGCAGTGCCTGAAGTTCGTATCATCTTTCCGGTCTACCTCTTGTTCTTGGTGCTCCTGCTCGGGATCGAGACAATAGGTTGCATCACTGTGTACAAATCCATAAAGGAACACATGTACGACTTTAACTATTACGACTAAGGAGATGGAAATATGGCAAAATCTGAAGTAAAAAGTAGTCTGGTCATGCAGATCGCAGATATCCTGTTCATCTTCGTTGTCGCAGGTATTTGTGTAATAGCTCCCGTAATTATACTTGGAGGAGGAGCTGATACCGGGCCCATGGTGTTCGAATGGGATCCAGTACAATATTTTGGATTGCTGGCAGTGATCCTTGTATTCTTTGCTGTGATCCTGCGCCACTCTCTTAAGAACTATATCTATTAAATTGACTCCAATTGGTTGTGGTTCAATTACCACAACTTCTTCTTTTTATTTTTTTACTGCCATTTGAACTTAACTTCCATAAGATTTTTCTACTGGAGTTCAGTACATTTTCAATAAAAAATAGAAACCTTCATATCTAACAAACAATCATTATACCGTTACAAATAAAAGCTGAAATAGGTCATCAGCAGTATTTTGGGGTAAAGGGGTATAATGAATTCTTCATTGACAGATAATATATGGCTTTCTGAGAAAAGGACAAACCTGCTTTTGTTACTTATGGAAGGACCAAGAGACATAGAACAGATCAAGGTCTCACTTAATGTGACATCTCGTGGAATGATGCCACAGATAAAAAAGCTGAAAGAAAAATGTCTCATCGTTGAAGAAGATGAAACTTATAGACTTTCTAATACTGGCAGACTCATAGTCAGAAACATGCTCCCTTTGATCAACACACTGCGAATGATAAACGAGAATCGAAGTTACTGGGAACAGCATGATATTAACATACTCCCTCCACATCTTTTTAAAGGACTTCACAACCTTGGCAATTACCTCCTTCTTGAACCTGATCTGAACTATACTTTTGAGATACCAAAAGAATTCACTGAGAACTTATTGAGATCAAAGGAAATAATGTCCATCATCTCATTTTTCCGCCCTGAATATCCAAAGTTCTATTCCCAACTTGCAGAAAAAGCAGACAGTCTCACACTCTTACTTTCAAGATCAGTATTTAAAAGAATGGAGAAGAATTGTGCTTCAGAACTGGAATTCCTACTTTCGTCAGAGAGCACAAGATTGTATCTCTATGAAGGCGAAGGGAGACCACCAGCCATCGATGTCTCTGACTGGTTCATGTATGTCAGCTTTTTCAATGAACAGGGACGCTATGATCACAGAGATATAATGAGCTTCGATGAAACCGCTTTGAAATGGGGAAAAGAGCTTTTCCAGTATTATTGTGACCGATCAACAGAGATAACAGAGATATAAAGGAGAATATTCAAGATGCCAATGGAACTTATTGAAACTATTTTTCTCTCAGAAAAAAGAGAAAATCTTCTCCTTATGCTACTTAATAATCCTGCTGACATCAAAACTATAGATTCTACCCTTGAAGTCACCTCTTCATCCATACTCCCCCAAATAAAAAAACTGAGGGAAGTCGGTTTTATAGATAAGAATGAGAACGGAGCATATGAATTGACCAGTATAGGAAGGCTGGTTGTAGAGAACATGAAACCCCTCTCAAGCATGCTTAAAGTCTTTGATGTGGCCTGTGAATACTGGGATGAAAGAGACCTGACCACAATTCCAGATGAGCTTCTTGACAACATTGGAAGCCTTGGAAATATTCAATTAATAGTACCTGACCTGGATCACATGTATGAACTTCAGGATGACTTCCTGAATAACATGCAAATATCAAACAAAGTATCATCCGTGCTCTCTCTTTACCATCCGGATAACCTTGACCTTTTCAATAAATTGGACACAGCCGGAGTCAATATAGAGATCATACTTACAGAATCCGTACTTGAAAGAATGCTGAGCGATTCCGAAAAGGAGATGGAAGCGTTCCTTAGTTCAAAGAACACTATAATTCTTGTTTGTGATAATACAATAAAACCACCTCCATTCAGTGTCACTGATACTTTTATATACATGAGCCTTTTCAATATTCAAGGTAGATATGATCATCACGATATCATGAGCTTTGAAGCAAGTGCATTAGAATGGGGAGAAATGTTGTTCGAGCACTATAAGGGCCTAGCCACACCCTATTGAATAAATTTATGTGAATATCACAACGGAAGTGAAACGATAATGAGATGGAAAGATGTATCATTAAAAGTAAAACTTGTACTATATATTGTAACAGGGGTCTTTCTGATATTATCCGCTTCTACCTCTATTGTCATCACCACAGTCACAGAACAGGAAGAACAACTCGCATATCATGATTCCATCCAAAACGCAAAAAGTTTCGCAAATGGCTACAATGCTGATATGAAAGCGAATATGGCAGTTGCACATACCCTTGCAGCACTTCTGGCAAAATATGATAATGCTGACCGTGATGAAATAAATGCCATGCTGGAAGAACTATTACTGGAGAATCCAGAACTTCTTGCCGTATATGTTGCTTTCGAACCAAACGCTTTTGACGGCCGGGATTCTGAGTTCGTCAATGCTGATGCAACTCACGATGAAACCGGTCGTTTCATTCCTTACTGGAACAAGATTGGCGGCGAGATGTTCGTAGAGCCACTTGTAGATTATGATACCCTCGATTATTATCAGCTTACAAAAGAACAGGAACAGGATATCATCACAGAACCCTACCTCTACCAGGGCGCTCTTATCGTAAGTTATGATGCACCCATTGTCAGAGATGGAGAGTTCATAGGCATCGGTGGGGTCGATGTAGAGCTAAACTATGTCGATGAGACCGTAAGTAGCGTAAAAGCATTTGATACGGGTTATCTGTTCATGGTAAGCAATACCGGAGTGTTACTATCCCATCCAACGAGAAAGGACTGGATCGGCCTAAGATCAATGGCAGATTTTGATATCCCGATGATAGAAAAAGCTACCAAAGACATCAATAATGGTATTGGAGGACACATCGATACCATCGATCCGGTGACCGGAAAAGAAGTGGTAATGTTCTACGAACCCATAGAGACAGGTAAATTCGCTATTGTACTAGTTGTTCCTACCGAAGAGATGTTAGCCGGAGTGGAATCATTGCGCTCCACTCTGATTACAATCTACACATTCTCCATCATATTCATGGGCGCCATGGCATACTTAATAGCAGTTTCATTTACAGACAGGATCAACGAGATTGTTATTGATTTTAAGAAGATATCAGGAGCTGCGATAAAAGGGGACCTCGATGCCAGGGCTAATACTGATGTAGAGATCGACTTTAAGCTCATACCCAAAGGTATGAATGAAATAATGGATGCTTTAACTGCCCATTCCAAAGAATTACAAAACTCATATGAATTGATACGAAAAATGGAATCAGCCGTGAACAGCAGTAAAGTTGTGGTATTCTGGTGGAAGTTCGAGCATGAATACCCTGTTGAATTCGTTTCAGATAATGTTGGTCAATTCGGTTATTCATTGGAAGAGTTCTTATCAGGAAATCTTTTGTATGGCGACATAATTTACAAAGATGACCTGGATAGTGTCTGGTCCGAACTGAATAAATGTGCAGATGAAGGTCACGATCATTTCCACAAAGACTATCGTATAGTCACCAAAAGCGGAGAAATACGCTGGGTGCATGAAGATACGTTCATACAACGCGATGATGAAGGGAAGATCGCATACTTCCAGGGAACGATACTTGATATTACCGAGCGTGTCAAAGCAGAGAAAGCACTGAAGGAAATGGATGAGATAAGAACGAAAGAGATACATCATCGTATCAAGAACAATCTTCAGGTCGTTTCTGGAATGCTGTATCTGGAATCACTTAACTTCCGTTATCAGGAAGTAATAGATGCATTCAGGGACAGCGAGAACCGCGTACGTTCGATAGCACTTATACATGAGAAGCTCTACCAGTCAAAGGACCTTGTCAGCCTTGATCTTGCTGACTACCTCAGGGACCTTACAGACCATCTTTTCCACTCCTATAGAGTAGGGGAAGAAAATGTAAAACTTATTCTCAATGTCGATGATGTGTTCCTTGGAATGGATACTGCCGTACCTCTTGGGATCATCATAAACGAACTTACATCCAATGCACTCCAACATGCTTTTGAAGATGGAATAAAAGGCGAGATAGATATCGATTTTTTCAAAAGGGATGAGATATTTGAACTTACCATTAGCAATACAGGCAAACATTTCCCGGAAGATATTGATTTTAAGAATACTGAATCCCTTGGATTACAGCTTGTGACGAATCTCGTTTCCCAGATAGAAGGAGAAGTGGAGCTTGATACTACCGACAGGACTACATTTAGAATAACTTTCCGTGATGGTAAATAACAAGGTGTTACTATGAAAAATATCAGGATATTAGTAGTTGAAGATGAAGCGATCGTAGCAATGGTGATAAAAAAGAGATTGATGGACCTTGGTTATGTTGTCTCAGGAGTTGCAGCTACCGGAGCAGATGCCATCAATAAAGTAGAAGGAACCTTTCCGGACCTTGTGCTTATGGATATTATGCTGAAAGGAGATATGGATGGTATCGAAGCTGCTGAGGAGATACGTAAGAGGTTTTCGATCCCCGTAATATATCTTACAGCACACTCCGATGAAAATACCCTCGAAAGAGCTAAACTTACCGAACCTTATGGATACATCCTGAAACCATTTACAGAAAGAGACTTAAGTAGCAATATTGAGATCGCCATCCATAAACACCGGCGTGAAATGGAAAATGATAAAGCTGAAAAATGATAAAAAGAGAACTATTTTATCATTTCTTCTCATTTTAATTCTCTTCATTTAAGGTACAGTAGTAGCCTCACTGGTATCCTCCATCTTTTAGATTCAACGTTTCAATGCCATTGTCGATTTTTAAGACATTGTCGTTTTTTATCCATCCTGTCAATTGTAGCTAAATGATAAAATTTACAGTTTTATTCAAACATATACACCCATATCAATTTGTTTAGTTATTACAAGTTCAAACGGCATGGGCAGATTTTAATATAGTTTACAAAAACGATATCGGCTAGGTTATATGTTTTTGGAACTGATGTTAATTTACTGATGCCTACTCTAAATTGGCATTGAACAGACAATATTGCGTAATACAAAAAAGGTGAAATAGAAATGGGAAATCAAGAACTTTTTGACAAGCTGAAAAATGCAATAGTGAACCAGGATATCAACGGCTGCCCTGTAATAACACAGGAAGCACTTGATGCAGGAATTACTGCTTTCGATATTATCAACGAAGCACTTGCACCAGGAATGAAGGTCGTAGGCGACAACTTCGAAGCAGCAACTATCTACCTTCCACAGATCATGATGTCTGCAAAGGCAATGAAGGCTGCAATGGAGATCCTTGAGCCAATTCTCGCAGAAGAGAAAGGCGACGAAGAGGGCGTAGGCATGGCAGTAACTTTCGTACAGGAAGGAGATATTCACGATATCGGTCACCGTCTTGTTACAACAATGCTCGGTGCAAACGGATTTGAGATCCTTGACCTTGGAACAGATATTCCAAACGAGGATGTAGTAGAAGCAATTGCAAAGAACAAGGGTAAGAAAATGCTCCTTGTCGGTTCCGCACTTATGACAACCTCAATGCTTGGCCAGAAAGATGTAGTAAGGTTACTCGAAGAAGAGAACCTCAGAGATTCTGTAAAGATCATGTTCGGTGGCGCACCAGTAACAGATGCATGGATCGCAGAATGTGGCGCAGACGGCACAGCCGAAAATGCAGCAGAAGCAGCAAGAGTAGCACTTGAACTTATGGCATGAGCAGGAGATATTAAAATGACATTTACAAAATCAGTTACCTGCTTTGACTTCTACGACCGAGCACAGAAAGGCGAGAAATGTACCCAGGATGACTGGGATCTGATGACCATTCCAATGAAGGCAATGGAACTCAAGAATAAATACAACCTTGACTTTGGTACCGAGACCGTTCCAACCGACAAGGATCAGATGGAGAGACTCTTCAAGGCAGGTATCGAAATGCTCCTTGACTGTGGTATCTACTGCACAGACACAAAGAGGATCGTCAAATACACAGAGGACGAGATCTGGGACGCTATCAACAACCCAATGCCAGCATTCCAGCTCGGTACCGGCAGAGATTCAGTACAGATGAAGAAGAGGACAATAGGCGACAAGAGAAAGCCTATAGTACAGGGCGGTCCAACCGGCTCACCTATCTCAGAAGATATGTTCATGCCAATTCACATGAGCTATGCACTCGAGAAAGAAGTTGACACAATTGTTAATGGTGTCATGATGACGATCCGTGGTAAGCCACCTATACCAGGCAGCCCATACGAGATCCTCGCAGCAAAGTCCGAAACAAGGCTCATCAAGAACGCAGCAGCAATGGCTGGCAGACCTGGTATGGCCGTTTAGGGACCTGAGACTTCCCTGTCCGCACAGGGAAACATCGCTTCCGACTGTGTCGGTGGCCAGGTAACAAGTGACAGCCACGAAGTATCACAGCTCAACGAGCTTAAGATTGACCTCGATGCAATCGCAGTTATCGCACACTACAAGGGTAACAGCGACATCATCATGGACGAACAGATGCCTATCTTCGGCGGATACGCTGGTGGTATTGAGGAAACAACCATTGTAGATGTTGCAAGTAGCATTAACTCCATGGTAATGAGCAGTGCAAGCTGGCACCTTGATGGTCCTGTCCACATCAGATGGGGATCCACCAACACCAGAGAAACCCTCCAGATCGCTGGATGGGCATGTGCAACTATCAGTGAGTTCACAGACCTTATGACAGGTAACCAGTACTATCCATGTGCAGGTCCATGTACCGAAATGTGCCTCCTCGAAGCAGCAGCACAGTCCGTAACTGACACAGCATCCGGCCGTGAGATCCTCTCAGGTGTCGCAGCAGCAAAGGGTGTCATCACTGACAAGACAACCGGTATGGAAGCAAGGATGATGGGAGAAGTCGCACGTGCAACAGCAGGCATGGACATCGACTCCGTGAACGCTGTTATCAACAACATCGTCAGCTCCTACGAAGGCAACTACGCAAACGCTCCTGAAGGTAAGAGATTCCAGGACTGTTACGATGTTGCAACCGTTACACCAACCGACGAGTACGTAAAAGTATACGAAGGCGCAAGAAGGAAACTCGAAGAATTCGGTCTTACATTCTAACCCTTAAATTAGCAATGACGTTTTTACCAGCGAGAGATCGCTGGTTTTTTTTTATAACGCCATTTGTCATTATTTTAATAGACAAATCAACATCAAAATAAAAAGTCAAACAAAATGCTAAGGGGGCATTCAAAATGGATATGTGGACTTTAATAAACGGGGTAATTTACCTCATATGTTTTGCCTTGATCGGCTGGATGTTGTTGGACGCAAGCAAAGTATCCAACAAGTAATGCTACAGGAGGAGGACAAATGTCAGAAAATTCAAATGAAGTCGAGCTGGTAAAGTCACTGCGTCCATATCATGTATGGGCACTTGGTGTCGGTATCGTGTTGGTCGGCGAATACATGGGTTGGAACTTCACAGTTGCAAAAGGTGGTATACTCGGTTCACTCTTTGCACTACTGGTTGCAGGTACCATGTATGTAATGGTGTCACTGTGTGCCAGTGAACTAGGTTCATCCACTAAACTTGCCGGTGGACCATACGATTGGGCCAGATTATTCGTCGGACCCGGTGCGGCGGCCATTGTTGGTCTTGCTGTTTATATGGAATATATTGCCCTGGAAGCTGCGGACGCTATTGTTGTAGCATCTATCGCGCAATCGATCTTCCCGGATATACAAACGTTCCCGGTAACTTTGCTTGTTATCGCGGCTTTGACATTTATGAACTATCGTGGAGTTGTAGCAGCACTTAATCTTAACTTTGCTCTTACATTCACAGCATTGATAGCAATTATAGCATTCTTCTTTATGAATATTGGTGGAATTGGCGGAACATGGCATCCGGAATACCTTATTTCAGGAGCTATACCCAACGGATTTATCGGAGTTTTCGCCGCATTGCAGTTTGGACCATGGTTCTACCTTGGTATCGAAGGAGCAGCAATGTGTGCAGAGGAATGTAAACACCCAACAAGAGCTATTCCTCTTGGACAACAGGCAGGTATGATCACCCTTCTCCTCGGAGCAGGTATGACACTCTACATCTGTTCAGGTCTCATTCCAACCGCAGAACTCGGTGTTTCAGTATATCCACTCTTTGAAGCAGCAAATCAGAGCGGTGTTAAATTCCTGGTTGCATTCCTTGCAGTAGGTACTCTATTCACCTGTCTTGCAAGTGCCAACGGTACTGTCTGTGATTCATCAAGGTCCTGGTTTGCTCTGTCAAGAGATCATTTCCTGACCAACTGGTTCGCTGCAGTACACACAAAATACAGCACACCATACAGGGCGGTCATTTTCACAATGCCAATTGCTGTTGCCTTTGCATACAGTGGATTCCTGGATCAGGTCATTACTTTCTCCATCACATCAGGACTGGTATGTTACGTGATGATCCCATTCTCCCTGATACGCTTCAGGAAGATGTTCCCGGAACACACACAAAAAGTACGTCCATTTGTCGGACCACTGCAGCCTTATCTGGCATACTTCACAATATTCCTGGCAATCGTGATCATGTCTACACTTAACTGGGGATACAGCTACAACCTTATCTTCGGACTTGTCTTCTATATAGTAGCCTACTTCTACTTCTCATGGAGATACAGGAGCATAGACGCAAAACACGACTGGGGAGAAGACCTTGGATGGCCTGAACCTGCACATAAGAGGTGAACAGGAGGAATATATCATGGCAGATGAAGCATTATACAATAACAAGCTGAAACAGGATGCAGGAGTAATTCTCCTGGTCCTAGGATTGCTGTATTTCTCTGAGACGTTTATCGTCTATAGGATAGTCTCCACAATATGGAGATCCGGAGAAGTACCCGAGATCACTACAATACTCCCATTCTACATTATATTCATAGTACTCTTGCTTGGGATAGAAACGATCGGATGTATCAGAGTGTACAAGTCCATCAAGGAACACATGTACGACTTTAAGTATTACGACTGAAGGAGGAAAAGACATGCCAAGCGAAATGAAGACAGAAAGAAGCATGTTCATGACGATATTCGATATCCTGTTCATATTCATACTGGCAGGTATCTGTATCGTAGTCCCGGTGATCATTCAGGGAACGGTCCTTGTGGGATGGGAAGGAACAGGAACCATGCAATTCGTCTGGGATCCAGTACAGTATTTTGGATTGCTGGCAATAATTATTGCATTCTTCTTTGTGGTACTCTACCACTCGGTCAAGAATTACAGGTTCTGAACATGTGAGAAAGGTTGTCAGTATTTTTGCTGACAACCTATATATTTTCAAATATCATATATAACAATGAAGTAATGGGTGATCTTATGAGTGAACAAGTAATCAACCGACTTAAAGACCCGGAAAACATCACAGAAACAGAACAGAAACATGTACCTGTTATCGAAGCTGATGAAGTGATGACCGCAAAAGGTTCATTCGAAGTTACTGTAAAGGTGGGGGAATTACCACACGTTATGCAGGACGAACACTATATAGAGTGGATCGAACTCTCGCTCGGGGATATGAAGATCGGCAGGGTGGAATTATCACCTTCCGATGAGAAGGCTGAAGCAACATTTACTGTTGAACCTACAGAAGAAATTGTGGGTATCCATGCCTATCAGGTATGCAACATTCGTGGTGTAAATGTTTGTGGAAAATGTGGCAGCAAATCTGTTGTAATGAAGTTGGATGCGGTGATAAGCTGCAACGTTCATGGGTTGTGGGAGTCAAAGAAGGAAGTCACGATCATGTCAAGTCATGAGGGTGAAGGAAAATCCTGTTCTTGGGAAAAATGATCGTTTAAAGTTTTGATGTATGGGGGTACGTCATAACTACCAAACCCGGAGTTGATACTCCGGATCATTTTCTTTTTTGCAATGAATTTACAATTTACAATCAGTTCAACTGTGGTAGTATGAAAGAAAAGAGCATCCTGATAGTCGAAGATGAAATGATAGTCGCCATGATGATCAAGCTGAAACTTCTTGAAATGGGATACAAGGTAGCAGGACATGCAGTATCATCGGAACAAGCATTAATGATGATCAATGAAAATATTCCAGATCTTATTATAATGGATATTTTTATCAAAGGAAACCTTGATGGTATCGAGACAGCATTAGAAATAGAAAATAGATGCTCAGTTCCAATCATTTTCTTAACAGGGGATTCATCAAATGAAACAACTACAAGGGCGTCCTTTGCAAACCCTGTAGGTTATTTACAGAAACCTTTTATGGATGAAGAATTAGAATATGTAATTGAATCTGCTATGCACAAGCATATTGCCCAGACAAGAGAAGTTTCTATTGCAAATTGATCAGAACATAATGGTTTTAGTAATAGCATAACATTGCTTGTACTATTTATAATATTTTTTATATAAAATGGTTCAAATTCTCCGCAGGATATGGAACATGAAACTTGATCACGAACAGGGAAGATACATCATATTAGGAAGTATAGATGGGATACTTGCGGTGCTTGGTGTTGTCATCGGAACTTCCCATGTTGTGGAAGATCCATCGATTATTATCAATGCTGCTCTTGGTGGTGCCGTTGCCCTTGCATTGACTAACGGTATCGGCTCATACCTTGCTGAAAGTGCGGTAGAGTACGGCAATCTTGCAGAACTGGAAAAACCCCTTCTACGAAGCCTTGAATCCACAACCCTCGAACGTGATACAAAGAAAAAGATATGGAATGATTCCATTACACACGGCGGATCAAGCCTTATTGGCTCCCTCATACCGATAATGCCCTTCGTACTATTTGATACGCTGTCACTTGAGATAGCGATCATACTCAGCATATCTGTTCTTGCAATACTTGGAGTATATTCAGGTAAGCTCGCTAAACAAAGTCTCATAAAACATGCCGTGAGAATGGTAGGGCTGGGAATATTGATCGTCCTGGCTGTTACTTCATTAGGCCTTCAATGATAGAATTGTGGGGATCGTATCAGTGACAATGGCTTAAATGATCAAAGACATAATATCAAAAGGTGAAAGAACATGGAAGAAATCGCTTATAAGAACATTCTGGTTCCCATTGATGAAAAGCAGCTTTCAAAAAGGGTCATCGATCACGCACTACATATCGCGGATAAAGAATCAGGCAAGTTGATCATTGTCTATGTGGAAAGGAAAAAAACTCTGGAATGCATCTTTCCAAAAGAACTGGCTGAAAAGATGATGGCGATCGTAAAGGAGAATATTGAAGCCAACATGAACTATGCTCTTGAAAATGCAGACAAAACAGGAGTAGAGATCGAAAAGATAATACTTGACAATGATGACATTGCCAAGGACCTTATCAGAATCGCCGAAGAAAAGAATGTGAACCTGACAATAATGGGTTCCGAATCTTTGAGGTCCGAACCCCTTGGAAGCATTACCCGATGGCTTATCGCAGCAAATATCGGACCTGTTCTCGTCATCACCGATGAAGACTGATACACGCATTTTAAATCTAATGGGAAGCTATATGGGTGAACATTATGCTACCCACCCTATTGCTTTTCCTGTTAAGCCTTGTCCTGATCACCAAAGGTGCGGACTGGTTCATTGAAGCCGCTGTGGCCATCTCCGCCAAAAGCGGCATTCCAAAGATCATAATCGGAGCCACCATAGTCAGTTTTGCTACGACAGCACCCGAATTTACCGTTTCTGCAATGGCCGCATACCTTGGTCATACCGACCTGACGATCGGGAATGCGGTCGGTTCTGCCATCTGCAATATAGGTCTTGCACTTGGAGTGGTAATAGCAGTAAAGGCAATACCTGTGGATGGGCACTCTTTCCTTCATAAAGGTGCTATCATGCTGATAGCAGCGCTCACACTTATAGCACTGACATTGGATAGGACATTAAGTTCTTTCGATGGCATTATATTACTGATCATATTCGTTGGTTTTCTCTACTATAACTATCGTCTGCAATCTGCCATATTCGATGGGAATGATAAAAAAAGGGAAAAACTATCTTTAAGCGAAATAAAATCAGATATCTTCTACTTTTTACTTGGAGCAGCACTTGTAGTAATCGGAAGCCGTATACTTGTGGACACAGGCACTGAGATAGCACGATGGTTTGGCATTTCTGAAATGATAATAGGACTAACCCTTGTAGCACTTGGAACATCTCTTCCTGAGCTCATAACAGCAATTTCTGCAACCCTTAAAGGACACCAGGACCTTTCCATTGGGAATATTCTCGGTGCAAACACCATGGATATTGCACTCATATTGGGATTCTCCTCACAGATAACAGATATTAAAATACTTGACCAATCCCTCATGTATGACTTCCCATTCATGATAGTCATCATGCTCTTGCTTATTATTTTCGGGATCACGAAAAAACGGCTTGATAGGTGGGAAGGAGTAGTTATTATGCTGGTCTATTTCGGTTATATTGCAGGTCTTTTCCTGCTCTACAACTAAATATATTTTTGATCAATTTATTCAGAGAAATAGACATATTGATTAGCATGTGCCATAAATTCCGTCAGGCTTAAATCATGTCAGACAAAATATTATTAGAGGTTTTGTTATGAAAAAAATGTGGATAATGATATTTATGGTAGCGGCTCTTATCACCGCAGGATGTGTCGGAGATGACACAGAAACTACAACTTATACCGATGATGATCTGGAAGTGACAACTAATATACCTGAAGGAGCTGAAGACCAATGGTGTCCTGTCGGCACTACCTGGGAAGCTGTGAACCCACAGACAGGTGAATCAATGACCATGGCGATCACAGGTACTGAAACTGTTAACGATATCGAGATGTGCAAAGCTATTGTAGAGATAGAGCCTGTAGTAGATGGTGTTGCAAAAATGGAATATTTATGGTCGGAGAATGGAGAATCAGCTATATGGACAAACTACGGTGAGTCAGGAAATGTTCATTCAAAAATAACAATTCTTGATGGAAAGATGACCATTACTGACGAGAGCGGGGAAGTAATGGAATTTGGAACAACAGAATAATTTATTGTTGATAGCATAAGCAGATGAATACTGCTTATATATTTTTTATTTTGCTAATTATTGGTGTTTCTGGTATCAGGCCATGTCCACAACATCTTGTTAAAATATCCTTTAATTAAGGTAAAGAACTATAATAAATCACATCTTATACGGGACCATTCATTCTAACGAACTATCAATTCATTGAAAGAAGGATAAAAATATGACCTCAACCCGCTTCATAATCACTGTTATCGGTATCGACAAAATAGGCATTGTTGCCAGCATTACAAAAGTTATGGCAGATTATAATGTGAATATCGTTGATATCAGCCAGACCATAATGGAAGACCTGTTTACAATGATCATGCTGGCAGGAGTGGATTCCGAGAACTTTGACCTTGCAGCATTCCAGAAAGCAATGGTTGGAAAAGGGGAAAAGCTTGGTGTTGAAGTGCGTGTACAGCACGAAGACGCTTTCCGCTTTATGCACAGAATCTAAAACAGGTGATCAAGATGCTTATTCATCCAGAAGAGATACTTGAGACCATCCACATGATCAAAGCTGAGAACTTTGACATAAGGACAGTTACCATGGGAATAAATCTTCGTGATTGCTGTCATAGTGACATAGATGTTCTCAATGAAAATATCTACAACAAGATAACCGGCTATGCAAAGGAACTTGTGAGGACCACAGAAGAAGTGCAGAACCTTTACGGCATCCCCATAACCAACAAACGAATTGCTGTTACTCCTATTGCCATCGTTGCCGAAAGTTGTGACACTGAGGACTATGTTTCCATAGCAAAGACCCTTGACAGAGCTGCTGATGATGTAGGTATAGATTTCATAGGAGGCTTCAGTGCCCTTGTACATAAAGGGATGACTCCTGGTGATCTGAAGCTTATCAATTCGATCCCGCAAGCTCTTGCCAATACTAAAAAAGTATGTTCATCCGTCAATGTTGCAACTACAAAGGCAGGGATAAACATGGATGCAGTGGCAATGATGGGCCATATAGTCAAAAAGACAGCGGAAGCAACTAAAGATGCTGATGGCATCGGATGTGCAAAGCTTGTTATCTTTGCAAACGCGCCTGAAGATAATCCCTTTATGGCAGGTGCATTTCATGGTATAGGAGAACCGGATTGTGTAATTAATGTCGGAGTCAGTGGTCCTGGTGTCGTAAATTCAACTGTACGCGAACTGAAAGACCCGGACCTTGGTGAGATCTCAGAAGCCATCAAGAAAACCGCTTTTAAGATAACAAGGATGGGAGAGATGGTAGGAAGAGAAGTTTCCCGCCGGCTCAATGTAGATTTTGGAGTTCTCGACCTTTCCCTTGCACCCACCCCGGAAATAGGCGATAGTGTTGCAGCCATCCTTGAGGCCATGGGACTCGAGACCTGTGGAACCCACGGAACAACTGCAGCTCTTGCTCTGCTTAACGATGCTGTGAAAAAAGGTGGTTCAATGGCCTCATCCTATGTGGGCGGTTTAAGTGGTGCTTTCATTCCGGTCAGCGAAGATGCAGGAATGATACGTGCGGTCGAATTGGGTGCATTGAGCCTTGAAAAGCTAGAAGCCATGACCAGCGTATGTTCCGTGGGACTGGATATGATAGCAATTCCAGGAGACACATCTGCAGCAACCATTTCAGCAATCATTGCCGATGAAATGGCCATTGGAATGATAAACAAGAAAACAACGGCTGTACGCCTCATACCTGCCCCGGGCAAAAAGGTAGGGGACAGTGTAGAATTCGGAGGATTACTTGGAAGAGCACCGGTTATGAAAGTCTCTGAATTCAGTTCGGAAGAGTTTATAGCACGTGGTGGAAGGATACCTGCCCCTATTCAGGCACTCACAAATTGAAATTTGAAACCTGTATATATTTCAGACACTTCCGGAAGTAGAACCGTTATCAGAACATGAAACGATGATGCGGTCTATAATATCTCCTTTTTTCTCCCCTTTCTTTATTTTTATCCGAACGTCTAAATAACGCTCGTATAACTTTTTTCGCTCATGATACAGATCTTTTAGCCCCTTGTCCTTAAAACCAACAAGTCCTCTTTTGGAAGGAGAGATACGCTTGGCGATCTGACTAAAAGACACATCCAGATAAACCATCGTGGAAATTTCCTTCAGATGTTTTATCGCTTTTTCCGAGTAGACTATACTACCGCCGGTTGCAATAACATAGTTATCCAATGCATGAAGCCCAATAACGATCTGTTCTTCAAGTTCAATGAACTCATCGTCACCGTAAGCATCTATGAATGTTTGCAGGTCCGTACCGATCTTTCCTCGTATTAGATCGTCAATATCTATGAACTTGTGATCAAGTTTTTTTGCAAGCTGTTTTCCAATCGTGGATTTGCCTGCTCCAGACATGCCAATAAGTGTAATGTTCATGCTTTTTCCTTATTCTTTCTATCCTCATTTGTCAACCTGGAATAAATAGTATAGTATGAAATAACCCGAAATAAAGGTGTTAGACGGAAGGAATAGAATAAATATAACTATAAAATTATACACACTTGTAAATAATTACGTATGTAGGGCAAATATATAAGCAATGAATGACCCATAATTATGAGGGAGGGATAAAATGAGTAGATCAAAGAAAGATCTGCATACAAATTCAGCTTCAACCGATGAAGAAATGCAGAAAACACCGGTCGGTCATGCATTAAGAATGACTGCCGAGTTTAGTGTAAAAACTCCTAAAGGTACATTACAGGGGAAAGCCGGAGATTACATCATAAAAGATAGACCAGGAATGGTATCTGTAGTTGAAAAGAATACATTCAATAAAAGATATGAGATTCTCCACTAACGATCTCTGGGCATCAATGAGAAATGAATGTCCAATGTAGACATTCGTTCTTACTTCATTCTTACTAATGCAACTGTCCTACTTTATGGGAAAGCTCTTTTAAGGAGCGTTTAAAGTGATCATATACAGATACAAAGACGTATCTATCTTCCATTATATTATCAGCTATTATGGACAATGACAGGTTCTTGATATATTCATCCGCTTTAGTCATAATGGGACTTTCAAATGCGGTCATACCTGTACTGCCAGAACTTTCTGCCAGTGGACAGATATACGGCATAAATTCCTCAAGTTTGGTATATTCTTCTTTCTTCCTCGGAGCATTAAGTACTATGCTTCCATTTGGAATATTAAGTGATAGAACTGATACTCTGAAATTGGTTAGTCTTGGCCTCTTACTATCATTTATATCAGGGCTGTGGATGATCTTTACGGATAACTTCATGATATTCATATTAGCACGCTTCATTGAAGGGACTGCATGTGGTGCATTCTTTCCTGCAGCATATTCAAGGCTGGCAGTTTATACAAAAAGAGCACGTTATATGGGGGAATTCAACTTTCTCATCAATGCCGGACTAGCTTCCGGTGTTGCAGTTACCGGTTATTTGGTTCACACTAATATCAAGAACGGGATAATTCTTTTTTCTATTTTGACATTCTTAACAATCATTTTTGCAATATACCTTTTTATAGTTCCTTCAAGGACCATAGGAAAAATAGAACTTCAAAAGAAAGTAAGTAAAAGGGAACACTCAAAGTCACATATTTTCACTTCAAAGGATACCCGCGGAATATGGATAATCTCATTTATACTTGCAGGATCAAGCGGTGTCCTTGTATCCCTCTATCCTGAATATGGGATCGATACGCTCTCAAAGACAGAACTGGGCATATCGATCTCACTTCTCTATGCATCTACAATGATCTCATCCCTTCTGGCATCTTATATGGATACCGGCTATGCAAAGCTCATTAAAAGAGGCATACTGATAGCAACCGTTGGCATAGTCGTTACAATTTATAGCTCGATGTTAGGTTTTTTCATCATTGGCACTGGCTCTGGCATGATGCTTGTAGGACTTCCAATTGCTATCGCTTCCATGAAGGTTGAGAAGGGTATTGCGATGGGTGTCTATAATACCTGCATCTATGCAGGACTTGCACTGATGCCATTGATGGCCGGAGCACTTGCAAAGAGTATAGAGATAAAGACAATTTTTCTCATGACAGCCATTCTTTTTGGCCTCACCATTTTTCTAAAAAAGGATTGAACTTATCAGAATATAACATTATATATAGTAACATATTTATTTAAGTAATAACAATTTAAAGATGAAATCTCCTTAGGCCAGTATTAAAGAGGGGGAAACAAAGGGATGAAAATCGTATCAGAAATACCTTTACTTTTTAGGAGTCTACCATATGAGTGAATTGCTTCCAAAGATACTTGTTGTCGATGATGAACCATGGAACCTTGAGCTAATGGAAGCATACCTTTCAAGTGATTATGAACTTATAATGGCTACTAATGGTGTTGAAGCCCTTGAAAAAGTAAAGGATTTTGAGCCTGACGTGATCCTTCTCGATGTCCTAATGCCGAAAATGGACGGCTACCAAACCTGTGAGATCCTCAAGAAAGATGACAGCACGAAATTCATCCCTGTAGTTCTTGTTACAGCATTATCTGAAAAAGAAGACAAGATAAAAGGTATTGAATCAGGAGCCGATGAGTTCCTTTCCAAACCTGTTGATATGCTGGAACTGAAGACAAGGGTACATTCTTTGTTGAAGCTGAAACAACAACAGGATATGGTACGCAAAGAAAGGGATACTGCCCAGAAATATCTCGATGTTGCAGGTGTCATGATATTAATAATCGATAATAATCAGAACATTGTCGAGATAAACAAAAAAGGGAAAACGATACTCGAATGTTCCGAAGAGGACCTGATCGGCAAAAACTATTTTGATAATTTTATCTCAGTGGAAGACAGAAAGCTCAAAATGAAATGTTTCGAAGAGTTTCAGAGCGATCTGAAAAATGATATATGCCCCGTATTCGAAATGCCCATTATTACAAAATCCGGGCAGAAAAAAGTGCTTTCATGGAATGCTATCAGGCTGAAGGATAAGATCGGGAATACAACAGGCATCCTCTGTTCTGGAGAAGATATAACCACTCGTAAGATCGCAGAAGAGGAGGTTAAAAAAGCTAATGAACACCTTAATCTGCTTATCAGGATATCACCAATTGCAACAATTGTACTTGACAGCGAACAAAACATCGTAACGGCTAATGAGAAAGCTGCAAAACTTCTTGGGTATGCCAATGATGAGATGATCGATAATTCGATATCCACAATAACTTGCAATAATGAATTGTTCGAATTTGCTAATCAGGATAACCTTATTGTAGGACTATCTAAAAAAGATGGGAACTGTATCGATCTTAACATAGCAACCTCTGTCATAATGGAGAACGAGAACAAGAAGGGACTTGTTGTTACGCTTCAGGATATTTCCGAACTAAGCGGACTTTTGATTGCTCCTTCTATCGAAGAGAATAAAGAAATAAAAGATACTCCAAAACTTGAAGCAAGTTGTACCTACATACAGGATAGTGGTGATCTGAATACTTCTTATGAAATATTCGCCACCATGGTCAAGCAAGGAAGACCTGGACTTTGCATAACAAGAGAAAATCCTGCAAAGATAAGGAGTAAGTATAATATTACAAAAACGCCCATTGTCTGGCTTACGAAGGCTAAAGGATCAGAATGTCCTTCGGTAGATCCTACAGAATTGTTCAAACTTCATCCTACAATAGATAATTTTATCAAAAAGGTAAATGACGGCATTATACTGATAGATGGTCTTGAGTATCTCATACTTGAAAATGATCTCAGGTCAGTTATTAAGTTCATGGAACAGACCAATGACTCGATAATGGCATCTGATTCCAGATTGATCCTTCAGATCGATCCTTTAATTTTCGATACAAAGGACCACCATCTTTTGAAGAGGTGGATGAGATCGCTTACAGAAGAAGACAATTATAATGAGTGAGTGAAGAGAGATGGAAATTAAGTTATCATACGTTATCGATCTGCAACGGATCATGATAAATATGAGTAGTCATAGCTTGGCATGGAAAAATGCTGTTGTGGCTTTCACAGACAATGATATTTGGTTCCCTTCAGGCTCCGGTTGGAACATGATCCCTTACAGATCGATCGAAACTGTGGACCGTGAACTATCTCCTTCCGTAAGAAATAATGTACGAGCAGATACAGGATCTAGTGCAGAGATAGCTATCGATTATAAGAAGAATTCGGTATTTGGATCTTCCCATATTAACTATTCAATGATATTTGCAGGGAATCCTGAAGAGATAGAATATATAAGAGCTCATTTGCTTGAAAGGATCGGTTTCAGAGCAAACACGGATTTTGACGGATTGAAGGAAGAAGAAACAAGACTTTTAAGCCTTCTTACAAGAGGAACAAAGGACGTCAATAGGTATATTTCACTTGTTTCAACTGATAGGGAAGTTCTCGAGCGTGCTTTTGATACACTGAAGATACGAAAGCTTGTTGATGAAAATGCACAAATAACACAACAGGGTCATTATTACCTTGAAAATCTCAAAGAGGATGATCCATTCGATAATGCTCTGCCATTACAATCTTTGACTTCATCGAGTGAAACACCCGACACATTCATACCAAAGAACAATATTGTGAGATTTACTAAAAAATATGAATATTCATCAACATCAGGAACTGTTTTTCTTGAAGATCTCTGGTATTTTATCCTATCCCCTGAGATCAGGGACATCAGCATAAATAAGATCGATATTTTTGATATGGAACTCCATTTGCAGAATCTTTCAGGTGCGACCATATTGATAGAAGCAGAAGATAATAGAATCCTTCTGGCACTATCTAAAATATTGAATATGAAGGAAAATCTGCATACAAGAGTATTGAATTGCCTTTTCATCGGTATTAAGGAAGAAAAAGATATAGTCAATCTTCTGTACATTGAGCCTCATGAACTTGAGATGTCAATGAAACAAATGCTTGAAAGTAAAGTTATAAACGCTGAAAATATTCTTACTGAAAAAGGGATTGCAACAATAAAACATATCCTTAGGATCAAAAATTAATCCAGACAGGAACAAAATGTTTTATGATGATTGATCGCATTATAGTATAAATAAAATTAAATTACGTCAACGTTATTATAGAAAGTGGAGGAATTTGGTGAGGTTCATTGATACTATTGAAGGGCTGGACGATATATTCAGTACAGACATACCAAAAGGAAGTGTGGTTTTAATAACGGGTGCACCTGGAACTCTTAAATCTGGAATTACTTTTTCCATACTTTCAAAATACCTGAATAATGCCGGAGAGTTCGGGACCTACATTACCCTTGAGCAAAGCAAAGATAACCACCTTGCAAACATGGAAAGTATGGGACTGGAACTTTCGGATAATCTATCAATATCTGATTTTAGCGATTATAGACTTCAATACGATGATTTTTCAGGCGATCTGCTAAACCTTATAGAGACAAATATCCTGCAATATAAGCAGAAGATGGGCGATAAGTTTACTTGTGTAGCATTGGACTCCCTTGGTGCCCTTTACTCACTCCTCGATGTTGAACCTCAAAAGATGAGAAAAAGACTTTACCATCTTTTTGAACCACTAAGGCGTGAAAATCTGACAACGTTCGTGATACTTGAAACCACTGCATCCCTTGGAATGAATTATGCAGATAAATTTGAAGGTTATCTTGCAGACGGTATCATAGAACTGGGAATTCACATGAAGGATAATACAACGAAACGTTATATACAGGCTAGAAAAATGCGTGCTTCAGCACACAGCATGGATCCCTTCATACTTACAGTCTCAGATGAGGGACTTAAAGTGTATAGAGGAAATATCTTCTAAAATTTCAAGTACCAGATATTAAGCAAACCCCACTCCTACGAATATAAGTTTAGTCTCCATCGGAGGATGATGCCAACCTTCCGGTGAGATGCGTTCTTCCATTACAGTTTTACTCACTTTGTTTTTCATCGATTGCACCGGTTTAAATCTTGATCTTGTTGGAAATATTTATTGGCTTTTTCTTAATATTGTTACATTTGTTTGTATTTTAAATTACATGTATCTGTCAAATTCTATGCAGATTATGCAAAAAAAGAGTTGCTCCAAAACTAAATATTTGTTAGGAGCATACTGAAATTGTTAGTAACCGTCTCAAGGATTGTGCTCATGATGTGCTTCAAGCTGTTCGATCTCAATTCCATAACGCTTGAATACATCTGTTACGAAGGTATCGACGATCTTCACAAGTTCTTTTTTTTCCATCTTCGAGATTGCTGAAAGTATCTTTAACTTAAGGATCTCATTCTTTCCTGTTTCAATCAGTTCTAATTGTGGATCTTCGAAGTATGCAGTTACATTCATTTTTACTGTATCTGTATCAGAATTCAAGAACATCTTGATATGGCCAATGAACTCGGGGCTATGTTCCATAACTTCTGCTTTTATGTTCGTCATGAGCTCCTTTGCGATCAGCTTTGCCCTATCGATATCTGTCCTGTCTTTGATCTTATACTCTGCAGCATAGGTTGCAACACCTGATGCATCAATGGAGCTTTCTGTTTCCTGCTCATTCCTGATAAGCTCCATATCGTTCTTGCTGACAAGGGATATGCCATTTGCAGGGGCAATGGATGTTTTTCTCATCTCTTTTGGCTCCGTTTCCTGAACTTTGGCATCAAGAGATCTATTAAGCAGCTCATCAGGAAGTATCATGTCCATGAAACTATAGAACTTCTCATCGCTATTATTTGCAGAGATCCGTATTATTTTTGCTTTTCTGTTGAGCTGCTGTACAGATTCTTCTACAATAGATATTTGTATTTTGTCCATAAGGTCGATCTTATTGATGGCAAGGATATCTGCATCCTCTATCTGGCGAGTGGAGAAATGTCTCATCTCTTTTAACAGGTGTTTGAACCTGCTGCCATCTATAAGGGTCACAAGAGGTGCTATTTCCGCACCTTCTCCAAGGTCCATCAGTTCGATCTCTCTTTTGATCACATTTGGAAATGCAATTCCGGTAGGTTCTATTATAAGGACATCCGGATCGTAAGAATTAAAAAGTGTTATCACAGTTGAGCGAAGTCCCATCTTGAGTGAACAACAGATACATCCGTTAGTTATCTCTTTTGTATCGAAACCAAACTTCTTGATTATGTCGCCATCGATCCCGATCTCTCCTATCTCGTTGACAATAATAGCAACTTTGTGCCCCTTGTCCACAAGGTACTTCCCCGTATTGATTATCGTGGTAGTTTTTCCGCTTCCAAGAAAACCTCCAACTACAAGTGTTAACATTTTATTAGCTCCTCTTTATTTTCATGAACGCATCATTCGATCCAAAAATGATACGTTCTTTTCTTTTTATATCTTCGATATATCTTCTGACAACTCAAATATTAGGCCTTAAACAAAACCCACGCCTACGAATATAAGTTTAGTCTCCATCGGAGGATGATGCCAACCTTCCGGTGAGAGGCGTTCTTCTGTAACACTTATGCTTACTTTGTTTTCCATGATTCCACACTCTGCCATATAGGAATGGATCAAAGCCCTGCCATGCTCGTTAACAAATTCAAGTGCTTCTACATAAGTATTGAACTTCTCTCTTCTTTCAGGTGAATAGACAAAGAAATCTTTATCAGGCTCGCTAAGCGATAATGGCCTTATCATTATTTCCAGACGTTTGACACCTTTACCAAACAAAGCTCCGGCTGCATTCCCTACATCTGAATGTCGAGGAACTATGATGTCCGCTTTTACAAAGGAGCTGATCTCATCCTTATAAGCAGATACAGGCCCTCCAATAAGCACTACTGGCAATTCTACATCGAACCTTGCTTTGAAATTGTGATCAACGATACCACCGATGCTCTCCGAATCAACGCCTGGCAACAGGTACGACATCAGTTCGAATGCCATATTTCTCGCAAAACGTTTTTTGAGTAAAGAACACATTTCATATTTGCCTATATTGTTCAATTTAGCCAGAACATCGGCAGCCAGTTTTGAAGCTTCTTGATCCCATTGATCATATTCTCCCAGGACATGCAATACATCTGTAGGAGTAAAACCAATAGCTTGCACAAGCCTTTTGCTTATCAGAGAGCTTAAGACAAAAGTTGAAGGTGGTCCTTTAAGCATTATGGAAATGTCCTCAAATGAGACCGGATCATCTCCAATAACAGACATTACCACCTTTTCATTTTCATTCAATTCAATAGGTTCCTGCCTGGTCCCTACAAAGAACTTTGTAGGCTGTATATTTTCATCCAGCAGTCTGCGTGCGATCCATTTAATGTTCTTAAGTTTTTCAGGAAAACCGGGATATTTGACCGCTGCAACACAGATCGGCTCCACTCTTCTGGGACCAATGACCAGATCCTTATCTCTTGTCCATATATGACTATCACCCCCCATTGCCGATGTTTCCATGTGGATAGCTTTTACACGCGTCTGCCATTTTCCGACAACTGCACCAGACTCACTAATATCTGGTACGCCCTCACAGAGCATTGATACATCTGTACTTGTACCGCCGACATCTATCACAACGCAACTTTCAAGACCTGAAAGAAAAGAAGCGCCAATAAGACTTGCAGCAGGACCTGAAAATATCGTCTCGATAGGTCTTTCAAGTGCATCCCTGATACCAACGACAGAACCGTCACATTTGAGCATAAGTAATCTTGCATCCATATCACGCCTTTTTATCTCAGAGATCATCGCTTCTATGAAATTCTCACCGACAGGTAAAAGCTGTGCATTAAGGTATGCTGTAACTGCTCTTTCGTAAGCACCAATATCCTGTGTTAGCTCGTGCCCACAAACGACTGGCATTCCCGTAAGCTTTGATATGAGCTGTTTTGTCTTTAGCTCATGCTCAGGATTCCTTATACTGAAATGGGACGATACCGCAAAAGCAGAAACCCTATCCTTTGAACCAAGTACGAAATTATTTATAGCATCAACATCAAGCGGCTTTAATTCATCCCCCATGTGATCATGACCTCCTGCTACAAAGATGATATCACTTGTCGGGAAATTCTTATTGAGAGAATGATCCCCTATGAGAATAAGACCCACAGGATAGCCAGTATCTTCCAGCACAGTATTCGTTGCAAGTGTGGTTGAAACCGATATGACATCTACATTTTTCAGATACTTTTCATCGATCCCGTCAATTGCATTCCGTATTCCTTCAATATGATCAGGATAGGTGGTCAATGCCTTGTTGGACATCACTACAGACCTGTCACGATCACTTATAAGAATTGCATCAGTATAGGTTCCACCTGCATCAATACCAAGACTATATTGCATTATTTCACCATGGTCCTAATAAAATTGTATTCAATTGTTTCATCGCCTCTCAGGAGGTTCGATGTGTACAAGTACATCTGAGATCCCTGTAAATGTTCTTTTAAGTTCTTTTTCAATACTTTCAACTATTCTCTGTGCTTCCATAACATACATATCAGAATCCACTTTCACGTGAATATCCACAAACAGATCGTCCGGTGAACCATGAGTTCGCACTTTAGAACAATTCTCAATTCCTTCAATGGACCTTACAAGACATCGAACATTGCTTTCATCAAGACAGCATGCATCGCATAATACGTTGCAAGACATGATAACGATCGATATGCAATATTTCATAAGTACGAGAACTAGCAACACTGTTTCTAACATTAAAACAGTTGGACTGACTTGAATGAACAAGGTCAGACCGATCAAAACTGAAAACATAACATCTAATTTAAGTGCAAATGAGTGGGATATCCCAGCCTGATCAAATTCATCCAAAGAGCAATATTTCAGAATAGCTACTGATAGAATAACAGACATTAAAAGCAAGATATAGATGGAAGTATCCGGCAATAGAGAGTTCCTTCCATTAATGGTAGAGTGAACTTCAGAGAGGATATACAGACTTGCCAGAATAAAGATGATCGCAATTAACAACGATATCAGAGAACTGTATTTTTTGTACCCGTATGGATGAAAATGGTCAGTCGAAAGTGAGATGATACTAGGTACAAAGTGATGAACTAAGGCAATGATACCTATAAATAAGGCAAAATATCCTGTAACCTGCACAGCAAGAATATCAGAATAGGTCCCTGCAAATATCCTCAACAGAGCTATTTCGATGAAGACGGAAAGAGCAAGAGATCCGTTTCCGTTCTTTCTGGTAGAAGTCCTCAATTATTAACACCTGATCTTTTTATTTTCGTTTTAAAGGAGGGGATTGACCGACCATATGGACGGTCACTATCTGAATATTACATGCCTGACATTCTAGCTCTATCTTACATTAAAGTGGAGCTACTGTCTTTCCAAAAACTGAATTTGTTACAAGCGCCAGAGATGTGTACAGAGCTGAGATCCCAAGCAACAAGGTCATGTAACCTGCAAGTGAACCAATACCCATTCCGAAGTTTGCAGCTGCGTTAAGGAAGAATGTCAGAGTAAGAGTGATGAAAACGATGGTTATCGCTTTAATACCTATCTTGAGTGTTACAAGTAGCAGCACAAGGGAAACAAGTCCCCAGATGAAGAGATAGTAACCTACTGAGATTGCACTGGCTGCCCCAAGAACTCCGCTTGCAAGACCTGAGGACATCAAGATGAACGCAAAGGAGAACCAGAACAAACCAAATGCTGAAAAAGCAGTTGCACCGAATAGATCTCCTTTTTTCCATCCCTCTATGCCCGCAAATACCTGTGCAAATCCTCCAAGGAATATCGACATTGAGACGACCATTGTAGCGTCTGTGAAAAAACCTGAACCCATCATTCCCAGCATTGTGGCTGCAAAACCAAGGCCTGCAAATCCGAGTGGTGCATGGTCTGCTGTTTTATCGATCATGTGAAACCCATTCGTAGGGTTACATAAAATACAGTTCTCTGGTATTTCTTCATTATTTGTCAAATATGATCACTTCCGTTAGTTCGATTAATAACTTTTATAAAATATACTAAATAATAATATAACTCGAAATATACAAATGATTGTTAAATGTGATTCTGGGCAAAACTGCACCCATTAATAAATATCAAAAAGACATAAAGGAGATAAAGGGGTTTTAAATGTCTGAATATCACCTCCAGCATTATGTTTTAGAAGAAAATATTTGTGATTATAAGGTCAAATATAAAATATTGTGTAATACACATTTTTAAGGTGATGAAAGTAGCCCCGAGCAATACGGGGCTACAATCCACGTTTGGAGACTTCGATGCTAAATGCTTAGAGACCGTAGTTCTCTGGCAGGAAGACCTTAACTTCTTCCTTGTACTTGGTCATGCAATCGCTCATGAAAGTATCCTGGTCGTCTGTGAGTGCCATAAGTGCAGCTTTTGCGTCTGCAAGGGCACCCTTCTCGAATTTGGTCATTTCGAGCTTGCCAGCTATGCCTTCTTCCATGATCTCTACTGACTTGATAGCAGCGTTCTTTGCACGGAGGTAAATGTCATTACCGTCCTTGACAATAGCTTCACCCACGCGGTATGCGTTGTCATATGCAAGAACATAGCCCTGTGGGTCCCTGTACTTGTCAGAAAGCATAAAGAGGTCCCTGAGAGTCTTTTCCTGACCTGTTGCTGTTGCTGTGTTCATCAAAGCACAGTCGTAAGCAAGGGACTCTCCCCAGCACTGTACAGAGGTACCACCGAATTCTGCGTGATATTCGACAGATTCATTTGACCAAAGGTCACAGCACTGCATAACAAGGTTACCCATGACATCCGAGTGTGCACATGTGGAGGATTTACCTTCCTGTGAGATAGGTACACCGGAGATAGCTTTTATGATGGTGTTCTCATATCCACAGTCCTTACCTGGGCCAACTGCACCAGCTTCATATGCTGCAAGTGATCTTGGTGCAGAGATAGCTCTTGCGATGATAGCAAGGGTGTGTGCAAGGTTCTTGTCAAGAAGACCGCCACCAATGAACATTGCAGTGTTTGCTTCGGAACAGTCTGTGTCACCTGCGGAAACTACTCCGTGCTTCTTTGCGACAGAGCTGATCTCCTGCCAGAGGAAGTCCATATCCATGGTTCCAAGGCATCCAATAGCATAGAGCATACCAGGAACATCGTTCCTCAGGATAGCATAATCGAATACTTCTTTACCACCCATTGATTCAACTGAAAGAAGGTCAGCACCGTTTGCAGCAACCTCTTCAAAGGACTCCATCAGGACATTGAACTTGTCTCCTCTAAGACCAAGGAAATCACGGTCTTCACGAACGTCACCAGGGGTGTGTCTTAATGCACATTTGATGCCGTATTCATCGTGGAACTCTTCCATAATGGTCTTCTGTGCGTGTGCGACCTCTCCTCCCCATGTTGGGTTGTTGGTCATCTGCTCGACGTGTTCTGTCTCAAGGACAACAGCAGGGAAACCTACCTGGACCATACGGTTCATGATATCTGTGGTTATCCTCTGGTATTCTTTGACGAGCTTCTCTTTTGATGCACCTGCTTCAGGCCTTGGTGCATAGTTAACTTCAGGTGTAGTGTATCCGGCACCGATTTCGAGTCCAAGTCCTGCTTTTACAGGGTGCTTACATTTACCAAAGATCATGTCATCTGCACTGTCATACGCCATTTTTGTATATCTGTTGATTGCCATTTTTCTCACCTCTTCAGTGTTTGTGGAATTCTTCTTTCAGTGCGCTAATGCTAGATCCTGCAAGGATCTTGTCAGCGATCTTAGGTGCGTCAGCAGCTTCTTCGCCATAAATACCCAGATCGTAGGTAGATACGAAGTCCTGGTTTACAGCTCCACCACCACAAGCGAATGGAACATTGAGACCTGCTTCAAGTAACCTGTCGTTGACTGCTTTGAAAGCATACATTGTTGTAGTCATCAGTGCAGTACCTGTAAGCATGAGAGGTTTCTCTGCCTTGACAGCTTCAATTACCTCATCTACAGGAACATCACGGCCAAGGTCAACTACCTCATATCCGTTTGCTCTGAGAAGTGCAGCGACGATAGATTTACCGATATCGTGAACATCTCCTTCTGCAACATGGCAGACTACCTTTCCTTTAGAAACAGGAGTTTCATCGGACTGTGACTTGCAGAACTCGATACCGTCGAGCATTGCATCTGCAGACATCATTACGTTTGGCAGGAAGATCGTTCCCTGGTCATACAGATCAGTAACTACTTTCATACCAACCATTAGAGCATCGTCGATCAGAGCAATTGGATTCTTTCCTGCTTTGATGGCTTTTTCAAGACCTTCGATAACGTCGTCTTCTTCGCCATCAAAGATTGCTACTGCAATTTCCCTGAACAGTGGATCCTTAGGATAAAGTTCAGCTGCAGCATCTTCAGGCGTCATTGCCTTTTCCAATTTCACATTGTATCTTACCAGAATTTCACTGGGGTCTATATCCAACCTGGTCATGTTTTGCTTCCTTCCTTTGTTTTTTTTAATAATAATTGAAGTGCTATTCTTCTTGGGAAGAATACCACCATCGATCCAATCATAGGATTTCGTTCTGAAAACCTATTCAAACGTCTCTCATTCAAGTATATAAACATTTGTTTCTAAATGATTTTATATATAAGTATTACGATTTGATTAAAAAAAAGTACAAAGGTAAAATATATAAAAAATAAGCTTTATTGATATCGAAAATACATAAAAAAATTAACAATATAAAGAACAAACAAAACAAATTTAGTAAATACATTTATATAATATTATCAAATTCGCTTTAAAAATAACTAATATATAAAACATTTGCAAAATGGAAATATTTGGTCGATACCAATATGGATAAATAAAGTCTATTGATGTTTATTTTTAAATATATCAATTGATTTTATAGAAATATATACACTTGAATGTAGAAACTTATAAATATAAAATACCATTGCACTATTTTGGTTAAATAAAAAGAAAACGACATCAATAAAAGGATTAATTGAAAATGACAATTCAAGATCATTTTATTATATCAACCAAATTAAACAATAATCTGTATATACACAAATTATTAAATAATAAGTATATATACATATTAATTTCGATATTTTCGAATAATACAAAACACTTAAATACTACATATCGAGGATCAAAGATCCAATCCAAAAAATGGAAATAGATGACTGAAAAATTCATTGCACGACAATCGTAACGAAAAGAAAAAAAGAAAATGGGGCGTAAGATGGAGAGATAAAAGATAAAAATAAAAACTTCAGTAACCGTAATTTTCAGGTCTGAAGCTCTCCATCGTTGAAAGTTTGTTTAGATTCTCTTCAATGAACACATCCTTTTCATCAGTAAGTGAATGAAGGGACTTGATCGCCTTTGCAAGAGAAGCTTTCTCAAAGCGTGAAAGTTCAAGCTGTCCGCGAGAACCTTCATCAACGATATTACATGCCTCTATCGCAGCATTCTTAGCACGTAGATAGATATCATTACCATCCTTTACGATCGATTCACCTATCCTATAAGCATTATCGAATGCAAGTATGAATGCCTGAGGATCCCTATATCTGTCGGAGACCATGAAAACATCCCTGAATACCTTCGCATATCCAGCCTCTATTGCCGTGTTCATCATGGAACAATCATATGATAGGGTCTCCCCCCAACATTGAACACTTGTACCACCAAACTCACCACGGTACTCCACAGATTCATTGGACCAGAGATCGCAGCATTGCATAGCAAGATTACCCATGACATCAGAGTGAGCACAAGTTGAGCCCTTTCCTTCCTGTGAGATGGGGACACCAGATATGGCCTTGATTATGGTGTTCTCATACCCACAATCTTTACCGGGACCAACAGCTCCTGCTTCATATGCAGCAAGTGAACGCGGTGCTGAAACCGCCCTTGCCACAACAGCAAGGGTGTGGGCAAGCTTTCTGTCAAGTAGACCACCTGCAATGAACATTGCAGTATTAGCCTGAGAACAATCAGTATCCCCGGCAGCCACAACATCATGTTTCTTTGCTATCTTGCTAATATCTTCCCATATGAACTCTACATCAAGAGTGCCGAGGATACCTATTGAAAAAAGCACACCTGAGAGATCGTTCCTTATTATTGATGAATCAAAGACGCTCTTACCACCAAGTGATTCAATGGAAAGCATATCTGCCCCATTGGAAGCAACCTCTTCAAAAGATTCCAGCAAAAGACCATAAGAGTCACCCCTAAGATCGAGGGATTCTTTTCCGCCCCGAATATCAGCAGGCGTATGGCGCAATGCACATTTGATGCCATATTCATCATAAAACTCTTCCATGATGGTCTTCTGTTCATGTGCTATCTCAGCACCCCATGACGGATTAACGGTCATTTGTTGCACATGTTCCGTTTCAAGCACAACAGAAGGGAAACCGACCTGTACCATTCGTTGCAGGACATCAGTTGTGATCTTCTGGTATTCTACAATAAGTTTCTCTTTAGACTCACCAGCTGTTGGCCTGGGTGCATAATTAACTTCCGCCGAAGTATATCCTGCTCCAATCTCCAGATCAAAACCGGTCTTAACTGGATAGATAGAATGTCCAAAGACCATATCTTCGAAGTCATCATAAGCCATTTTATTATAACGTTTTAAACTCAAACCCATTCCTCCTCAGTGTTTATGGAACTCCTTCCTGAGCTGGCCAATATTCAAGCCGTTGATGATAGCATCTGCGATCTTTGGTACGTCAGAAGCTTCTTCACAATAAAGGCCAAGTTCATACTGGGACACAAAATCCTGTGTCACCGCACCGCCTCCACACACAACAGGTACATTGATGTCACTTTCAAGCAACCGGGAATTCACATCCTGGAAACCAATCATCGTTGTCGTCATTAACGACGTTCCCGTAAGCATAATGGGGTTTTCCCTTTTGACAGCCGCAATGACCTCTTCCACACAGACATCCTTTCCAAGGTCTACAACTTCATACCCCTTCGCCCTGAGAAGAACGGTCACGATCTTCTTACCAATATCATGGATATCCCCTTCCACAACATAGGAAACGATCTTACCCTTGTATTCATGCTCCTGACCGGATCGTTCTTTGCAATATTCAATACCTTCGATCATTGCCTGCGCCGAAATAATGACATCCGGAAGGTAGAGAACACCGTCATCATAAAGAGTGGAAACTATTTCCATACCCACCATCAGTGCATTGTTAATAAGGTTCAGTGGATCAAGTCCATTATTGATCGCATTCTGGATACTTTCCACAACCTCATCTTCATCTCCTTCAAAGACGGCTTTCGCGACTTCCCGTATATTCTTTTCCACAGGGAATAATTTCTCAGCCACCTCCTCAGGGGTCATTTCCTTTTCCACTTTTACATTATATCGTGTTAGTATACGTTGAGGATTAATATCGATCACAATTTAGCCCTCCATTAAAATAATTAATATAAATGCCTACAGCTATTCTGATGTGATAAGGTAAATGCAAACATGTGATAAAAACATTATTTACCAGGCAGACAAAACATAAAGGTCCCTTCAATTTATGCCAACCTCCCGACAGATAGCAATGATCGCATCCTGACGATTCCATTTTCCCTTTTGCAATCTTGTTTCCACGGACAGGAGCATTCCAGTACCTGTAACCAAAGGTAACCTGAACTCGACCTTATTACCTGTAAGTGCATCCCCAAAGAGCTTTGCTGCTTCGAGTACCTTATTATGAGAATGCATTTTTATGAAATTCATGCCAGTTATCTCTTCTTTTGAGTGAGTTAGTTTTTTTGAGACTGCCTCATTGCTGTAGATTACACAACCCTCACTATCCAGAACAAGGATCAGATCATCAATACCATCAACGAGTGATTTAAGGTCGTTCTGGTTCTTTTGCATATCGACTTCTGATTCAATGCGACCGATGATGGATCCCATCTGTTCAGCAACTGTTTCTACTGATGTACGAATATTGTATGGCATTTCATATTCAGTACGCGATGCAAGGAAAAGAACAGCCACTTCTTCCTCTTGATATTTCACCGGGATCACAGCTGTTGCCAGCAGTCCTTCATCTACCCTGTTATCACGCTTTGTCACAGGATAGATATCGGAATACATTTTATAGAGCGGATAACCCATCATGAAAAATCGACTCTGCATGGAATCTGCTGCATAGTGAGAATTATTTTTTACAAAATCTTGCGAAAGTCCTTTATGAGATATAAGGTTCAATCCACCATTGTTCTTGTCTATTAGATAGAGACTGCCAGAATCGATACTATCTATATGTAAAGCAAATTCCAGAAGCTGGTCAAAGGTTTCCTGAAGGTCCCCTGAAGGAGTGAAGAAATTACCTACCTCGGACTCAATGTTCAAGAATTGATTGATCCTTTTACGCTCAGTGATATCCATGATGATACCCTGTATATGGATAAGATCTCCCTCCTCATCATACTGCGGAGTAGATCTTTCGACAACCCATCGAACATCATCAGACCTGGTGATTATCCTGTATTCGAGACGATATTCTGAAGCATTTTCTGCAAATTTCCGGGCAAAATAGCTGTGCACCCTTTCCGCATCAGAAGGGTGAATAATGTCACCGTATTGTAGTTTTCCAGAAAGAAAATCCGACGGAGAATATCCGAATGTATCGATGTTCTCAGAAACGAATTCAACTGGCCATCCCGACTGAGCATTCCAGAAAAATACAATTGCAGGACTGCTCTTGATAACTGTTTGTAATACCTTTTGTACTTCCAGTGAATCAAGCAGTTCCTGTTCTTTCTTTTTCTGCTCAGTTATGTCACGTATGATAGCCATTACAGCAGGCTTACCCTGATCATATATGCGCGAAGGACTTATTTCAACAGGAACAATTTCACCCTTACGGTCAAGTAGAGTGACCTCGAATTTATTAGAACTGCTCTTCTGTTTATCCATAATCTTCGAGAACTGCTTAGTCACCATTCGCCGATATTCAGGTGACAGATAAGAAGAAAAACTGGAATTATGCACCTTTTGGGGAGTAAAACCAACGATCTCACAGAACATTGAATTTACAAATTCCAGCACATCATCACGAATTATGATAATGCCGTCATTCCCGTTCTTAACGAGATTGGAGTATTTTTCTTCCGACACACGTAAAGCTTCATCAGCTTCTCTATGCTCGATCAGTTTTTTCATTTCCTGGATCAATAGTGCCAGGTTACGAGTATCAAGATCATCATAAGGAGAATCTTTGTTGCCAACTCCCAGAACGAATCGCTCACCTTCTTCATTGGACATGGGAATATCAAAATGACGTGTGATAGTACCGTTCACATCATGGTCTTTTTCCATTTCAAAAAGATCATTCGGGTAATTTGAAAGCAAATATTTCCCACTTGAGCTCACTTTGATAACTCTGCTGGAAATGTCAAACGGATAATCACCCAGGTCCTTGCTCAGTTCGTATTGACCCTTTTCGTCTGTTAAAAGAAGGAAGACCATATCAAAAGAATTGTCTTCATGGATACTGACAAGATAACCGATATTGCTCAGAGTTAGTCTTGCAGCAGCCTCCAAAGTGAAATGTAATATATCTTCAATGGATTCATCGGACATCTGGTTGAGTTCAAGAAGCGTCTCAAGACGAGACTCGTTTAATTGGAGAGAATGTTCACCCATCTTCCTCAGGGTGACATCTTCAAATATGCCCATCCCGCCCTGTAATGATCCATCTATGATCAAAGAACTGAAAGTGATATGCAGGACAGAATTATTGTTATTTATAATTAGGTGAACATCATCCTCATAGTTCCTCATCTTTCCCGAGATCACATCACTTATGTCGCTACGAACATCTTTGCAACTAAAAAGATCAAGGACATTATAGCCTGTGATGACATCACGTAAGTGCTCGAATATCTCATTGAATACTTCATTTGAATTCGTTATAAGCCCTTTCCGGTCAAAACGAACTATGCCTATGGGTGATTTTTCAAAGATAATCCTGAAGTTCTTTTCAGTATCAACAAGAGCTTTCTCTGCTTTTCTTTTTTCCCTAATGTCATTTAAGTTCAGCATTACCGCAGACTGTCCTTCGTATTCAATGTAGGAAGTAGTGATCTCCACTGGGATCTCATCTTCAGTAAGTGAAACAATATTTGCTTCATAAATATTGGAATCATTCTTCTTGCTTGAAAGACATTTATTGTATTTTTTAGAGACCATTCTGCGATATTCAAGCGAAATATGATCAAGGAAAGGCGAACCAATGATATTGTCTTTTGATGATCCTGTCAGCTCACAGAACTTAGCATTTGTATAACGTACTTCATTGTCAAGGACAACAATTATCCCTTCGTTGCCTTTTTCGATCAACGTTGAATATTGACTTTCGTATCGACTACTTTCCTCTTTTGAGGTTTTCAATTCGTCAATATATTCGAAGGTAACGAGAACAACACAGTCATCATTGTATCTTATCTGTCTCCCGTTGATCATTACCGATCTTGTACCAGCATTGACAAAAGGATATGTCAGCCCAAAGTCCTCAAGGGGGAAACCTTCTTTACAAACTCTGCTAAGCCTGCCAAACAGTTCAGGTGAATTTCTCTTGAAAGCAACAAATATGTCAGTATCATTTTCCAAAAGTTCAGCAGGTTTGATACTGAACATTTTATAGAATGAATCATTCGCATATAATAGATTCAGATTCGGATCAAGTATTATGAGAGCTTCTTTCAACGATGCTACTATAGCCTCAAAATAGTTTCCAGGATCATCGGAAAAAGAGAAAGAACTACAGCTATCAGATTCAGATATTCCATCAGACACAACTTTAGATGAAGTCTTTTTGACAGATATATTATCGGTCTTTTCCATGGAACTGTATATCTTATACATCTCCCGTTTTTTGATCTAAACAATTTTTTGCTTTTTAAGAATGGAATTTATTTGATTCGATTATATATTTGTTTTGAACCCTCTTATAGATGGACAACTCATGATTTATACCTTATCTTCTAAAGGTAGAATCTCCATATTTTAATGATCTTTCTGAACGAAAGAGTTATCATAAATAAATGAATAAATAAATTTGCTCACATCTAAGATCTATAGTAGCTTCCTTCGATCCAATCTGTTTACTCTTTAGACCTATATCCAGTACGTCAGTACAACGGGTGTGAGCAAATAATTAAATGTTCGCCTCATGAAAATTATTCCACTATTTGGAGATAATGCCAATCGAGGACATTTTCCGGGCATGAATGAATACATTTCTGACAGTGTGCACCATCACAAAGATCAGTTCTTATTCTCACAGACCGATCCTTCTGTTCTAATGCATCGTTTGGACACACATCAACACATTTCTTACAGTCGATACAACCTTCCATATCGATTTGCAGAAATGTACCTATTTGGTCAACCACATGAAGCCCTTCATTCCCAAGATCCGGAATATCCTTCTCGACGCGCTTTTCAATTTCTGGCACCTTAGTTACTTCATCGATTGTAGGAAGGCCTTTTTTCTTAAGATATTTTTTAAGTGTCTTGAAAGGCATACCCTCGTTCCAATAGGAAAGTTCAAGAATGTAAGCATCCTTGAATGCTTCATCCATTGCAAACATTACATGTGTGCCAACTATCTCCACTGCAATCTCCTGAAGGTCCCATAATCGTTCTTCTGAAAGTAGTATTTCCCTTGCAACAATAAGAGAAGTGTTCCCTATCTGGCAGATCTTTGAGACGTTGTAAGGTATCATGCCAATACGATGAGCTTTTATCGCATCCATATAGGTACCGGCAGCACCGGCCATGTATGCGACCTCCACATCTTCCATTGCAATATTCGCAGCATTACATAATGTCAAATGACCGGCATGTATCGCACCGATAGCCCTTCCAGCTTCAGCAAGGTCTTTTTCTGTGAAATGTAGACCATCCTGAAGGTGAAGTTTTTTATCAGGCGTATTTATATTTGGTAATTGTATGATTCCATTTTTTATGGCCTCATCAATAAGTGCAATAACACCGGTACCTGTGATGCCGATAGCATGCACATCACCATTTTTGAGAACATCACCGTTTTTATAGTTGACAAGGGAACCACTGACGGTGTTCATTTCCTCATCAAGAACGTAATTCAAGACATCCCCATTGTTATATTCAACATCTGAGATCACAAATGGGCGTGCAATACTTCCGTCCCCGATCTCCTGACCTTCAAGTGCAGGACCTGCTGCTGCAGAACCTGTGAAGATGACATTACCGACCTTTAACGCCATTTCCGCATTGGTACCATAATCGGTTGCAATGGCTATCTTATCAGATTCAAGCATTCCGGACTTTACTATCAACGCAAGAGCATCTGCACCGACCTCGTGTTTGATGGCAGGTGGAATAACTACTTTACAATTAAGGAATTCGAGGCCTTTTACCTGAGTGCTGTCAATGATACAAGCATTCCTTTTTTGCTCCTCAATATTCATCAACTTCTTTTTTCGCTCTCCTGCATAAGCAAGGTCATCGATTGGAATCCCCTGGAACAATGATAATTGTATAGGATTTCCACATACAGCGATCCTCTCAACAAGTCCACCTTCCGGTTCAAGTTCATTAAGGATGTGGATGAATGCATTGACAACAAGATCATGAGCTTTGTCCTGACCATATGTCATGGCAAAATCCAGATGATCCATAACGTTCGCACCGGGCAGAGGATTTCTCATTGTGATGACAGTTCTCTGTATCTCACCTGATTCAAGGTCTATTTTTTGTGCCCTGAAACCACTTGTACCAAGATCTATTGCAATTCCTGTTCGCATAGTATTACCTTCCTGCTCGACCGATCAATGTGATCGACAATTATTGGCAGATGATTAAAAAGAAATAAATGAAAGGTCCTGCAAAACAAGACCTTTCCGATTGGATGTTAAGATTTTTGTATATATGTTTCGTTTCTACAAATATTATGCAATGTATTCGTCCCTTGCTTCTACAAGGGCTTTAACATTCTCCACAGGAGTGTTTGGTGCAATACCACATCCAGGAGAAAGAACTGCAATGCCATCTTCAAGAGCATTCTTTGAATCTGCTTTGACCTTTTCAACATCACCAGAAAGTAACGTGAAAGGACTGGACACATTACCAACGATCGCAGCCCTGTCTCCGACAGTTTTGATAGCTCCTTTGAGGTCTGCTACCTTTTCCTCAATGCTAAGTCCTTCGAATTTACAGTCTGCCATCATACCAAGAATAGGAGTCACATTTCCACAAACATGAAGCACCATCGGACATTTAACTCCTTCTGCAAACCTTGCAAGCCTTGGCTTAAGCATCTTGTCAAATGTTTCAGGGTTCATAAGGTCAGGGGATGCTACAGGATCAGGCACACATATTACATCTGCACCAGCATCTGCCAGTGCATTTGCATACACTATGCATGCATCTGTGGCAAAGTCAAGGATAGTCTCGAAGTCATCTGGTTTCTTGATAGACCATTTCATGAACTTCTTTACACTTACAAGATCGGATGCAAGGGTTACAGGCCCTTCCATGCCAGCTACCAGAGGAATTTTATCTCCAACTTTATCGATGATTATCTTTGTTGCTTCAAGCACAGCAGGTATTCTGCCATTGCTAAGAAGGTCATCGGGCATTACGAGATTGTCAACGTCTTTATATGGGTGATCAGTTACAGATGGTTGTCTGTTCTTTGTTCCCATATTAACTTCACAACCCATAGCTTCTGCAAGAACTGTCAGACAATATGGATACCTTACAGCTTCAAGACCTGCGATCTCGTGTGATGCTACGGCGAGTGTTGCCAGCTTCTCTGCATCGGAATGAGCTTCAGGCCATTCTGCACCGGTCTGATCCATAAGATCAACTATGGCGGTCTGTGTTACAGAGACTACCGGGACTTTATCAACTGGTTCGCGGTTTAACGCTTTCAATAATCTTTCTTTTGGGTTTAAATCGGTCATTTCGATCACTCCTTCATAATTCAAGACCCGGTACATCCGGATACTGATGTTTTTAGATTGTCGTTCACACCATCCAATTAATCCAGAGATGGAACAACTGATTATTGGGTAGCTATACCCAAATTTCAAACTGGAATAATCATATATAAGCATATGCATGCTTCCTATTTAGTATAAATACGTTACTATATGACTCGTATTTTGAACAGTATTCTCTATTGAAATTATAATAGCTATTGATAGCGTTTTTCCTAAATAAAAAATTTTCTGAAAAATTAACATATAATTTAATACCAATATACTTATATATGATACTTAATAATTTGAAAAATAAAACTAATATAAAAATAAAGCTACTATTAAAAATCTATAATTAAATATATAGAAGTAATAAACGATATCAATAAGCATAATTTATAATAATTAGAATTAATTATTTAAAAAATAGCTATTTGATAGTAGAAAAGTACATATATAAAATTATGAAATACCTGACATTATTAGAGGAAAAAAACAAAAAACAATATCTATTTTAAAAAAATGTCAAAGAAATGAAATATAATTAATTATATTAGCCTAAAAAAATATTACATTGATCGTGAAGAACGTATCTACATTAAACCATAATTTAAAAAGAAGAGCGATCTTAGTTCTATTTTGTCTTATAATAGTGCAACTTTCAACTCCTGTTGTGGCACTCACAGCAATAGATATCCAAAACATAGAAACCGATCATGGTACAATCATACTGATAGTAGATGGCCTCGGTGCAAGCTATATAGATCCGGAAAAGATCCCTTATGCACTTGATGGAAGCCCTTTGGAAAAGCCAAATATCCAAAATATTTCAGCATTTGCAAAAGATGGACTTCAAGCATTCAGTGTTCTTACACCCTCTACAGAAGGTGAAAATGGGCATTCGGTGATCGTTACAGGAAATCCCGGAGCTACTTCTGCAATGATAGCACACAATGATGCTACCGTCTATGATGTTGCCCGTGACAATGGATACCTCATGTTCGCAATATTGGAAAAGGGTGACACGACCGAACTTCTTGCAGAACAGGATGTTGCCATATATGATAGCACCACATCAATAAATGACCCGCAAATGAAAGTCATGCTCAATGATAATTCCGGTCAGCGCGATACCGACATGATAATCGATGTTGAAAAGATATTCAAAGAATATGCCATTCTGGCTCCGACCTATGTACAGCAACATAAGGAAGGGGAGATCGAGCGCTATAACGCTTACAACCTCTGGGGGATCGAAACAGCCCTTGAGGTCATTGAACTGATGGAGCAATATCCTGACCAGAAATACATACTGACAATAAATATCGGTGCCATTGATACTGCCGGACTTTATCGCCGAAATGAAGGGTATGTTGAGTGCATCGAAGAACTAGACATTATGGTCCAGCCTCTTATTGAAAGAGCGGAAGATAATGACCTCGTATTCATACTAACTTCCGATCACGGGATGGCCTTCCAGTCAACTGACGGACGTGGTGGCAGCAAGTCCGAAAAATATGGAACCTCTCCGGAAGTGCTTCTGATACCTTTCATTGCAACATCATCCAATATAGAAAGAGCGTTCATTGAAGAACAGTTAGGTCAGGAAGATATTGCACCCACTATCCTTAGTATTCTTGACCTGCCGAACGAGCTCCGCTTTTCAACCGGTGAACCTTTTGCAACTAAAAAGTATGTTAATTTCAAAGTATTACTTCCAGAAACGGGTAGTGTTAGGATATCTTCGGAACAGACCATCCTGGAATCAGAAGGGGATAGCGAGTATATCTTCTACGGACTCGAAAAGGAAAAGGAATACACCATCAACGCTGAGCTTTCCGGAAATAGTAAACAGGCATATGAAAGAATAGTCTTTGCAGATTCTGATAAGGTCATCCGGTTCGATGCAGATAAAAAGCCGGATAAAAATAAGGATATGATACCCAAAGGGATGCGAAAGATCATTGGCTCGACCCTCATCATAGGTATCAATCTAACAGGTCTGGCAATGATATTCAGGGTAGTTAAAAGTTAAAGCCTGCCATCAAAAACTATTTTTAAGAGGCAAGCCCATTTGCACCGATGATCGTTGGCGTACTCGGGCCTGCCGGATCCTACTCGGAAAAAGCAGCAAAAGGCTGGATAAGCAAAGAATCAAAGTCTGAGGGGACATCCCTTGTCTATTATGATGACATAAACGATACTTTTGCAGCCGTCATCAATGGAGATTCGAACATAGGAATAATCCCAATAGAGAATTCCATAGAGGGGTCCGTTGGGATCACACTCGATCTGTTGCTTGAGAGCGAGATGACCATTATAGGGGAGATAGTTGTACCCATTAAGCATTGTCTTCTCTCGAAGGGTGAGATGAAGGATATAAAAATAATAATGTCACATCCTCAGGCACTGGGCCAGTGCAGTAAGTTCATAAGGGAACATTTCAAGAAAGCAGAAATACGTACGACAGGAAGTACATCCCACGCTGCCAAGCTTGCTAATGAGTTCTGCGAGATGGCAGCTATCGCATCAAAGGAATCCGCCAGAGAATATGGATTGAAGATACTTGTTCCGAATATTCAGGACTGGGAGAAGAACCATACACGCTTTATCGTCATAAAACAGGGCAAGTGGCAGGAAGATGAGGTCTGCATACCTAAAAATGATACATGCAAGACATCCATCATTGCTGATATCGATGAGGACAGACCTGGTTCACTCTATGAGATCATAGGTGAATTCGCAAAAAGAGACATTAATCTGACCCGCATTGAATCAAGACCATCGAAACGTTCTTTGGGGGATTATCTGTTCTATATTGACATAGAAGGAAGTACAGGCGATGCAGTTATAAAAGATGCTTTATATTATATAAATTCTAAAGTATCTATGCTCAAAGTCCTTGGTTCCTACAATGGATACAAGCTGGATAACTAAAAAAGTGTTCATATAAGGGATGAATGTTCATTCAAGTTTGCTTTAGAGAGGATAGTGATCATGGATATTGATAATTTTGTAGAGAAACAGGAAGCTACGGTCAATAAATACCAGCGTATCTACAAGATCATCGATCTCACTATAATTGCACTGACCTTGTTCACTATTTTAAAAATACTGAATATAGACCAATTTATCCTTACATTAAGAACATTTGAACTTTACGCAGATTCTACCTACGGCCCTTCGGGGATGATCTCGGCTGGAGGACTTCTCCTTGCAGCTATTTCTATATTGTTTGCCATCATCCTTACCTTTGTTTTCCATTACAGGGACAGGAAAGTTCTGTTGATACCATTCATAGAGGAACGTTTCCCAGCACTTCAGGAAAGGCTCAGGACTGCCTTTGACAATAGAGATGTGCACAATATAATTTCAGACGACCTGATGGGAAATGTACTGGATGTGGCCTCGAAGATCGACAATTCAAAGCTTATTGAAAAGAAAAGGCTCAAGAAGAGCATGGTTCTTCTGCTAGCAGTTTTCATTATGTTCACCACAATAAACGTACTGGACTACAGGACAGATCTCACACCCGAGGACATCAATGATCTGATAGATGAGATACCGTTCATTCCATCAGCAGAGAATGGAACATCCCCTGATGAACAGTTCACACTTGAAGGAGAAGAAGGAGATTCAGGTGGAAACAGTGAGGAACTTGTCGGAGAGACCGCTATAATCGTGGTCGAAGGGGAAGAGGTCGACCTCTCATTACCACCGGGAGCAGGAACAGGTTTTACTGAAAGCGGAGATGATGAATCACTCCCTCCTGAGTTTGAGAGCTCATCTGCATATGAGGTCGGAAGGATATCATCACCTGCTTACTATGAGCAACTGCCAGAAGGGTATGAGAGTATCATAAAAGAATACTTTGAGCAGATGGCTAATAACTGACCTCAGATAACCACATTGTGACAATAAATATATCAATGATTTTATTAATATATCATTATCATTAAATTAACATCGCTACATTCACATTGACCTATTAATTTATACCACCAACAAATTTCGCCAATTGCAATATAAGGAGAACACCACATGAATTCCAATGATGCAAGATCAGGAGACCTTGAACAGACTTACAGAGGTGCTGGTGATGCATTTACAGCACTTTTCAATGAGATCTCCAAGGTCATAGTAGGACAGAAGGATACGGTAGAACAGATAATCATTGCAATTCTTTCAAACGGACACGCACTGATGGAAAGTAACCCCGGTCTTGGAAAAACACTTACAGTTTCCACCATATCCAAGACAATGGACCTTGGGTTCAGTAGGGTGCAGTGTACCCCTGACCTTATGCCGGCAGATATCACAGGTACACACTTTATTGAAGAGACGGGAGGGAAAAAAGAGTTCAAATTCGAGCCAGGACCTGTCTTTGCCAACATTGTCCTTGCCGATGAGATAAATCGTGCATCCCCAAAGACACAATCTGCATTGCTTGAAGCCATGCAGGAGAAACAGGTCACTGTAGGTAACGATACATTTATTCTAGACAAACCGTTCTTCCTGCTTGCAACCCAGAATCCTATAGAAATGGAAGGAACTTTCCCATTGCCGGAAGCACAGCTTGACAGATTCCTTTTGAAGATCGTTCTGGACTATCCCTCATTTGAAGAAGAAAAAGAGATTGTCAGACGCTACACGAAGTCTGACGAACCACATGTGGGTAAAGTGCTTGACAAGAATATGGTATTACAGCTCCAGCGTCTCACTAGGGACATGCCAATTGCGGATGATATAAAAGAAAGGGCTATCAAGATCATCATGGCAACCCGCACATGGAAGGAATACATTGAGTTCGGAGCTTCCCCCAGGGCATCTATCGGACTTATTCTGGCAGCAAAGGCTCGCGCACTGATAAGAGGCAGGAACTTTGTAAGTGTTGAAGATGTTGATTCAATGGCATATCCGGTATTAAGGCACAGGATCATCCTCACTTTCGAATCCGAAAGACGTGGGATATCACAGGATCATGTGATAAAGGAAATACTTGCCAAAATTAAATGATAAGCATCGGTAAGTCTAAGAAGGAAAAGCCTACGAACACCAATATGATGCTTGAACCATGAGTGACAGAAAACACCGTATAGATGTGGATTTCTTCCGCCAGCTTGACCGCTTTACTTTTCTGGTAAGGAAGCGGGTCTCCAGTGCTTATGCAGGAAGCAGACGCTCCCACAGGAAAGGACAGGGACTCGATACGATTGGCTATACGGAATACTATCCCGGAGATGATCTCAAGTCCATTGACTGGAACGTTTATGCAAGGTCAGAGAAGCTCTATGTAAGGGAATTCGAAGAAGATAAATCGGTCACCACACACATCCTTCTCGATTCAAGTAATAGTATGGACTATACCCTTGACACTGTCACAAAGTTCGAATATGGTGCTATGCTTGCCGCCGGCTTTGCATACCTTGTCACAAAGGATAATGATAAATTTGGTATATCTACCTACTCCGAAGATATTGCCATATCCCAGACGCACAGGGGAAGACGTCATTTATTAAGGGATATAGACAGACTTGTGGAAGTAGAACTTCAAGGTCAGACAGCTCTTGCCCACTGTGTCCAGCGATATGAAAAAATGATAAAGTCACGTTCACTCGTGATCATAATCTCAGATTTCATGGAAGACCTCAAATCCATTGAATCCGCGATTTACAGACTTTCAAACCATGATCTCATTCTCATACAGGTGCTTGACCCTTCCGAAAGCGATCTGTCAATGCACGGTCATGTCAAGCTGATGGACCTTGAGACCAATGATGAGATGAAGACATATCTTAGTAATAATTTCAAGGATAAGTACCAGGAAGAGCTACAGGCACACATCGATGGCATACAGAACATCTGTAACCACGTCGGTGCTGATCTGTATACATTCACGACTGATACGCCCATCTTCGAAGCGTTCTTCAATGCCATCAACAGGAGGCACATGTAATGCCTTTTGCGAACATACTCGGACTTGCTGCCCTGGCAAGTATAATCCCACTTATCATATTGTATCTGTTACGCCCAAAACCCCTGGAACTGAAGATACCTTCACTCATGTTCCTGATGCTTGCAGAGAAGAAAAAGAAGAGATTTGCATCATTGAGGCGACTTATAAAGGACCCGATCTTCCTTGCCCAACTGCTCATTTTGATATTGATCTCCGTTGCTATAGCCGGACCTTTCTATACCGCCGAAGAGGAACTCAGCGGCGAACATACGATATTCGTCATCGATGCCTCTGCCAGTATGAACACTGAGGGCAGGTTCGATAGTGCCACTGATATTGCTAAGACCTATGTCAGTAAGAAGAACAGCATAATACTTGCAGAGAACATTCCGGTGAACGTGCTGGAAGCCAGTGGTTCTTCCGCTACTAAGAACGCCCTGGACAGCCTTACTCCGAAAGGCTCTGTTGCAGACCTCTCAAGTGCAATTACCAATGCCATGAGAACCCTTTCAAACGAAGGAGGAAGGATCGTGGTCATCTCAGATTTCACTAACTGGCAGGGAGAAGACCCTGTATCAGCTATGAGACTTGCTGAATCCTACGGATTGAAAGTTACCTTTGTAAGAGTAGGTTCACCAACTGACAATGTAGGCATAATACAAGGCTGGATCGATGCCGAAGAGAATGGTTACACTTATAATTGTGTTGTCAAGAACTATATGGAAACGACACAGAACGTCAAGATGATCATCGATACACCGGGAAGCCAGAACAAAAAGAGTGTGACACTCGATATCGGTCCATTTTCAACTAAACAGTTCAAGCTTACCGACCTTGGAACCGGTATTACAGAGATCAAGATAGACAGAGAAGACAAACTTGCAGTTGATAATGCTGCTTATGTATCAATTCCGGCAAATGTGCAGAACGAACTGCTTCTTGTTACCGATGTTAAAGGATCACCTTCGTCAACTGCCCTTTCACTGCTGCCGAACATAAAGGCCACTCAATCCAATAATGTGCCTGCTGACCTTAGTGATTATAAGGTCATTGTTGTCGATACACAACAAAGGGCAATAACCTCTGAAGAAGCTGCAAGGCTTAGCACTTTCATTGAGAACGGTGGGAACGTGCTTGTTATCGCCTCGCCCACACTTGACCCGAAGAATGCGAACATCGACCTTATGCAATTGCTTCCGGTAAAGATCATTGCCACATCAGAGAGCAGTAAAGGCGTGGCATTGAAGGTCGAACAGGATACGAGGCTCACAGAGGAAGTGAAATTCGAGGATATTGCAGTCTACACTTATCTGAATTCGACCATCAGGTCCGATGCAGTGTCCCTTGTTAATACCCCCTCGAATGTACCTATGCTTGCATATTGGAATGTAGGTGACGGTACTGTCATGTACCTCGGATTAAGCGATATGCTTGGAGAGGATGCATGGAACAACTTCCACAACCTTCCGGAATATCCTGTGTTCTGGGCAAAGGTTATCGCATGGCTTGGAGGTACTGGCGACATTGGAGATTACAATATACAGACCGGTGCCGTTTCAGCATTGTCAAAGGAGCAGGAGGTTACAACTCCTTCAGGTTCTATAACCACGAGCAGATTGCTCTATGATGAAGTGGGTGTCTATGAGGTAGCTGGCAAAAGAATAGCTGTGAACCTTTACGATGATATGGAATCCGATACCACGATAGACTCCTCGAACGTGCTTGAAAGAGCAACATCGAATGAAGGCGGCGGTATCATCCGACAGACCACATATACTGCAAATAAATACGTTGATATCTACCTGATCATCATTGCAATGCTGCTTGTAGTCCTTGAGATCCTTATCATTAGAAACCGGGGTGAACTATGACCTTCACGTTCGAACAACCATTGATGTTTGCATTGATACTGCCTGTAATAATAGGAGGCCTTTTCCTTCTCAGGGAAGGAGCAAGAAGACCAATTATCATCTCACGCATGATAGTGCTTTCACTTCTGGTCATCGCACTTGCCTCTCCCACTGCCATTGTCAGTGATGTGACAAGTGATGAGAACCCGAACCTTGTGGTGATCTCTGATGAGACCGCCAGTATGAGCCTTTTCGAGGAAGGTGTCGGAATGAACGTATATGAGTCACTTACAGCCAATACCCCGACAACATTCATCCGCCTGACCGGTGAAAGTACATCCCTTGGAGATGCCATCGAGCAATATTCCACCGGAGACAATCAGATAGTGCTCGTCAGTGACGGTAACAACAATTTCGGAAAAGACATCGACGAATCCCTCCAGTATTCAAAAGAGATGGGTACGACCGTTTATTCCGTTGCACCAGACCTCGAAAAGAACGATATCAGTGTCCAGATGCTTGGGGACAAGACCGTGGTCATCGGGAACGAGAACCAGTTCGATATACTGGTTTCCCAGGCAGAAGAAGGTCAGGCCAGATACAGCTTTGAGGTCTATGCAGGTGACACCCTCATCAGAAGTGGTACGTTCTCACAGGAAACACGCACGAGGACAATTCGTGTTCCATATACTTTCAAAAAGCTGGGTGCTCAGGAGATGAGAGTAGAACTGAGCCCGCTGACCGAGGATAAAGATAATATCAACAATGTGTACTACAAATCCGTCTACGTTGTTCCAAAACCTAATATTAATCTGATCACAAGCGATGCAGCTGCACCCCTTGGCAATATCCTGTACAACCTATACGATGTCTCAAATTCAAAAGAATTTACCAATCTTGACAATAAGAAAACTGTCGTGCTTGATAATGTCAACATGAGAGAACTATCGGAAAGTGATATTGATAAGCTCAAGGAATACGTATCTCAAGGTAATGGTCTGGTCCTGGTAGGCGGCGAGGCTTCGTTCGATCGTGGGAACTATCTTGATTCTTCCTTTGAGGAACTACTTCCTGTAGCTTCAAGACCCACTGACTGGAAAGGTGGCAGAAGCATTGTTCTTGTTCTTGATATTTCCCAAAGCACAGCTGCCCATGAAACGCTTTCTGACATTCTCGGCAATTCCATATTCATACTTGAGAACGAGAACCTCAGAGATGCATATGCAGGAGTAATCGCATTCGGTAGTGAAGGTGTCGATGTTTCCGATGGTCTGGTATATCTTGGAACACATTCAAATCTTGAAAAGCTTGAAGAAAGTATCAGTTCACTTACTCCGGGTGCTACAAGTGAAACATCTCTTGATCAGGGTCTTTTAATAGCACAGGAATGGCTTGAGACCGAATCAGGAGAACTTGATATTATAATAGTATCAGATGGTGGTTTCGGGCAATCATATGATGAGAGCCTTAAAGTCGTAGAAGAGATACACGAGGAGGGCATCGATTTCTATTTCATCCACATCCATGAACAGGGTGCTCCTTCACAGTATGACAAATTTGGAAACCGTTATTCAGAGGAATTAATGAAGAGTGTGGACGGAACCTATTTCTTTATTGAGAAGGGCGAACGTGCGAACCTTGTCTTCGAGGATCAAGAGATACCCGAGGAAGAAACAGACGAGACCCCACAATTAACATCCTTCCCGCTTATAGAATACAATCCAAATCACTTCATCACACGCAATATCGAGATCGAAGGTAATATCACAGGTTTTAATGACGTCACCCCAAAACCAGGTGCAGACAGAATAATCATCACAGCCACAGGTAAGCCGGTAGTAACCACATGGAGATACGGACTTGGCAGAGTAGCAACCATTACCACGGATAACGGCAGAGGTGGGCAGAACACATGGGCTTCCCAGATGTATTCGGGTAACAATTCAAAGCTCATATCATCTACCATTAACTGGGCTATCGGTAATCCACAGGTCGAAGAGGGCACTGTTGTTGAAGCTGAGGATACGTGGTTCGGCACTCCTGCAACACTTTACATCACCCATTACGATGGGAACACACCTGTATTGAGATACAAAGGGAATACCCTTGAACTTGCGGTCACCGGCAAGAGTAACTATGAGACCACGATCGACCCGAAGAGTATTGGTTTCCACGATGTTTCAGGCTATCCTATAGCTGTGAACTATGCCATCGAATACCGTGATGTCGGTATGAATGAAGACCTTCCGGTGTTCATCAAAGCAAATGGCGGTAAGACATACAACGAGAATGAAGCTCTTGCTCTCCTGTTAACTGATGCAAGAGGAAATTCCCTTAAGAGTATACAAAGGTCCGAAAGCCAGAAGCTCTACTTCCTGATCGCTGCGTTATTGCTGTTCCTTGGAGAAATTGCAGTAAGGCGTATAAGGGAGATAAGGGAATCGAAAAAGGGCGATTAAAGGCGGAGTGAATCTGCCTTCTTTTTTAAAAAAAACGCATTCAGAAGACTACAAATTGAACTGTAGTTAAAGTAATGGATATATAAGAAGTACTCATTCTATCACCTGAAGCCAATTAATAACATCATATAATCCAAGGTGACAAAATGAAAAACACATACATACCATTACTTGTACTCATGGTACTCGCAGTAATAACTGCCGGTGCTATGATAATGAATGCTGACGCTGATGAGAAAATACTGATAGATAACGGTGGACTGGAAGCAGAAAATTCACCTGCTGTTGATGATGGAAACAACGACAAACTACAGCCTCTGAATACCATTGCTACCATCATCGGAATCGAAACATGGGATAATACAACAGTTCTCCTTCTGGACCAGGATGAGAGCGATATCGGCGAAGGATATCCATGTGACATCTATCTGAAGATCGGTCAGGAAACAGCCATTAAAGACAGCAATGGGAACGAACTCACCATTGAAGACCTTGAAAACGGAACAAGGATAGAAGCATATTACGGACCTGCTACAACCAGAAGCCTGCCACCACAGAGTGTAGCTGTTAGCATTGTCATACTTGATGAGAACGATCAACCAGGTGTTCCACAGCCTGTAAAGACTCTCGGGACCATTCTTGGAACCGAAAAATGGACCAGCAGCACAGTTATCCTTCTGGATGAGGACGATGTTGAGATAGGCGAAGGATATCCATGTGACATCTACCTGAGTATCGGTCAGGAAACAACCATCACAGACAGCAATGGGAACGAACTTACCATTGAAGACCTTACTGAAGGAACAAGGATAGAAGCTTACTATGGACCAATGGTCACAGCAAGTTTACCGCCACAAAGCGGAACCTTGAAGATCGTAGTCTTATCAGAGTGAAATTAGAATAGCAATTGCATGGATACTAAAAGTGATCAGCTTTTACTCCATGCCTCTTCTTTTAGAAGAAATTTGATCAACTATATCCCTTTCTCCAAAAACTCTAATAACCTTAAAAATTAATCTTATTAACAGTTAAAAAGAATAATTCATTCTAATAACTGGGGGTTAATCAATGGGAGATAGCAAATACATTCGATGGTTCGAAGAGATACGTATAGAGGATATACCTTCTGTCGGAGGTAAAAATGCCTCACTCGGTGAGATGTATAGGGAACTGACAGGGAAGGATATTAAGATACCAAACGGTTTTGCGGTTACAGCGGATGCTTACTGGCATGTGCTGGAATCTGCAGGTGTGCTGCAAGAACTTAAGGATAGTCTGGAAGGACTGGACACAGCAGATGTCACTGACCTTGCTGTAAGAGGGAAAAAAGCAAGGAGCATAGTACTCGATGCAGGGATACCGGATGATCTCTGGGAAGAGATAAAAGAAGCTTACGACAAACTGAGCGAAGAGTATGGAACTGAGACCGATGTGGCAGTTCGCAGTTCTGCAACAGCAGAGGACCTTCCTAATGCTTCATTTGCAGGACAGCAGGAAACCTACCTAAATGTACACGGCTATCACTCCCTGAAAGATGCATGTAACCGGTGCTTGGCTTCTCTTTTCACGGACAGGGCGATATCCTATCGTGTGCACCACAAGTTCGATCACTTCAAGGTAGGTCTGTCAATAGGCGTCATGAAGATGGTACGCTCAGACCTTGCATCCAGCGGGGTCATATTCACCATAGACACCGAATCCGGATTCGAGGATGTTGTATTCATAACCGGCGCTTACGGCCTTGGTGAGAACATCGTGCAGGGACTTGTCAATCCGGATGAGTTCTACGTCTTCAAACCCACCTTAAAAGAAGGCTACATGCCTATAATCAAGAAAAGGCTGGGCAGCAAAGAGATAAAGATGATATACGGACGTGGAGATTCCCGTATTCTTACCCGTAATGTGGAAGTTCCCCTTGCAGACCAGAGAAAGTTCTGCATCAACGATGATGAGATACTCACTCTTGCAAAATATGCTGCCACCATTGAGGACCACTATTCTAAAAAGAAAGGCCAGGCAGTACCCATGGACATAGAATGGGCAAAGGACGGCAACACCGATGAGCTGTTCATTGTACAGGCAAGACCTGAGACCGTGCAGTCAAGGAAAAGAAAGGATGTCCTTGAAACCTATTTCCTCGATGAGAGGTCGGATGTTCTCGTCACTGCCAGAAGTGTAGGTGACAAGATAGCAACTGGTGGGGTGCATGTGATCGATGATGTTTCCAAGCTTTCGTCTTTCAAACATGGGGAGATACTGGTGGCTGATACGACCACTCCTGACTGGGAACCTATCATGAAACGTGCGGCTGCCATCATCACCAATAAAGGCGGAAGGACATGCCATGCAGCTATCGTCAGCCGTGAGCTTGGAGTTCCGGCAGTCGTGGGTGCACAAGATGCAACTGAAAAACTGAAGAACGGGATGGATGTCACAGTCAGCTGTGCTGAAGGGGATATCGGCAGGGTCTACGAAGGCATACTGCCTTTCCACATAGAGACCGTTGACCTCAAGGGTCTGGGAAAGACAAAGACCGAGATGATGATGAACCTCGGCAATCCGGAAGAGGCCTTTTCCCTTTCCATGATCCCGAACGATGGTATCGGACTCGCAAGACTTGAGTTCATCATCTCGAGTTATATCAAGGTCCACCCAATGGCACTGATCCATCCTGAAAAGGTTGAAGATGAAAGTGTGCTTGAAGAAATAGAGAAACTCACAGCCGGGTACAAGAGCAAGGAAGACTATTTCGTGGAAAAGCTTTCCCAGGGTGTAGCGACCATTGTGGCCTCATTCTATCCGAAACCTGTGGTTGTGCGCATGAGCGACTTCAAGTCGAACGAGTATGCAAGCCTGATCGGCGGGAAATATTTCGAGTTCGAAGAAAGTAACCCAATGATAGGTTTCAGGGGAGCATCCCGCTATTATGATGAACGCTACAGGGAAGGATTCGCACTTGAATGCAAGGCCATGAAGAAGGTCAGGGATGAGATGGGACTTACGAACCTTATCCTTATGATACCTTTCTGCAGGCGTGTGGAAGAAGCGGAAAAAGTTATCGCGGAAATGAAAAAGAACGGTCTGGAAAGAGGCCAGAACGGCCTGCAGGTATATGTCATGTGTGAGATACCAAGCAATGTGCTGTTGATCGATGAGTTCAGCAAATACTTCGATGGTTTTTCCATTGGCTCCAATGACCTTACCCAGCTGACCCTTGGAGTGGACAGGGATTCGGAGATACTTGCCTCGTCCTTTGATGAAAGGGATGAAGCTGTGAAGAAAATGGTATCCATGGCAGTTCAGGGAGCAAAGAGGAATGGCAAACACAGTGGAATTTGTGGTCAGGCACCCAGTGATTTCCCAGAATTTGCAGAGTTCCTTGTGAGAGAAGGTATCGAATCGATCTCGCTCAACCCGGATTCTGTGATGAAGATATCATTGAAGGTCTTGGAAACCGAAAAAGAGATGGAATGAATTTCTTTTTTCATTCATTTTTCTTTTTTCTTTGTAGTCGATGAAATATGATGGAAGTCAATCCAGTAAGAAGGTGGCTAAAAGTACGTAAATGACTACAATTGCAGGACAACGTTTTGACAGAGGGTAATTTCTGTGGCCAGTGTGAGAGGGGAGGGATGAAAAGAAATCTTTTAAGAGATATTTCCCACCTAATTTTGTTCAATAGTTAAACACAAGATATGCAATAATAAAATATCTTAAAAATTTACCTGTAAAAACAAATAAAGTAAACCAAGTAAATCTATATTTAAGAATTCCACTAGTAACAGTCAATGCATCACCAATTAGAGGTAACCAAGTAAATAATAAAATATATGATCCATATTTGGAAAATAATTTTTCAGATTTACATATTTGGTCATTGTTAATTTTAAAATATTTTTTTATAATAAAATGTCTTCCTTTTAAACCAATATAGTAACTTGTACATGCACCAAGATAGTTTCCTATTGAAGCCACAAAAACAACTGAAATCATATCGAATTTATTCAAAATTAAAAATATAAGAATACCTTCTGAACCAAGAGGAAGTATTGTAGAAGCTAAAAAGCTTGTTATAAATAAGCTAACATAACCATAATTATTAAGCAGTGAACTTATTTCAAATAACATATTCAATCACATATAAACCCATATTTTTATTAAAATTAATCAAAAGTTTTATTATACATATAATTTATTTTAACCTTTGGAATAATATATATTTACTTTCTTAAAGCACAATAATATTTAAAAAGCGTGATTGAAAATGACTAAATCAAAAATTTTTACCCATATCAACACATGTCTTCTGATATTATTTATATTCATTCTATTGATTTCAATTTCTATTCCTGCCAATGCAGGAACACCAAAGGTTGGAGTAACAACAAGTTTTCCCCAAGATTTGAGTCCAGGAGAGAATTCACAATTGGATGTTAAAGTTTCAGAAATATCTGGGGGAGATTGGATGAAAGATGTTACTGTAATGATAACCGTATCTCCTTCAGATGGCATATATTTAAAACGAAACATTGAAAGTGTTGCACGCATCGATAAGTTATCGGACGCTTATTTTTCATTTCCAATAAATATATTAGAAACTGCACCTTCGGGTGACAAAGTTATACAAATAACAGTTCAATATTATGAAATGGATTTATTTAATATTGATACTTATGGACCATATTACGTAACTGAAATTGCGAGTTTTTATGTAAAAGACCAATATGGTTTAATCTCAATTTCGTCAAGTCCAAATAGTGCAAGTGTTTATTTAGATGGTGTATACAAAGGAGTTGCACCAATAACTTTAAAGAAAATTCCAATTGGCTCACACACTATCAAACTAACAAAATCAGGGTATAACGACGTTTCTAAGACTGTAACTGTAAGTTCGGGTAAAAATAGTTTAATATCAGAATCACTTAGCGAACAAACCGGTATAATTAGTCTATCTTCAAGTCCAAGTGGTGTAAGTGTATATCTTGACGGAAAATCTAAAGGAACCACACCTTTAATTTTGAATGGTATTCCAATTGGCTCACACACTATCAAACTAACAAAATCAGGGTATAACGACGTTTCTAAGACTGTAACTGTAAGTTCGGGTAAAAATAGTTTAATATCAGAATCACTTAGCGAACAAACCGGTATAATTAGTCTATCTTCAAGTCCAAGTGGTGTAAGTGTATATCTTGACGGAAAATCTAAAGGAACCACACCTTTAATTTTGAATGGTATTCCAATTGGCTCACACACTATCAAACTAACAAAATCAGGGTATAACGACGTTTTTAAAACTGTGACTGTAAGTTCGGGTAAAACTAGTTCTATCTCAAAAAATTTATCCCTAAATCCGATATTACCAATTGGTGCATTCCTAGTATTATTCTTGCTCTTTATAGGCATTATTCGAGCCAAAAAATCCAAAAAAAATCCATCCCACAACAATACTCAAAAATCATCTAAAAACACTGAATCTCTAAAAAATATTCCAGTTCAACAACAAAAGAAGCCTGAGACAAAACAAACTACCCAACCGCCAATAAAAACAAAAGAACAAAAGAACAGGATCTCAACAAAATCCGCATTCAGTTACAGGGGTGCTACGATCATCCATAAGGTGAAGATTGAGAACCCTACGCAAGAACCCATAAGCGATATAAAAGTTCATCTTTTCGTTCCAGATGTATTCCTTTTGAAAGATAAAGAAAAATCAATTCCGATACTCGATTCAGGTGAAAGTAAAACCGTTACTTTTGACATCAGACCAAGCGGGGAATGCGGAGATTGTAATGTATCAGGCACGGTAAACTATTATGATTACAGCAAAAAGAAAAGGCAGGAAATAGATCTTGAGACAAAATCCCTGAGCATAATTTGCCCACTGCTCCATATAAACGAGATCAGTACAAAAGATTGGAGAAATGTTGTTAGCAGTCTTGTCAGAACAGAGGAGGCCACAAGAGATATTTCAATGCCTGCTGAAACACTGTTCAATATGACATCAAGAGTCATTGAAGACATGAATATGTTCATGCTCGATCCAGTTGCTACCTCAACCCCGGAGATGTTCAATGGGGTGGCAAGGTTCTATGGAGTGGGGATAAAAGACCTGAAATATGCAGCACAGGTTGAAGTTGTTGGTGGTGCAAAAAAAGCAAAAATAATACTAAAAGCATGGGCAGAGAAAGAGGATGCATTGACAGGTTTCTATCATGGAATGCTCGACGAGATTGAGAAACGTGTTCAGGTAAAGGGCTATATCAATGAGAACATGATACAAAATTTCTATCACTATGGCGACAACATAGGTACTCAGGTAAAGGATTCGTTTGTCCAAAGATCGAACATAGGAACTAATTCGAAAACATGCCCACAATGTAACATTGAATGTGATATGAATGAGAGATTCTGCTTTGAATGTGGTTCAAAGCTGGAATAATAAAACAGATGGACAAAAAAGAGATGGAATGAATTTCTTTTTTCATTCATTCTTCTTTTTTCTTTTCAGGACTCATCCTGCAATAGATCAAATAACTGTAAAAGTCTAAAAAATAGAAAGTAAAAGGATCAACCGATCAGTCGGTTGATGTCCTCACTATCGATGATACCAATAAGTCTTTTCTTCTCGCCAACTACAGGCAAAGCCGAGATGCTGTGGCGCTCCAGTCTCTTGGCAGCAGCTACTATCGGTTCATCAGGGGAAGCCGTCAGAACATCCCTGGTCATTATATTCTCCAGCTTGTCGCACTTCAATGCGACCGCTTTTGAGATGTCCCAGGAAGTGACAATACCCACAAGACAGCCGTTCTCATTAACGACAGGCAGATGAGTAAGGGCCTCCTCGAACATGACCTTTGCAGCTGTTTCTATGCTCACACCTTCCCTGATGGTCGCAACCTTTTCGGTCATTACATCAGCAACGGATGTGTGAGTCAGGAAATTGTGGATTACATAATTGATCTGGCCGCTTTCGAGCAGGAAAGCATCGTGTCCATAACTGGATTCGATCTCACGATAACTTACATCATGTTCCTTTACAGTAAGACCTTCGACTATCTTTCTTGAATGATATGGCGAATACAGCCAGTCGGAAGTTATTGAGATCACTAACATCTTTGCCTGTACATCTTTCAGGCCTTCTGCCAGAGAACCGTTCTTTGAAAGGTCGAAATAATCCACAGCTTTTGTAACATAAAGATAGGAATTGGCATCGAACCTGCCGGTAAATGTGTCTCCCTGATATTTCAAATAGCTCTCCACCTGAAAATCATTGGTCATATCGAACTTGTAGCTTTCACCCTGTTGCAATCTCCTTCCAAACTTCTCATGCATGGAAGCATCGCTAAGATATGTGATGTGAGCGATCATTCTTGCTGTGGAAAGACCATTTGCCGGGGGTTCACCCTCGTAATAGTCTCCCCCATTCCAGTCAGGGTCAGAGATAATGGCATTCCTGCCAACCTCATTAAAAGCTATCTGCTGCGGAGATGAGATTGCTGTAGAAGCAATGACCACGGCTTTCTTTACAAGCTCAGGATAGGCAACACACCATTGAAGCGTCTGCATACCACCCATGGAACCGCCAACTACTGCAAAAAGAGTGGAGATGCCGAGATAGCTTATCAGCTCTTTCTGGACATTCACCATATCCCCCATCGTTATGACCGGAAAAGTGATACCATATTGCCGGCCCGTGTCAGGATCGAGGGAAGCCGGTCCGGTAGTACCCTTACAGCCTCCCAGAACATTGGAACATAGCACGAAATACCTGTCAGTGTCAAGGGCTTTTCCGGGACCGATGATGTCATCCCACCATCCCGGTTTTTTGTCATCGCCACTGTGCCTGCCTGCTGCGTGTGCATCGCCTGTTAGAGCATGGCAGACAAGGATCGCATTACTTTTCTCCTTATTGAGATTACCATAGGTCTCATAGGCCACCCTGATGTTCTTCAGGGTATGACCGCCTTCTAACTGGAACTCACCTTCTATGGTATGGTAGTTCGTTGCCACAATGCCTACAGACCTTTCACTCATACTTACTGCGACCTCTCCAATGCCTGATCTATATCAGCTATGATGTCATCTATATCCTCTAATCCGACAGACATCCTTATAAAATCATCTGTCACACCGGTCTGTTCACGCTCTTCCTTTGTAAGCTGCTGGTGTGTAGTGGATGCAGGATGGATCACAAGAGTCTTTGCATCCCCGATGTTCGCAAGATGGGAAAGCAGCTCAACATTCTCGATGAACTTCTTGCCTGCTTCAAGTCCGCCTTTCACACCGAACCCAAGAATAGCACCATAACTACCTTTGAGATACTTCTGTGCAAGCTCATGGGAGGGATGGTCTTCAAGACCTGGATAGTTCACCCATTCAACAAGCGGGTGTGAGTTAAGGTGTCGGGCAACCGCCAGAGCATTCTCACCGTGTCTTTTCACACGTAAAGATAGTGTTTCCACGCCCTGTATGAACTGGAAAGCATTGAATGGGCTCATTGCAGGTCCCAGGTCACGCAAAAGTTGTGTGCGTACTCTCAGGATAAAAGCAAGATTTCCCATTCCGGGAATATTGCCGAATGATTCCCAGAACTTCAGACCGTGATAGCTGGGGTCGGGGTCGGTAAACTCAGGGAACTTGCCGTTGTCCCAGCTGAAATTTCCGGAATCAACTATTATACCACCAATGGAAGTACCATGCCCACCGAGGAACTTGGTAGCAGACAGGACCACGATGTCAGCACCATAATCGATAGGTTTTACAATGCCCACACCCACGGTGTTGTCCACAATAAGAGGAATGCCTGCATTGTGAGCGATCTCAGCTATCTTTTCAAGATCAGGGATATCCAACTTTGGGTTTCCGATTATCTCAACATAGATTGCACGGGTCTTCTCGGTAATGGCCTTTTCGAATTCTTCCGGTTTTGTTGAATCTACGAAATTTACTTTCCTGCCAAGTTTGGGGAAAGTGTGATTGAAGAGCTGGTACGTGCCACCATAGAGATTATTTGCAGAAACTATCTCATCCCCAAGCTGTGTTACCGCAAGGGTTGCAAGAGTGATGGCAGACATGCCTGAAGCTACACCTAATGCACCTGTACCGCCCTCAATGGCAGCTACCCTCTTTTCAAGAACATCGGTGGTAGGGTTCATCAGGCGTGTGTAGATGTTCCCGAATGCTTTCAGGGCAAAAAGGTTCGCTGCGTGCTCAGCATCATTAAAAACGTATGCTGCTGTCTGATAAATGGGAACAGCTCTTGATCCTGTTGCATCTGGCACATGGCCCCCGTGTAATGCTATTGTATCTAATCCATAGGTTTTGTCAGTCATTGTTTGTACCTCAGTTAATGTTAATATCGTATTTCTCGGCTATCTCGATGAAAGAATTGGAGAGATAGTGTATCTGGTCCCACGAAAGTCCGTATGTGCTCATTTTCCAGCTTCTTGTAGCACCGGGGAACTCGCCTGCTATTCCGCGTTTCTTCAGTTCGTCACTGAAGAAGTATCCCTTACGTTTGTGTGTTTTTGCTACCTTGTCGAAGCTTCCGGTGGTATCCACCTTGGAAAGAGCATGCTTTCTCGGGAACTCGCTAAGCACTTCATTTCCTTCGATCCTCAGGAACTCGTTAATGAAGTAGTTGGACTTTTTGACTTCCTCGTCCCAGTGCTTTGTCCTTTCCTTCACATGCGGGAACGATGCCATCATTGACAGCAGCGGTGCTCCCATCAGTGTGCACCCAAGGAACTCGACCTCTTTTATACCGAATTTTCTTCCGGTAACATCTCCGACCATTTGTGTGGTCCTGAATATCTTGTCAGCCCATTCTTCAGTGGTCGCCAGCACTCCTGAAGGAGCTACTGATGCCATGCTCTTATGACCTGAACCGACAACGAAATCCGCACCTATCTTTTTGCCATTTACCGGCATGATGCCCACGGTATATGCACCATTGTAGAGGAATGGGATACCGTATTCCTGTGCCACCTTTCCGATACCATAGATATCGTGTTCATTACAGAACAGGTAATCAAAGTGATCGATCATTATGAGAGCTGGAAGTTTTCCGGTCTCTCTTTTCACTTCATCGATCTTGTGAGCAACTGATTCAGCTGTGAGAATGTTGTGCTCGTTCACAGGAGCTTCCCTTACGATCCCACCGGCACCTTCTACGGCAAGGAACTCAGTATAATGAGCAAATGCCGATACGACCACAGTGTCACCTTTTTCAATAATCGATGAAGCAACAGCCTGGAACCCCCTTCTCGCTCCGGGAACTACACGTGCCTGATCCATACCTACAAACTCTGCAAGGTCCGTGTGGAAGGTTGAGATGGAAGGTTTATCGATCTTATCAAGCCTGAACGGTTTTCGGCAGTTGTCACAGGTCGAGTATCCATCCCCATAGGCTATGACCGCTTTACGTGCTTCAGGGGTAAGTCTTCCTCCGGCCTGGATAGGCTGGATATTTATGAACTCCTCTTCCCTTGTCCGGCACATAAGGTCACCCACGATCTTTACGGGTTGTGTTTGACCATTCTTTTTACCAAGATCCTCAAGAAGGCCGCCAAGACCAGATACGATCTCATCGTAGCGTTCAGACTGATCATTACTCATACCCGTAGGTAGAGACTGTCTGACTATCTCCCTGAGATCTTCCAGTGCAAACTGGGTTTCAAATAATTTGTTGGCGAGATATTTTTTGTTCATCTGTTCATCCAATTCAGTTACCACCTGTTCGTTCGGGATATGTGAAGCTTCAAATACTGCAAATTCCCATCGCTTTCGTCTTGCTGTACATATACCGGCAAGATTATCCGGCTCTGATGCGCGGTTAACAGTGTTAACATTCTGTAGCTTTACTTCAGTTCTTATTTATATTTACCTATCGTGACAATATATGCAAATTGCCGAAGTTTTCCCGCACTCAAATAAATTTAGTCTTCCATGGTATATAAGAGCAATTTAATTGAGAGGAATGTATCATTACAATTGCCAATAGAAAAAAGATAGAATTCAACGCATTCGAAGTTTAAACAATAAAATACGATAACATATAAATAGTATTATTTTTTGCAAATTTATTAAAAATACATCCATTGTTAACAACGTTTACTTTAAGTACTAAAAAACTTATATAATAAGTAGAGGTCAAGAGTTATGCCGTTTCTCTTGACCTAAAGCAATATTGTCGAAAAGCCTTAACTTTTCGGGGTTGAAAAGTAGTGGGGGCTAACCGTATTGGCATGTCTGGAACTTCAAAATTCCAGCATGCCAATGCATCAATAACTTACATTAACATTTTTTCATCGATCATCAATAAATAGAACAAATTGTTGACAATGTTCGAACTTATCTTTAATTATTGAGTCCATTTCAAAATTCCATTTTCAACCATCTAAAAAACCGCTCCATAATGGTTCTCTCACTGTAAGATTTTGGTTTGAATCTTGTAGCATTCCAATTCTTTTTTTAGTTTGGTTTCTTTTATAGCCTTGATCTTAACTATCCACAAACATTAGAACTATTATAGGCTTAACATGCAAGAACTTCCAATGGTTTAGATCTTGGCTCATGGCCACTCCAAAAGATAGCAGGACAGCTTTTCAGGAATGTGGCTAGAGCCATAGACGAGTTTCAAAAGGAAATACGAATCAAGTTCCAAAAATAGGTTTGGTGTCCAGATCGGACACCATTTAATTTCATCTTTATTCAACGAGGCATTGCTTAATGTGCTATTACCCTAACCTCATCAACGTTCGCATCTTCATTGTAGCGAGACATCTTTCCTCTGAATTGAATCTTGAGGGTGTCTATGCCGTTCACTTCAATGCTTTCTTCGTGCCAAGTGTTTTCCGTTTCAACATTTCCCCTTAAAATTGCCTTTTCAGTCCAGGTAGCCCCTCCATCCATGGATACATCAAATGCAAGATATTCCCCGTTGTCGAGGCCACTTTCAATATACCAGGAGAAGGTAATTGCAGCACTCGTTGTGCCCTGCAAATCTATAGTCTCAGAGGTTAATGTTGCATCCAAAGCCCTGCCATCGATTTCAGCAGAATAGCTGCCGTCTGTCGAGCGCTGAGCTGAATCGAACCAGTCTCTTTGACTGTCTTCAATCCATAATCCGTTCCATTCACCCTGCTCAAAGCTATCATAGAATAGCTCTTGTGGCCCACTGGTTTCTTCTTTAATGGTTACCGCTGCGGTGTCTGTATCGGTGAGACCTTCATTATCCGTCACCTTCAGCGTCATTGTGTATGTATTTGGACTAGTATAGGTGTGAGTAGTGGTCTCTCCGATTCCTGAGTTTCCATCACCGAAGTTCCAGTCATATGAGACAATGGATCCGTCAGGATCGGATGAAGCAGAACCATCAAAGGTTATTGGGGATCCTTCATTACCTTCATAGGGACCATTCAAATCTGCCACAGGTGGCTGGTTTGGAGTGGAAACACTTCCATAGTTCAATGCAGCAGCTGCATTCACAAGTCCCCACCCATACACATCATCCCGATCAGTATTTCCAAGGTCATCTGCTGTTGTTACAAGTGCCTCCCTAACCTCGTCAGGATTTGTGGCTACCCCTTCGCCTATCAGAACGGCCGCAACACCCGAGACATGTGGTGCTGCCATAGAGGTTCCCTGGAAGAACCAGTAATTAAAATCAGCGGGATCCTTGGTATTGGGGTTGAACGTGTTTTGGAGGACACCGTCAGCATGACCATCTCCATTCTGATCCACAGATGTATCTCCGCCTGGTGCCATGATATCCAGGTAAGGTCCAGTGTTTGAATACGGGGCGCGGGTTTCATCGTATCTGGTAGCACCAACTGCAATACAGTAATCGTCATAGGCTGCAGGATATTGAGGTGAATTTCCTCTTTGATACTCATTACCTGCAGCACAGACAATGGTGACCCCATTATTATAAGCATAGGCAAGTGCGGCTTCCAGAGTTTGGCTAGGACTAGGGCCTGAAAGGCTCATGCTTATCACTTGTGCACCATTGTTGGTTGCCCAAATGATCCCATCTGCGACGCCGGAATAACTTCCGTTACCTGCGCTATTGAGCACCTTTACAGGCATTATTGAGCAGTCATAGGCCACCCCTGCGACACCGAGATCGTTGTTTGTGCTCTGAGCGATGGTTCCTGCCACATGGGTTCCATGGGAGTTATCATCGTTTGGATGGGCATCATTGTTGATAAAGTCATATCCAGGTACAAAAGTGGTGTTTGCAAGATCCGGAGCCTGCTCGTATGGTCCATAGTCCTCGTATGCGACCCCTGTATCCAGTACGGCCACGATCACAGAGGTATGTACTCCTTCGCTGATATCCCATGCATCTTCCATATGGATCCCACCATAGACAGGGTTGTCGAGATGCCATTGATAGGTATATATTGGATCATTTGGCACCATGGATGCTTGCACAATAAAATTTGGCTCCGAATACTCCACATTGGGATTCTTGCTGTAGATCTCGACCATCTCCTCGACGGTCTTGCTCTTTGGGATCTTCAATTTTTTGAAACCTACATGAGAGGGGGTGTATGATACTGAAGCCTCGTGATTGGAATTTATCTGGTCTATCTTTTTATTAGAAACCCCAGACTTGAACTTGACCAGGATCTCATCGGGTGCGTATTGCGCATCATCCTGAACATTTAATCTCTTGTCTTCAAATATCTGAACAGGTTTGTCATCTTGTGACAGTGCTGGTACAGCACCAGCGGCCATTAAAATCAAGGCCGTTACAAAACAGATCATTATATTGCTTTTATTTTTCACTCCCACTCCCCCATAATATCGATAAAAATATGTGGATTTTTAAATACAGTCTATATTTATTTATCAAATCAATATATACTTTCGGAATGCATTCTATTTAGGAAGTTAACGCGGTTGACACGAACTCAAGTGTCCCTTTTATCTTCGAGCTTATCCCAAAATAATTATAGTGATGTAAAATAAAAAATGCAATATCTAATAGATCTTTGAACATTACATTGAGCCTTTCATGCCTCATAGATAATTTTCTGAACCCCATCTTCAACCATCCAAAAAATCACCCCATACTGGTACTCTTTCCGCCAGATTTTGGATTGAATCTTATAGGGGTTCCCATTCTTCTTTTTTCGGGTTGCTGTTATTGACTGGTATATTACTTTTTATCAGTCTTGATCTTAAGTATCCACGAATATTAGAATTATAATAGACTTAATCTGCAAGAACTTCTACTGATTTGGTTCTTGGTCTTCTTCCAGCCTCTATTTTGATAGTTTTCATTACTGCACCATTTCTTTTAAAAGACCTTTTCCCGTTTGAAATGTACCTTACCCATCTCCAAAAAGATTCGTATCAGATGCAGATGCATATCCTCGCCACCCACATTTTCATAATACAAGAACATATTATCATCTTTGGGATGATTGCTAGAGGACAAACTGCCACACATAAAGTGGGTAAAGGAATGATTCCGATATAGATCATTGGCTTGCATAATTTCCAGTTCGTGGGTATGGCCACAAAAAACGTATTTAATTTTATGTTTTTGTACAAAATCGATCAGGTCTACGGAATTTTTTAGAGGATAATCGTCAGTACCCAAAATCGAATAATGGGTGATCAACAAAGGCAGGTCATATTCTGTCAGTTCTATTTCTTTTGAAACAGCATCCAGGATCTCTTTTTCAACATATCCATCATCATTGTATAGTTCAGTGGTATCGATACTGATAATTAATACAGTTTTTCCATTTATCGAAATGGATCTGATGAAATTTATATCGGTGAAATTCTCATCAACCTTGGTAATTTCCCGGTTTATAAAAATGTTTTTCTTGCGTGTTATTATCGTTTCAGCGATGGAGATAATCTCGGAATTGTCAATATATTTATGGAATAGTTCAGGGAATCGCATATTTCTTTTGTCATGATTACCCAAGGTAGAGATAACATTTTTACACTTAATGGCCTTTAAAAAACGACCCGCTTCAACACACTCATCTTCCAGACCATCTGTTGTATTGTCTCCGGTATTTATGACAATATCGGCATCAAATGAATTAATCATCTCCAGCAGGACCAGATCATCTCCATCCCAATGTCGGGGACCGAAATGCAGGTCCGAAATATGCAAAATATTCATTAAATCCCCCTTGTTATAACTGTTGTAAATATGGAATAATAGTTAGACATATTCACTTATGCTAATTATGTTCACATAGATTATAACCTGGTAACCAGTTTTCTGAGCCCTATCTATATCCTGTTATAAACAAAGAATACCATTGTTGATCTTTCAACCATTAATTCTTTTTCCACCAGTCCTTGATTGTGACTGAAAAAGATTTAATAAGTCCCCATTGTAAATCAGACAGTTCTTCAAATTTCATTATTACCCCATACAAATGATTGTATGAGGTAGTATTTAGAGTTTTGAAATGCACTCATTAGTCTCCCGACATGTTCCAGATCAGATGTATCTGTCTGCACTCCACTAATTTTTAAAAGAGTTATTCAAAATTCAGAAACATTTAATAGTCATTAATATCAAACTTTACATTAAAAATTGAAAGGTGGGGTCCTATGAAATTGAAAGATAGTCTATGGATAGTATTCGTTATTGTATTCTTATTGTTATCTTTAACATCTAATGCAAGTGCATCCAGTATGTTCGAGAGTGGTAGCCTGGTAATCATCAATGAAACGGTCGAAGATGATATTTACATTGCAGGTGACACCCTGATAGTGAATGGGGATGTCCTTGGAGATGTCGTGGCTGCCGGAGGTACTTTGCAGATCACCGGGAATGTATCCGGGGATCTCATTGTTACTGCAGGGGATGTGACAATTACCGGCATTATCGGCGATGATGTAAGGGCCGCCTGTGGAACTTTCAAACTTAGCGGCCAGATAGGTGACGATCTTCTGGTAGCTGCCGGCACAGTGTCCACAACTGAGAATGCAAACATTGACGGTGATGCGACCATCAGAAGTGGCAATGCCGATCTTGGAGGAAACTTCGGAGGCTTACTTGAAGTCTCAGCAGGTTCACTGGTGCTCTCAGGTAATGTCGAAGGGGATGCAAAACTGGATTCAGCCGATATAACCATACAACCCGATTCAAGCATAAAAGGTAACCTGGATTACACCACTCCCAAAGAAATACCAATACCTACCGGCGTTGTAGGTGAAGATGTGAAATTTGACAGGGGAGGAGAGCGCGCTGACAGGTCCGATGCTGATGGAGTATTCAAAGGGATAGCCATCATTGGCAAGATCTCATATTACATCTTCCTGTTCGCTCTGGGAGTAATGTCCATTCTGGTCTTCCCGGAAAAGACCGAAGAGATCGCAAAGAAAATACAGGAAGAACCTCTCAAGAAGATCGCAGTAGGACTGCTGATACTGATAGGGTCATTCATAGGAGCAGTCGTCCTCTTAATAACCATCATCGGCATCCCAATTGCACTCTTCCTGCTATTGCTGCTGGCCATCGTCCTGATGATCGCAAAGATATACACTGCAATGTGGGTTGGAGAGGTAACGTTCAGAAAAGCAGGCTTCAAATATAACCAATGGGCTGTACTGGCGGTAGGTCTCCTTATAATACTGATATTAACAGAAATACCATTTGTAGGCGGGATAATCGGCCTTCTGGTTACACTGGTAGCAATGGGAAGTATGTACTTTGCATTGAAGAATTAATGCAGGGAATATACTTTTTACTTTTTTACTTTTTTAGCAATAAATGGTATTGTGAACCTATAAAAAAGAGAGATCTCATTCCTCATTTCCACCAACTTCCCCACCATCCCTAACCTTTGGAAGCTTGATATGAACAGTGGTGCCCTTATGGGGTTCGCTCTCGATCCAGATATCTCCGGAATGAGCATCCACTATCTTTTTACAGATGTAGAGACCCAGACCTGTTCCGCCATATTTTCGTCTTATGGAAGAATCTATCTGGTAGAACTTTTTGAACAGGTTTGGGATAAGCTCTTTGGGAATACCGATACCGGTGTCACTGACAGTGAGGTGCAGATGATTTTCTTCATCAGATGCTCCAAGGGTGATCATACCACCAGGAGGAGTGAACTTGATAGCATTATCGACAATGTTGTTCAGCATATCGACCAGGTGGGCTTCATCGGCTTCGATGGTCGGGAGGTCTGAAGGTATGTTCTTTTCGATATGGAGATCATTCGCTTCAACGAGCATGATGGTATCCATAATGGTGTTGCTTATTATTTTTGCTATATGACACTCTTTGAATTTGTATTCAATTATCTCTGCCTGTGCCTGACTTATATATAGCAGAGAATTTACCAGGCGCCTGAGCCTGTCGGCATTGCGAAGCACGGCTCCAAGTGATGTTTTTTGTGGGCCGTTGATATCACCCAGGGACTCATCATACACATTCTGGGTATAGCCTTTAATGCTGGTAAGCGGTGTCCTTAGCTCATGGCTGACATTCGACAGGAAGACATCTTTCATCTGGTCCAGTGATTTGAGCTCCTTATTGGCCTTTTCCAGATCATCCGAATAGGTCTGCAGCGAACCAAGGATGTCATTCAGGCCAGAGGGTATCTTCCTGAAGTCCACCCCCACATCAGTCTCAGCCCTTCTGTTCAGATCACCTTTCAGGGCAGAATCAGAGATATCTTCAAAATTGGAAACGATCTCGTTTATCGGACGGGTTATGGATATCGCTACCAGATAGGCTGCACCTGCCATGAAAATAAGTGCAAGCGATGAGATGAGTATAAGTTCATTCCGCAGGGCCGTGACATCTGCGAGCATGTCCTCTTTCGGGATCACCAGAATAAAAGAATAATTACCTGTACGAACCGGTTCATAGAATATGATCACATCCTCCCCTGTGGTAGTGTCAACGGTCTCTATATTACCCCCCTGCCCAACAAGGATATCCTCTGCCATGATCGCGATTTCAGTATCGTTGAAATTATTTAGGGTCTTCATCCCGATCCATTCCTTGTGCACAGGATGGGACAACAGTATACCTGTATTACTAACAGTGAAAGCATACCCCTTCTCAAAAGCAGTAACATTGGAAACGATCTCATCAATATAGTTGAGCGATACATCGACACCACCAATACCAACGAACTCATCTTCCCTTATTATCGGGGATACATAGCTCACAATAAGTTCACCCTGATACAGATATGGCTCTGTCAGCACTTCCTGCTCAAGTTGTTTTGGCAATTGATAATAATCTGATGACTCATAGTCAATAAGGGGTTCCACGAACATGGTACCACCGATCTTGTTCCAATAAGGTACAAGCCGACCTGTGGAATCATACCCTTCAGTACCTGCATATTCAGCATCCTTTCCATCGAACGCATTGGGTTCAAAACCCGTATATGTACCTATCAGATTGGGATTCGCGATCAGCACTTCCCTTAGAACATCATTGACCTCATCCCTGTCAGAGGAATTGTAAACGGTAAGCGTGTTTTCAAGTGTCCTTGCAATGGCCATATTCGATTGCATATCCGAATTGAACTGGTTTGCATAGTTGCTTGCCTTCTCTATGGACTTCTTATATGCAAGGTCCTCATGCTGGGACGTGCTGGTAGAAATAATGATAGCTGTAGTAGCAGCCATCACTAAAAGAACACTGAACCCTATGTATAGGATCAATTTTACTTTTAGAGGTACATCATCCATTTTCATGCCGAACACCTTACTGAAAGGACACAGAATTCACATCAATGAAATCAAATTATCGGGAGGCAGAAACTCAAAGGAAAGCACACAGCTCTATTATGTAACGGTTGCACTAACTTCAATCCCCAATATTACATTTGAATAACTATCGTATAAATGCCTACCTGTTGCAACTATTTTGCACCCCCAGAAACGAAATCATAGGATAGATCCATAAGTGTAAAATTTCCTCTACATATCTTTCCGATCATTTTTGTTATCAAAAAACATTTATATTACCAACTCGATATTATAAACCTCTAAATAATAGCATCCTTATCATGCATTAATTGATATCTCGGATACTTGAACATGACCTGCAAAGCAAATACCCGATGGATATTATTCATAGCAATTGTCCTGATACTCTTATTTTCAATGACAGTTCCAGTTAATGCAAGAGAAGTGAAAGTTGCACTATACCAGTATGAACCAATGATATTCACTGATGAGAATGGTAATGCTGCTGGAATTACTGTTGATCTTCTCAATGATATGGCAAAACAGAATGACTGGGAGATCGAATACGTAGAGTGTACATGGGCAGAAGCACTTGAGTTCCTTGAAAACGGTGAGGTCGATATTGTCACCAATATTGCATATACTGAAGAAAGAGATTCAGTATTCAATTTTACTGCAGAACCCGCACATGTCTACTGGAGTCAGGTCTATGTAAGTCCAGACCTCAAAGTTAATTCCATACTTGATCTTTCAGGCAAAACCATCATAGGAAATGAAGAGGACTTTAGTTTTAATTATTTCAAAGAACGGATGGAAAAATATAGGGTACAAGCTAACTATATTGAAGTTGCTGAGACCATCACAATCTTGGAGTATATCGATAGTGGGAAAGCAGATGCAGGAATAATCCCCCATACTTTTGGTAAGTATTACAGTAGCGGTTATGATGTGAAAGTAACCCCAATAGAAACAGAACCTTTTGGACAATATTTTGCAGTTGCAGATGGAACCAATACCGACCTGCTCAATGATATGAATTCATATTTAGCATTGGCAGGAACACCTTTACAGGAAGTACCTCAACAAAAGGAAGATCTTTTTAAAGAGTTCCTCCCATATTTGGCTGTCGTAGTATGGGTGTTCTCTCTTCTGATCATACTAAATTTAGTACTTCGGGGTCAGGTCAAAAGAAAAACAGATGAGCTTACGGCAAAGAACCTGCTTCTTGAAGACTATATTGAAGAGAAGAAGAGAAGTGATGAGAAATATACCACCATTGTTGAAAAAGGAAATGATGGTATTGTTATTATTCAGGATTATCTGCTCAAGTTCGTAAATCCAACGTTTGGTGAGATTACTGGCTACACAAAAGAGGAATCAATAGGATTACCACTTTTGGATTTTATCTCTGAAGATTACAAGGAATTGGTACTGGATAGATACGAAAGGAGAATAAAAAACGATCAGACTATTCCGTATAGATATGAATTATATCTTTTATCGAAGGATGGCAAGAAGATCCCGGTTGAGATAAGTGCCTCTTATATTGAATACGATGGGAAGCCTGCGGATATGGCTATCATAAGAGACATCACTGAGAGAAAGAAGGCTGAATATGTCCTTCAGGAAAAGATCAAGGCAGAGACCATGAACCTTGAGAAGAGTAAGTTCCTTGCGAATATGAGCCATGAATTAAGAACACCCCTTAATGCCGTCATCGGATTTTCTGAAATGTTATTGCTGGGAACTTTCGGAACGCTCAATGATAAACAAACAAAATATACGAACAATATTAATTCAAGCGGAAAACACCTGCTGGATGTGATCAACGATATTCTTGACCTTTCAAAAGTTGAAGCTGGAAGGATGGACCTACATCCTGAAGAGTTCGACGTATACTCTGCGATAGAGGAAGTGAACATACTGCTCACATCAATGGCCGAAAAAAAGAGGATCGGAATATCTACCGATCTTACGGATAACACCATTGTTATTGAGGCTGACAAGACTAAATTCAAGCAGATACTATACAATCTGCTGAGCAATTCACTAAAGTTCACGCCTAATAACGGAACTGTCGTCGTGTCTGCGAATGTAAAGGACGAAATGCTCCATGTTGGTGTAAAGGATTCGGGAGTGGGAATTGCCAAAGAAGATATTGGAGCTATTTTTAGTCCGTTCAGGCAACTCGAAGAAATGAGTTCAAAGGTACAGCAGGGAACAGGGCTTGGTCTTACACTTGTGAAACGTTTTGTGGAAATGCATGGCGGCGAGATCTGGGTCGAGAGTGAAGTTGGAAAAGGAAGTACTTTTACGTTCACAATACCTTTGAAAAGCGACATTGAATGATTATTTAATATTTTTATATTGTTAACGGGTCAAATTCCTTAAATACTATAATTACTATCAGTAATATTATGCAACTTCCAACACCTGAGAGGCTACGACAGAAAAGGCTCGATCTGACCCTTACACAAAGTGAAATTGCAAAGCGTGCCGGTGTCAGTCAACCTTTAATAGCACGTATTGAATCAGGTGATGTCGATCCGAGGCTATCGACACTTAGGAAGATCTTTACTGCTTTTGAGGAAGTAGAGAAGGAAAAAGTGCTGGCAAGAGATATCATGCACACGCTTGTTATTTTTGTCTCTTCTGATGATTCGGTCGAATCCGCAGTGCATCTGATGGAAGAGAATGGCTTTTCACAGGTTCCGGTAATCGATCAGGGTGTTCCATTGGGCAGTATTTCCGAGGACACTATTATTAAGGTCATGACAGAGAGAAAAGCATCGGATATTTCCCAGATGAGAATAAAGGATATCATGGGTGATGCCTTCCCGACAGTTTCGCCTACTACTGAACTTAATGAGATATCACATCTGCTTGAGAGAAATCCGGCGGTCCTTGTAATTGAGAAGGGTGTTACCACAGGATTCGTTACAAAACACGATGTTATCAAGCTGTTACATGGCTAAAACAGACTTGCAGGCATTTGTTTGCCGAACCCATGTTATTATTCTTTGTTGCTGACTACAATTATATAGTAGATTTGCATAAAGTAGCTCAATTATTTATTATTGATAGCGACTATTCATAGAAATAGACACTAATAAGATCAATTATTTATTGAATTTACAGGAGATATCACATGGACCTTGAAGATACACTACTTATGATGCCTGGCCCTGTTCCTGTTGCACCTCGCGTGCTCAGGGCAATGTCAAGACCTATGATAAACCATAGGGGCAAGGAATTTTCCGCAATGTTCGATGACTGTACCACCATGCTGAAAGAGATCTTCCAGACAGAGAACGATCTTTTCACCATCAGCGGCTCAGGAACAGCTTCCATGGAAGCAGCTCTTGGATGCACCATTGATAAGGACGACAAGGTCGTCACTATCGAGAATGGTAAGTTCGGAGAGAGATTCAAAGATATCGCAGCACGATACGGACAGGTCGTTCCTGTCGAGTGCGAATGGGGAACCTCCGTTGACCTCGATGTTGTAGAGGAGAAGCTTTCCGAGGGTGCCAAGGCTGTTACCATGGTACACAACGAGACCTCAGCAGGTATACGCAATCCAGCTCCTGAAGTTGGTAAGCTTGCAAAGAAATACGATGCTTTGTTCATCATGGACGGCGTGACCTCCATCGGTGGAGATGATGTTAAAGTGGATGACTGGGGCGTTGATATCGCTGTTGTCGGTTCACAGAAGTGCATCGCTGCACCACCAGGACTTTCCATGCTTTCAGTAAGCGAACGTGCTTTTGAGGCTATGAACAAGGAAAATCTGCCATACTATCTTGACCTTAAGGCATACCAGAAGAGTGCAGCCAAGTCACAGACACCATATACACCTGCTGTGCCTCTGTTCTTCGGTCTTCAGGAAGCTTTGAAGATCGTTATGGAAGAAGGTATGGATGCAAGGATAAAGAGGCAGGCAACAGGCGCTGCTGCTGTCCGTGCAGCTATGGATGCAATGGGCATCGAGATGTTCCCACAGCTTAACGCGACCAGTGCTTATTCCAGTACAGTTTCCGCAATGAAGGCACCAGAGGGTGTTGACAGTAACGATATCAAGAAGGGAATGATGGACAAGGGCATCATCATCGCAGGCGGTCAGAACAGACTCAGCGGTAAGATCTTCAGGATAGGCAGTATGGGCAATGTTGCTCCAAAGGATCTCATGATGACAATTCAGCACCTTGAACTTGTGTTCAAGAACCTCAATATCGTCAATGAGCTAGGTGCAGGTACCGAGGCTGCTGCCAAAGTATTTGACACACTATAAACCATAGTATGATACATGAAAACTATAGGCGTTGTCGATACGACCTTTGCACGTTTCAATATGGGACGTGCAGCCGTCGATGAGATCCAGCAGAACGTATCCGCTAAGATAAAGCGGATAACCGTTCCCGGTGTCAAGGACCTGCCGGTAGCATCCAAGAAGCTCATCGAAGAAGAAGGATGCGACATAGTAATAGCTCTGGGAATGCCCGGCTCCAAGGAACAGGACAAGATCTGTGCCCACGAAGCCTCCACTGGCATCATCCAGGCCCAACTCATGACGAACACCCACATCATCGAAGTGTTCGTACATGAGGACGAGGGAAAGGACGAAAAGGAACTCGCCTTCCTCATGGAAATGCGCTCCCGTGAACACGCCTTAAATGTCGTCAACATGCTGTTCCACCCTGAAAAACTTGTCAAGCAGGCCGGTACTGGCCAAAGACAGGGATTTGAGGATGTTGGGACTTTGAGACATTAAGGTAGTTTCTTTATTCTTTTTTTTGAGATAGCTATGAGGAGTATCCTTGTGGAACTCAACATTGTACCTCCACAAAGAAGTTCTCATAGAATACAATTGCAAATTTTTAGTAACAGTATTGCCAGATGGAATAGATAAATGGTTCAATTCTTTCCATCCTTAAATTCAGCCTTGGAGTGCTGGCCGTCACAGAATGGCTTATTTCGAGATGCACCGCATCTGCAGAGAGCAAAATGGTCTTGGGTTTCGGGTACTGAACCATCAGGGTCATCAAGCCTAACTCCTGTAACATTGTAAGGTCCATCCTTCAGAACAAAAATTTCCGGTCCATGTGAATAATCCTTGTACAATTTTCCATTAACAGTATAACTCAATGCGCCAGAAGGACAGGTCCTGATGAGTTTTGCTATTTCTTCTGGGTCTACAGCATCCGGATCTGCCCAGGGTTCTTTACCCTTTTTGAAAACAGAAGGTAGATTACGAACACAATGTCCTACATGAGAACACACATCTCTGTTACGATGAATGGTAATATGTTTTCCGACGTAAGTATCAACTCTGTCGGGAACACGGTCTTTTTCTTTTTCCCCGGAAAAATCGTTCCCTAAATGTGTTCCATCACAAAATGGCATATTTGACGATCCCCCACATCTGCAAAGTGGCATAACTGTTTTTGTCTCGATGAAAACACCCTTTGAATTCCTGAGTGTTTTAAGATCTTTCACAATATATGGTCCATTTTTTGATACTTTTATTGAAGGCTTAACTTCTTTCTCCACTGAAACACCCCTATAATAAGAAATCTGTGTGCATCGGATTTCTAGTTTTTGTAAGAAACGGCTTTTGTAACAAGATCAGTGAAAGAAGCTGAAAAGGAATTCGGTCAAATTTCTCTTTACCCGATCTCCGTTTTATGGCTTTTGTGGTAATGTCTTGGGCAAGGTGGAAGAAGATTTCTGCCTAGAAAAAGATGATTGTATCGGAACCAAGGAACAGGATAAGATCTCTGCCCACGAAGCCTCCACCGGCATCATCCAGGCCCAACTCATGACAAACACCCACATAATAGAAGTGTTCGTACATGAGGACGAGGGAAAGGACGAAAAAGAATACCTGTGCAATGAAACGGAAATATTAAAAATGAAAAACGAAACGTGTGAAAAATTTATTAGAAAAGAGTGATGTATGTAGAGTCCACTTTTTACTACATGATTCTACATTTTAGTCCTCAAGCCAACAAAATATAGTGCTGTCTATCAGGACAATACATATAGAGTTCAATCTTCATTTATTAAATCCGATCACAACAATTTTACCAGCTACTCCGAAATTCTTCTTTAACACCTTGTAGAATTCCTCAGTTGTAATGCCGTCATACATTTTATAACTCAATTCATGAAGAAAAAAGTGTAAACTTTTCTTCCTTTACGGAATCACATATTTCAAACTCATCGATTTGAGAAGACGTTTCTTTTTCCCACTCATAAAACTCATCTACGTAAATAAAACAAAACAACAAAATATACCACATTAAATCCACAAACTTACAATATTAATTTTTAAATAAAAGAATAACTTTTTATAACTAAAGCTTAAAATTACTAATGTGGTCCCGAAACTTTATTTTTATTCCCTTGGTGTCTGGGTGCTGTTCATCATACCTGCCATATTTAATGGTATATCAATCGGGATCTATGCACCCTATACAGATGAACTCCTTACCCACCAGATAAGTTCGGTGATCTTATGCATGGTCATATTTGCAGTCACCTATGTTTTCCTGAAACATTCGGGTGTTTTGGGGACATCCAGGCAGTATATTTATGTTGGGCTGATCTGGCTGCGCCTGACAGTATCCTTTGAATTCTTCTTCGGGCATTTTGTCATAGGTTACTCCTGGCAGCGTTTGTTATATGATTATAATATCTTTGAAGGACGCATCTGGTTGCTTGTGCTAGTTGTAACAGCGACATCCCCCTGGCTTGCTAATAGGATACTTGGGGTTCCAACTGACAGGGGATCACAATGATATCTACGAGAAGTATAGTTTGAAGGAATTGAAGATTAATTTGCCAATTGTTAATTTATCAGTCAATTAAAGAGTAATCACAGTAGATCGATATAAGATCAGATTATTTCCAAGTCGGTTATAGAATAGAAAATTAGGTGCTCTCTAGGGCTAGCCTTTTTATTCATACTTCATTATTCTTCTTAAAATTACTAGTATTGTACCAACAGAAGCTCCAATAATTATACCCCAGGTAATTCCCATTCCAACATTTCCGAAAACCTTCCCAAATGTAGCTCCAAAAGCTATACCTAATCCAATCCCTGCTCCAACATATTTAGATGAATCCATCTTCTGCATATTAAAACATAATCTACTATGCCTTATAAAATTAGTGTATCTCCTCAACATTGAGTGGGTAATTTAAGATATGTTTTCCCCAATTCAATTGATATGGTAGATAAAGAACTCATTCAAGTTGCATTAGGTCTATCATCCTCTTGGTTTGTAAAATGTATGAAGACTGATACATCAAAAAATTTTCAATAACCTTCCTTGCTCGAGTTGATCAAAGCCTAATTGATAAGTTCTTAGTCCTAACAAAGTCCTTACTACCCATTGATCATTTTTCGATCAGGTTCATAACAGCAAGATCCACAATGAACCTGATAGCTTTCTTAATTTTAGGAGATCTACTTGTAAGCAGCTTTGATGCTAAAATATCAGGGAGGAAGTATTGATATTTTTATATTGAACAATGGGTTTCCTGTATCCCAGGCATATCATTGATCTTCTTCAATGCATTTTTTGATCGCAGGAACATGGACAGCATCTCAAGTTCATCGTAAGGTATCTGCATTTCTTGAAGGGAGTCTCTGGAATAGAAATCCGAAGCTTCCGTTGCATAAGACTCAAGGCTTATCTCCCATTGCAGCAGTTTTTCAACTTTTTCAGCAGCAGGAATATCTGCTCTCGATATTGTGTCCATTGCCCAAGATGATATGTCCTTGATAATCATAAAACCCAATGGACATGGTTGTAATCCCAATGATATCCCTGAATCGTTCACTTTGAATGGGTACATACCACAAACAGTTAGTCTGTTTTCATAGATCTCACACTTGTTATTTAGGTTAAGAAAAGAACATGGGCTGGTCATAACATAAAGAGACGGAACAAGAATATCGCTTTTAATATCCTTCGTTCTTTCATGGTTATTTTCTTTTAGAAAATTGAACTCCTCTTCGAATATATGGACCCGTCCATTCCTGCAACATTCTGCCTTACAGGTATCAGGACATTCATAGTGTTGCAGAATGTTCTGTATCGTATTGTAGTGAATAGCTTTTTTTACCATCATAACAGAGTTCAAAATAGTAAATCTCCATTTTTAGAAATTATTTTGTAAATTAAAAATAAAAAGTATCTCCAATAAGGATATAGCACATATATAGGGACTTTGCTTTATTAAAAATAGATAAAATACGTTTTTTACGCTTATAATTATTAATAATAACTCCATTATTTTTAAAAATAAATAAGAACAGAAAAATAAGATTTTAAAGTCCAAATTTTACTTTTTGATGATATAAATCGAGAATAAATCAAAATAATCGATTTTAAAATATTAATTATAATTTTAAATCAATTCAGAGCCATTAACAGCTTTTTTTTGTTTATTAATGAATTAAATATTAATTATTTAGAAAATAAAGCTTTAATAAATCTGTATATTCTTGAAAATGAGATGAAAATAGCTATAGGGAAATTCGGACTTTTTCGGGTCTTAAATTGTCCATCTTGAGTTCTTTGTCTGTTATGAACCATGGAGAAATTACTTGGACCAATACAAGTAAGCTAATTTCACAGTGTAATCATCCATCCTAGCTTCCCTTCCCCAGTAGGTCTATGGACAAATAAGAAAATAAAAGAAAAAATGATGTAGATAAGGATTATTGAACCTTATCTCCAATATTTTTAATTCAGGTTGACCCTCTGATTAGTTGCGATATAAACGACACCTTCACAGATATTGCATGCATGGTCAGCAATGCGTTCCAGATATCTGAGAACAAAGATAAGATCGACAGCATTCGGGATCAGGGCCGCATCCTCTATCATCAGGTTCACCAGTTTTTGCCAGGTGGAATAGAACAATCTGTCAACCTGACTATCTTCTTCAGCAGTAGCCTTTGCAAGTTCAGCATCATTTTCAGCATAGGCTTTCATTGAATTTTCCATCATCATTTGTGTGATGGATGCAATCGTGTTTATCTCTGCTAATGGTATGACGTGTTCACCTTCGATCTTACTGACAAGTTCTGCTATGTTCACTGCAAAATCGCTCATTCTTTCAAGGTCGATGGCGATCTTGTATGAAGCGGTTATCAAACGAAGGTCCTTTGCCATTGGTTGCTGTAAGGCCAGCAAGTGCACGGTAGCTTTCTCGACATCATATTCAAGATCATCAACAATGGAATCCATCTCAATGACATTCTTTGCAAGTTCAAGGTCAAGATGTTCTAATGCCTGTACAGAATTCACCAGCATTTTCTGGGATAATTCTCCCATTTCCAGAATTTCCGACCTGAGATCCTCAAGTCGCTGACTAAATATTTCTCTGACCATAATATCAACCGAATCTTCCTGTTATGTAATCCTCGGTGCTCTTCACCTGCGGATCTTCAAATATGTGTTTTGTCCTTCCAAACTCGATAATTTCTCCATGCAGGAAGAACGCTGTATGGTCGGAAATACGTGCTGCTTGTTGCATATTGTGTGTCACAATGACAATGGTGTAATCCTTTTTAAGTTCAAGAATAAGATCCTCGATCTTGGATGTGGATATAGGGTCAAGAGCGCTGCATGGTTCGTCGAACAGTAGTATTTCAGGCTTGACTGCAAGGGTTCTTGCAATGCACAACCTTTGCTGTTGTCCGCCACTAAGCGAAAACGCCGGATCTCCAAGCCTGTCCTGTACCTCCCCCATAAGGGCAGCATCCTCGAGTGCCTTGTGTACCCTTTTTTTGGTCTCGGATTTTGAACAGCCATGTATCTTCGGACCATAGGCGATATTATCATAGATGGACATGGGGAAAGGGTTTGGCTTCTGGAAGACCATTCCCACCTTTTTCCTCAGGTCAACGACATCCACATCCTTGTCGTAGATGTTCTCATCATCAACAAGTACTTCTCCTCCTATCCTGCATGATTTTACTAGATCGTTCATACGGTTCAGGCATCTGAGGAAAGTGGATTTTCCACAGCCTGAAGGACCTATCAAAGCAGTAACGCTTTTTTCCGGTATGTCAAGTGAAATATCTTTGAGTGCGTGTTTTTCACCATACCAGAGATTGAGGTCTTTAATATTGATATTCGTATTAATTTCATTTTTAGACATAAGATCATCCTCGAATTCTCTTTTACCTGTTCAATTTGTTCCGGTAATGTCTTCTTATAACTACTGCAATGCTGTTCATCATAACAACTATCAAGAGCAGTATCAATGCTGTTCCATACTGTATCGGACGTGTTTGTGAGATACTTGTACCTGAGGTCGCCAGCACGAAAAGGTGGTATGGCAATGCCATGAACTGGGAGAATACCGAATCAGGTATCCTTGGTAAGAAGTATGCCGCTCCTGTGAGCAGTATAGGTGCTGTTTCACCTGCAACCCTGCCGACACTCAGGATTATGCCTGTCATCATTCCAGGGATAGCTGCAGGCAGTATGACCTTTCTTGTGGTCTGCCATTTAGTGACGCCAAGGGCAAGGGAAGCTTCCCTGTATTCCTGTGGCACTGTCATCAATGCTTCTTTGCTTGCACGGATTATCACGGGTACTATTAGCAAAGCTAATGTCAGGGAGGCTGACAGGATCGATGCACCAAATCCAAAGTACTTGACGAATAATGCCAGTCCGAAAAGACCGAACACTACGGATGGTGTACCTGCAAGATTATTGATTGCCATCTCAATTGCCCAGGAAGCACGTCCCGGAGTTGAATATTCATTAAGGTAAATTGCTGAGAGTATGCCAAGAGGAATGGCAAAGGCCATTGAAAGTCCTATAAGCATCAGACTTCCCATTATAGCCGGATAAATGCCTCCCTGAGTCATTCTTTTCATCGGCATCTGGGTTATGAAATCAAGGCTGAGTGCACTGTATCCGTTGACAGTAATGTAGATCACAATGATCGATACGAAAGCGAGTACAAGTGCCATGGAGAGCCTCAGCGTAGCAAATGCCAGTTTCTCGGATGCCTTTGGTCTTAAGAACATCATACTCCCTCCTGGAGTCTGTATTTCTTCTTTACGCTGTCAGCGATAAGATTGATGATGAATGTTATTAGGAAAAGTACTGCGCCTACTGCGAACAGGGCATGGAAATGTTCACTTCCCTGTGGAACTTCTCCCATCTCAAGGGCAATGGTTGCGGTCATGGTCCTTACCGGATCAAAAAGACCTTCGGGGATTCCGGGTATGATCGCAGTATTTCCTGTGACCATCATGACGGTCATGGTCTCACCGATAGCTCTTCCGATACCAAGCATAACCGCTGCGGATATTCCTGATAGTGCTGCCGGTAATACTACCCTGTAGATGGTCTGCCATTTAGTACTTCCAAGGGCAAGGGAACCTTCCTTGAGTGCAGTGGGAACTGAATTAATGGCATCCTCTGACACTGATATAATTGTAGGCAATGCCATCATCCCAAGCATGATGGAACCTGCAAGTGCGGTCTGTCCCGTGGGAAGATCTAACAGGTCCTGTAATAATGGGACCACTACGATAAGTCCGAAAAAACCATAAACAACAGAAGGTATGCCTGCGAGGATCTCAACAAATGGTTTGATCAATTGTGCTACTTTGGGGTCTGCAAGTTCTGATATATAGATAGCAGAAGCAATTCCAAGAGGCACTGAAAGGATAATGGCGCCGGCTGTTACGATCAATGATCCTGTCAACAGAGGCAACAATCCGAATTTTGCCGGTGACGATGATGGATACCAGGAAGTTTCGGTTAAGAACGAAATGATGGAATAATCACCGAACAAAAGATATCCTTCTCTAAAAAGGAAAAAACAAAGAAGGAATAGGGCTACAACTGTAACTCCACTTACCATTAAGAGCGTGGATTCAATTGCTTTTTCCTTCTTTTTTCTATGCATCATAGTTCATCCCTGATCCTTAGAGGGTATTAAAAAAGTTAAGCAGGGAAGTACCCTACTTCAAAGATGGTTTCTTCTCCTATCTCGCTGGAGATGAACTCAATGAACTCAAGTGCAAGGCCTTTTGGTTCACCGTTGGTGTAGAAGTAAAGTGGTCTTGCAAGTGGGTATGTACCTGCGAGAATGTTCTCAGAGGTTGGTTCTTCAGCACCGCTGCCATTGTCCACTGAAAGTGCTTTTGTAGTATCATCAAGGTAAGCAACACCGACATAACCGATAGCGTTCTTGTTCTGTGATACGGTCTGGATGATTGCTCCGGTTGATGGGTTGATAAGTGCATCAGGCCTGTATTCGGTGCCTGCCAGTACTTCATCTTTGAAGTATTCGTAAGTACCGGAACTACTGTCGCGTGAAAGGACTACTATTTCACGGTCTTCGCCACCGACCTCATTCCAGTTAGAGATGTCTCCCACATAGATCGCTTTGATCTGCTCGAATGTCATTTCAGATACTGGGTTTTCCGGGTTCACTACAACAGAGATACCATCCCATGCAATTGTCTGCTCCAGAGGGTCGATGCCATTTGCCTGTGCATTCTCTATCTCTGATCCTTTCATTTCTCTTGATGCCATTGCGATGTCTATCTCGCCATCAATGAGTGCTGCGATTCCTACACCGGACCCTCCTCCGATGATGGCTACACTCGTATCAGGGTATTCCATCATGAAGACTTCAGCTTCAGCCTGTGCAAGTGGAAGAACTGTATCTGATCCCTTGATCATAATTGACTGCATTTCTTCTTCACTACCGTCATTACCAACACAACCTGCTCCGAAAAGAGCAAGCGAAGTGACCAGCAAGAGCGTGATCATATATGAGATTGATTTTTTGGACATTTTAAACCTTCTTGAACCTATCCTTTTTGCCTGGTGGACCAGTCCTATAAAGGTGCAAATGAGTTGAAATGCATATATAGTCTCTCTGTATATTATATAGAGGAGCATGTATGCCCGTATAGAAACAGTAGTAATATATATTCTATATATTTATCGAGAAATTTAATATATATCTAAAATTTAAAAAGAATGATCTAACATCTTTCATCAAGATGTTAAAGCAAATACAAAATCTTATTATTCACCTATTGGCAAAATCGTTTTACCGAACTTTTCATTTATTATTTCAGCCAGTGCCAGATATATTGCACTGAGACCACAAAAGATCCCTTCATAGCCAGCGAATTGCTTTAGTGCTGCATTCCCTGTGAGATCGGATATGGCTAGCAATAAGAATAACAATGTTAATGATCCGAAGACGACTTGCAAGGCTCTATTGGCTTTGAATGTCCCTATGAACATCCCGAAGGTGAACAATCCCCACATGAACAGATATGCTGACATTTCGATTGCGCTTGGAGCTTCCCCCAAACCTAATTTTGGTGCGATCAGTATGAACACCAAAGTGAGCCAGAATGCTCCATATGATGTGAATGCTGTTGTTCCAAAAGTATTACCATTTTTCCATTCCATGACCCCTGCTATAATTTGAGCAATGCCTCCATAAAATAGGCCCATAGCTAAGATAGTTACTCCCAGTCCAAAGAATCCTGCATTATGCAAATTAAGTAACACCGTGGTCATTCCAAACCCCATTAATCCCAATGGTGCCGGATTTGCTGTTGTGATCTTGATCACACTTTCATCCATCTCATACTTCCCCCTTATCAATTACCATAAAGTTTATCATTCCTAAGCAAGAATACCACCGGTTTTAACCTCACATTAAATCGAAGATTTAATGGGAGTTTCATTTCATCGAAACATCCAGATTAATCTGGATGTCTTGCAGTGTAACTGCAAGATGAAACCGGTGGATGAATTGCGTAAACATCTATTTGTTCTTGTTTCTGATAGATATTAGTAGTATCGAAGCGTATATAACAACATGCGGAAATCCTACAAATTCCGTCTGTACCCGACCAAGGAACAGGAGATTGTTCTGGTCAAAACTCTGGATGTGTGCAGATACATCTATAACGAGTTCCTTGCGGACAGAAAGAATGCGTATGATAGATGCAATATAGGATTAGGAACATTTGACCAGATAACTCAGGTTAAGCATATCGAGTGCAAGATACCAGTTCAATCCCAAATTAAGCAGGATGTCATAAGAAGGCTGGGGAAGGCTTTTGATTCTTTTTTCAGAAGGTGCAGATTAGGTGAGACTCCTGGATATCCGAGATTCAAGGGAAAGGCCAGATACAACAGTTTCACATATCCCCAGTCGGGTTTCAGTATAGAAGGAAGTAAACTGAAACTTTCCAAGATCGGAAATATCAAGATCAAGCAGCACCGGGAGATGGAGGGCAGGATCAAGACATGCTCCATCAAGCGTGAAGTCGATCAATGGTATGCAGTCTTTTCTGTTGACATGGATGCAAGTCCTGAAATGATCGATCCAGCTACATCCATAGGGGTCGATGTAGGGCTTAATTCATGTGTCACATTGAGCAATGGGGAACAGCTCGATTCTCCTACATATTACCGCAAGTCTGAGAGATCCCTTGCAGTTCAACAAAAGAGACTGAGCAAGAAGAAGAAAGGTTCGGCGAATCGGTTTAAACAAAAAACTAAAGTTGCAAAAATTCACAGAAAGATACGTGACCAGAGACTTGATTTTAACCATAAGTTGAGCAGGGTTCTTGTCAACAGGTTTGACAGGATAGTGTTCGAGGATCTGAGTATCACGAACATGGTCAAGAATCATCCCCTTGCAAAATCAATAATGGATGTTGCATGGGGTCAACTGATCCAGATGACAGAAAGCAAAGCGGAAGAAGCTGGCAAATATGTCGAATTGGTTAATTCTCGCAATACATCACAAAAATGCAGCAGTTGTGGAAACATTGTCAGGAAAGGTCTATCGGTCAGAATCCACAAATGTACTGAATGTGGACTTGAGCTTGACAGAGACGTTAATGCAGCGATCAATATTTTAAATTTAAGCACCGTAGGGACTACGGGAAGAGCCTGTGGAGTCATGGACGTTAGTCTGGGCTATGAAGCAGGAAGCCACCCATTTTAATGGGTGGTAGTTCACCCAAACTAACATCGGAGATCCAAAACCATGACCGATATCCTCATCACAAACACAAAGGTCTTCTACAATAATATTCTGCAGCCTGGTGAAGTCCAGATCAATGACGGGAAGATCCAACGGATCGCAAAGAATATCACTTCAGCAGACCCGGACCTTCTTATCGATGCAAAGGGAGCATTGACCCTTCCTGGGGGTATCGATGTACATGTGCATTTCAGGGAGCCTGGAATGATAAAAAAAGAGGACTGGTACACAGGGTCATGTTCAGCGGCTGCCGGTGGTACTACTACTGTTATCGAGCATCCGAACACCATACCACCTACGGTTGATAAATCATCGTTCAAGGAAAAACTTAAACTCGCAGACCGCAAATCGATAATTGATTTCGGCATCAATGGCGGCGTAACAAAGAACATTGATTCGCTTTCCCTTCTCTGGGAATTGGGAGTCACATCGTTTGGTGAGATATTCATGGCCGAGTCAACAGGCGGACTAAATATAGACGAACAGGACTTTTCAGAAGCTCTCGGAATAATCAAGGAACTTGATGCTGTCGCCTGTATCCATGCAGAGGATGAGAACATCCGCCTTGAGAATGAGAAATTGTTAAAACATGATCTATCTCCCAATTCACATTCCAGAATACGCTCGAATCTGTGTGAGGGCATTGCTGTCCAGAATGCGCTTGAGACCATCGCAGAAAAGGGGACAAGGTCACACTTCTGTCATATCAGTACACTTGATGCATTGGGTCTGATACGCAAAGAGGCATATGTGGCCAAAAATGAAGGGCGTGAGAGCATAGTTACCTGTGAGACGGCACCACACCACCTTTTTCTTTCGACAAGGGACTGGGACAGGCTTGGCACTTTCGGCAAGATGAACCCTCCACTGCGTGATCGCAGGAACGTAAAAGCGCTTATGAATGCCATAAATGATGGAACTGTCAATGCAATAGCTTCCGATCATGCACCACATTCCGAATTTGATAAGGACCTTGACATCAGAAGCGCACCCTCCGGTGTGCCAGGTGTGGAGACACTTATGCCACTTATGCTCATGGCCGTCAAGAAGAACCTGCTTCCAATTGGCAGGATGATCGAGGTAACAAGCAGAAATCCTGCTCGGATCTTTGGTCTTGATACAAAGCATTCAAAGGGCGTATTTGCTGAAGGGTATGATGCTGATCTGATCATTGTGGATACACACACAGCTGCTCCCATAAAAGCAGACAAGCTTCACAGTAAAGCCGGATGGACACCGTTTGAGAACATGGATGCAATATTCCCGAAAATGACTATTTCAAAAGGCGAGGTCATTTGGGATGAGGAGCTAATTGCCGAGAAGGGGCGTGGTAAATTCCTTGAAGGTAATGGCTACACTGAGAAAAAATGATGGACATAAAGTTCACATATGTGTACATATATGTAAATGTTTAAATACTTAGACACCAACATAATCCTATGGCTCGAAATAAGTTTCCTGTTCACACTACATTAAGTTCTGAAGCTGTTAAGATACTTGAACGATATGAAAAGGAACTCGGAGCCAAGAATCTGGTACTTGAAAAGGCCTTGCTGTCACTTGACAGTACCAAATTCAAATCCAAGATAGATATCAACAATATTGATAAAGCCATAAAGAGAATAGGCACAGGTGTATTCGGACTTGACGAAATGCTTGAAGGCGGTATTCCAAAAGGGTTCTCCGTGGTCGTCACAGGACCCCCAGGCACAGGCAAAACAACTCTTGGCATGCAATTTTTAATGGAAGGCGTAAAAGCTGATGAAAAGTGTCTTTTCTTTTCATTTGAAGAACGTATCCCACAGCTCATTCAGCATTTCATGCGGTTTGGCTGGGACCTTGGAAGCCACATCGATGATGGATATCTTGAGATCTTCGGAATGTCAATGCTGACATTTGAAGATATCGGTGAGATAATAGAAACCTACAAACCACAAAGAATAGTGTTCGATTCACTGAATGTGTTCACTGATCCGCAAGAGTTCCGTAGATCAGTTTCCTGGCGTTCTTTGCATAAACTTCTCAAAAAGATGAATATCACCACACTCCTTGTTACTGAAAAGGAATATGGTATAAGAACAAGGACATATGACACATATGATTTTGTAGGCGATGGCATAATTTTCCTGGACAAGATACAGGTAAATGAAGTAGAGCCTACCCTCACACCTGTTATGGCAGTCCAGAAGATGAGGGCTACAAAAGTTGATACAACGCCTCAGCCATTCAGGTTTACAGATAAAGGGATCGCAAAATATAGAACTGTCAATCTCATGGCAAACAAACTTCAGGAAAGAATGAATGCGGCTCACAGTCCCTTATCAGAGGAACCACGAGACCAGTGAAGCCAGGATTGCTGTAACATATATTGCTTTGAACATTCCAACTCCGCCGATGCTAATAACAGCACTTCCCTTTTTTTCCCTATCGACCATCAAAAGAGTAGCTATGCTTCCAAAAATTATTCCGCCTATACCGGAAATGAATATGACAGATGCTATATTATCAGGGGAGATTATAAGTGCAAAAGGAATAGCAAGCACACCTATATAATCAGGTACAAGCACACCTATACCATTTCTAAATTCAGATAGGAATATAACAGCTACCATCATTATCAACATAACTTCAAGGGCAACGAAGTCCGCCTGGAATACGAGAAGGAATATCATTACAAGGAAAGGTATGATAAATCCACCGAAGTTCAGGGAGATCACAGTATTAAATGCCTGTTTACTGCTGTAGGAAAGCTCCTTTACCAGTGGGATCGAAAACATCTCTTCAAGGATCAGTGCATCCTTATCAAGTGCCTGAAGCTTCTTTGTTTTAATGGAGCTTACCGGGATCTCAATGTTTGCAGTAACAAGCATTATGACCAGAATTAGAAACAGTGGTAAAGAGGATATTACGCTTAAAGACAGTTCTTTCTGATAGCATAGGAATGCCATAGGCAAAAGCATAAAGCCAAATAGCATAAACATGCGTTTTTCCGAATTATTGATATAGCCTCTCATTTGTTCTCTTTAATAAGTAGCCCTTTTTTAGTTCTTAAATATTTCTAAAGAATATCAATTAAAGGACTGATAGGTGTCAGTTCACCTCAAACTTCAAGCCACTTAAAGATCAGTTCAATTGTTCGTAAGAAGTTAACACTCATCTCTATTCCTGAATGTCTTGTTTCTATTTCCATGAGACCTTAATCGATCATTTTGTCATAATATCATAGTTATTGAACTGACCGATGTGTGCAATGACCATATTTTCCCTTGCTAATTTTATCCCCTCTGCCTGAATTAGAAAAGCTCCAAAGATGAAATAGATAATCTATAAATTTTATGATGTTATATATAAAATAAGTGCGTATACTATACATCCTACAAATGTATATTATCAAATGTAATAAAAGGATAGAGTAAAATAAAGCAAAAATTCAAAATGTCATAAATGGTAGTATAGGGGAAAATTTATTGGAGGGGTAAATATGGCAAATGAAGAAAAACTGCTATGTAGAAATTGCAACACAGAGCTTGAGAGGCAAATGATAGGATTGAACACATTTTACTGTTGCAGGGAATGTCTGAGCATGATATCTGTCAGGGAAATGGCTAAGGTCAAACTGGACATGATGAAAGCGATCGATACAATGGAAGCAAGTTCGTGAAGTTAATGGTAAGCTACTGTCCTTTTTGCATACATCATAGAGGAGTGTGTAAAAAATGGAGGGATATTAATATGAATGATATCCCAGAGCTACTTGCAAAGAGTAATATGTGAAGATTTTACACATCATTGTTTATTTTATATTCAAAATATAGCAACTCCCTACAACGATTATGTATTTGAAAAAAGAATGGATATCTCCTCACATATCCCTGTTATCAATAACCCTCTTGCTCTTTTTCTCACTGCGGGGAAGCTCCCCCATTCCGACGCATTCCACATCCACACTGATACCTATAAAGTCCCTGAAGGCTTTCTTCAATAAACCTGCTCTGCTCCTGTTGTTCTCAAGTTCATCTGCAACATTGGTCTCAACCCTGAATAGCATTGAATCCCTGCCCTGGTTCCTTTCAAGAACTATCTGGTATTCGCTGCTGACACCTTCGACCCTCTGTATGACATCTTCGATCTGGCCGGGATAGACGTTGACACCTTTGATCTTTATCCTGTCATCAGTACGTCCCAGCAGGCGATCTATGCGAGGGAAGGGGCATCCACATTTGCAGGGTTCTGGGATGATACGTGTAAGGTCCCTCGTCCTGTAACGTATAAGGGGTGCACCTTCCTTTGTCAGGGTTGTTATGACAAGCTCCCCAAGGGTTCCATCTGTCAATCTTTCTTCTGTGACAGGGTCGATGATCTCAAAAAGCAGGTGGTCTGACCAGTAGTGAAGACCATCATGCATGGAACAATCTATGGCAATACCGGGTCCGTATATCTCGGTGAGACCAAAGATGTCAAAGGTCTCGATGCCGAGCTCTTGCTCGATACGGGACCTCATCTTAGGGCTCCAACGCTCGGAACCTATGATACCCACCTTCAGATCAATATCATCCCTCAAACCCCTTTTGTTGATCTCTTCTGCAAGGAGGAGGGCGTAGGATGAGGTGCTGGCAAGGGCTGTAGACTTGAGGTCGAGCAGCATCTGTATCTGTTTTTCTGTATTTCCCGGGCCCATTGGAACCGCCATTGCTCCCAGAAGTTCGGCACCTGCCTGAAAACCTATACCTGCAGTCCAAAGTCCGTATCCGGGTGTGATCTGTATCCTGTCATTTCTGGTAAGCCCTGCCATCTGGTAGCAGCGCATCATCATATCTGCCCATACATCAACATCCCTCTGTGTATATGGGATGATGACAGGACTGCCGGTCGTGCCTGATGATGAATGTATCCTTATTATATCCTCATCGGGAACAGCCTGAAGACCCAGTGGATAGGCATCCCGCAATTCCTCTTTAGTGGTCAAAGGAAGCTTTGCAATATCTTCCAGGGTCTTGATGGAATCGATATCAATTCCAGCTTCTTCGAACTTTCTTTGATAGAAGGAGCTTCCCAACACAACCCTTTTGAGAAGCTGTTTGAGCTTGAAAGTTTCCTCTTCGCCATATAAACTGGAACATCCATTCTCATGGTCAGGAGCGTTTTCCTTAAGATCATTATCCACATGAACATTCATTTGCATCACCTCTGGAATATCAGATATCGATTGCTTGTTCAGGGTTCTTTATACCTGAGACCCTTTCAAGGGCTATATCAAAAGCCCTCCTGTTCACATCCCTGTACTTTTCCGGCACCATCTTCTCAAGAACATTCCACATATCCCCCGGAGGGAATGGAATGAGATTGGCACCTGCAGCAGCTGCCAGCATAGCAACATTTGCTGCCCGATAGGTTCCTGCTTGCTTTGCAAGTTGTGTGAAATCGATGGATATGATATCCTGACAGTTACTCTTCAGGAATTCAAGGACCTGATCAGGATCGTATTTGACTGATCCGTTTACAGATGGCATTACAGCATGCTCATTTACAACAATACTGCCATTCATGCCCAAAAAATGAATGTTCCTTGCAGCTTCTGCAGGCTCAAGTCCTATCACGAGGTCGGCATTTCCTGAGGGAATAAGTGAGCCACATACCTCATCCCCGATCCTTACATGACTGGTAACCGACCCTTCTCTCTGGGCCATGCCTATGGTCTCAGCGGTGGTCACATGCAAACCAGCATCCATGGCAGCCGTTGCAAGCAGCCGGGATGCAAGCACAACACCCTGTCCACCCACTCCTGCGATAAGAATATCGAATTTCATTGTAGCCCCTCCTTTAGAACAATAGCATCTGATGGACATACCTGTGCACACAAGCCGCAACCAGTGCAGTTGTCCTGTATGGCCGGCGGTTTGTTGGATGGCGAGAATATGGCAGGACATCCAAGTTGAGATACACAGATCCTGCAACGTGTGCATTTATCTTCATCGACCACATATTGTCCATCTCCTTTTGTGATCCCTACACATTTTCCTTTGAATACGACAGCAGAAGGTCCTTCAAAATCCATGGCCCTTTTTGCAATGTCTATGCATTCACCAAGGTCATTGACATCTATGGTCTCGACAAGGTCAACTCCGCAGCTTTTGAGAATATCGGCTATATCGATGATCTTTGTGGAAACGCCTGTGGCTGTCAGGCCAATACCCGGATGGGGTTGATGACCTGTCATGGCCGTGGTCCTGTTGTCAAGGACTGCAAGAGTGATGTCAGCATTGTTGTACACTGCACTTATCACAGCGGCTACTCCGGAATGGAAAAAGGTAGAATCCCCGATAAATGCCACCTGTTTTGCTTTTTTACCTTCTTGATAATGATGTGTATGGGACAAACCTGCTGCTATGCTGATCCCTGCTCCCATGCAAAGACATGTGTCCACCATGTTGAGAGGTTTGGCATTTCCAAGGGTGTAGCATCCGATATCTCCTGAGAATATAGTATTGATCTTTTCAGTTTTTAATTTCCCGGCTACCTTTTTGAAAGCGTAAAAGACTGTCCTGTGCATGCAACCTGCACATAATGTGGGAGGTCTTACGGGAAGAGGAGGTACATTATCCTTATTGATCGCAGGTGATGAATGAGACAGGAAAGGAACGTCTGTGTTGATGGTTTTAAGGGAGCTATTGACCCCATCGATAACGACATCTACATTGTATTCCCCGCTTATTGGAAAATGACCGTTCTTCTTTCCATGTACGTTCACATCGAGATGATGCTTGCCTATTAATTGCAGGAGTTGCTCCTCAAGGTATGGGTCAAGTTCCTCAATCACTATAAGATCTGTGATATTGTCCAGGAATTCAAGGGCTGCTTTTTCAGGGAAGTGAAAAGAGAGAAGGTTTCAGAGCTATCCTTTATAGCTTCCTTTGCGTACAGATAGGAAACACCAGAGGCTACAATGCCGGTCTTGCTGTTCCCTTTTGATATTGAGTTAAATGAGTTCTGTTTGAAGTACTCAGAAAAGCGATCTGAAAGCCTGATCTGTAGCTCCTCAAGCCAGGGGTGCCTTTGAGCTGTAAGTTTTGGGAATATTGTCCACCTAGGATCCTTCACAAACCCCTCGATGTCCCGGGAGGCCTGCTCTATGTCCTCGATGATCACATCCGCACAGCCATGGGACACACGGGTCGTGGTCCTGAGTATCACAGGGATCTCCATCTCATGTGAGAGCTTGAAGGCCAACTTTGTCATATCATAAGCCTCTTGGGGTGTGGACGGGTCCAGGACAGGTATATTTGAAAAGTGACCAAAGGCCCTTGTGTCTTGTTCGGTCTGGGAGGAATGGGGGCCGGGGTCATCGGAGACAAGAATGACAAGCGAGCCCTTTACTCCTATATAGGAAAGGCTCATGAGGGGGTCGGATGCCACGTTCAGTCCTACCTGTTTCATGGTGACCATGGTGTTGGCACCCGAATAGGCAGCTCCGACAGCCGTTTCAAGTGCCACCTTCTCGTTGGTGGCCCATTCGGCATATATGCCATATTTGTTCGCATGGGAGGCGATGGTCTCCATCACTTCGGTGGAAGGTGTACCCGGATAGCCACTTGCTATCTGAACACCAGCTTTCATTGCTCCAAAGGCGATTGCTTCGTTGCCCATTAATATACGTTTACTTGTCAATGTAATACCTCTTGAATGGATAATATGTAAAAGAAAATCAAATCATACAGCAGATTCATGTCCGGAACATGAAACATTGCATATATTCATACATTGATGCTTGTCTATGCACTTATTTGATAGAATATAAGTATTTTGTTATTGCTTTTTTTAGCTTTGCCATAAAACCTGATAATAAACGCCAACTTACCAGTCCTTCAATGAAATTACGGAGTGTGAAATAGTTTTAGAAAGGCTCTGCATTGGGATCAAACAAAAACGTTTTAATTATAGAATGTACTTTATCGCACATTGAAGTATATAGAAGCCCATTGAAGAGGAGGATAGGAATTGGTATTGACATATAACACATTAAAAACGACCATTACTAAGAATGAAAATGAGAACAGGGAGATGAGATCCTGATCCCCCTGCCCTACATCTACCTGATGATCTCCATCGTAATTATGCTTGCTACGACATTCTATTTCGTATTGAGGCAAGACCATGATTAATCAGGTTCTTCTGGTTCTATATATACTTGGGATACTTTTGCTTTCCCTAAAGCTCAAGCAGGGAACTTTTTCAGGATTTGCGGTCTCGGACCGGAATGTGATGCATCCTGCGGTAATAGGTATTGCCTATATGGCTGCTTACTTCAGTGCTGCCTCTTTCCTTGGGGGCGGAGGCTATGGGCTCATTGCCGGACTTCCCTGGGTCATCTGGGGAGTATTCTTCCACGTAGCTTTTGCCTGCCTGGCATTCATCATTGCACCGAAGATATGGATGTTCTCCCAGAAGTACGATGCCAAGACCATACCCCAGCTACTGGAACGCAGGTACGATTCACAGAAAGGCAAGATCTTGCTTGCAGGGATCATGCTGGTGATGTATACAGTATATCTGGTTGCCATTTTCAAGGGCTGTGCCAACCTTTTCCAGGGACTGCTGGATGTGACATATGTTCAGGGTCTCTTCATAGCTGTTGTCATTGTGGCGATCTACTATGTGATAGGAGGACTGCCGGCCATCATCTGGATAAGTTTCTTGCAAGGTTTGATCATGATCGTGGGTGCAGTGCTTCTCTACACAGGTCTTATTTCAAGTGGTGGTGGCATGGCAATATGGGATATGGTCCCGGCCGATATGCTGAATATGGGAGGAACGGCAATACCGTGGCAAAAAACCTTCGGAATGGCATTCTCCATCAGTCTTGGACTTCTGGCATTACCCGATCTGCTGATCATGCTGTTCTCTGCAAAGGATAAGAGAGTTGTGCGTTTTGCAGGCATCTATGGTCCAATATCCATCACCATTTACGCCCTATGCATTTTCTCTCTGGGAGTCATGGTCCACGGGGTATTCAGCCCGGAGCAACTGGCTCCTTTCATGACAAACCCGGATAGTCTGATACCATTCCTGGCAACATCACTGCTGCCCCGTGGATTTGACAGTGTCGTGCTGCTGGCCGCCATCTCCGCTGCCATGTCAACCATGAGTGCCATTGTGCTGGTCACAACAACAGCCCTTACTTCGGATATACTAAGGTACCTGCGTCCGGCCATTCCCGATGATAAGGTGCTCCGCATGACAAGGATAGTAGGAGTTATCATCATCCTGATATCGGCATTCTTCGCAATGGATGTGCCACAGATGATAGTGCCCCTGGTGTCTGTAAGCATGGGCGTGATCGCTTGTTGCGTCTTCATACCCCTTATTTTCGGACTTTACTGGGACCGTGGCACTTCAACCGGATTTGTTGCCAGCCTTGTGGCAAGTTTCGGCTCTGTAGTGCTGTGGCAGTTCTTTGGCAATCCCCTCATCCACCCCGTTTTCATAGGTTTGATATGCGGTACAGTGGCATACCTAGGAGGAAGCCTGGCAAGTCCCCGTCCGGCTCCTGTGGTGGAAATGGAATAATGGATAAAGGTATTCGATCCTTGACCCGGTGCTGAAAATAAACCTTCAGCACCATTTCTTCTTCAGTCATCTATTTACCCTGCTTGCAAGCAGTTCATTTTTGATAGGGCTTCCCAGGCTGGTTCATTGTCATATGTCCTGCAGGCAGTAGCACTGTTTGATGTTCCTCCATTCAGGACCATTTTATGAAAACTGATTTATGACATTGACCTTAATGAAATAAAAGGTGTTCAAAATTGAAAAATGTGATCAACAAGAGTTTCGAAATAAAAGATTACGCCATAGATGGTTCACAGATAAATGGGTTCTGGATGACATTGTTGGATAAAGAAACACTAACAACCGAAATAATATATAGTCCGGATAAGGGTGGCACCTTTGATGCAGGTGAAACAAAAAGGATGATACAGGAGATCACCAGAAAATGTGATGTTTTCAGCTCATTAATGCCAGAGAACATTAATTGTGAGGTAATCTTCAAAGACCTTGATGGCCTGACATATATTGCAAATGAAGGTAACTTTGAAGTAGAATATAAGGAAATGGATGAGATCAGGGTCATTTATAGGTTCCACATTGAATATTACATTTGATCATTTCAATTTCTATTATCCAATTGAGGATCCCTACTGAGCTGTAACATTAAATGCCCACTGATCAATTAAGGTGGTACAAATGAATTATAAACACACCTTAGCTATGCTTTTAGATGTAACATGGGATTCGATGATCTATTAGTTCTGATATTTTGAGGAAATTTAGATAAGATAATTGTGTGCATGAAGTTTATATATGTATCACACTTAACTTTTAATGGTAACATGAGTTTGGCGATTAAGAAAGTAACATTAGCATCAATTGTGCTTATCGGTCTCTTAGCACTTTCAAGTCCATCAGTCGCAGAATTTGCGGATATGATCGGGGATGAGCTGGGCGAACTTATCAAGTCGGAAACAAAACCTATTTCAGTATCCGAAAACGAAAAAGCAACAAATTCAAAGGATGTGAAGCACTCAGGTTCAAGCTCCGATCCCAATTTAAGACAGGTTTCCCAAGATACTGAAAAACAAGTTTCTTCTGAGAATGATGTAAATGTAGTTAAGCCAAAGCCTGTGGAAAAGAGCCTTTACGATGATCTGAAAAGGTACACAACATACTACAACAATGGAATAGATGAAGTTCCTGATCTGATCAAGAAGGTCGCAGGAAATGATGTGATAGTACTTGAGATAGCAACGAACGACAATACTAAATTGAAGATAAAAGCTGTTACAAAAGATGGTGTCATCACAGAGTTTCGGGAAGTTTCCTCACTCAGTGGATTTGATCCCACAGTGTCTGTTTCAGCCAACGAGAATGCCATAAGAGTCTTACTTTCCAGCGACGACCCTATGGGACAGTTGTCCTCTTCACTCAACAATGGTGATATCGAGATCGAATGCAAGGGATTTTTGAAGAAGGCTGCGGTTTCTGCTTTGAAGAATGTTGGATGAGTTGTACCTTTTTTATTTTTTTGATTGGGAATAGCTATTGTTATCAGGCACATAATTCTTAAAAAAGACCTGCCGTTTGTGTCACTTTTCGATTAAAATTAGACGACAAATCGAAATGATGCAATATATCCCCTTTCATTATGTTGATATCGAGAAAAAAATCCATAAAGTAGCTGTATGGGGATATAGAGATTTGAAATGGTTTTTGAGAAAAAAACTGTTTATAGAATGGCTGCACAATTATTTGTGGGGTATAAGTACGGATAGTAATAAACCTGAGAGACGTTATGATCTGGACTGGCTGAGGGTTATGGCCATACTTGCAGTCTTTATTTTTCATGCTATGAGGTTTTTTGATCCCATGGACTGGGATGTAAAGAACAACATCCTTAGCGAAAATATCATGGTACTGATCTACTTTATCGCCCAGTGGTTGATGCCCTTGTTCTTCCTGATCTCAGGTATGAGCATCTATTTTGTGCTAAGCTTCATGACAAAAGGACAGTTCATAATATCACGATTTCTGCGCATCATGATACCCTATCTTCTTGTGGGCATATTTGTCATACTTCCTCCTCAGCATTACATGAGAGCTGTAAGCGGTGGAGAAGTAGGGCTTACGTTCTTGCAGTTCTACCCTGGGTATCTGACATATACCTTTGTTGATATTTTCTCAAATCTCAAATTTCCCCTGGGTCATTTGTGGTATCTTTTCTTCCTTTTCATATTCTCTATGGTTCTGCTCCCGCTTTTTGTATATCTTAGAACAGAATCCGGAAGGACAATAATTTCGCATACTGCATCAATTTTTGAAAAAACAGGTGCTATATTCCTGCTAGCATTGCCAATTGCCATCCTTACCTCAATTCTTGACCCAACATCATTTGCAGGCAACCCAAATTATTTTGGTGGCTGGAGCATATTGGTCTATCCTATCATCCTAGTTTACGGATACGTTATAATTTCTAACAATAAATTCGAGGAAGCCATCCAGAGACATGGAAAGATCGCTTTGGTGTTAGCTCTAACAACTTTCCCGCTGCTGGGATTAATGCAGGTTTCATTAGGTGAAGCACTACAATTCGGAACCTATGAATATGCAGGAGTTATGCTTGTTCGTGCATTGAATCTATGGTCCTGGATGATCGCCTTCCTGTGCTATGGCAGGAAATACCTGAGCTTTAACAACAGCACGCTGAAATACGCCAATGAAGGACTAATAGCCTTTTACATACTCCATCAAACGGTCATCCAGATCGTAGGATTCTTCATTGCAGACTGGGATATGGGCATAGTTCCAAAGTACGTAATACTCGCAACCACATCATTCATAGCTATAATAGCGATATATGAATTTGCTATCAGACGCATCAATGTTGTCAGATTTCTTTTCGGCATGAAAGCAAAGAAATAAGGCGTTGACAAAATGAGATTTCCGCCGATCAAGCAAATAGTTAACCAAAAACCGGCAATCCTTGGTCTGAGCATCAGCGTTACCCTTCTATTCGGCTTCCTGATGCAAGAATACCTGTTGGACCGCTTCACGCTGATCTTTGAACAGGAGTATTTGCTACAAGACTTCTGGATCGCTGTTGTCCATTGTCTTCTGGCGGGCTACCTCCCCAGCGCGTATTTTTTGCTACTGCGTGGTACAAAGAATACCTTTAAAGAACTTGAACATGTCCTGAGACCAGCAACTGACCCCTCGTACGTGGACTCTGCTGTACATATTGAGAAGAGGAAGCTGATCGTTTGGGGATTACTGGGTGTGCTAGTCGCGCTGCTTCTGCCTTACCAGACTGCTATATCACCCTGGGATCCGTCTACATGGCACCCTGAGGTTGTCTGGCATCGTGCTCTCGAGCCTTTCATAGGTTGGTGGGCTGGTTGGTTCTTTGGTGCGATCTGGGTTACCTCGAAGCGAACCTCTCGGCTGGCGAACAGGATCGAGTCTGTGGATCTGTTGGATCTGAGCCCATTGTTCCCTTTTGTTAAACAAGGTCTGTTGACTACCCTGCTAACCGTTGGCATGGTATCGATAATCAGTTTACTTCTGCTCGATCCGGGAGAGTGGCCTGTTGTTGTCAGGGCTTATTTGGGTTCTCTGGCAATTGCATTGCTCGGCTTCTGGTTGCCGATGAGAGGGGTACACCAGCGAATTCATGAGGTCAAAGAAGCAGAACTAAAATGGACACGCGAAAGGATACACCAATCTGAAATCCTCCTGCACAGCGGTTCACCTGATATGTCACCCGGGCAGATGGCAGATCTGGTTGCAAATCTCAAACTCATTGAAGACGTGCCAGAATGGCCTTTTGAAAGCTTGACCATTGTACATGTGATTGCCTATTTACTAATTCCGCTGGGATCCTGGTTGGGTGGGTTGTTGATCGAAAGCCTGCTGGAGATCGTTTTTAATATGTGATAATGATGTATGAAACTTCCATAAAATAATTCACGTTCAACAAATATTAAGTAGTCAAACACTAATTTTACAAAGGGGAGTGATATTAAATGGAAGAAAAAGATAAAAAATTATTACGTGCCCAGGAACGAGTGAAGGAACTTAAAGGGTTCTACAACCATCTAATAATATACTCGGTGATCATGGCCTTACTATTTTTTATCGACTATTCTGATGGAGGAAATTGGTGGGTTCACTGGCCGATTATTGGATGGGGAATCTTTGTAGTGATACAAGGAATTAGTGTGAGTAAAATCGGTAAAAGTTGGGAAGATAAAAAGATCAAAGAGATCATGGAAAAAGAAGAAGAAGAAGAATGAACACTCCTTTCTTGCATTTCCTTTCTTTTTTGTTTATCTCCTTTAACGAAATCTCCCAGCTATTATCTCTGGCAGATCATCACGATTATTCTCATCAACCATCAGAACCTCGAACTCCTCCCTTATCCTCTGTGCCAGTAGATGCTTGCTCGATCTGTGCAGCACAGCAAGTATCGGCCTGTCCGAATCAAGCACTTCCTCCACGACCCGAACGAAGTTATCCGACTTGAGCTCCATGGGCCCGACCTCATCTATAATCACAAGATCACAACTAAGGGCATCCCTGATTGCCTTTCCACCTATACCATCAAGGTCTTCAAGATTCACATGATATTTCCCCAGCTTCGGGCCAGTGCATTTGACATGGCTTAGGATACCTTTCCTGCCTGTATCTATATCCTCTATCGAAAACCCCTGGCGTTTGCCGTCCACACGCATCTCTGCGGCCCGGATGCCACAGGCTTTTAGATCAATTTTCTCCACAACCCTTGTCAATATCGTTGATTTCCCCACACCGGGCTTTCCTGTCACTGCTATTCGAAGCATCTGGAATCTCTCCTATATGGAAAAGATGAGTTGAGTGGTATTAAGCTGAATTGGTTTCGGTCTGTCTTAAATTTTAGGTTTATTGATATGCGTTGTCGTGCAGATCTTGGCATCTCTTCTTTGTGATCCATTCATGTCGATGTTTTCTAAGGACGCTTTTGTCCATACAATCGCTTTTATTTAGGTATTCTTCCTTATTTGATACACAATATACTTCAGTTGTACTCTTTTTTATTCAGGTAGCTTCTTCTATGTAGTCATTCCCCTGTTGGACATTTATACCTTTAAACAAGAGCCATAAACCAATTATTATTTCAAAAAGACCGCTCGGTGCCCAAAAAATGACTTGATTTATTGGCATCGTTGCGTATTCGGGTGCAAGAATATACATTAAGGCGTGAATGAAAATAAGCGCAAATGAAAGGATTCCAAAGCCGGCTAACATCTTTGGTATATACTTCGATTTGAAAAACAAATAAGAAAATACCATCATGTCCAGACCAAGAAATACCATGGGTATAGAATATAGTGCAGTATGTTCGTTGAGAAGAAATCCGACAGGGACCTGTAACTGCTCTGGAGTAAATACTGTTACATATGCGTCTCCATTTAAAAACTGCAAAGCAATAAAAGAGACAAGCACAATTGCAGCCGCTATAGTCGCCTCTACCAACTTCCAAAGGAGTGCAAGCAAAGCAAGATCCTTGTTTACCGGTTTGAGTATTATATAAAGAGCCAGAGCCAATACGATCAACCCTGCAGACATGATCAGTTCGATAGTAATACCAATACGAAATAGCAATTGATCGGCTACAATATTATTGGCTGTAGCCATGGCATTTCCTGCAACAATAAGTTTGGAGAGCAAAAAGGTCCAGTTAAGGAAGGGAACCATTAAGCTAAATAGGAACATGAAGCCTGCAACTCTTACAGCTTTACGTTGTGATGTATCGGTGGTAATGTTTGTCATTTCAATTCATCCTATTTTACTTTGATCTGGTTATTTTATCTCGTTGATATCTGTTTTTGCAGTCGCGGAATCGATTGCAGCTGGATCGAACCCTTTAACGATAAGCCATACTGCAAAAACCATTTCCTGCACGGCTATTGGAATAAATAAAATACCAAGTAGATTGATGCTGAAAGGTTGTAACAAATAATATACCCACAACAATAAGGCTCCAACAAAACCCCAGCCTGATAACCATCGAGGAACGAGTTTTGATCGATATAATAAATAATTCAAGATCAGAGCAGATAGTGTAAAAGCAACTGCGAACCCAAACAAAAAGGCCAAATCACCTGCTGCTAGCAATATAGTGCCTAAGGTTTGATAATAGGGAGCATCCAGAACTCCCGCTTTTACAAATTCCTGACTTAATGTCAATAGTGTTAGTATGGCAATCACATTGACAATAAAAAGTACGCCCTCAGCAATCCTGGCACCAGCGTACCCAAGAGCTAAAGCTTCATTACATTTCTTTAGAATTGGATACATCATAATTCCAATACCAGCAACTGCAACGGCATCAATTAATACAAGGAACGATCCCATTATCATTTGGTTTTCATTTTCAGAAGCATTAGTAAGATAATCAGAAGCACCTAGAATTGGATCTAATAAAATAACACCAAGTGAGTATGCAACTGTCGCAATTATAAATAATAATCCCACAATTATTGCGGTCTTTCTGTTTGAATCCATTTTCCTCTCCCCTATTTTATTATTTAAGTAGTCTTATTCATTTATCTTGCTCCGCATTATTATTCTTTCCAACAGTTATGACCACACTTCCCTTTTTGTGTCCTGTTTCGACATAACTGTGAGCCTCAGCAGCCTGTTCCAGCGGATAACGTCGATCTATGACCACTTTCAGCTTCCCAGCCTCAATAAGCTCTCTGAGGAAAATTAGGTCTTCAGCTCTCTCTTTTAAGAGCGGAGATATTGCTTTCTTACTGCTTATCAGATTAAGCCATATTATTCGAAAAAGCCGTGGCAGCCTATAAGTAGTAAGAAGATAGACTCCTTCTTTCTTTAACGATCTTGTACTACCTGAAAAAGGACTCTTGCCGACGGTGTCAAAAATAATGTCATAGGTTTCACCATTTTTGGTAAAATCCTCTTGAGTGTAATCAATTACCTTATCGGCCCCCAGAGATTTCACTAATTCTAATTTCTTGGTACTGCACACCCCGGTAACTTCTGCCCCAAAGTGCTTGGCAAGCTGGACTGCAAAAGTACCTACCCCTCCAGAAGCGCCAAAGATAAGGACTTTTTGTCTGCTCTGGATATTTCCTTTTCTCAGGAAAAACAGTGCAGTTAATGCCCCTTGTTGGACCGCGGCGGCTTCCTCATAGGTCATATTGGTTGGTTTTATTGCCAGAGCCCCGTCTTCAGGCAGACATATGTACTCGGCATAAGCACCTAAACTCATCCCGGGGTATCCAAAAACCTGGTCTCCTTTCCTGAATAGTTTTACATCTTTACCTACTGCTTCAATTACCCCGGCTAACTCAGTCCCAAGTATAGGGTTTTTTGGTCTTATAAGACCAAAATTCATTCCAAAAAAGAGAGCCAGAATACGGGTAGATGCTTTGAAACTTCGCACCCAACAGTCGTATTTCGTTGCTGTTGTCGCATAAATTTTTATTAGCACTTCATTTGCCTTGGGTGTAGGTTTATCTACCTCTTTGAGATGAAGAACTTCAGGTGGCCCGTATTTTTCATACACAATTGCTTTCATCAGCATTCCTCCAAATTTACTTTGATCTGGTCATTTTATCTCGTCTATATCTGTTCAGGTAGACCTGGAATCGATTGCAGATGGATTGAACCCTTTAACGATAAGCCATATCGAGAGCATGATCTCAGCCACAGCGATAGGAAGGGCAAAAATAAGCTCTAATCCCATTTCCGAAAATCCAGTAAACATGTCAATATTAATCAGCACAGAACCAGTTAACAAAACTATAGCAGCAATAAAACCCCAGGCCGATATAAATCGTGGAATGAGTTTTGATTTATATAATACATAATTAAGCATCAAGGATCCTAAAGCAAAAACGATAAGATAAATCAGTCCTGTTGTGCCGGCCCAATTATTTACTGACTGTATTGAGCTGCCTATGTATTGAAAATATGAAGCATCCACCCCACCTTTATTCAAGTAATCCTGACTTAAATTGACCAGTGACAGCTTACTGATATATGCAACACTTAAGATCGCAGCCTCAAACAATCTGAAACCGACATACCCCAGGGCTAAGGCTTCATTGTGTTTTTTTAAGATGGGATACAAGAATACTGATATGAGAACTACTGCAGGAACACCTGTAAACTCTAGCAGTATTCCAATTATCACAACTATTCTATTTGGATAAGCATTTTCCAGGTAATCCGGAGAATTTAGAATGGGTTTGTAAAGAGCTTCTCCAATAAAAAGCATAACAATCGCAAATATAAACAATACACCCACAATTATTGCGGTCTTTCTGTTTGAATTCATTTTTTCATTTTTATCTACCATCTAACACCACATCCCCATAATAAAATTGGGCAAAATGACTATTTAACATTTTTGGATGTGTTTAACTTTGTAGAGATCCAGCTACTATAAGATTTCAGAATATCGTTAGGGGAGGTTTTACGAACGGATATATTAAATCTGCATTATACTGCTTTAAGAATATTGGTATGTCCTTAAATAGAAAGAATAAGAAACTATAGATAGGGAGGTCATAAATAATGACATATAAACTAGCATGTGCAGATGTAGGGGTCGCTTGTCCTTTTGTAGCTGAAGGAAAAACCATGGATGAAATGATGGAAGTTGCTGTAAAGCACGTCAAAGCAGAACATGGTTATACCGATGAACAAATAAATGATCCTGCAACTCAAAAAGAAATTAAAGCAGCAGTCAAAGAAGAATAATATCAAATGTCGTAGAGCGGGGTGACTTGCCCATAACAAGGAAGTCACTTCCGAATACAAATAGCTCTTTTAACTCAACTTCTCTTTTTATGCTCTCACAATAGCCTACACTGATGAGATCCATAAATCGCCTTTTCCCTTATTAATTAAAAATAGTAGAACTTTCTCTTAACACTCGTAGTTCTTCGGCATTTCATCCTCATTCATGAAGAACACTTCCCAAACATGTCCATCCAGATCTTCGAAGCTTCTTCCAAACATTGGACCCTGTTCATGAGGGTCACGAGTTTCCTTTGACCCAAGAAAATTGCTTAATCGACCAATTCATTGACCGCATCCTTACTCTCTACCTGTAAAACTAAAACAGCCTCCGCAGTTGTCTTTGTATCTGCCACTTCTTTTTGTGCGAACTCTTCAAATTGTGGTTCCTCGACCAGAGTTACCATTGTGTTGTCATTTAAGAGCATATTTGTGGCGTTAAATTGCTTATTGAACTTAAATTCCAGTTTCTCAAAGAACTCTACAGAATCGCTGAGGCTTTTTACTGGTAAATTAACCCATGTATTTTTTATCATTTTATCCTTTACCCCCTTAATGAAAACCAGATCGCTTTATTGTGGCTGATCGATCTTTCTTATTATAAGATGATAATTCTTCGGCTTAGTAGAGAAGCTTAAAAAATGATAGTGAAAGGGTTGTTATCCCTTTCTTAAGACAGTCTCGCAAAATAAACAACAGATAATTTAAGCCCAACCGATCTGCTGGAGGGTGATCATATCGTTCCAGATCTTGGTCACGTGCTTGATAACGTCTCCTTCGAATATCATCAGGTAGGCATAATCTGCTGCGGCAGTTTTACCTGTTGGCGGTACCGGACCGCCTGGACCGGTCTGTGTGCCATGGAATACTGCACACGCTGCAACACTATTTCTTTCTTCATCTTCCGCAAGGAAGAGCAGTTCATAATGTCCATCCGGTATTGGGGTCAGTAAGTTCTTCATCCATTCGGTGTAACCTTCCACAGTGGTTATTCCATCCAATACGCCTGCCTGAGCAGAGAATATTGCATCAGAATGGCAGTATTGCTTACAACCTACCCATCCTTTTCCAGTTTCACATGCCTCATAAAAAAGTTTTGCCGTTTCTAAATTTTCACTCACTTTTAAGCCTCCATTTTCCCATCACATATATTGTAACAAGAGCTAAAAATTATAAGTAAAATAATAGTTCAGAGTTCTCCTATATCTACTAAAGCCTATAGCAATTTCTAAAATTAAAGTTAATTTAGTCTTAAAATCCAGTGAATAATTTTAGGATTTTTAATTCTGTAGTAAGTTATAAAAAAGTAATAGAATTTATGCTAAAATTATGGGAGTTCAATATTCCTATATGTAAGCTGATAATTTTTCGGTATTATTAAAGATTACTTCAAGCCATTGAACAGGACTATTATGCAATATGTGGAACATTTTGAGCATAAATTTGATGGTGAGGTTTGAGTACTTGTGAGAAAGCATGTTCATGCCAATGGTGTTGTTTATATTGGGAAGGATACTAACAATATTGATGAACAAGAATTGGATGTGAAGAGGCTCAGGAGTTTGTTGGTGTGGAAGACATAAATAAGAATATTTTAGATCTACCACAGAAGGAGCTGAGATATTTGGGGTTGGAATAAGTACTTTTTAGGAGATTTATTAGTTTTAAATTATTATTATAGAATAAAATTGAAAGTAGGTTTTCTACAGAGCCCAAATAATAAGAAAATAAAAAAATTTTAGTGCTTTTATTATCAAAATAGGGTATACATTAAAATGAAGAGGAAACAAAAATGGGAAGAAATCATAGAATTACAATGATCAAAATCATCTTAGTAGTAACTTTTTTGGCAATGGTTATTATCAATGCACTGGCTAATATTCTTCCTATCAATGGAGTTAACACAGGTCAAATTTCAGACTTCTACCCCAATCTGTTTGCTCCGGCGGGACTGACTTTTGCAATTTGGGGACTCATATATCTGCTATTGGCGGGGTATACACTGTACCTTCTTGGCATTTTTCAAGGCAACACGAATACTGTCAAGGCCGAGCTATTACGTAAAACTGGAATACTATTTTCTATTTCTTCCATTGCCAATGCAACCTGGATTTTCTCATGGCACTATCAGCTGATCCCACTATCCATGTTACTGATGGTTGTGATCCTTGCTTGTCTGATCTTGATAAATCAGATGATAAGCAATGAACAGCTTTCTAAAAGAGAATATTTTTTTATCAGACTTCCATTTAGCGTGTACTTTGGATGGATCACAGTAGCAACCATTGCTAATGCTACTATACTTCTTGTCAGTTTAGGCTGGAAAGGGTTTGGTTTAACTGAGGCGACATGGGCTGTTATAATGATCTTTGTTGGACTTATTATTGGAGTTGCAACAATGCTAAAAAACAGAGATATTGCATACGGACTTGTCATTATTTGGGCTTATGCAGGAATATTACTAAAGCACATATCACCTGAAGGATTTGGATACCAATATCCTGCAGTTATCACTATCACGACAGTTTGTATATTTGCATTAGCTCTTACCGAGGTATATCTTTTAATTTCAAAAAGGAAAAAGAAAAACGATTGAGTTTGTAAATCCTGCTTATGTTGGTAAGAGGGATGATACTGATCTGATGAGGAAGAAGATCATTGAAATGCCATACACTGAATGGAAGAAGATGGGATTCTCGAAAGGTACTTTGCATTACATGAAGCAAAGTGCTATGAGTGAGAAGCCGTTTACATTGAACACTCACGTTAGAGAAAGGTTGGAAGAGTGGAAACAGAGTGTTTCTGTTATATAATAAAATCAAAAAAGTTTATATAATATTTTCCTTTTATTTCTGATGTACTTAACTAATATATTTTTATGTTTATTTCTTTGTTATTTTCTAATTATTAACAAGATGCATAAATTGATATCATATGACCTTATCACGTTACTCTCTGTTTAAAATATTAACATTTATATTGTATAAATTTCAGCTAATTTCCAAATCAATATGTGGTGGTACTAAATTGATGAGATCTACTTTAAAATTAATAATAGGAGTGGCAATTCCAATTCTCTTACTCACACCACTAATCTTAATTGATAAGGATGATTCATCAGAATCTGTTTGGGAAATATCTGGTTGCACACAAAATGAAATCCCAACCATAGAATGTATTTTAATATCAGAATTAGCTGAACTGTCATTGGATTCGGAAGTAAAAATTGTTGGAATAAGTTACTATGAAAATATTGATGCGATAGTCATTGGACTCGAGAAAAATACATATTCTGACAACGAACACTTGCGTAATTCAATGATAGGTTCTATTTTAGAAATAATGCCCATAGTTCTCAATCATTCTGAAGAACTGAGTGGGAAAAAGATTGTATTTATAGGTAGTTCAACCCTGCTTAATGCCGGAGATACTTGTGGAATAAGGAAAGTCTTCCACACCGAAATAAAATATGATGAGGCTACACAGATTGATTGGATAAATTGTGCTAATGATATAGATAGGGAGCAATTGTTAACAGATAATTTTGAATCTATATGGTGGGATACAAGAATTAAAACTGATTAAATTCTTGTTGATGTTGTTGCTCTGATGTTCTATTTTTTCTTTATCATAACTAAGAATACAATATTTTGAATTACAAACAAACAATAATTTTTTTTTGATTATTGTTGCAATGATATGGTTGTGTGCAATTCCTGCAAAACACCGTTGCCATATTTTTCTTTGTATATATCCCGAAGTATTGTGCGAAGGGTAAGATCCGAACTCAAAATATATCAACATTTTCTAATCAAACCCTACACATTACTCACCACAATTCTCCACCCTCGCAAATCGTTTTAATACTAAAAGTGCAAATAGCAATCCATGTCCTACAGTTCCCATGCTGACGAGGACGACGATGTCGAGATCGAAGAAGAATATCTGGGAGATTATGCCAGTGTTCGGTCCATAGTCAAGGAAGCATTGCCGTTCCAGATACTTGCAACCATCGGTGGAGCGGTAGCTGGTTTTATTTTCGCGGGAATGACCAATGAACTGGAAATGATACCGGGTCTGATCGTCATCGCGCCTGCGGTTTTGGGAATGAGAGGGAATATATCATGCACTCTGGGTTCACGTCTTGGTAGTGCTATTCACATGGGTCTAATAACGAAGATAGAGAATAATCCGGAACTTACAAACAATATCTACGGGTCATTGCTATTGGGGCTTATAATGTCCATCGCTCTGGGAATTATCGGACATACAATGACAGTCCTACTTGGATTTGAAAGTGCAGGTATTCTGGCACTTACTTCAATAGCAGTTCTTGCTGGCGTTTCATCAGGTCTTATATTATCTGTTATAGCAGTACTTCTTGCTGTGGGTATGTTCAGGTTCGGATTTGATCCGGACAATGTTGTGACACCTTCTATCGCGACTATCGGTGACATCGTATCCATGCTCATGCTGTTCCTTTCTGCAAAGGTGGTGCTGATGTTATGAGCTATTATACCGTTCGCGGAATTCTGTCAAGAGGTCTGCCTATCCTCTTTTTCACATCTGTGCTTGGGGTTGTTACGGGTCAGATACTGAATTCGGAACTTGATAATCTGATCTCCATTCCAACCATATTGCTACTGGTACCTGCGCTCATTAAGATCGGCGGTGACACAGGAAGCATACTCGGTGCAAGACTTTCATCTGCTTTCCATATGGGTATCGGAACGACCCACATACACAAGAATCCGGTTGTAAGGAACAGTGTGATAGCAGCATTCATTGTCGGGATCATTGCATCTGTGGTATTAAGCGTCATTGCATGGATGATGTCCGGGTTTGGAAACAGTCCATTGGGACTTTTCATGCTTTTTAAGATATGTACGATCTCTGGAACGCTCGAACTTCTGGCGGTCTTCTCTGCCACCATAGCAATTGCATTTGCATCCCACCGGTTCGGAATTGATCCGGATGACACGGTCATACCAGTGATAGCAACATTGGGGGACCTTGTAGGGATAACAGCTATATTTTCAACATTATATTTGTTTAATGTCATCTGAAATTCTAAAAGAGAGCTTCAATGAAAAATATATAAAAGATATGTGCTAATAATTAAAAACGAATAATTAAAAATGCTAACAATTATAATAAATAACAAATTATATTTAATGAATACGGATAACATACGGAACACAAAAAATGAGTCCAAAAGTAATTAGGTACATCCCAAGGAACCTTAAAGATCTCCTTATCGAAATGAAAGATACATCTGAACTGATGGTCGATCTTGCATATTCCGCAATGGTCTATGACGATGAGGATATTTCAGGGGAAGTTCTCGATCTTGAAGAGAAGATGGATACACTCCACTATCATATGAAAATGGCAGCTATGCTGAGTACTCGCAGGATAGAGGAAGCCGAAGATATGGTAGGTGTCCTTCAGGTAGCAGCTTCTGCAGAGAATATTGCAAACGCCGCCGGAGATATTGCAAAAATAATCGAGATGGATATGGGAATTCCACTAGAGCTTAAATTAGCTCTCAGGGAAGCCGAAGAGACCATTGTACGTGTTACGATCAATGAAAATTCTGATATGGTGGGTACCACACTTGGTGACCTCGAGCTTGAGGTCGAGACCGGTATGTGGATAATCGCTATTCGAAGACACACCGACTGGGTATATGACCCGCACCACGATACCCGTATTCGTGCTGCTGATGTGATCTTTGCAAGAGGACATGATGAGGGTGTGCCTCTGCTTGTTGAACTTGCTACTACACAAAAATACGTTCCTCGAAAGGTTGAGCATGAGAAGGCGTTGAACGATCTAGATAAAGCGGTCGATATCATTGTTGACATGAAGAACACAGCAGAACTTGCTGTGGGCCTTGCTTATTCTGCATTGCTCTTTGACAATACTGATATCGCTGAGGAAGTGAAAGCCCTTGAGCGAGAGATGGATGAGATGAAATACGATCTCCAGCATTGGGTACTTGAAACAGCTAAACATGTTTCCGATGTCAACGAGCTGAGAGGGCTGTTACATCTTGCAAATGCATCCGAGTCCATTTCCGATGCTGCTTACGGGATCGCAGATACGGTCCTTCGAGATATAGACCTTCACCCCGTCATCACCATCGCTGTGCGTGAATCCGATGAAGTGATAACAAAGCTTCGGGTCGAAGGCTGTTCACCCATCATTGGAAAGTCATACCGCGAACTGAAGCTGGGCACCGAGACCGGGGTCCATATCATGGCAGTCAAACGTGCTGAACGTTGGGTATATAGCCCAAGTGCCAAAACAAAGGTTCAGGAAGGCGATATTCTGATAGGACGTGGCTCTCATACAAGCGAGGAAGCATTACTGGAAATGTGTGCCTGTCCGATAAGAGGAGATAGCTGATCTTCTCATATTTTTTTTAACCCGAATTTGACATCAACAACTTGCTGAAAACACCTGTGAGATAAAAGTTCACATCTAATTTTAGTATTCGTAATTTCCGGGATGGGGGGATCGTGGTGAGGGTCTGGAATAATTTATAATTGAATAAGCAAGAAGACCACCCATTTCAATGAGTGGATGAATTGCGCAAATAGTTGTTTATTCTTGTTTCTGATATATATTAGTAGTATTAAAACGTATGTTGTAATATGCGGAAATCCTACAAATTCCGTCTGTACCCGACCAAGGAACAGGAGGGGGTTCTGGTCAAAACTCTGGATGTGTGCAGATACATCTATAACGAGTTTCTTGCGGACAGAAGGAATGCGTATGACCGATGTAATCAAGGTTTAACGACATTTGACCAGATAACTCAGGTGAAGTATATCGAATGTAGGACCGAAGTATTCTCACAGGTCAAACAGGATGTACTCAGAAGACTTGGAAAATCCTTTGATGCTTTTTTCAGAAGGTGCACATCAGGTGAAACATCAGGATATCCAAGGTTCAAGGGAAAGGACAGGTACAACAGTTTTACATATCCTCAATCGGGTTTCAAAATAGAAAGGAATAAACTAAAACTTTCCAAGATCGGAAAGATAAAGATCAAGCAACACCGAGAGATAGAAGGCAAGATCAAGACCTGTTCCATCAAACGTGAAGGTGATCAATGGTATGCAGTATTCTCTGTTGACATGGGGTCAAATCCTGAAAAGATAGATCCAGCTACATACATAGGGGTCGATGTTGGGCTTAACTCATGTGTCTCGTTGAGCAATGGGGAACAATTCAATTCTCCTACATATTATCGCAAGTCTGAGATATCCCTTACAGTTCAACAAAAGAGACTTAGCAAGAAGAAGAAAGGTTCAGCGAACCGGCTCAAACAAAAAACTAAAGTTGCTAAGGTTCACAGAAAGATACGTAACCAGAGACTTGATTTTAACCATAAGTTGAGCAGGGTCCTTGTCAACAAGTTTGACAGAATAGTGTTCGAAGATTTGAATATCAAGGACATGGTTAAGGATCATCATCTCGCAAAATCAATACATGATGTTGCATGGGGTCAACTGATCCAGATGGCAAAAAGCAAAGCGGAAGAGGCTGGCAAGTATGTCGAATTGGTTAACCCATACAACACATCACAAAAATGCAGCAGTTGTGGAAACATCGTCAAGAAAGGTCTATCGGTCAGGGTTCACAAATGTCCTGAGTGTGGACTTGAGCTTGATAGAGATGTCAATGCCGCTATTAATATTCTAAATCTATGCACCGTAGGGACTACGGAGAGAGCCTGTGGAGTCACGGACGTTGGTCTGGGCTATGAAGCAGGAAGCCACCTATTTTAATGGGTGGTAGTTCACTTAAAACTGGTAATATATAGATAAAATAAGTCATTCGCACATTCGAATATATCTAATTTTTGAACCAAAATTGGCCGATGTTAACACCACCCCCCTTAAGTAGTAACAACTCCTTTATATAGGATGGAAGAAAAACACTCGGATTTACAATGAACTCAGACCACAGTGATCGTGGTAATGGAGCCATAACTACAGCATTACTATTGGCAGCCGGTAAGGGCAGCCGTCTTTATCCTCTGACACAAAACTCACCGAAATGTCTCACAATGGTTCATGAGGCGTCTATTCTTGAACGACTTGTCATCAATTTGAAAAAGCAAGGGTTCAAACGTCTTGTTGTGGTCACAGGATACCAGGAAAAATGCATTCGTGACTTTTTAGAAACGCGGGCTTGCGGCATGGAAATTGATTTTATTACAAGCCCCCTTTATGCGACCACCAATAACATCTATTCACTCTGGATGGCACGTGATATTATTAATGAGCCGTTCTTACTTATTGAAAGTGATCTTGTTTTTGATGGATCCCTTCTGGATGAAATGTGTTCTCCTGATAGAATTGCCGTTGCACGCATGGAACCGTGGCTGAATGGTTCCACTGTCACAGTCAATAGCTCCCTAAATGTTAAGAAATTCCATACCGGAATTGCAGAAGCTCTTGATGAGATCAGATACAAGACTGTTAACATTTACAGTTTTTCGCTCTCTTCATGGCATCGTATTACAGAAAGACTAGATAAGTACATTTCAGCTGGCAGAGTGAACGACTATTATGAAACCGTATTTGCAGAAATGGTGGCTGATGATAGTCTCGATCTTAAAACAGTCTCATTTGACAGCAAACGATGGTATGAGATCGATACAATTGCAGATCTGGCAAAGGCTGAGACACTATTTTAGGCGGACAAATACGAAACAATAATTCCTTACGACACCAAACCGCATACCTCTGGGAGATCAAGGCAGTTTTTCCAACAATCAAAGTGCGGGTTGAAGGAGAGGACCGTTCGTTCACTTTCCGGTTTAAAGCCATTACCTCAGTCCAACTCTTTAAAATTAAAGCCAATTCATGAGGTTAAAGCTTTAAAAAATGAAGTGCCACATCAAAATCATTTAAGGGAAATAATACCTGATGCAACATAATTACAAGACTCAAACTGAAAAATACGAATTCGTATCCGGACAGCATGGTGGTTACTATCGCCATGACTTTATTGATCATGCTTATCTTTACAATCTGTATTTCCCGCCAGAGGCAGTTTTTACAACCCTTAAAGATCAAATCCACGACATTGTCCTTAACTATCCGATCGCACAGGATGCACTTGCCGGTCTTATAGGGGATGTGATCCACCAACCTGCTGAAAGGATCGTTGTGGGAAATGGTGCTGCCGAACTTATCAAGATCATCTCCGGCCACATATCCAACAAGCTGATCGTTCCAGTGCCATCTTTTAATGAATATGCGAATGCAGCACCCGCAGACCAAGTAGTTGAATTTCCTCTTGAGTATCCATCTTTTCAACTGGATGTGGACAAGTTTGCTGCTGAAGCGATCAGGGTCAAAGCAGATGTTGCTGTCGTGGTAACACCTAATAATCCAACATCTCTTCTGGTTCCCAAGTCCGATCTGATATCTCTTGCACAAAAACTTGCAAGCCATGACTGTATGTTGATCATCGATGAATCCTTCCTGGATTTTGTACATGACCCGGAACAGACAACCCTAGAGAATGAACTCGAACGTTATCCAAATATAGCGATCCTTAAAAGCATGAGCAAAGCCTATGGTATCTGCGGGATCCGGATCGGTTATATGCTGACTGCAAATTTAGCATTTGCTGAATCTGTGAGGGAAGGGGTACATATATGGAATATCAACGGATTTGCCGAAGAGTTTCTGCGGATATTGCCCGATTACAGACAGGAATTTGTCGAAAGTTGTAAGCAGGTACGTATCGACAGGGATAATCTGTATGAAAAACTGTGTGCTATCCCGGGAATGACGGTTTACAAACCCGATGCAAACTTTATTTTCTGCCGCCTGCCAGATCACGCACAGAGTGGTCCTGAGCTCACACGTAGATTGTTCATTGAGCATAACATGTACATAAAACACTGCCAGGACAAGACTCTACCGGACTCTAGCCGTTATGTTCGTATTGCCAGCCGCACTGAATCCGAAAATTGCAAATTGGTTGAAGCATTGGTAGATATCATCAACTTGAAAAAAGTGGAAGTAGCCTGATGAACGGTCCAGAGAATCAACGATCACATCAGACAGGAATGCTTGCTTTCGCCCGTGATCTTCCAAATATCTGTTCGCTTGCAGGACTGTTGTGTGCAGTCCTTAGTATATACTATGCCATATTAGGCAATTTACCAATTGCTATAATTGGAATGATCTGGGCAGTTGTTTTTGACTGGGGAGACGGACTCATTGCTCGCCGGATGAAGGGGCGAACTGATGAATATCGAGCTTTCGGGGGACAGCTTGACTCCTTGATAGACATAGTAAGTTTTGGCATTTGCCCCGCTGTATTTCTCTTGAGCTATGGAGAATTCAGTCCATGGTTCCTACCCGGAGCGTTCGTGATCGTCGCCGTCAGTGCAATACGGTTGAGTTATTTCAATGTTTTCGGCCTGGTCGATGATTCGAC
>JAIORD010000014.1 GCA_021108275.1 Methanococcoides sp.
GGGGTAGTTCAGGGTGTTGGCTTTCGCCCATTCGTATATAATGTCGCAATAGAGAACGGACTCTGCGGTTATGTAAAAAATGCAGGTAATGAAGTAGAGATAGTTGCAGAAGGAGAAAAAAAAGATATTGAACATTTCCTCCACGACCTTTATTTTAAGAAGCCAACGCTATCACTGATCTACCAAATAAGAACGAAGGTCTTTCTTGTATCAGGTTTTTCTGATTTCTCGATACTTAACAGTGAACAGGATGAAACTGCCAACTCCATCATCCCGCCTGACACTGCGATCTGTTCCGATTGCCTGCAGGACATGTATAATAGCAAAGACAGGCACTATCATTACCCTTTTACCTCCTGTACGAACTGTGGTCCGAGATATTCTCTGGTAAGTTCTCTTCCTTTTGATAGGGAAAATACAAGTATGTTTGAATTCCCATTGTGCCCGGAATGCGGTATTGACTACAAGATGCCTTCTGACAGACGATTTCATGCACAGGCCACGTGTTGTCCAAATTGTGGTCCTGTCCTTTCATTTACTAATGGAAGCGGTGATGTCCTTGCATCCGGACATGATGCTATTATCAAATGTGCTGAACTCATAGATGATGGATCAATTGTTGCAGTCAAAGGATATGGTGGATTCCACCTTGTATGTGATGCTACTTCAGACAGTGCGGTCCTAAAGCTCCGAAATTCTCTTGATCGTCCTGCACAGCCTTTTGCGGTGATGGCAAAAGATATTGAAACGGTATGTTCTTTTGCCAGTATCGATACAGACGAGAGTTCCCTGTTGCTCAGCAGGAAGCGTCCAATAGTTGTCCTGGATAAAAATGATGATTTTTCACTATCGTGTCACATTACTCCCGATCTGCATAATATAGGTGTAATGCTACCTTACTCAGGCACACATAACCTTCTATTCGATAATAGTGATACGGATGTTTACGTAATGACATCTGCAAATCTTCCAGGTCTTCCAATGGTGACTGATAATGGGGAGGCATTGTCACATCTCGATAAGATCGCAGATCATTATCTTCTTCATAATTATGTTATCAGGAACAGGACAGATGACACGGTGATCAGGTCCGTTAATGGTAGAATGGCTTTTATAAGACGATCGCGGGGTTTTGTACCTGAGAGGATAGAACTTCCGTTCCCAATAGAGCCGGCGATAGGTGTGGGTCCCGAACTAAATACGACTGTTACCCTGGCAAAGAAGAACAATGCATATATTTCTCAATATATTGGGAACACAAGGCACTTTGAGACCGATCAGTATCATAAGCAGGTTGTTTTGAATTTGGAACAATTGACAAAAATTGAGCCTGGCTTATGGGGTTGTGATCTGCATCCGGAATTCAATACCACACGGTTCGCACAGGAAAAAGGTGGAAATAACACGGTTTTCGTGCAACATCATTATGCACACATCGTGTCGCTAATGGTGGATAACCTTTTGCCGGTTGATTCAAGGATCATTGGAATTGCTCTTGACGGTGCAGGTTACGGGGAAAATGGAACAATATGGGGTGGAGAGATCCTTGAAGCCACTTATTCTGGTTATGAAAGAACTGCCCATCTTATGGAGCAGCCAATGCCTGGCGGGGATATAGCTGCAACATATCCTTCGCGTATGCTTCTGGGAATGCTGCATGATGTTCTTGAGCCGAAAGAATTGAGGGACTTACCTCTTTATTTTAAGCATGGCGAATTAGAACGTAACATTGTATTGGACCAACTGGAAAAAGGCATAAACCTGGCTAGAACGAGTAGTGCCGCACGGGTACTTGATAGTGCAGCAGCACTTCTTGGTGCCTCACATTATCGCAGTTACCAGGGTGAGCCTGCAATGAAGTTGGAATCCGTTGCAAAAAAGAGTGTACATAACGTAGATCTGCCTGTTAAGTGCAAACGAGGCGTGCTTGATACTACCAGTTTGTTATACGATCTATACGAAAGGATCGATACACACGCAGTTTGTGATCTGGCATATTCTATAGAAGATGCACTTGCAGTTGGGGTTGCAGAACTTGCCATCTCATCTGCTAAAAAAAGGAACATTGATGTTATAGGACTCAGTGGCGGAGTTGCATACAACGAACACATAACAGGCCGGATCAGTGAATCTGTTAAAGATGCGGGTTTTGAATTTATTACACATAAAAAGGTCCCATGTGGCGATGGCGGGGTATCTTTGGGACAAGTGGTGATTGCAGGGGCCTCTGAAGGAATTTCTTGAAAACATCAATAGCATTAGATACTGAAAAACAAGTAGGTATGCACCTGCGAAACAAGAACATTGAAAATGATAGATTCGATGAAGATTATTCACATAGGAGTGAATGTGAACGAGTACACAATCATATTAAATGGACAATTTTAGGACTATATAATTTTGTTAATAAGCCGTGCCGGGCTACCAAATTCTTTTTGGAAGTCCAATTCTTTTATTGCTGATTTTACAAAAATAAATTACAATTCAGTGCTTCTATTTTTATCAGATTCTCCAAAACAATATATATTGTATAATAAATTATACATTCTGCCGTAACCTGTTTTAACCTATAAACCAATATATCAAATGGGTGTGGGAGTTATATGGCGTAGAGCGAGTTTGGGGATTCGAAGTGGGGGATCCACAATGTGTGGATTCTTGAATGTATGACTCCTATGCCCTTGATCAAAGTGATTATTTGCCTCTTTTTATCCCCTAAGGATGTATGAAAAATCCCTCTTGCATACTAATCTCTTGATTTGGATATATCTTCGATGCATTGATGGTCTTTGTACCAATCGTGACAGTAGGGATTCGTTTGAAGATCTCTTTATTTTGAGATGATGATAGTATTCTTGACAGGGTCAGGGTTCTCTTGAGGTGTTGAGAATGTGTCTTCTCCACAGGAAGGGGGAGACTTTGGGATATAATATGGAAAGTTCAATCTGATTCGATAAAATATTATACATCCAAAACAAGTATTTCACATGATTGACTTTGATCAAAATGTCTTAAGATCGCTTGCGTTTTGGAACAGTAACTTATTGGAAAGATGAGACAACTGGATTCAAAGATTGGGGATTCACAAAGTGCGATAAATGCGGTTTTAGCCTTGAAGAGATTATGTGGAATAAGCCTACAGACAAATTAGGAAGTGTGAGTTTACAATGAGATTGTAAACCCTCTTTTTTGATTTATACTAACGAATCCAAATACTTATTCATATCATCTATTTTTTCAACTTGTATTGCATATTTGTTTCGAATTTCTTTCGCTTCATAAAAATTAACATTTACTCTTTTATTGATGTAATTCTCTCTGATTGTTTCATACACATCTTGTGCATCTTTTTTATTTACTTTTAATCCAAAAACGATTCCTTCTAAATCTTGTTTTTCATAATTCATTATGTTATTTTGCTCAAATTCATCTTCAAAACGGAGTATTCGATATTCATTTTCATACTCCCAATCAGAAAATTTTGTTAATAAACAAGTTGGAATTTGATCAATTCTTTCCTCATTATTTGCCATATTGACATCATCTGGGAGATCATCGTTATATTGCACTTTCATTAAAGGAATTTGTTTGGAGTTAAGCAATAAATAATGGCAGTCTAATGCTGGTTTTGCTTTAAAACGGAGGCAAATGCCTTGGTGGTTATTTGCATAATGACTCCACATTAAAATGCTATCGTCCTTTTCAGTAAAGCACGCAACTAGTGGAAGATTTTTGCTGTGCACATCTCCATGAAGATCGCTCCCTTCTAGATTACGATAAATTTCATTTGCAGGATCTAGGATAAAGAGATTACCATTTTTTTCAAGAATCCCCTTATTAATGTTTTCTTGCAAAGTTGCATCTACCTTAGTAGGATCGACTCCTGCACGAATAAAAAAATCACACCAATATTTTTCATCACCTTTATAGCAGTAATTCATTTTAGAATCAAAGGGATCATTATAATTTGCTGGATGATTAAAATATATTTGTTGATTGCTTAAATTTCCCTAAAAATATTCGTTTATAGTGTGATATTTAAAATATAGCTTCTCTGTTCTGATTTCTTCACTCATGGAATTACTGAGATGAGTACACATTATATAAATTTACTTACATACTTAATATATATTAAATATTCATTTGTTTATTTATGTATAATAATTGCAAATATCTTTATATTAATATCCAGCACTAATATTGAATGAAATTTTTAATCTTTTAATTATTAAGTACCCATTTTTCTTTCCCAGCATCATACCTCAAGCCAGCCTTAAGCTTTTGTTTTTCGAAGAACTCAGTTGGAGTATCAAGTTCAGAATCATCAAAGAAGACGATTGCTCGGTGCCTGCAGTAAGGTTCATGCAGCAATCGAAGTGCAAGGTCTGATTCCTGAGTGCCATACTCATAGACATTGCCAATAACAGCACAGTGATCAGGCCTGGAGCATTCATCAGTTTACAAAACGATTTTCCAGAGCCGGTGGTACGTCCATATAGTACGATATCAGCAGTTGATTCCAGGAACTGGTGTTGCGGATCGGGTTGTGCTCAGATTTCAATCATTGACATGATCTCTTCGACTATTCTATATGGAAATCTATTTATAGATGCATAATGTTTACGTGGATTAAGCGAGTTCTTTAAGGGCATTACCCCCCACCCCCCAACTTCTTTTTTGCCCTTTTAGAACTCATCTAAAACTTCTTTTTCTTCATAACTTTATGTCCTTATTCCAATCATTGTCATGTTCCTCTTCAGTTGTTCATTACAGATAGGTATCTATGCAAAAAAATGACAGTTTCTATTATTGAGTTCTTCAAGGACAGTTACCAATTCATGCTCCACTTCCTAATTCTTGTCCTTTTTGAACTCACTCATCACCTTCTTTTTCACGCCCATCACCTTACTCGCATCTGAATAATAGTTCCCTCTTTTTGTTCGAATAATAGTTAAGGAATTAAATATATCTTAAAATAATTAAACCTCTTACCGCAATTGATTTTAACTTACAGGACAATACTTTGCCTGGGTGTGGGAGTCGTATGATATGAAGCGAGCTTGGGGCTTATGGGGCGAGAGTTCACTTTTATGTGTATTCTCTGATTAAAGGCTCCTATACCCATTATTAAAATGATCTTTGACCTTTTTCATCTGACATGGATGCATAGTGTGGCTCATGTTGGTCACTTCATATCCCTCAGGATCAATCTCAATACTATCACTGAGTTTTAATGTGTAAACAGTTATCAGCCGTTGAGTACAAGTCAAATCAGGCTTATATCGAACATATAGAGGCCTATAAAGAGAATTATATTTAATTAATAAGGACTCTGTAGGGACTCTGTCTGAACCGCTATAAAATGAATAAAGGAAATCTGATATATGAAACGCTCAACACTACTGGAAAAGCATATACATTCTAAATTAAGTGAAATTTTAGAACCACTTGGCTCGACCCGTTATTTTGTAGAGGTAAAACCAAGGGGGCATCAATTTAGCGCAAAGATCTGGGTCGAAGCGAATATCCTGAATGAAATTGCAGAGGATCCTGAAAAGCTTACATCTATCTCGGATACCATTATAGAAGTTGAAAAGGAACTCAAAACGAAGATCTTTGAAAGTCTGAAACCCCTTTTGTGATATTTTTGATCTTTATGTTTCTCTCTGTGTCAGTTAAAAATGTGTTTACTCTTCATGGGGTTTTATAAGTCTAAAATAGAGTTAAAAAAGAGATTTCTCATTAAATAGAAATATTGCTTTTAATTGGTGTGAAATGTTCAAATGAATTGCAGACCTTTAGAGCATACTTGATCTTGCTTCTATTCCGAGATCCCTTGGTAAATGATCCATCATTCTGAAGTTCTACGAAAATGGATCTCCATTGAATAAGTATCAACAATGCTAAGAGTAATTTGCCAGGGGATGTTTTGTTAGTGAACCAACCGATTAGTTCTACCGCATATGCTGCGAATAAAATACCTATGACAATTTCGTATGAAATGCCAATATAGCTCAAAAATCCCCCAATAATTATCCCATAAAGCATAAGGGATACTACAAGTGAGATCTTTATCCAGAGTAAATTCCAAAATGATACCCTGGCATGATTTCCAGTTTCCTTATCGATTATGTAGTACATTTCATATCGGCATCCTTTCATTGCTATATTTTATTACTAGTTGTTTCTACATAAGTCTATTTTTGATCGTTTATCAAATTAACTGTATTTATTCTCATCAACAATGTCACTATCATCATCCGCAGGAACGGGAATTGACCCCATGTCCTTGATCTTCACGATCTCGAAACGAGAATCCTATGAACTATTTGGTAAATGATCCTTGATCATATTCATTACAAATATTAAAAAGAAAATTAAAAGAACAACTGGGTGAACAATACTGTGAAGAATTGTGGCAAACAATTCATTTTCAAACTCACAAAAATGAATGACATGATCTATTGCAAAGAAACATCCAAGCATCAGAATGACAAGTAATGAATCGAGTAATATGGCAAAAGCCATCTCGATGTGCACATTCAGTAAGCTTCGCCATCTTACCATTTTTACACCGTTTTTTGTTATACATATTAAATTAGATTGGCTTTTTATATAAGTTTTTTTAAAATTTAAATGAACATCTGGAGATACAAATCAAACTTTTGTGGCATCAATTGTACAAATATGTACATGGCGTAGAATGGTATAAAGAGATTGAAGGGAACGGGGGATGGATATTAAAATCAGTTCTTGAAGATGAAAAGAAAAAGAGATAAGAAGAATTTAAGCACAGTAGAGAGGTAGGTAAAATACTAAAAGAACTTTATTCATTACTACTTCAATATTAAATTTTAGAATTGAATTCAATATTCCACAATTTTCACTCATTTTGAACAATAGCTTCAAAACGAAGTCCATGGTCACCTTCGTATGATTCATGGTGTTTCTTGAACCCCTGCCATATCTCTGATGGAATACCATATGGGAACGCTTTACATGCAGGCATACCAATCGATTCGATGAAATGTTTACATTCTATACATTCAGGTGCTTCAGCTGTTATTGCATCTAATTCGTTCATATTATGTCACCATTATTTTTCTGCTTTATCAATTTATTGTAAACCAGTTCTTTAGTCCTTGCCAGTACTCTCAATGCTTCCAAATGGAGCTGTCAGTACAGTTGCAACATCAAGGTTCTCCAACTCAAGTGATCAAAACCCGCCTGCTCAGCAGCTGCCTGAAATGCAGTATACAACAGCTAACCGAAGATCAGGACGGCTTAATCCCACGCACTTCAATGCTAATGACCGATTCAGCGATCTCTCTTGCTTCTTCTATGGAAATGTCCAGATCTTTTAGTATTGCAGCCATCTCATCCGAAGAGACCAATTCAATGATCAGTTCAAAAGGATAGTTTGTCTCTTCCATTATCTCAACATCCTCAAATCCCGAATTCTTAATCGTATCCAGGTAATCTTTTTTCAGTATCGCGCCTGAAATACAGCCAATATAGGCTTCTGCTGATGTTTTTATCTTTGCAGGGATGACTTTCAAAAGGACCATGTCCGATATGATGAAACGTCCACCGTTCTTCAGTATCCTGAATATCTCCCTGAATACTTTATCTTTTGAAGGGACAAGGTTGATGACACAGTTTGAGATCACAACATCAATGGAAGCATCAGCAACAGGTATTTCTTCGATGTCTCCCAGTTTGAATTCCACATTCGTATAGCCACCATTTGAGGCGTTCTCTCTGGCTTTCTCTATCATCTCCGGTGTCATATCCACACCGATGACCTTTCCTTCCTTTCCCACTCTGGCGGCTGCAAGGAAACAATCAAAGCCTGCACCCGACCCTAGGTCAAGAACGGTCTCACCCAATTTCAAAGAAGCTAATGCAGTGGGATTTCCACAGCCAAGACCGAGGTTTGCCCCTTCCGGTGTCTCATCAAGTTCTTTCTCAGAATACCCGATCTTCTTGCTTATTTCCTCTGCCACGCCACTCAAACTGCAGCATGGACTTTTCGTTGAACAGCAGGAAGATCCTTTTATTGCTACTTCGGAGTAACCTTTTTTTACCATCTTCTTTATTTCTTTTGAATCCATAATCAACCCTCGTTTCCATTTTTATGATCGCCATTCTTCCTGAATTCATTATGATAGAGGTTCCTGAACTCTTTGGTCGATCCTTTCCGGTAGAGGATGTTATACACGCAGAACGGTATCATCTGTCCGTTAGGAAGGATTTCTGTTATGCAGCATTTCTTTGCTCTTTCCAGATCTAAATTAAATTCGTCCATGAATGCATGAACTGAGATAAGGGTGACATTATCGATTATTTTGCCTGTATCTGAAACCATGCCCTGTAAAAATGTACAATCACACTTTTGTTCACCATCGCCACAACACTTGTTTGTTTTGGACATGACCATATTGAGAGCATTGATAGATCTTTCGATCTTGGAAGTGACCTTAATATCTGCAATTGTGCGGTCAACAAGATAATCCCTGCAGGCACTGGAATTCAGGAATTTAGTTAATGAGATGTTCTTTCCCTTGTGATTGTAAACATAGGAGCAAACTGAACAGGTTGGATGCGGGCAGGGGATGCTAATGAAGTTCTTTTTGCTCAATACACCTCCTGTCTGGTCCTCGATCTCATGTAACACTTCAGGAATTGTAAGCGCTGTTTCTGTCTTCTTTTCCAGCTCATACCTTCCTGTCAGTGTAGCTGGCTGGAAATTGACCATTTTTATGTTCGTTTTCCCCAGCGCATAATCTATAATAGCACCCATCTCGTGCTCATTTACTCCTTTGACAATGGTAGCTACCAGAGCAACCGTTAGACCAAGTTCTTCACAGTTCTCAAGCGCCTTCAATTTTATATTGATAAGTGGCCTTCCTCTAAGGGCTGTATAGGTCTTGTCATCGAATCCGTCGAATTGAAAATATATTACTGGCTTTCCGACTCCAGATACATCATTTTGCACAGTAGATGCTACCTTTTTTGCAAAATCCATGTCAGCAAGTTTTAGGCCGTTGGTGTTCAGGACCGGATAAAGGATATTTTTTTGGCCCATATATTCCAGAATTCCAAGGATATCCGGATGCAATGTAGGTTCACCTCCACTTATCTGGAGTACCTCGGGTTCCTTCTCATGCTCAACGTAAAGGTCTATCATCTCCTTTACCTTTTCAAAAGGCAGTGTAAAAAGTCCTTTTGAATCTGCAAAACAAACCGGACAATTCAGATTACACATATCAGTTATCTCTATGATCCCTACGCATGTGTGTTGTTGATGGTCTTCGCACAATCCACAATCATGAGGACAGCCCTTGGAAACAGGTGTTGTGTGCAAGGGTTTTGAACCGGGTTTGTTGTGCTTTACCGCTTCCAGATAATCATTAGCATCCGAATATACAGGGACTTCGAAAGAACCATGGTCCACACAATGCTTACGCAAGAAGACCATGTTCTCACGCAGTATCATCTGGCAATCTATAACTTCAAGACATTCAGGACACACGCTTTTTGATTTTCCTGCAATAAGTTCACCACTCACCAAGTCTTTTTGAGGCGATCTATTTACATCTGGAATCGTTTCAGGATCTTTTGTAATTGTAAATTCCCCCTCTTAACAGCAAATACTGCCTTTCCCCCACAATATTACTATACTCTATTTTTTTCTTTAAAGTATATATAAGGTTAGACTTCATCCTGGAATTCAAAGTTGCATATTATTGAGAAATAGAAAGAGCACAGTTCTTAAGTAAATAGTAAAAGAGGATGTAGTCGCCTTTTCACAACCACATCCTCTCAACGATCCGTATCAGATGAAGAACTCAGACGAACTTCATGTAATACATCCGGGAGGTCATGTGCTGATAACCATGCCGGGAGTTATCAAATATAGCAACCCCGAAGAAATGTTCTTCACTTGTATTGAACTGAACATCATCTTCGTTGGCATTGATGAGGTCCCTTCCCAGCTCAGCAGTCCATATCCCATCTTTCCATACAGCTCCAAATTGTATGTCAGCACGGCTACTGTCTGGAGTCCTGAGGACCCGTTCTGGAACGATGGCATCCAAAACCTCATAGTTAGGCCAGTAAGTGACGGCATCTTCATCGCTCACGCCTGTGTCTTCATTTCCGATGGTCTCGCCTGCATCGATCTCTGCTTGAGTTAGGACCATGGCATCAGCAAAATCGAGAGGGTCCTTTTCCATGTATTTTGGACGTGACTTGTCAGCAATACGGTTATGTGAATATGCACTGGTACCGTCATCACCATAGCGGCCACCATCTTCTCCATTAACGGTATCGTTTGCCCAAACATCAACGTACTTGTCATCAGCATACCCTATCATAGAGATAGTTCCAGCAACGACCTCATGTGAATCTGGATCTACCGTAAGGTCTGAGGTTGTGGTTGATGTCAGCCCTGTTCCTCTTCCTGCCTTACTATGCCACATATCTGCTCTTCCGTCCTTTAACCATGAATCATCAATGATGCCATGGGTACTGACATGAGGGTCAGTGTCCGTTGGATAATACATATGACATTTAGCCATACATCCCCCAGTATCGAAAGGTTCGCCCTCTATCTCTCCGATAGGCCAGAAGAAAGATATGCGGTCCTCGGATTGGTCTGAATTCAGTTTCATCCATGTTCCATCAATGAATGACCAGGAACCTCCACGGGTGAAACTCGCGGTTGGATCAGGCCAGGTCGCCAGGACGGTAAGACGAGTGTCATCATGAAGAGCTTTTAATGTAACTGTTGTGTCGCTGTCATAGGCATGACATCCAGCACAGTCGGTAATACTTGCAGGGTCTTGTGTATCGTATGTCTCGCCGAGAGGTATGTTCAGTTCCGGGGCATCAGCCCATATGTCATCCACTTCACCATCCACTACTGGCAAATTCATGACCTCGATAACATTCAGTTTACTTTGATCGAATAGCTGCTCTGGTCCGACCTCCCCTTCATCCTCAACACAGCCGGATGTTAGTATTATGAGCACCGACAGTATCACCATTAGTGCTTTACTTGCATTTCTTGATATCATTATCATTTCCCCCCACTCTGTTGGTATCTATGTCTTATTCCCACAGACATTTAGTTATTCAACATTTAATTGTGGACAAATATCTTCTGTAATAAATAATTTATTTTTACCATTCAAAAATATATGAGTATGTCAGTTTAAACTTTGTGCTTTGATCATTTGGTTTTTCCTTTATTTTGATCTCTGAAATCAATGGATATATTGAAGAGCACAATGAATATTCTGATGATATATCTAATTCGAACGTGATCATAATGGGTTGAAAAACAGATAGATATGTGGACCCCCCAATCGTCCCTTTATAATTGAATAAGCAAGAAGACCACCTATTTGAATGGTTGGTAGTTCACAGTGGATTCAGACTCAAATAAATTCCCCAGATCCCACTGGCGATCATAGTTACTGAAATTGCACCCAGGAACAAGCCAAACAATCTGGTAAGTACCAGCATTCCATTATATCCTATTTTTTTGTGTATTCTCCTGGAAAAGAGAAATGTTACCAGGGTTATTGAATAAGTTAGTACCAATGCGAGAATAATGAGTGGTTTTTGTTGAACAAATCCAGCGGTCTCTGTAAGAACTACGACTGTTGTTATGGTAGCAGGCCCTGTTAGTATAGGCATTGCAATTGGGAAGATCCAGATATCGTCACGTTTAGAAGATTCATCCATCTCTTTATCAGTAATGCTTTCTCTTGAGATCTTAGCCTGCATCATTTCAAAAGCTATCATTATAAGTAACAGACCACCAGCAACTTTCATTGAATCAAGACTGATCCCAAGAACATCCAGGATAATGTTTCCCGCAAACATGAAAAATACGGCAATGACAAAAGCTAAAGCAACCGATTTCTTTGCAATTACATTCTTTTCATCCAGGGTCAGACTATTGGTGAGCGTTATAAATGTAATTACTGCGGTAATTGGGCTCACAATGACGAACAATGTGATAAATGAAGAAATGAAATAACCCACAGGATCCATTGATTATTGTATGTTCACATTGCTTAAAAAATATACGGCTGTGATATTTTCTTGAGATGATTTTGGGTGTAAAATAGTACTTCCATTCAAATTTTTGAAAATTTAAAAGGAAATGGGAGTATTTTCTCTTCAGATATCCACTAATGTTTTCAAGCGATCATTTCATTTTAATTTCGAATAATAGTTACAGGGAAGTCTAATGAATGCTCTTGTGTTTGACTTTTTAAAGAAAATACTATGTGTGGGATATTATTTATATTAAATAAGAACTATTAAGTTTTGGGGGATAATATTTTCGTGATGCTGGTAAATTTACTACGTTGTAGGGGAATGGGATATGGAATCTGAAAATGATCAATATTTATCAACCTTCATGGATTCCTTAATTGCTGGCATTGTGATCATTGATCTGGAAACTCATGAAATAATTGATGTGAATGCTACAGCTGCTGAGATCATCGGTAGACCAAGAGAACAAATTATTGGTCATGCATGTCACAAATACATCTGTCCTGCAGAATGTGGAAAGTGTCCAATTAGTGATATGAAGCTAACTATCGATAGATCAGAACGTGAACTGCTGGTCGAAGGTGATAAAAAACTTCCTATTTTGAAAACCGCAACGTTGGTAAATAAAAATAATCGTCAGGTGATTGTCGAAAGTTTTATTGATATCTCACATATAATTAATACAGAATCGCGCCTTGTGAAGAAGCTTGAAATTGAAAGAACAGTATCTTCTATTTCCTCTTTGTTTGTTTTTTCTGATGATATTGATGTTAATATCAATAAAGCTCTTGAGGATATTTCGAAAACATGTGAGAGCTGCCGAAGTTATATTTTTCTTTTTAATGATGATGGAAATACGATGGATAATACGCATGAATATTGTAAAAAGGGTAATTCATGCCAAAAAGAAAACCTTCAGAATCTCCCCCTGGATATGTTCCCTTGGTGGATGAAAAAACTCAATAATGGCGAATCAATTTGCATTAGCGATGTTTCAGCTTTACCCATAGAAGCATCGGCAGAGAAAGAGCTCCTTGAAATACAGGATGTAAGATCATTGCTTGTTTTCCCCATTCATATGAATAATAAGCTTGCTGGGTTTATCGGTTTGGACAATGTGGTTGATATTGGAGAGTGGGCAGAAGAAGATATTAGCCTTTTATGTATGGTGGCCAACATTATCGGAGCTAGCCTCGAGCACAAACAAGCAGAGAGGGCACTTAAGGCTAGTGAAAATAAGTACCACACGCTAGTCGAAAAAGGAAACGATGGAATTATCATTCTTCAAGATGGTCTAATTAAATTCGGGAACCAAACGATTGCGAGTATTACCGGCTTCTCTATTGAGGAAGAACTCGAAAAACCTTTCATTGATTTTATTTTACCTGAATATAAAGAAATGGTACAAGAAATGTACATGAAGAGATTGAGTGGGGAAGAGGTCTCCACTAATTATGAGATCGAGATCATCTCAAAGGAAGGGAGGAGAATTCCAGTGGACGTCAGCCCATCTACTATCGAATACGAAGGTAGGCCAGCAGACATGGCAATTATAAGGGATGTTACTGAACGCAAGAAAGCAGAGAATGTAATGATGCATACAAAACTTGTTGCAGAAACTGCCAACCAGTCCAAGAGTGAATTTCTCGCAAACATTAGCCATGAGTTGAAGACACCTCTAAATTCGATAATTGGTTTTTCGGATGTGATCAGCAATGAAAGTCATGGCTCTTTGAATGAATATCAGAGAAAATACATATCTAATGTTCTTAGCAATGGGAAACATCTTTTGAATATTATCAATGACATCCTCTCTCTATCAAAGATAGAAGCTGGCAAGATGGAACTTCATATGAATGAATTCTTTGTATCTGATACTATTAATGAAATAGAAGAATTGATGGAACCTATTGCATCAGAAAAAGATATTGACATGAGCTATGAAATTGACATTGGAATGCCTGCCATAAAAGCAGACATGATCAAATTCAAGCAGATAGTTTACAATCTCGTGAACAATGCCATTAAGTTCAGCGATCAAGGGGGAGCAGTGAAGGTCGGAGGGAAGATCTCAGATGACTTCATGCATATTTCTGTAAAAGACCATGGCATTGGCATTTCACCAAAGGACCAGGAAAATTTGTTCCATCCTTTTTTTCAGGTGGAATCTTCAACTACTAGAAGTTATGGGGGCACTGGTCTTGGCCTTTCGATCGTTAAGAAATTTGTTGAAATACATGGTGGCGAGATCAGGGTTGAAAGTGAAGTTGGAAAAGGAAGTACGTTCACATTTACAATGCCAACCGCTCTTCTGAATTCAAACCTTCAAGATATCAGTATATCATTTGATGAATAACCATTTTTTATCTTTTTATTTCAGTACAGAACCATTTTTCGCTTCTCTTCTTTGAAGAGATCCTTAGAAATGTTAACAAGCTCTGAATCTCAAGATCATGGATCATATTGTTGTTTAACTAATTAACAATAAGTTGCCATACAAAAAAGTAAGGGTATAAATCCAAGCAGATCCAATACAATATAGTTATTCTTGGAGAATCAGATATATGATACCTGTCGAATTCCTTGTGGTTTTTTTTGGCCTCATGTCAGCTATGTGTTGGGGTGCCGGAGATTTCAGTGGAGGCTTTGCGTCAAAACGTGCAAATGTCTATAGTGTTGTTCTGATAACCCAGATAGTTGGTATTTTCCTTCTTGCATTTTCAGCCCATTTAATGGCAGAAGAGATGCCACCTTTTGGTGGTATGGTCTGGGGTGTCGTTGCAGGAGTTTTCATAGGCATTGGACTTCTGGCCCTTTATCGTGGTCTTTCACAGGGCAATATGGGTTTTGTTGCACCCATTTCAGCAATAGTGGCAGCTTCCGTACCAGTCATCTACGGCACTTTTTACGAAGGACTTCCTGCTTTTCATCAAATGATAGGCTTTGCTTTCGCACTTGTAGCAGTCTGGCTCATTGCTGGTGGAGGGGACGGGAGTCGTAAAATTGAACGCACCGATCTCATACTTCCACTAATCGCTGGGATGGGTTTTGGATTATTTTTCATATCCATTGACAAGGTTAGCGATACGGCTGTACTCTGGCCTCTTACTGCTGCAAGGATAGCGGCAGCTATAACATTGATCATATTTATAGCTCTGAAAAAGCAGGTCTATATCCCACCCAAAAGCGTCTTTCCCATAATCGTCATTGCCGGGATCTTTGATACAGGAGGAAACACCTTTTTTGCTTTTGCATCTCAGGCAGGTCGACTCGACATAGCATCTATCACTTCTTCCCTCTACCCCGCAGGGACAGTGTTGCTTGCATGTTTTATACTCAAAGAAAAGCTTTCTTCAAAACAATGGTTAGGTTTAGCTGCTGCCTTGATTGCGATTATATTTATCTCAGCTTGAAAGTATATGTTGTCTTCATTCCCTATTTTATTTGATGAACGCACAATATATTCAATATTATGACGACTACTATATATAAGATTAATTTATTTATTTCCTGCTGTAATTATAATCTTTTGAGAGATAATGAAAAATGAATGGAATTGAAGATGTTATGAATAATTTATCTGCTGAAGGATCTTATAATATTCCAGCTGAATCGTTTAAAAATCCTGGGGTCTTAAATTCTATTTTTGAGAATCTTCCTCTTATTCTGATCCTTATCAATAAGGACGGCAGAGTTGAAAACATCAATCGAGCTACTTCCATTACATTAGGAAAGGAAAAAACAGATAGTATTGGTCTTCTTGGTGGTGAATTGTTTGGATGCATGAATTCGTTGAAAGATGAAGGGTGTGGGAAAAACAGAGAATGCTCTGAATGTACTGTGCGAAACTCTGTAATGTACACTTTTGAGACAGGTGAGAACATTTACAAAAGGGAAGGTGAATTGGAAATAATTGCCAATGGCCGGTCTGTAACACTTCATCTTTTAATTTCAACGCTCCTGATAAAACAAAACAATGAACCAATGGTTTTGCTCACTGCTGATGATATTACAGAACAGAAGCTTGCTGAAAAGGCACTAAAAGAAAGCGAGATCAAGTATAAAGAGTTGGCTGATTCCTTGCCCCAAACGGTTTTTGAAACTGATCTACAAGGAAATCTCATATTCGTCAACCGTTATTCATTTGACATGTTCGGTTACACGCAGGAAGACTTTTCCAAAGGTTCAAATATTTATCAGACACTGATTCCCGAGGATCTGTATAGGGCTAAACTGAATCTAGAGAAGGTCGTGCGTGGAGAAGATCAAGGGTCTAACGAATACACAGCTCTGAGAAAAGATGGCAGTACATTTCCTATCAGCATATATTCAAGCAGAATTGTTCATGATGACAGAACAATAGGCATTAGGGGAATACTTGTAGACATCACTGAACGCAAGCAAGCGGAAGAAATTCTACGCAAGAGTGAAGCCAGTTTGTCCAATGCACAGCGTATTTCCCATCTTGGTAATTGGGATTGGGACCTCGTCAAAAATAAGGTAAAATTATCTAACGAGATCTATAACATCCTTGGGCTGGCACCCCCGAGATTTGAAACTACTTTTGAGTCATTTCTAAAGTACGTCCATCCTGATGACGAGTTGTTTGTTCAAGATAATATAAATAAGGCAATATATGAACATAAACCGTATAGTATTGACTACCGCATTCTTTTGTCCGATAGCTCAGAACGTATTATTCATGCGCAAGGTGAGGTTACTTTTAACAAAGCTGGCCAGGCTATTTGGATGTCTGGGATAATGCAGGACATCACTGAGCGGAAGCAAATGGAGACTGCTTTACAAAAATCGGAACAGAAGTTTAGAACATTTTTTAATAATTCTAATGATCCAACTCTAATATACGATTTGGACGGGTTCATCCTGGAAGTGAACGAAGTTGCTTGTGAATTCACGGGTTATGGCAGAGATGAACTGCTGAATATGTCGATAATGGACCTGGATTCTTCTGAATATGCATCAAATATGCCTGATAATATCAAGCAATTACAAAAGGGAATGTGTTCCATATTTGAAAGTGTAGCTATTTGTAAAGATGGCACTACTATCCCCATAGAACTAAGCAATCGCATTATTGATTATGATGGCAAACCAGCTGTTCTCTCCACTTCTAGAGATCTCACAGAGCGGAAACAAGCAGAAGATGCAATGTTCCATGCAAAGCTTGTGGCAGAAGCTGCCAACCGTGCCAAATCTGAATTCCTTGCAAACATGAGCCATGAGCTACGCACGCCTCTTAATTCCATAATTGGCTTCTCACAGTTACTAAATAGTAATCCTTTCGGTAACCTGAATGAAAAGGAAATTAATTATTCATACAATATTATGGACAGCGGGAAACACTTACTGAGTTTGATCAATGATATTCTTGAGATCTCAAAGATAGAAAGTGGGAAAATAGAACTTGAATGTGAAAAGTTTAGTTTACCTTCCTTCATTTGTGATGCGGAAAATACAATCAAACATATGGCATATAATAAGAACATTGAAATTTGTAATCAGGTTCGTTCTAAAAGTATCGAAGTGTATGCTGATAAATTAAGGATGAAACAAATATTGTATAATCTATTAAGTAATTCCTTGAAGTTCACACCTGAAAATGGTTGTATATAGATCAATGCTGTTAATTGTGGTAATATGTTTGAGATATCTGTATCAGATAATGGTACTGGTATTCCCAAAAATAAACATGATGAAATATTTGAGACCTTCAAACAGGTGGATTCTACAATTGCCAGAAGTTATGGGGGAACTGGTCTTGGTCTTGCAATTGTCAAGAAATTTGTTGAAATGCATGGTGGCGAGATCAGGGTTGAGAGTGAAGTTGGAAAGGGAAGTACGTTCACATTCACAATTCCTATTGATTCCGATACACTTCTTTTTAATTGATCTTAGTTCGAATGTGACTGTCTTTAACAGACAGAATTTCTTTTTTGTAAAGGACTGAATACCTAATTCTATTCTTCAACAAGCACATCTCTAAAAAATGTGAATCTATTTATAGTCTAACAACAAATTTATTCTTGGGTTTTTGTGGGTATGATCAAGAATTTGATCTAGTTATTACTTGATATATTTCTTCAATATACCCTATCTATAAATTTGAGGAGTGAATTTTAATGAGTGATGAGAATACTTCCAGCTTAACTACTGCTTTTGGAATTCCGGTGGGGGACGATCAGAACAGCCTCACGGCCGGAGAACGTGGTCCAGTTCTCATACAGGACGTTCACCTTTTGGAGAAACTTGGTCATTTTAACCGTGAACGCATCCCTGAGCGTGTTGTGCATGCCAAAGGTGCAGGTGCTGGCGGCTATTTTGAAGTGACTGCAGATGTGACCAAGTACACAAAAGCCAAGTTCCTTTCTGAGATCGGTAAGCGTACTGAAGTCTTTGCCCGCTTTTCCACCGTAGGTGGTGAAAAAGGTTCTCCCGATGCAGCAAGAGATCCACGTGGTTTTGCTATAAAATTCTATACCGAAGATGGAAACCATGACCTTACCGGTAACAATACACCTGTGTTCTTCATTCGGGACCCTTTAAAGTTCCCCGATTTCATTCATACACAGAAGCGAAATCCTGCCACAAACTGCAAAGATCCAAACATGTTCTGGGACTTTCTATCTCTTACTCCGGAATCAATTCATCAGGTCACGATCCTCTTTTCAGACAGGGGTACACCTGCAACCTTCCGCAACATGAACGGATACTCAAGTCACACTTACAAGTGGTACAATGATGATGGGGACTACTTCTGGGTGCAGTATCATTTCAAGACTGACCAGGGTACAAAGACCCTTACCCGCGAGGAAGCAGATAAATTAAGCGCAACAGATCCTGATCATGCTACAAGGGACCTTTATGATTCTATTGAGAGGGAAGATTATCCTTCCTGGACCCTTGAGATGCAGATCATGACCCCGGAACAGGCCGAAGAATATCGTTTTGATATCCTTGATATAACCAAGGTCTGGCCACATGGTGACTTCCCGACCATCAAGATAGGTAAAATGGTACTTAACAGGAATCCTGCCAATTACTTTGCTGAAGTGGAGCAATCTGCATTCAGTCCCGGTAATTTGGTACCAGGTATTGATATTTCTCCGGACAAGATGTTACAGGCCAGAGCTTTCTCTTATCATGACTCACATGTTCACCGTCTGGGTCCCAACTACCATCAGATCCCTGTGAATGCTCCTAAGAACGCCCCCGAAACCAGTTATCAGCGTGATGGGTTCATGCGAATTGATGCCAATGGAGGCGGCGGACCAAATTACTGGCCTAACAGTTTTGGTGGTCCTGCACCAGACCCTGATGCTTTGAAGTCAGCATTCGAAGTATCAGGTAAAGCAGACCGTACGCCTTATGTTCACCCCAACGATGACTTTGTGCAGGCAGGTAACCTGTATCGTGACGTTATGGATGATCAGGCCCGTGAGAACCTTGTGGGCAATATCGTGTCCCATCTCTCAGGTGCACAAAAACGCATTCAACTCAGACAGACCGCTATATTCTTCAAGGCCGATCCAGACTATGGTGGCCATGTGGCTGAAGGGTTGGGTCTGGATATAAAGGAAGTTGAGCGTCTCGCCAATATGACACAAGAAGAGCGTGCAAAAGCTACTGAAAAGTAAAACCTTATTTAATGAAATTTCAATGTTCCACCGTAGAATTATAAAGATCTGATCCTACGGTGGAATTTAGATCATTTTTTATCTAAATTTATATAGCTATTGATATGATGTGTACATTTTTAGATATGTTAATTTGTTCTTGACATTCGTTGTTCAGCTTAGAGATCAGCCTTTTTCAGAGTTACCCAGAAAACACTACCCTGACCTTCTGGATTGTTACTTACTCCCACATCACCTTCATGTAGCTCCATGATCCTTTTCACGATTGCAAGGCCAATGCCTGTGCCCTCAATGTTGCCTTTGTTAACACGTTTGAACCTGTCAAATACCAGGGGCTTATCTTCATCTGCAATTCCTTCGCCTGAGTCGGTTATGCTTATTTTCCAGAATTCTCCTTGATCAGCAACATCAACTATTACTTTTGTTCTTTTCGGGCTGTATTTTATAGCATTTGATAGAATATTTGCAAACACATCTTCTACCATGGGGTCAGCTTTCACAAAATAAGGCCCGTGAAGATCGAGTTCAATTGTCATTTCTTTTTCATCGGCCTGTTTTTGAATATACATGGCAGATGATCTTAGCATAAATTCAAGATCAAAATCCCTTAAAGTAATTTCATCTGACTCTTCCAGCATTGAGAATTTTGATGCTTCCTCTATCATTATGATCAATTTTGAGGTGACATTTTTCAAACGCTTTATTTTAGTGACTTTATCAGGATCTTTTTCCGTTTCCAGTAACAGACCAACATATCCATTTATGAAGCTTATAGGATTCATCAGATCGTGGCGCATAATATCGGTAAAAATGGTCTTGAGTTCATTCGAATGCTCAAGCTCTGCTGCATATTTTTTCAGCATATCCTCATCTTCTTTTCTCTTAGTGATATCACGGATCACTCCACCATAATAACGACCATATTTTGAATTCCAGCTTGATAGTGAAAGTTCAACTGGTATCTCTGAACCATCTTTTTTCAATCCCTCTATCTGAACAGTTAGGCCAGTTATATCTGATCCATTGAATTTATTTTTATGACCTTCCCTATATCTTTCCGGGATCAATGTCAAAAGATGAGCACCTATTGTTTCGTCTCTATCATAACCAAATATTGATTCAGCCCTTTTATTCCAATAAACGATCTTTCCTTTGGAATTCACGATCATAACTGCATCATGTGCAGATTCGATAACGGATCTGAAGCGATCACTGCTTTCCTTTACTATGAACTCGTTTTCAAATATGTCTTGAGCAGTTCTCTTCAACATAAAAAAGTAAAAGGAACACAATAATACGAAGAGTAAAATTGACCTTATAATTAACCTTTTCAAATTTTCAGCGAACAGGTTTTTTTCTGCTGTGATGTCCTGTCTGATCAGCATGAAACCTACTTCATCGCCTGAAGCATCATTTAATGTAATTGATGATGTATGCCATATAGTTTCATTATCTTCTATTTCAAGAGAATTACCTTTCGTTATAGCTTCCTCTAATTCGATGGTCTGCTCAAAAGCAGCCGATAAAGGAACTGTGCCATAAATAATAACTTTTGAAGAATATCGGTCCCAATCTGCTTCACGGTCTAGTTTAAGCATTCCATTTTCCCAGTTATTTCTATCAAGAGAATCTTTGTAGATAAAAACGGTCAACTCAGCACCCGTATTTTCTGTGATCGAGTTGAGAATGTCCTCAATTTCTTTTCCAAGCTCAATGTAGCCGATCAATGTTCCATTAGAATACACAGGTTTTACAGCCCGTAGGGTGAAAAATCCTAGTGAACCAAGTTCCACTCCAGTAACAACATCCCCTGTTCTTTCAGCTTCAAGTAGAGTAAAACGTTCAATGAGTCCTCCCCTATTATCAGGCATATGGACCCTCAACACATTTACCCTATCAGGACCCTGATAATAAAAATGGGATATATTATGGACTTGGGATAGTCTAGCGTACAAATTCTGGGAATTTAATAAAAGCGTATCAGGATCTTGCTTTTCCAAGGCATCGATCAAAGGTTCATTTACATCGATCCAATTCAATTCAGTAACCATTTTTGAAGATTGTTTCTCCAATGTTGTCTCATACTCATTCTGAACGAGATCTATTGTTTTTTGAATCCCCTCTTCTATTTGCTGATCCTGCTGCCACCATAGTAAAACTGAAAAGGAAGCGATCAATATCAATGCTGTAAGAAGCAATGGGATCAATAATTTCCATATAATTGGACTCGAAGATGGGACTTTGTCTAATGGTGATCTTTTCTTAGCACTTCCATCGAGTCCATTTCTATCACTTAAGACCATATTTCCCCATATACTCTATTTGAAAACCAACTTAATATCAATAGTGTAATATATTATATAAATTATATGCGAGAATAAAAAAAATCAAATGAGAAATTATTCAAGGCAAATGACCTTTGTATTCTGTTCCATATAGTGTAAAAGAAGATAGACAGCTCTTGTATTTTGTAAAGCTTAAGGCCTGTTTTTTCCGATTGAAGTTAATAAACTGAAGGTTTCGATATAAATTATCAACTAAAAAATAAAGCATGCAATATTTGTGTGCTTAGTTTATTTTGGAACTTTTAAAGAGCCAGAATTTCGGTTCTGTAGAGATTCTATACAATAAAAAAGGTACAAACCTGTTCGTAGAAAATAATCACTTCTAATCCTTATATCTATGTACAAATTAATCAAAAAAGAAATGAGAGAGAAGTTATAACTCTTCTCCCAGCCATTCGTTTACCTTTTCAGGATTGTTCTCTATCCATTTTGCTGCTGCATCCTCAGGAGCCATTCCATTCTCCATATCACTCATCACTGACTGTATATCTTCATGGGTCCAGTGGAATCTTGTAAGTACATCATAGACCTCTGGCATATCTTCTTCAAGACCTGTACGAGCAAGGGTCTCTACATTATCTGCCTGGCCAAAGGCTCCTTCTGGATCATCAAGGTACTTCAAGTCCCAGCGATCAAATGACCAATGTGGTGACCAGAGTGTAACAACGATGGGTTCTTCATCATCAATAGCTTTGCGAAGCTGTGCGGTCATGCCTGCGGTACTGCTTGAGACCATTTTGTAATCCATACCATAGGCTTCGATAGCATTTTCGGTGTTCTGCATGATACCTGCTCCAGGATCGATGCCGATAATCTCTCCATCAAACATTTCTTTGTTGTCGTTGAGTTCTGCTATGGAGTCTATCTCTACATATGCTGGTACAACAAGTCCCAGAGGTGTGTTCTCAAGGTTTTTTCTGACACTGACCAACTGATCTCCATACTGATTCCAGTAGTTTTCCTGAGTTACAGGTAACCATGCGGATGTTGTGAAATCGAAATCTCCCTGTGCGACTCCCAGGTAAAGGGCGCCTGCATCCACTGCAATGATCTCAACATCATAGCCCTTTTTCTCAAGAACCTGCTCGATCACATTCGTGCTTGCTATTTCGCCGTCCCATAGAACATATCCTACAGTTACTTCCTTTGATTCTGTGTCAGTTCCATCTTCCTGCTGGACACATCCTGCACCAACAAGGCTTATTGCAATCAGCAATACCAGCAATAACGATTTTATTTTTCCATTCATTATATCACAAACATTAATTTTTTTTATTTATGGGTTAATATGCGGTAATTCCGCAATAAAAAGTAAAGAGGTGTGCATCTTATTTTGGTGTAAGATGCTGCGTGAACCTGTCTAGTATGATCGCTATGATCACAATTCCAAGTCCTGCTTCAAATCCCTGGCCTATATCTACCCTCTGAATTCCGATGAGTACCTGATATCCCAGACCTCTTGCACCGATCATGGCAGCTATTACAACCATTGAAAGGGAAAGCATTATGCACTGATTTACACCGGCCATTATGCTTGGCAGAGCAGTTGGCAGTTCCACCTTGGTCAGTTTCTGCCAGGGTGTTGATCCAAATGCATCTGCGACCTCGGTAAGTTCCTTTGGCACCTGCTGAATTCCCAAGGTGGTAAGTCTGATCGCAGGGGGCATTGCAAAAACGATCGTTGCAACAAGTCCCGGAACATTTCCAAGCCCGAAGAATATGACTGCAGGGATAAGATAAACGAACGATGGCATTGTCTGCATCAGGTCAAGCAGAGGCTTGATAACGTGGTATGCAAATTCATTCTTTGCTGAAATTATTCCCAATGGTATTGCGATAATTAATGCAAGGGATGCCGATGTGAGTACAAGGGAAATAGTCTCCATGGATAGTACCCATAGTCCCATGTTCTCTATCAGAAGCAGGCCAACCGTACTGCCGATCGCAAGTTTTAGGTCCTTCCTGCCGATGAAATATGCAGCTATGCCAATGATCAATGCAAATACAATGGGAGGAAACAAGAGCAGGGTATCATTAAGGCCGGATATTATGTAATCCGTTACATCACTGAATATATCCAGCAGTATTCCAAAATCATCTTCGATCCAATTGACTACTTTTTCCACACCTTCGCCTATCGGTATTTTTGGTATAACCATTGATCACACCTCCTCGATCGCAAGTGCACCAAGTACACTGCCCCTTACAATTACTCCAAGGAGTTTTCCATCATCCTTTGTAACTGCAATTGGTGAACTGTTTTCTATTGTCGGTATAAGCTCGTTCAAAGGTGTATCTAAGTGGGTGACTGTGACATCTTCTGTCATGACATCCTTTATGGTCTTCCCAGCCTTTGAACCACTTACTGCATCATCAACTGAAATAATACCTTTCAGATGTTTCTCCCTGTTTACGACGAATATGGATGATATGCCATGTTCTCTCATCAACTGAAGGGCTACCTTTGGACTGGAGTTCATTGATACCACGGGATCGGCACGTTTCATGACCGTTTCTGCAGTGAGTATCTTTGTCCTGTCCACACCTGCCACGAACTTAGACACATAATCGTCTGCAGGCTCTGTAAGGATATTTTCCGCAGTGCCGATCTGAGCGATCTTTCCATCATGCATGATCATGATCCTATCGCCCAGTTTTAGGGCCTCATCGAGATCATGGGATACGAAAACGATAGTTTTCTGCATCTTCTCTTCCAGTGCGAGCAATTCGTCCTGCATCTCGCTTCGTATAAGAGGATCAAGAGCACTGAAGGCTTCATCCATCAGCAGGATGTCTGGATCAGTTGCAAGAGCCCTTGCAAGTCCGACCCTCTGCTGCATTCCTCCACTTAGCTGGGATGTTTTGCTATCTTCATAGCCTTTAAGGCCAACTGTTTCGATAGCTTCCTTTCCTTTAACATCTCTTTCTTCCTTTGATATACCTTGTATCTCAAGGCCGTATGCAACGTTATCAAGGACAGTTCTATGGGGAATGAGTGCAAAATTCTGAAATACCATACCCATTTTTTTCCTGCGTATCTCTCGCAGTTCCTCAGAATCTGCTGTGGCCACATCCTCACCATCGAGAATTATGTTTCCGGCAGTTGGTTCTATAAGGCGGTTTATACATCGCAAAAGAGTGGATTTTCCTGAGCCGGAAAGGCCCATTATCACAAAGATCTCGCCTTCGTATATATCAAAATTGACGTTGTAAAGTCCAACGTTCTGTCCCGTCCTTTCAAAAATTTCACTTTTTGAGGATCCGGCTTCGATAAGAGAAAATGCTTTCTTGGGTTTTTTCCCAAAAATTTTAGTTAGGTTTCGTACTTCAATTTTTTTTTCCTACTTAATATTAAAATCTCCAGTTAACATTGGATACTAGCCCAACGCTGGGTAAAACAGATTTTAGGTTTAAATTAGAGTAGCTCTAATCAGTGAAACCATGTGTTATAATATTTGTGGCTTAATAGAGGCCTAATTATTCTCTCTGAAATTCAATTTCATGTTGTAGCAAACGATTCTTTTATCACAATGACATGTTCGAACCATAACTATATCACAACATCATGAATCCCATTATCTGTTCATCGTCTGCTGCTGCAAGAATTCAATAATTATATAAATATTTAATAACAATAAGTCCCTTGTATATGTTTGTACCAGATACACAACTTGATGGACGAAGACACGTGGTCATTATCTGCAATTAATGATAATAAAGCGAGATCCACTCCGTTCTATATGGTAAAGGGATGAAATGAAATATTCAAAGACCGTCCAGAAAAGGCTGGACTATATTGCAACAATATGTGCAACTGAATTATCTCCACTTGAGATCAGAACATTGTTGTCCAAAACAGTGACAAAGAACTATGATGTAGTGCACGATGTAATGGAAGCCGCCAGAACGGAAGGACTTGTTGAGAAGAGGGATGGCACATACCATTTCTGTCATGAATCACATGCCCTGGAATTCTACAAACCTAAAATAGTTTTCAAAAAAGAAAGCAGTAAATGTCGATGTTGTGGCAGGGGTATGAATGAATGCTGGTATATTGAACTAAAGTCTGGAATAATTGGTCCATACGGTTCTAAATGTGTCAGAAAGCTGTACCTTGAACATATATTTGAAGAAGAATGATCATCAATTCATTTCTTTCAATTATTAAGAAATTAAAACGCCTGGCATACTTGTTCTATTATCAATATCAGAATAATTTCAACTACTATTGGATCTTCTTTTGTACATTCTAAAATCAATTTTTCTTTGCTACATAAAATGGATGATTATTGTTGGATCAGATTCGAAGTTCATTAAGCTTTAAGTAGAAATGATGACATATTTTTAATTATTAGTAAGTGGAGGATCAAGTGGATACGTATACTATCATAGAGATCATCTTAAGATCAATTGCCAGCTTATTCACGATAGTGGGAACGGTCTTGATAACGTATGGTGGCTTTAGATCAATGTACAAGTTGATCATGCTTGAGATATTTAAGAAAATATATGAATATAATGAGATCCGAAGAGATCTAACTAATAGAATAATATTCGGACTCGAGTTTTACATAGCAGCTGACATTCTTGAGACGGTATTAGCTCCCACTACTGAAGAACTTATACTTTTGGGTGCAGTCGTAGGTATCAGGACTGTTTTGGGATATTTTTTGGGTAAAGAAGCAAAAGAGTACCCTTTGGATTAAATCAACAGAATGTTTTCAAAACAATGACATGAAATGACATAGCGAATCGTCTTTTATCTCATGATCCTACCAACAAGAGCATATACCTAAGTTGTTAATGAAAAATGGGTATTATAGTTAAAAGGTGATAACATGAGTTTTAAAAATATTTTAAAAGGGGAATACACGGAAGCTGAGGATGTGATGCTTGAAAAGCATGTTCCAACTATCGAGATCCTAAGTGGTCATGGCGGAGATGGAAATAACTTAGTTCGGGTGATCGTGGGCAAAGAGGTTGCGCATCCAAACACAATTGAACACCACATCGCATGGATAGAACTCTATGGTGTGAAACAGACAGGGGAGTCAGTAAACCTTGGCAGGATGGTCCTTAGTCCAGGTAACACTAGACCTGACGTTAGTTTCAAGATCGAACACATCGAGGATTTTAAGTCATTCTGTGCACTTGAATACTGTAACATTCATGGTGTATGGGAAGGGACTCTGGATATAACTGATCTCTGATCAAGTCCAGTTTCACAGCAAAATTGATTTTGTTGAGTTTTCAATACTGTTCTCGATAAAGACAAGATCATTTTTATCGATTTGATTTGATTTTCATCTTTTTTTAGATAAAGTCGAAAACCTTTTTTATAAGTTATTTTATTTATTACTTCCACAATAATATCGCTGGGGAGTAAAAATAGAATGCTACACTTAGAAATACGCAGACATTTTCTACTAATATTTATCATTCTTTGCTTAACTGCTCTGATATATAGTAATCTCCCTTTTGATAATGATCCAATGAACATTTCTGTACAACAGGAAAACCAAACGATCGAGGATATCCTGTTCGATGAAATATCCCTGGCTCTTGATGCTTCTGAGGTCCGCATAACCGGAGTGAGCTACTATGAAGATATCGATTCTATTGTCATCGGATTTGAAAAAAAGTGGCTTTATATTAATCCTGATATAAAAGCTTCAATGGTAGATTCTGTTTTCACAGCTACTTCAGTAATTGTCACACATCCGGAGGAATTAGCTGGTAAAAAGATTGTTTTCACTGGAAGTGCAATAAGGCGGAATGGAATCGGAGGTCAGAACATGGTGAAGATCTTCCAGACCGAGATAGCATTTGATGATGCTCTTTATGTTGATTGGGATGAGTTCAACGGTCCTGGAGGACAAAAGGAGCTTAAGAATGCCAGTTTCGAATATGTGTGGTGGCATTCTACTCTTTCAGCTGGAACATAAGATATGCAGGTATCTTTATGATCTTATTACTGATCAGCAAGTCTGTTATTTCCAAAGAATTTGAAGGCCATGACTCCAAATATAGTGGTTATAATGAGAAAAAGAACTCTTTCTGCGATTGAAAATGGTGTAAAGTTCGTTAAGAGCGTACCGGTTACCAAAGTGTTGTGAATTTCTGCGAATATGCCCAAAGCAAAGTAAGACAATATTATAGTTCCAAATATAGAATATTCTATTTTCATGTATGGTACCCCCATCAATAAATTGACAATTTTAAGTCTATATTATCCAATTGATAACTTCAACATGCCATTTAACAGTCCATAAAATTTGCCTAATGCATTATAAACATTTCGATTTCATATTATTCAATATTTCCTGAAATTATGATCAGTTAAAAAAATTAATAACTTTTGATCTTGAAAAATAATGCATAGATCTTATCGAACGCAATTTTACGCTGTTAACAATTACTCAAAACCTTTATGTTGAATGTGTTTTAAGTCTAAACTGTAATTAATATCGATAGACGTAAGTATTAGACATGTATTCTGATTTGCAATACGGTCTACATTTATTATCTGGTAACAGTCTACGAAGTCTGGAATTCTTGTACTTCAATATTAAAGAGTTCTCTTCAAAACGATCGGAGGAAATATGCTCGAGATAAAAGATCTTACAGTAGAGATTGGCGGAAGGAAAATCCTTAACAAGGTCAATCTCAAAGTGGAACAGGGCAGCACGACTGTCCTTTTTGGTCCAAATGGTGCTGGCAAATCTGCTCTTCTCATGACGCTTATGGGATTTAGTGGTTATGATATTGTGAGTGGGCAGATATTGTTCAAGGGAGAGGATATCACCCATCTTTCAGTGAATGAAAGGGCTGAGCGTGGTCTTGGGATCATGACACAGAGGCCACCAAACCTTACCGGTGTCAAACTTAAGGATCTGGTCAAGGTAATAAGTAATGACCATAGCTTCGATACAGATGCTGCTTCTAAGAAGCTGGATATGGAACGCTTCATGGACCGGGATGTGAATGTCGGTTTTTCCGGTGGTGAGATAAAAAGGTCTGAACTGTTGCAGCTTTCCGCACAGAACCCATGCCTTTACTTGCTCGATGAACCGGAATCAGGTGTAGATCTTGTGAGCATAGAAGAGATCGGTACGACCATCGATGAGTTGCTCTCAAGCAGATCGAAATGTTCCGTGGACCATTACAAGAGAGGTAATTCTGCACTTATTATAACACATACAGGTCAGGTTCTCGATTACGTTGAACCGGACGTGGGATACATACTCTGCAATGGTGTTGTCATGTGCAGGGGCAACCCGCGTGAAATGCTTAAGGAAATAAAAGCACATGGATATCAGGAGTGTATAAAATGCAAACAGGCAATTCTCTAAAGGAAAAGGCTGAGAAGGCCATTGAAAAATCTGCAATGTATGGAGAGGATTTCGACCTTAACGAATTCGAGGTTGCTGCAAAGGAAGTTCCACAAACAGAGGATCTTGAGGACCTTGATGATGAGTTCAAGCAAACGCTCCTGAACGTTGGTGTGTTGACAGATGATAAGGAACGCTCAGGCAGTTTCCTGATGCTCGATAACGCAGTTTCCCACTCTTCACTTAAGGATCCCAATATCGAGTTGATGTCACTTCATGAAGCCCTGGAAAAACATGATTGGCTCAAGGATTATTCCTGGAATCTTGTCGCAGTGGATGCTGACAAGTACACCGCAAAGAGCTATCTTGAAAATGCTAACGGTTATTTTATCCGTGCACCTGCCGGACAAAAAAGTTCCATGCCTGTGCAGACCTGTCTTATGATGGGGCATAAGGACGTTACACAGACCGTTCATAACATCCTTATCGTGGAAGAGGATGCAAAGCTCGATGTCATTACAGGATGTACTACCAAAAAGGGTGTTGAAAGGGCAATGCATCTTGGTATCTCTGAAATATATGTCAAGAAGGGCGGTGTTCTGAACTTTACCATGATACACAACTGGGCAGGCGATGTCGGTGTCAGACCAAGGACAGTTATCCATCTGGAAGAAGGAGCATCGTTCGTTAATAATTATATCCTGTTAAAGCCCGTAAGGTCCATTCAGTCCTATCCGACTGCTATACTTGATGGAGAAGGAGCTTTTGCAAGATTCCATACCATAGCTGTTGCTCATCCTGGTTCAGAGCTTGACCTTGGTAGTAGGGTTCTTTTCAATGCACCCAACACAAAGGCCGAGCTGATCTCAAGGACCATCACAACAGGTGGTAAGGTCATTGCCAGGGGCGAAATGGTGGCAAATAAACCGCATTGTAAAGGTCATCTCGAATGTCATGGTCTTGTTCTTAAGGATGGAGGTACACAGCTTGCTATTCCGGTCCTTGAAGCAAACGTGGCAGATGTGGAACTTACTCACGAAGCTGCTGTTGGAAGGATTGCCAGAGAACAGGTCGAATACCTGATGGCACGCGGTCTTTCAGAAGAAGATGCAGTGGGAATGATAGTACGTGGTTTCCTCGATGTTGGTATTACCGGTCTTCCTGAAGAGCTTGCAAAGGATATCGATGATACTATTGCACAGATCGGAAAGGATGCTATTTAATAAGTGTCCTGTTCTTTTTTATTTATATGTTGGCTCTTGCAAGAGCCTTTCATTCTTTTTTTCTAATCCTTTGAAATTACCGCTGAAATGAATTGAACTCTTTTTATTATTTTTAAGCAATTGATGAATTTTTGGTTGATGCATAGTGAAAATAAATTACTAACAACCAAATGTATAAATATTCTAAAGTTCACTTTGTGAAGGGGTAAAACATGAATTGGAAAATTCTATTTGCAACATTTGTTGCTTTAGCTGTTATCCTTAGTGGATGTACAGAACCTGCTTCTGATGATACGGAAGTGGAGAAGGGAAATGTGGTCATAGGTTCAAAGTTATTCCAGGAATCATACATTCTGGCTCACATGACCGGTATAATGCTTGAAGAAGCAGGATATGAGATCGATGTGAAGGAAGGCCTTGGGGGCACTTTCGTAAACTATGAGGGTCTGAAACAGGGCAGTGTGGATGTATATGTTGAATATACTGGTACTGGCATACAGCCAGATACTTGAAGAGCCTGCTCTTGAAGTATGGGACCCTGAAGTCGTTTACCAGAAAGCCGAAGAAGGTCTGAAGGAAGATGGAGTACTGGTCGTAAGTAATCTTGGTTTTGAAGATGCCTATGCACTTGCAGTGAAAAAGCAGTGGGCAGAAGAGAACAATGTTGTTACTATAAGCGATCTTGAAACCCATGCACCCGATCTGATAATCGGTACTGATCCTGAGTTTGCACTTCGTGAAGATGGTCTTCCACGCATAAGCACTCTCTATGGATTTGAGTTCAAAGAGGTAAAACCAACAGTTGCTACACTCATGTATGAGGCCATAAAGCTCGATGAGGTTGCTGTTATCTCAGCTTACACTACAGATACAAGGAACGAGTTATTCGATCTTAAGATCCTGGAAGACGACATGAACGCATTACCACCATACGATGCGATCGTTGTAATGTCTGCTGAATTTGCAGAAGCAAATCCTGATGCTGTTATAGCTCTTGAGAAGCTTGATGGTCAGATAGACACAGAGACCATGAGAGGTCTTAATTACCAGTTCGATGTCGATAAGCGTGAAGCTGAGGACATTGCCAGAGACTTTTTAATAGAGAGTGGATTGATCGAGGGGTAATTCCCTTTCAATCCATTTTATTTTCGTTTATATTTATTTTTTAATCGCTGAAAACAGCTTTTCAATGTGAGATCTATTATGGCATCCAAAAGGTTATTCGACAAGATCGATTCGATACAGCTTCTCAGTGTAACGAAGAAATATGATGACAGGTTTGCTATCAATGATATCTCTATTGATATTGAAGGTGGAGAGCTGGTAATTTTCATAGGACCCAGTGGGTCGGGAAAGACCACAACGCTCCGTATGATCAACCGTTTGATAGAACCAGATTCAGGGACCATTCTCATCAATGACCAGAATGTCATGGAACTTGAACCGGTCGCTCTTCGCAGGAATATTGGTTATGTCATACAGAATATCGGTCTTTTCCCTCACATGAACATTGCTGAGAACATCGGTCTCGTGGCCAAACTGGAAGGCTGGGATGAGAAAAAGATCAAAGACAGAGTGGAATATCTCCTTGATTTTGTTTCCCTTCCGTCGGAGATGTTCATGGATAGGTATCCTCATCAACTAAGCGGTGGACAGCAGCAGAGAGTTGGTCTTGCAAGGGCTCTCATGATGGACCCTCCCCTTCTGCTCATGGATGAGCCCTTCGGTGCACTTGACCCGATCTTAAGAAAACAACTTCAGGAAGAGTTCTACCAGATCAGAGAAAAACTGGGTAAGACCATAATATTCGTGACACATGATATCGAAGAAGCTTTCAAGCTCGGTGACAGGATCGCTATAATGGATGATGCTAAACTTGTTCAGATAGGCACAGCAGAAGAATTGATCTTCCACCCTGCAAACGAGATGGTTGCAAGCATTGTGGATACCAGTAAGAAGTTCAAGCACCTTGATACATTGAAAATAAAGGACCTTATATCTCCTCTTGAGTGCATGTATGTCCACGATGGGTCCCTTGATGTTGAGGGTGCTATCAGTTCCATGATAGAGAAGAACATAGAGATCGCTGTGGTATCCAATGGTTCAGGCCCGCTTGGTATTGTAAAGCTTATAGATCTACTGCGTATGGATGACAAGGAAAGCAAGATCGTTGATCATGTTATTGAAATTCCTTCATTTTCCAGAAATGAACTGCTTTCATCCTCACTGAAAATAATGCAAAAGGATGGACATTCAATGGCCTTTGTCATGACCGATGGAAAACTAAGCGGGTTCCTGTTTCCAAATGATGCTTTCAGTCAGGTAATTGGATAAGGAACACAAAAGGGGTTGATCATCTGTTATTGTCTGATATTATTGAAGTGTGGGAAACGAACTCATTGACATTACGTACGATCGAGCATCTGACGATGTTCGGCATTGCCATATTTCTGGCTTCCATCATAGGTGTCTTTCTTGGATTGTTCCTTTTCTCCAGACCAAAGATAGCACATCCCATGCTCAATCTTTTAAATCTTGTCGAGACGATACCCGATATTCCATTATTGGTACTGCTATTGCCCATATTCGGACTTGGAAAAGAACCTACCATTGTGGCATCAGTACTTTATTCCCTTTTACCTATTACACGAAATACCTATACCGGCCTTAAAGAAGTGGATCTCAAATACGTTGACATTGCACGTGCAATGGGACTATCCGAAAAAGATATACTGCTAAAGGTGAGGATTCCTCTTTCTTTGCCGATGATCGTCGGTGGTTTGCGTATAGCTCTTGTTTTTACCATGGGCGTTGTAACACTTGGCGGCCTGATTGCTGCAGGTGGACTGGGTGCAGCTCTTATTGCCGGAATACAGCTCTATAAGATAAACACGATCCTGGTAGCCGGCCTATGGACAGGTTTGCTCGCTGTCATCTTTGACGGGCTTGCCGGAATTGTTGAGAAACGCCTTCAGAGGAGGTATGGTATATGGTAACTCTTGAGAGCATACTCAGCCATACTGCTGACCACCTAGTATTAGTTGTCATAACACTGATCATAAGCATTTGCATATCCATGCCCCTTGCATTTGGTTCACTTTACAACAAGCGTTTCGGTTATGTGGTGATCAAGTTTGCAAATCTTGCACAGGCGGTCCCAAGCTTTGCAGTTGTTGCTATCGTGGTCCCTCTCATGGGAATCGGTTTCTATCCTGCCGTGGTGGCGATATTGCTGCGTGCTTTGCTTCCAATAATCAAGAACACGTATATCGGGCTTTCAACGGTCGATCCGTCAATGCTTGATTATGCGGATGGTATTGGGCTGAACGAGTGGCAGATACTTCGCTATGTTCGCCTGCCAAATGCTTATCCCGCTATCTTTGCAGGTATCAAGTTCGCTTTTATACTCATCAACAGCATTGCCATTCTCACAGCGTATATTGGAAGTGGTGGCCTTGGCGAGCTAATATTCCAGGGACTTGTTGCATTCAATAATGAGAAGATCCTCGCAGGTGCTATTCCGGCTATTCTGATAGCTATAGCATTTGATATTATATTTACCAGGATCGAAAAGAAGCTTACACCACATTACAGGAAATGAGCTTTTTAAGTTCTTCCTTTCCTGAGATTTTAAGTACCATCAAGTGTTGTTACGGATGGTTTTCATTAATGGATATGTCAGGAATTATCAAGATCATCAGTTCTTCACGTGGCTATGAAGGTCAGATAGTTCACGTAGAGAATATTTTGCCACGGGATGCGGAATTCGGTTCGGTCGAGCTTAAACCTTTGATACAATATGCTCTTGCTGAGAAGGGGGTCAAAGAACTTTATACTCATCAGGCTGATGCTGTTAAGGAAGTGCTGGACGGTAAGGACGTCGTGCTTTCCACCAGTACTGCCAGCGGGAAATCGTTGTGTTACATGCTCCCTATCTTTGAGACATTGATAGATGATCCTAATGCCACTGCCCTTTATATTTCTCCTCTGAACGCTCTTGTGAACGACCAGCTGGAGAGCTTTGAGAAGTTCAGGGATTCCATGGGGCTTGACCTCAATATCAACAAGTTCATCGGAACAATGCCCCCTGAGGAAAAATCCGCAGTGAAGTATGGAAATCCGCGTATCCTTTTTACAAATCCTGAAATGGTGCATCTGAGCTTTTTGCAGTGGAAGCAGCAGTGGAAGAAGTTCCTCTCGAACCTTAAATATATAGTTCTTGATGAGAGTCACACGTATAGCGGTGTCACAGGGATCAATATGGCCAACCTCTTGAGGAGGCTCAACCGCATTTGTGACCATTATGGTTCAAATCCGCAGTATATCTGCTGTACTGCGACCATTGGAAATCCAATGGAACATACTTCGGCCTTGATAGGCAAGGATGTTACTTTGATAGATAATGACGGTTCTGGCAGAGGTGCTCAAAAGTTCATGTTCTGGAACCCACCTCTTTATTCCCGATCAAAGAATTTCACTGTTCGGAAAGCGAGCTTTGGTGACACTGTCAATATCTTCACGACCTTCGTCCAGAACGATCTTCAGACCATTGTCTTTACAAGGGCCAGGCAGAAGGTCGAAAAGATGTTCGTGGAGGCCAGGAACCAGCTTGAAGGCAGGGGTGTCCAAAAGACCATAAGCTCTTACAGAGGCGGCTATTATGGAAATGAGCGTGAGGCCATCGAGAAGGGATTGTCAAGAGGCGAGATCGCAGGCGTGATCTCGACCACGGCCCTTGAACTTGGAATTGATATTGGCGGTTTGGATGCCTGTGTTATCGATGGATTTCCGGGCACTTTGATGAGTGCGAGACAGCAGGCAGGCCGTGCGGGTAGGGGCAGCAGTGAGAGTATTGTTGTTCTGGTTGCGGATTCTAATGCCCTTGATCAGTATTATATGAGAAATCCAGGAGATTTCTTTGTTAAGGAGTGCGAGCGTGCTGTCATCAATGTCTCGAATAGGAACATTCAGGCCGACCATTTGCTCTGTGCAGCAAAAGAGCTGCCTTTAAGGGATGAGGATGAGCGTTATTTCGGTGAGGAGTTCAAACGAATAGTCGCTGCTCTCGAGGAAGAGGGTTTACTTGAAGGCGGTTTTGAGAAGCGTTCGCTGGATGGCGGGACGCATATGCGTGTCCATATCAGAGGCACTGAGGGCAATGGTTATACTATCTTTGAGAAAGGTTCCCGCAAGCCCCTTGAGAAGGATATCGATAGGCTGCGTGCTTATCGGGAGGGCTTTAAAGGTGCTATTTACTTCAATAAGGGTACTCCGTATTGTGTGACGAAACTGGACCATGAGAAACGTATCATTCAGGTCGAGAAGGCGAGGGATGCGTATCATACCAGGGCTCAGGTAACGTCTGATATTGCTGTTCGGGATGTTATAGATAGCAAACCTCTTTCTACCTTTGATGGTGTCAGTGTTGGTTTCGGCTATGTGGAGGTCATACAGCAGGTGACGGGATACAGGAAGCTCCAGCTTCGTTCTGAAAATGAACTTGGGAGGTTCGAGCTTGAGATGCCGGAGTTCAGCCTTGAGACCGAAGCTCTCTGGCTTGAGCTGCCTGATGGCCTTGTGGGTCTTGTGGAGGAACACGACAGGGATTTCAATGGCGGTATCCATGCCATCGAGCATGCTCTGATCGCTATGTATCCGTTGCATTTGCTTGCTGACCGCAATGATGTGGGCGGTGTTTCAACTCCCGAACATGGGGATATAGGCAATAGGAGCGGTATCTTCATCTATGACGGTCATGCAGGTGGTGTGGGTTATGCTGAAGCCGGTTATGCGAAGATAGAGGAGATGCTTGAGGTCACGTTAAAGGCCATAGAGGGCTGTCCGTGTAAGGGTGGATGTCCTTCATGCATACAGTCCCCGAAATGTGGCAATAATAATGAACCTCTGGACAAGGATGCTGCGATCATGATCCTCAGTAAGATGCTTGGCAAACCTGCGTATATCCCTCAGAGGACCCATCTGTCCGAGGTTGCAAAGCAGAGAAGCAGCGCTGTTCAGGGTCGTGGAATTTCCAGACCTGTCAAGGCCGGTGACAGTCCTGCAGAGGCTTTGAACAGGGCAAAGAGGAAGCTCAAGAAGCAGGGTTCAGGCAGTGCTGGCGAGTGGGTAAAACTGGGAATTGCTGCCGGCAGGGATGAAAAGGACCATAAGAAGGCCTGTTATTGCTTTGATAAGGCCTTACAGCTGGAACCGGACAATGTCACTGCTCTGTTCAATAAGGGCATCACTTATCTTCAGATGAAGATGTATCCTATGGCTTTGGAATGCTTTAACCGGTTGTTGAACATCGGTTACAGGGACAATGTCAAGGTGTGGAAGTGTAAAGGGGATTGTTTACGCATGCTCGATAACCGTGCAGGTGCTATTGAATGTTATAATGAGGCCTTGAGGTTGAAACCTGATGATGTTAAGATCAAGCAGGCAAGGGATAGTTTGAGGGCAATGGATAGGGCTTTGTATCCTGATGATTGATCATCCTAATTTCTTATCTGTTGGCTATATTAAAGCATTACAAATATCTGCCAGACAGCATCACGGAAGTTCTCTAATTAGTCTAAGCAAGAAGAAACGCTTTCAAATTCGTGGACACAGTAAGAAAAGATCATCAGATTAATTCTATCTCATCTGAATGATGCAATAAAAAAAGAAATTCAAAGATGCTTGTATCAGAGCATCTCATTAACTGCTTCCAGAAGGTCGTGAGCTCTCTCCACAGGGATTCCTATGATCATCTCGTCTTCTGCTATGTTTGCGAACTTTCTGCTGCCACCACATCCAAGGGTGACGCTGACCTTTCCTTCTTTGTATGGTCTTACAACACCATCGGCACAAACACTCTGGATTCCTGCAAAGCTTGTCTCGACCCTGCCGCCGTGCCTGTAAATAAGCGCCTGTGAAAGCTGCATTACCTGCTTTGGTGTAGTGATTATTACAATTACATCAGGAAAGAATGTTGCACTCTCAAGAGGGCCGTAAACAGCAGCCTTTATGGAATTAGGCTCTAATCTAGTAACACTTTCCATTGTGCGTCTTGCTGCATTGATAGTGTCGAAACGGTTAAGATTGAAATAGGTTTGACCGGTAGCTAGTTTCCTTGGCATATCATTAAGTCCCATCATTGCAGAACCGCCTTTACATGCCTGCTCATCTGCGGTTGCATAGAACTCCCTGCCGGTCTTTCTTACGATGTCTACCATCTGACAGTGTCTTGTAGTCTCATCAAGCTTCTCAATACCTTCAGGAATATCTCGTCCTTCCGGAATAAGTGAAACTGCAACAGGCTTTGTCTTAAGGTTGAGTTTTTCTGTGAGTATCTTACCGAATTCATTTAGCTCTTTGAGATCCATATTGATTTACTCCATATTTTCATACATTTATGATCTGAACTGTATCTGTCTACTGGTACAGTAGGTTTGTCACGGTTATGGTCTAAATGTACACAACTGCTTATATTTAAGCATTTCTATAAATAGTTAGCACTGTTCAATGCTATCAATTGTGCTTATTGTGGTTAAAAAAAAGAAAAATAACGGCTCTGTAGAAATCCTTCGTTTTAATATAATTTAATGAGTGTAATTAATTATTTGAACTTTTTCACCAAGTTTATTTTTTATGGATTCCTCAATTATTGCTGCATGCGGACAAGGAAAACCAATAGGGTTACCTCTGGTGATACAGGACGCAAGTACTATAGTATCGGCACCTCTTTTAACCATTTCTTTGGCTCTGGTTACAACTTTTTTGCCAGGACAACCTCCACAAGAAACCATACCTATTATTTCAATGTTTTCTTTAATGCCTTCAAAAGCACATTTCTTTTCTCTTATTATTTTAAAATCCATAGTTCCAGGACACATATCTTCTGTTTGTCTACATCGAATTATTCCAATTTTCAAAACAAAGCACCACTTTTCATTTGTATAAATATTCTAACTTATTAAATTCCTGTAATCACATGACATTCAATAAAGAGCCAAAATAACAGAGAATATTAAGACATTTGATATCCCTGTAGAGAAAATACGTATTCTACAGGGTATCATCATGCTTGATTATTATGATCTCATCCAGTCATTCCAGGTTCCTGCCTTCATTTCCAGGATATTAGTAATGTCCTCAAGCTGTTCTTCCGGAATACCGATAACCATTTCATCGTCCTTGAGTCCTGCATTCTTGGCAGCGCCATCACAACCAATAGAGATGTTTACTTCTCCGGTGGTATATGGTGAACCGGTAGCATCGGCACATGTGGACTGGATTCCTGCAAAGTTTGCAGTCATACGACCACCACGTCTATAGATCACAGAATGTGCTATCCTTCTGGCTACAAGGGTGTTTCCGATCACGATAATAACATCAGGTCTTGTTGGTGTGTTATCCAGGGGAGCAACGATCGTTGCAACGGTCGATCCGGGTTCAGGTCTTGGCATGTTGTCTACAACACGTTTGGCAACACTCAGGGAGATTTCCTTTCCAAGTTTACCGAAATACAATTCTCCACTTTTGATCTTGTCAGGATAGTCCTGTAATCCTATAGCTGCAGCACCACCTTTGCAGGCATGCTCATCCATGGTAGCAAAAGTGACCTTATCATCGAACCTGGCATCCTGAAGCATCTGGCAGTATCTTCTTGGGGCCTCTATCTTTTGTAAGTCATCCGGAATATCGATTTCCCTTTTTAATAATGATATTGCTACTGGTTTCCCTTTAAGGTCCAGTGTCTCAATAAGCTTCTCACTCATTTTTGTATAATCCATGTTATTACCTCTGGAATTTGTACCTGTATTGGGGATCAAAGTTAATTTATCCCTGTTCATTGCATATTCCTTAATATCTCATATGGGAGTAAATATATAAGCGTTGTGAGAAAATTTTATATACATTCCCCCATGTGAGTATTATATAATAACAAATAACTATGAATGAGGGAATTATATGAAGATATGTGTAACAGCCACAGATGAAAATATTAGTGCAGCACTGGATTTACGTTTTGGAAGATGCCCCTACTTTATCCTCGTAGATCCGGAAACTATGGAATTCAAAGCAGTTGACAACCCGGCAGCTTCAGCGGCAGGTGGAGCAGGTATACAGGCTGCCCAGAACATTTCTGACAAAGGGATCGATGTCCTTCTTACTGGTAGCATCGGTCCTAACGCCTTCCCGATCCTTTCTGCAGCCGGAATTAAGGTAATGACGGGAGCAAGTGGTTCAGTTATAGATGCGATCCGTCAGTACAAAGAAGGTCAGTTGCAGGAAACTGGTGGCCCAACAGCACAGGCACATGCGTCCATAGCTCCACCCGGCAGAGGGATGGGTGGACGCAGATCGGGCGGCTCCGGCAGAGGCATGGGAGGCGGCGGTGGAGCTGGCAGAGGAATGAATCTTTAAGTTAAGGACTATGAGGTGATAAGATGAAAATATGTGTACCTTCAAGCGGAAAAGGCGGACTCGATGATCTCGTTGGCCAGCATTTTGGCAGGGTCCCGACCTACACCATAAAAGACACTGAAACGAATGAAATTAGAACTATCGAAAATAAAAGTGAGCATATGGGAGGAGTGGGACTTCCTCCAGAGCTCCTGTCACAGGAAGGAATTGATGTCATGCTTTGTGGGGGACTTGGGGACAAGGCTGTACAACAATTCGAACAGTTTGGTATAGAAGTATATGTTGGTGCCAACGGAACAGTAGAAGAGGCCATAATGGCATGGGATGCCGGAAAACTTCCAAAGGCTACGAGTGAAAATGCCTGCCAGTCACACGAACACCATCACCACGACTAAAAATAAAGTATAAAAACTAAAACGAGATGAGACCAATGTCAGAAGAATATAAATGGTTCTTAAAAAATGCAGTTGTCGATACCGGAATGTGTACCTTATGCGGTGCCTGTGCTGCGGTTTGCCCCTATGAGATAATCGAATTCGATAAGAACGGACCAAAATTAAAGGAAGAATGCTATAGGAACGGGGAAGGCGCCTGCAAGGATGTTTGCCAGCGTGTTATGACAGATGCAGCCCGTATCTCAATGAACGTGTTCAATTTCAAGTCATTGCCTCCGACATCTATCGGTCAGTACCAGAAGATAGTTTCTGCAAGGGCTACAGCTCCGTCAATAGCTGAAAATGGCCAGGATGGCGGAGCGGTGACCGCGCTTCTCGGATACTGCTTTGACAATGGTCTTATCGATGGTGCTGTTACCACTGCAGGTTTTACAAAACCGGATTCCTGCATTATTACAAGCAAAGAAGAACTTATGGACACCCAAGGTGCCAAATATTCAGCAGTTCCTGTGATGGCTGCACTACGCCAGAGCAAGGATGAACTGAAAAATGTCGCAATGGTAGGTGTCCCATGTCAGACATACGGAACCAGAAGGACACAGTTCTTCACAGGTCTGAACGTTCATCCGGTGGAAGTCGGAATGAATGGTGAAAAAGCTGACATTCCAAATATACCATATACGATCGGCCTGTTCTGCATGGAGAACTTTAACTACGAAAAGTTATCCGAGCACATGAAAAGCCTAGGTATCGATCTGGACAAGATCAAGAAATATGCTATCAGGCTTGACGAGATGATCGTTACTACCGATGACGGAGAAATTGAGATCTCCCTGAAGGACATCGCTGACTGTGTATGGGATGGATGCCGTATCTGCAGGGATGCTGTTTCCAAAGTTGCAGATATATCAGCAGGACATGTTGGCTCATCTACCGGATGGACCACTTTAATAGCCCGCAATGATAAGGGCCTGGAACTTCTTGAAGCAGCAGAAAAGGCTGGATACATAGAGACCATCGACGATGTCGATATCAGCATGATAGAGGACTTTGCAGCTATCAAGATGAGAAAGTTCAACAAAGAACTTGATAAACGTCTTGATGCTGAAAAGAAAGTGAACTTCTACTGGGTACGCGATTATCCGGGTGTAAGACCAGAGGCAAATGGTACGAATTTCGTGAAGATCAAAACCAACTCCGGTATCGTGCAGCATGATTACATTGCCAGGGTTGCTGAACTTGCAGAGAAGTATGGAGACGGCAGCCTTGAGCTTACCTCAAGGAAGAGTGTTGAGATACAGGGCGTCAAAGGCGAAAATGTCGATAGCCTGATGGCCGATGTCTATGGCAGTGGTCTCAAGACCATTGGAATGGGTTATGCGAATGCCTGTCCGGGAATGGATTACTGTCCCGAGGGACTCGTCACTACTAAGGATCTTGCAAATGAACTTACAATGCAATTCGCCCAGAAGCTCACTCCACACAAGATGAAGATCGGTGTGGCCGGATGTCCGAACAGCTGTGTAAGGGCAGAGAGCAATGACATTGGTATTGTGGGTCAGCTCCGTCCGAAGTTGGATACGGAAAAATGTACCGGATGTGGAAGATGCAGTGAATTGTGCAAACTGAATGCTATCTCTGTGATCTCAGGAAAAGCTGTCATCGACAGGGACCTCTGCATCAACTGTGGATGGTGTGTCCGTGGTTGTCCACATGAAGCAGCTGTTGAAGACGAGAGAGGTTATTCTTTATGGATCGGCGGTAACGATGCAAGAAGACCAACAAATGGTGTTCTTCTGAAGGCATTCTGCACAAAAGAGGAGATCCCTGCCCTGATAGATAAGGTTGGTAAGACCTTTGTCAAATACCGGACCAAACCTGGAAAAGAAAGACTTGGTAACATCATTGAACTGGTAGGAGAAGGTCAGTTCATCAGTGAAGTTCTGAAAGAATAAGTGGAATGAAAGACCCCTATGGGGATCTTTTTTTCTTGCTTGTTTTTTATTGGGTGAACAGAATATGGCTGTAAAAGAAAAACTCCGATTGGGTGTAAATGCTTCTAAGAACTCTACCATTGCACTGGTTTTTCTTGCAGCAATAAAAGGTATCGTGGGTTTCTATTCAGGCAGTTCCTCCCTTCTCGCAGATGCTATTCACACATCAATGGATATCTTTACATCCCTTGCAGTGTGGATCGGACTAAAGCTAAGCTTGAAAAGTAGCGGGGAACAGTTCCATTATGGTTACTACAAAGCAGAGAACCTTGTGGCTCTTTTTGTCTCAGTACTCATTTTATTATCCGGGGTCGAACTTGTCCGTGGGGCCCTGAAAAGTATAAAGGACCCTGTTGAAATGGAACATCAGGGACTGGCGCTTGGAGCGGCTGTGTTCTCTGTAATTACTATCTATGCCCTTTCACAGTATAAGTTCAAAATAGGAAGACAGATAGGTTCACAGGCATTGATCGCAGATGCTACTCATTCGTATACAGATGTATTTAGTTCCATTATCGTTGTTGTTGCTATTACCGGTTCGATGTTTGGCATACACTGGCTTGACGGTGCCGGGGTTCTTGTTATATCGTTGATCATCTTCAAGCTTGGGATCACAACAGCAAAGGAATCAGCACTGACCCTGATGGATGCATGGCTGGACAGGGATTCTCTCGAACGTATCCGGCGTTCAGTGAACCATATCCCCGGTGTTAACAAGGTTGATGAGATCAGGCTCAGAAGATCCGGCCTTGTGGTATTTGGGGAGATGCAGGTAGAAAGTGCAGGAGAATACGACCTACAAATCGTGGAAATGCTTTCTGTTGAGATCGAAGAAGCGGTTAAAAGTGAGATCCCAAATCTGGAACATATTTCAGTCGATGTAAAACCCGGAAAAATATCCGTGCTCAAAGTCGCGATCCCTGTAATGATGCCGGAGGGATTACGGTCGAAGCTATCCAGACATATCGGAAAAGCTCCCTATTATATTTTCATCGAGCTGAAAGACAACAAAATAATGAGCTGGGATATTGGTGAGAACCCTGCTGCTGATCTTGATCGAAAAAGGGGTGTAAAGACAGCGGAGTACTTGGAAGGACAGGGTGTTAATATTGTCATCGTAAAGGATATCGGGGAAGGTCCATTCCACAAATTCCATGACAGCTTTATCAAACTATTAGAGATGCCGGATGATGTGGAAGATGTCGAAACACTTATTGGAAAGATCCCTGAGCTGAGAGTGATCACCACTCCTACAGAGTAATGTTATTTAAGAATCGGAGACTCATAAATGAAAATTGCAATCGCAAGTGGAAAAGGTGGAACAGGCAAGACCACAGTAGCAGTAAATTTTGCTATCTCTCTAAAGGATGCGCAGCTTTTCGACTGTGATGTGGAAGAACCAAATTGTAACTTGTTCCTTGGGTATGATCTTGAGAAGGTCGAGGATGTGAATGTTCTAAACCCGGTAATTGATAAGGAGAAGTGTGACTTTTGCGGCAAATGTTCTGAATTTTGCCAGTTCAATGCCCTTGCCGTTCTACCTGAAGATGTAATGATCTTTCCAACACTCTGTCATGGCTGCGGTGGATGCAGTATTGTATGTCCGAATGAAGCTATCAGCGAGGTGGGCAGGAAAGTGGGAGTTATCGAAGGTTCGGTGAATGAAGGCCTCGTATTCTATCAAGGTATGTTGAATATAGGGGAACTCATGACATCGCTTGTGATCAAGGTCTTGCAGGACCATATTGATACGAACGGGATTGCCATCATCGATGCACCTCCAGGTACTGCCTGCTCGTTCATCGCCTCAGTGAAGAATGTCGATTACTGTATTCTTGTGACCGAATCGACACCTTTTGGGTTCCATGACCTGAAGCTTGCTGTTGATGTAATAAGGACTCTGGGAATACAATTCGGTGTGGTGATAAATCGGTGCAATATCGGTGACAACAGTGTGGAAGATTACTGTATTGAAGAGGGAATTCCGGTCTTGATGAAGATCCCTTACGATAGGGAGATAGCAAGATTGTATTCGCAGGGAATTCCCTTTGTCAATGAAATGCCCGAGTGGAAAGAACGATTTGTCAAACTTTTCAGAGATGTTACCTCTCTGTATGAAATGGGGAACTGCTCTGAACAATGATCAAAGGAAGTGATATGGTGATAAAGATCCTCGGAGAATTTACATGAAACAGCTCACTTTAATAAGTGGAAAGGGTGGCACAGGAAAGACTACTATCGCAGCAGCGTTTGCTTCACTTGCAGAAAACGCTGTGATAGCTGATTGTGATGTGGATGCAGCCGATATGCACCTGATATTGAACCCGGAGATAATTGAAACAATAGACTTCTATGGTCTGAAGGAAGCCTATATTGATAGCTCCCTATGCATTCAATGTGGACTGTGCAAAGAGAATTGCAGGTTCGATGCAATTACTGATGATATCAAGGTCGATAGCTTCGAATGTGAGGGCTGTGGCGTATGTGCTCATATCTGTCCCGAAGGAGCTATAACTATGGTTGAAAGAAAAGCAGGAGAAGCTTATCTTTCTGAAACCAGATTCGGACCAATGGCACATGCAAAACTCAGTGTAGGGGAGGAAGCAAGTGGTAAACTGGTAGCGCTTGTAAGGGAGAACTCAAGAGACCTTGCTGAAAGATATGGAAAGGACCTTATCATCATTGATGGTCCTCCTGGTACAGGTTGCTCTCTGATCGCTTCCATTACCGGTGTTGATATGGTTGCGGTCGTAACCGAACCTAGTGTATCAGGAATTCATGACCTAGAACGGGTTCTGGGCGTAGCCGGCCACTTTAATATCCCGGCGGTGGTCTGTATAAACAAGTACGATATAAACGAAGAGAACACCCGTATTATTGAAGATTATTGCAGGGATAACGGGATCGATGTTGTAGGAAAGCTTCCTCTTAGCAGAATTCCGACCGAGGCAATGATCCAGGAAAAGACGGTGATGGAATATTCAGGTAATGAATTGCCAGATAAGTTCTCAGAAAAACTAAAAGATATGTGGGGAAGCGTTATGAGAAGCCTGAACTGAAACATTGGTCATGCTTCAGGCCATGCTTTCATATAATGTCACATAGTACGTTTGACCGCAAGCATCCTGTCAAGGGCTTTCTTTGCTTTAATCCTTGTATCTTCAGGTACAGTGATAACATACTGCATGTTCTCAAGAGCATCGAGGACGGATTCAAGAGTTGTTATCTTCATGTTCGTACAGATAGTGAACTCGGAAACATAATAGAAGTTCTTTTCCGGATTCTCTTTACTAAGCCTATGAAGGAGTCCGTTCTCCGTACCGATGATGAATTCCTTTGCATCGGACTTCTTCGCATAGTTCAATATACCGGTTGTGCTCAACACCTCATCAGCAAGGTCCAGCACTTCTGTGCGACATTCGGGATGTGCCAGGAACAGTGCGTTTGGATGTTCTTCCTTTGCTTTAATTACGTCATGGCCACGCATCTGGTGATGTGTGGGGCAGAAACCATCCCATGGGTAGATCTTCTTATCCGTGAAGCCTGCAACATAGTTTCCGAGGTTCTTGTCCGGAACAAAGATCACCTCATCTTCTTCAAGGGAGTTCACCACATCGATGGCATTGGCTGAGGTGCAGCAAATGTCGCACTGTGCTTTTATCAGTGCAGATGAGTTCACATAGCACACAACAGCAGCATCAGGGTGCTTCTTCTTTTCGTCATCAAGGGATATGACATCCACCATCTCAGCCATGGGACAGCCTGCTTCCTTTTCAGGAAGAAGCACTGTCTTTTCCGAACTTAAGATCGCTGCACTCTCCGCCATGAAATCAACACCACAGAATACGATAACATCCGCATCCGAATTGACCACTTGCTGGCTCAATCCCAAAGAATCGCCTGTAAAATCTGCAATGTCCTGTACTTCGGGACGTTGATAGTTATGAGCAAGAATAACTGCATTAAGTTCCGTTTTTAATTTATTGATCCTTTCAATGATCTCTTTCATGTCCTGCATATTCTCACCATGTAAATATCGCTTATTGAGCTATATCAATCTTACCTATATTTTATATAATTCATTTAATTTTATCGTCGTAGTCTATTTAAATCAAATAAGCGATAATACCTTATGTTAACACCGTTAACTGACGATTGTAAATATTTGTTGCTTTAAGTAATTAACGGCAGCATAAAATATTGCATAAGTATAAATTATTGTAAAACCCTCTTAATTTAGGGAGTGAAATAAATGGTAGAGACCAAAATAAAAGTTGACGGCATGTCATGTGGGCACTGCAAGATGCATGTTGAAAAAGCAATATCCGGGGTTGGGGGAGTTTCATCCGTAGATGTCGATCTCGACAAAGGTGAAGCTAAAGTCTCCTATGATGAAAATGCAACGGACATCGATGCTATTAAAAAAGCTGTGAACGATTCCGGATACAAGGCTTAAGGCCTTATCTTTTTATTATTTTTTTATGCTGCACGATAAGCAGTATTTTTAGACAGAAATATCCTATTAACAATTGTGCAACAACATAGAATCTAAAATTTTCGACAGCATTAGGTATATCTGTATTTTGCATGGACCGAATCAAACAAGATCATGAATGATGTGAAAGTATGATAAAAATAGTACTAGAGATTGAAGGAATGACCTGTGCTTCGTGCTCAAAACGGGTCGAAGATGCCTTAAGAAATACAGAAGGCGTTGCATCTGTAAATGTCAATCTGCCTGCCGAAAAAGCGTTTGTGGAATATGACCCGGATATCACAAATGTGGATACCCTGATAAAAGCTGTTGATGATACAGGATATAGTGCGACTCCTGCAGGTCAGGGAACGAAGATCATCACTGCAAATATCGGTGAAATGACCTGTGCGACATGTGCACAAACGGTTGAAAGATCACTTTCTTCGATTCCTGGGGTTCATGAAGCAAACGTCAATTTTGCTGCATCCAAAGCAACAATTTCTTACGAACCCTCCGTTGCATCCATCGACGATATGAAAGCGGTTGTTGATGATTCAGGCTATACGATGAGCTTTGAAGAAGAAGAGGATGTTGACCGTGAACAGCTTACGATCAACAAGGCAGCACGCAAGATGTGGATCGCAGCGTCTTCTGCTAGCATAATCATGGTCCTTATGACGACCCATATGTTCTTTGTATCAATTCCATATTATTTCATCATCACTCTAATACTGGCCATTCCATCTGTTTTTATAGCAGGAGCTGATACCCACAGGACAACCTGGAAAGCTCTGAAACACAGAACGGTCAACATGGATACGCTCATAACCATGGGTTCCCTGATCCCTTATTTTCTCAGCATGCTTGGCTTCTGGTTCAAGGTGACCACATTTGTAGAAATGGCAGCTACGATCATGGCACTGCACCTTGTTGGAAGATATCTGGAAACAAAGGCAAAAGGCAGAGCATCCCAGGCGATCAAGAAATTGATCGCCCTGGAAGCCAAGAATGCCCGCATCATTGAGAATGGAGTTGAAAAAGAGATCCCAGTTAGAGAACTTAACATAAATGACATAATAATCATAAAACCCGGCGAAAAAATACCGACCGATGGTGTTGTGGTTTCCGGCAGCAGTACTGTGGATGAGTCCATGGCAACAGGCGAATCAATGCCAGTTGAAAGAAAAGAAGGAGATGAGGTTATCGGCTCCACCATTAATCAGAATGGCGTCCTGCGTGTAAGTGTCACAAAGCTCGGTAAGGATACTTTCTTGTCCCAGGTCATAACCATGGTAGAGCAGGCACAGGGATCAAAGGTTCCGATCCAGGAGTTTGCTGACAAGGTGACCGGGTACTTCGTACCGACTGTGATCATCATCGCCATAGGTGCCTTTGTCTCATGGATACTATTTTCCAGTTTTCATATCTCGATAGTTGAGTATTTCAATTTCCCATGGAGTAATACAGATGTTCCTCTTTTCACCCTTGGACTCCTTGCAACAACAGCAGTACTCGTTATCTCCTGCCCCTGTGCCCTTGGTCTGGCAACCCCCACAGCCCTGATGGTTGGGAGTGGAAGGGGAGCACAGCGAGGCATTCTCATTCGCAGTGGTGAAGCAATACAAACTATGAAGGATGTAAAGATTATTGCCTTTGATAAGACAGGTACAATTACAAAAGGCCAACCTCAGGTGACTGATGTACTGGTCTCTGATACCTCGTCATCAGAGGAAGTATTGTCCTATACAGCAAGCCTGGAATCAGTTTCAGAGCACCCTCTGGCATCTGCCATAATCAAGAAAGCAGAAGAGAGCGGGGCGAGTACCCATGAAGTTAAGGATTTTGAATCTGTAACAGGTAAAGGTGTGAAGGGCCTTATTGATGGTCATGAGATCATCGTGGGAAACCGCAAGATCCTCTCCATGTTCAGTGTGGATTATCAGGAATTTGAGGGGAAAATGGGCGACCTTGAAGCTGCTGCCAAGACAGTTGTATTGGTGGCAATGGACGGGAAAGTGATCGGAGCCATTGCAATTGCAGATACTGTCAAGGAAGATTCCATTCAGGCGATCCGGGAGATCGAAAGAATGGGCATAAAAACCGCAATGATCACCGGCGACAACAGGAAGACAGCAGAAGCAGTGGCAAAGATGGTTGGGATCAGTTATGTGATATCCGATGTTCTGCCTGGTGGGAAAGTGGATGAGATCAAAAAGTTGCAATCCGAATATGATATAGTTGCAATGGTGGGGGACGGGATCAATGATGCTCCGGCACTCAAACAGGCAAATGTCGGCATTGCCATAGGTACGGGTACTGATATAGCAATTGAATCTTCTGATATCACACTGGTGAGGGGAGATATCAAGTCAGTTATTTCTGCTATCAAATTATCAAAGGCAACTTTCCGTAAGATCAAAGAGAATTATTTCTGGGCTTGGATCTATAATGCGGTAGCTATCCCTGCAGCTTTCTTTGGATTACTTCATCCCATGATAGGAGCTGGTGCAATGGCACTGAGTTCACTGACCGTTGTACTTAATTCATTGAGACTCAGACACACAAACATTGATCCTGATACTGAATCCGAAAAGTGACAATTGTAGGAGATTAGCTGCAGGAATTCTGTATCCTGTGTTCCATCAGGTGCTTGTGACTCCTGCAATGGCAGCGGCGTTTATGGCAATGAGCTCGATTTCGGTCGTGACGAACTCCCTGCTGATGAAGAGAAGCAGAATAAAATAATTTCCTTTTAAGAAGAGGCATTCGCAGCAATACGTTTGTTGTTGTAGAAATGCCTCTTCATGCCATTATTTAATGTTTGGTCCATGTTGGAATTTAAGCTCAATGTCCTTTTCCCTAAGTTATTCTTCTGTAAACATGTTAAACTCGGAGTATGCAGATTTTAAAAGCTAAAGCTTAGTAGTTTCGATTCCGGATTTCACCCATAATTTTTTACAGAAAAATATACCACCTTTAACGTTTTTCCGGAAGGTATCGGTTTCACATCATTTCTATATATATCACGCATACACTTTCCGTTGAGACACTGTCGATCTTTTGAGATACATCGTTTAGATATATCCTAAACATCAACTCATTCCCATCTTCTGAATACACATCCCAGCCTGATCCCAGGTCATCTGAGATAGCCAAGACCTGATCGTCTACGAAATCACCGTTCCTGGAAACCTCCAACCACGCCTTTTTGCCCTCGACATCGATCTGCCTTGGAATGAGATTATAATTATCCGGCAGTTTGAATGTCTCACCAGTACTTAGAACGTATCTATCGGAGAAGGAGAATGTCTGTTCTCTTAATACTTCATGTGGAAGGATCTCTTCCTCAGGATGTTCCGAAAAATCCTTCAAATATTTTGACGGGACAAAGTTTGCTGAAAGTATCAGTGATGAAATAAATATAACGATGAGAATAGATATTAATTTAAGTACATTGGTCACTTTCTTTGAATTTTTGTCCATGATTGCAATTGAACCCCCACAAAATATACCTAAATAGTACTTTAAAAAAACATGCGCTGTTGTATAAAAATATTTTGGAACCAAAATGTGTATTTTGTTACTTCCAGAATTGCCATAATTTGCTAAGATCAACTATTTTACCTATCATGAATTGTTATGAAAGGTCAGATACTAGTAAGATAATGACAGAAAAAGAGGACAGGGGCATAAAAAATAAGCCCCTTGATTTCGTTCCTTATATCTGACATTTCTGCATTAGGAAGGTTAAGGTTAAGACTTGATAGGATTTGTGGGTTCAAATCTAATTCCTCGCACAATCAATTGGGGATATAGGTAAGGATGAAAAATGCAACCTTTTTAAAATATTTACTTTTTTAATCTTCAATAAAAAATTATCCTAACATATTATCCAATACCTTATTTCAAATAATGAGGAATGCAACAACATGAATATTTTGTTGTATTTTATAATTGAGTAAAAATTAGTTACATTTAATTGCTAAACCAAGAATGGAATGATTTCATTTTGTTGCAATTTTATTGCTTTGCGCTAACAGTGTTAACTTCTTAAGTACTTCAAGTTCTAGCTTTTTTATTAATGATTAAAAAAAATACTATATAATAGAAATTAATTTCTTCTTTTAAATTGCTTGGCGGTGAGGAGTTATGAGAACTGAAAAATTCATAATGGTTTGTTTTATAATATCTTTAGTATTAATGACCGTGGGAACTGCAACAGCAAGTACAATCACAGTGAACAACAGCACTGGAACAGTAGCCAATTTCACATCGATACAAGCTGCCGTAGATGCTGCACTTGATGGCGACATCATCCTTGTCTATCCAGGAACATATAGTGAGAACGTGGACGTGAACAAGCAACTAAACATCACATCAACGGGTGGTTACGCGGTCACACATGTTACTGCTGCATCCCCAAGTGATAATGTCTTCGAGGTTACTGCCGATTGGGTAACCATTGACGGATTCAATGTGAGCGGCGCTACTGATAGGAAAGCAGGAATCCATCTGGAGTATCACAGCAGCGACAACACGCTGAACAATAACCATGTGTGGAACAACCAGTTCGGCATCCATCTGGATTATCTCAGCAACGACAACACGCTGAACAATAACCATGTGTCGAACAACCTGTATGGCATCTATCTGGATGGATCCAGCAACGCCACGCTGAACAATAACCATGCGTCGAACAATACCTACCAAGGCATCGATGCGGTTCATTCCAACTACAACACGCTGACCAACAACACAGTGTCGAACAACAGCTATGGCATCAATCTGGTTTTTTCCAGGTACAACACGCTGACGAGCAACAAGGTGTCGGACAATAACGTGACCGGCATCAGACTGGAATTTTCCTACAACAACACGCTGACCATTAATACGGCGTCCAACAATACCGAATACGGCATTATTCTATATGATTTCAGTAACAACAACAGCCTGACGAGCAACACGGTATCGAACAATACCGCTGGCGGCATTATTCTGTCTTCTTCCAGCAATAATCTCATCTACAACAACCACTTCAACAATTTTGATAACACTGTTTTTTCCTTGTTCAGCACGGATAATGTCTGGAATTCCACAAAGACCGCAGGCACGAACATCATTGGTGGCTCCTATTTGGGTGGAAACTACTGGGCAAAACCGGATGGCACAGGTTTCAGCCAGATCAATGTTGATATGGATTGTGATGGTTTCTGCGATTCACCTTTAAGTAAATATGAATTGGATGTGACTAACATCGACTATCTGGCATTGTGTTTAGTTGCATACAATCCATACGATAAAAATGAAGACTATGTGATTGATTTTGGTGAAGTGAGTGCAGCAATCGATGACTATATTCTAGGTGGGCCAATATCTTTTGCAGATATCAGTGGGCTGATAGATATGTATCGTTCAGGTGAGCCCTATTGTTTAGTTACATACAATCCATACGATGAAAATGAGGACTGTGTGATTGATTTTAGTGAAGTGAGTGCGGCGATCGATGACTATATTTTAGGTGGGCCAACATCTTTTGAAGATATCAGTGAACTGATAGATCTGTATCGTTCAGGTGAGCCCTATTGTTAAGAATTAGTTGAGGGTGATTATCTCTCAACCAATATTTTTTTGAATTTTATACATTCGCAACATGACGATTTGCAAATCTTACTCTTTAATTTACTGATAAATTTACCATTGATAAATTAGCCTTTAATTCCTTCTATCATTTATTCCCACTATTCAACCCTCTCTTTTACATGAGCATTGAGAGTAAACGGCTTATTACCCACAGCATAAGCTCCTAACTTTTGCATTTCATTCAAGATTGTCAAATCATGTACACTTGTGAAGTGTAACTGCTTATACCTGACATTTATGTGTAAAAGGTTAAACTAATTTTTCAAAGAAATTAAGTCATATTATCAATACGATCTATAATCAGGAATGTGGGTATGTTTGGAAATTAGCCCGGATAAACGAAAAGGAATCAAACTGTGTATTTTGATGTTAAATTTAGATTATGGGTAATGTCGGTAGCAGTGATCATAAAACTCCTGTGGTCGTTTTACTAATTTCTGGTAACCGTCTAAAAGCTACTTCCAAGTACCAATTAAACTGGCTAATGCTTCTTTTTTTTCAATTTTGATCAGGTACTTCGAAGATTCTGATAACTACGGATGAATTCGAAGTTTAGACAATTCTTTAATAAGTGTAACTCCTATTGGAACATGTAGAAAGACGCTCACTATTACCAGATCACAAAAGGAGAATCGATATGAAAAAATATTTTGCATTTATGTCAATTGGCCTGTTGTTGCTCAGTATGACAGCAATATCAGTTGCCATTGCTGCCCCTGAAAATACAGCAGCAGAACCGGAATTGTTTGCCGAACCCATGTTAATAGCTGAACCTGTATTGATATCTGAACCTGCACTGATAGCTGAAAAGATCTCTGCGGATGGATATTATCAGGACATGTTATATCCTGAGATTGAAAAAGAGATAGTTCCTTTACTCGTTGACCCGGGATATTCATATCTTAGAATTAAGCCAGGAGAGTCAGATGAAATGACTGTAGTGCTTTTCAATCACGGTAAAGAGCCACTAACACTTGAGCCTTATGTTGCACCAAAGGTATTCAGTGACAACATGCTTGACGAGGACTGGGTTACTATTTCACCTGTAAAGGCTGAACTCAATGCCGGAGAAAAGCAGGAGTTCACCATCAAGGTCTCAGTTCCTGAAGATGCTGCACTTGACAATTATAATGCAAACGTTTTCTTCAGCGATCTCGAAGGGGATGTTTCAGCTCTGTATCCTGGTTACAATGGTGCACTTGAGCTTTCAGTGAACGTCTGGTTGCCACCAAATATACAGATATTCAATTCATACATCAATGACCGTGTTGAAGCTGGTTCTGAGTATGAATATGTCATCAAGCTCAAGAATGTTGCTGACAAGGCAATTTCCATCAACCCTGAATTCGAGGTAAGTGAGGATGATTGGTATGGATACAGTGCACAGGTATCTCTTGATGAGAAGGACGTGACCATCACAGCACCTTCTCTTATAAAGGCAGGGGAAAAAGCCACTGTAACGGTAAAGGTCAGAGTTCCAGCTGATGCGGAAGGAAATCTCAATGGTATAATCAACCTGAACATCGATGACAGAACAATGAATGAATGGAGCCAGAAGGTTAGCATTAATCTCGATGTCTGGCAACAGCCAGAAGACCCGTTCACAACAAGCTTTGTTGCAAGGACAGATGATCCAGTCACCCTCAAGATAATCTCAAGGGACTATAATTATGGTGGCAGCAGTACATCTTCTACAACACCCTCCTTCGATGTTGTGTTGAAGAACGCTGATGGTCAGGTCAAGTCGGTCCTTATCAGTTCAGGTCACAGTAGCACTGTCAGTCTTTCACAGCAATCTCCTGTCTATTATGGAATTGCAATGGACGAGGCAAGAGATGGAGCTATGAGCGAGGTTTCTGTTTCAAGCGATGATCAGGACGATGAGCAATTCAATGTTTATCAGCAGGGTTCAACAACATATACAGAAGTTTATCTTGCTGATGGTGCTGTTGGAGAATGGACACTTGAGATAATGCCTCACAATACCGAGAATTTTGAATATTCTGTCAACATCGGTCCTGTTGATTGAATCTATTTTTATTGTGTCATGTGCTAACATGGCACTCAATACCTTTTTTTACTTCTTCTTTTAACATCACCAGCAGATAATGATATAATATATCAATGCTGAAAGTTCAGTGCCTATATTAAAAAAATTGTCGTCTTGCAAGCATTTTTTGTAACGGCTCTAATAAGTTGATAACATGCAGGAAAAAATAATCGAAATCGCATCACGTCTATCCGAATTGCGCGAATTGTCCGACATAGGTGTTGAGGCCATGGCTGAGAAGCTCGGCATCTCTGTGGATACCTACAAACTATATGATTCCGGGGAATCTGATATTCCTGCAAGCATGCTGTTTGAGATATCACAGATACTCAATGTGGACATGGGACTTCTTCTTACAGGAGAGGAACCGCGCATGCATATCTTTGCGGTCAACAGAAAAGGCAAAGGTACTGAGGTGGAAAGAAGGGCGGATTACAATTACCAGAACCTTGCCTCGAACTTTGTTCATAAAAAGGCAGAACCCTTCATCGTCAGTGTAGATCCGCGTTCAGATGCTAATCCCCCTTCCATGAACTCTCATCCTGGACAGGAATTCGATTATGTGATAAGCGGCAAGCTCAAGGTCTGGATACATGACAATGAGATAATTCTTGAGGAAGGCGATTCCATTTATTTCGATTCCAGCTTCGTTCATGCAATGGAAGCGGTTGGAGATGAGCCGGCAAAGTTCCTTGCAATGGTTCTATGATAGTTTTGCTATCTGAACCTTATTTATTTTTATATAGAAAACGGGTGTAAATATGTCATCTTTATTGGAAGAATATGTCTCACGTACAGACTTCGGATCGTATGAGGATTTTAAGAAAAATTTCAAGATCAACGTTCCTGAAAATTTCAATTTCGCATACGATGTCGTTGACAGATATGCAATGGAACAGCCTGATAAAAGAGCACTTGTTTGGTGTGATGATGAAGGCAATGAACTGGTCTATACCTTCAAGGACCTGAAACACTATAGTGACAAAGCTGCCAATCTGTTCAAAAAATACGGCATCGAAAAAGGCGATGTTGTTATGCTGACCCTTAAAGGTCGATATGAGTTCTGGATATGTATCCTTGCTCTGCATAAGCTCGGTGCGGTCACCCTTCCGGCAACGCATATGCTGACCACAAAGGATGTCACCTACCGTATCGAACTTTCTAATGTAAAGATGGTAGTCAGTGCGGATGATGAAGGATTGATGGGATATATCGATGAAGGTCACAAAGGCTATGAGGATATTTTGCTCCACAAGGCATCCCTGAATGGAGGACGTGAAGGATGGCTAAATTTCACAAAGGAACTTGAGGACGCTTCTGCTGATTTTACACGTCCAGAAGGGGAAGCTGCTGCAAAGAACGAGGATATTGCGTTGCTTTATTTCTCCTCCGGTACCACAGGACTGCCTAAAATGGTACAGCATGATTTTGCATATCCTCTCGGACATATCATCACTGCGAAGTACTGGCAGAACGTTCGCGATGATGGTCTGCACCTTACTGTTGCCGATTCCGGATGGGCAAAGTGTGTATGGGGTAAGCTCTACGGGCAGTGGTTAAGCGGAACTGCGGTCTTTGTCTATGACTATGAGCGCTTTGATGCTAAGAACATGCTTGAGTTTGCAAGCAAGTATGGGGTAACCACCTTCTGTGCACCTCCGACGATCTATCGTTTCCTGATCAAGGAAGACCTTTCACAATATGATTTCAGCAGTCTCGAATATTGTGTTGTGGCAGGCGAGCCTCTTAATCCTGAAGTTTATGAGAGGTTCCTGGAGTTCACCGGACTTAAGCTCATGGAAGGCTTCGGCCAGACCGAGAGCATTGTAAGCATTGCTACTTATCCGTGGATGGAGCCTAAACCTGGTTCAATGGGTAAGCCTTCACCTGAATACGATATCGAACTTTTGAACCTTGATGGTGAGGTCTGTGATTTCGGAGAAGAGGGCGAGATCGTCATCAATACCTCAAAAGGAAAGCCAGTAGGTTTGTTCGCTGGATATCGTTCTGATGAAAAGAAGACGAACGAGGTATGGCATGATGGTTATTACCATACTGGAGATATGGCCTGGAAGGATGAGGATGGTTATTTCTGGTTCGTTGGCAGGTCTGATGATATTATCAAGAGCTCCGGTTACAAGATCGGACCTTTCGAGGTAGAGAGTGCTTTGATAGAACATCCTGCTGTGCTTGAATGTGCGATAACGGGTGTGCCTGATGACACAAGAGGGCAGATAGTCAAAGCTACAATAGTTCTTGCAAAAGGCTATGTAGCAAGTGAGGAATTGAAGAAAGAACTTCAGAACCATGTCAAGAAAGCTACTGCACCTTACAAGTATCCACGTGCTGTGGACTTTGTTGATGAGCTTCCCAAGACCATCAGCGGAAAGATCAGGCGTGTTGAGATACGCGATCACGATGAAGGAAAGAACTGATAAATATCATGGAACGTTTCAGGACCATAATAGTTCCTGAAACATATTTAAATATTCGAATAATCCAATGGATTAAAATCTTTTATTTACAGTTTATCTATTTACCCAGAGGTTGATATCATGTCTGAAAATAGTGAAAATATGAAACCTTATCCACAGCTTAACCATCTTGAATGTAAAGGCTGTGAAAGATGCATTCCCGCATGTCCAAAAAGTGTTCTGTTCATGAGCGAACAGATCAATGAACGCGGTTATCGTTATGTTGAATACAAGGGAGAAGGCTGTATAGGATGTGGAAATTGCTACTACACCTGTCCTGAGACACTGGCTATTGCAGTGCATATCCCTATAAAGGAAGAATAAGCCCGGAAAGTGAGGTAAAATTATGGCTACACAATTGATCAAAGGTAACTCAGCTGTCATTATTGGCGCATTATATGCCGGATGCGACTGTTATTTCGGTTATCCGATAACTCCGGCAAGTGAGATCCTCCATGAAGCTTCCCAGACATTCCCGAAGCTTGGAAGGAAATTCGTACAGGCGGAATCAGAAGAAGCCGCTATTAATATGGTCTATGGGGCGGCATCTGCCGGCCATAGGGTCATGACCGCGTCATCAGGTCCTGGTATGAGCTTGAAACAGGAAGGTATCTCATATCTTGCAGGAGCTGAACTGCCCAGTGTCATCGTTGACATTATGAGAGCAGGTCCGGGTCTTGGTAATATCGGTCCGGAACAGGCCGATTATGCTCAGGTTGTAAAAGGTGGAGGACATGGAAACTATCGAAATATCGTACTTGCACCTAATTCCGTTCAGGAAATGTGCGATCATACTATAAAGGCCTTCGAACTGGCAAGTAAATATCGCAATCCTGTTGTCGTTCTTGCTGATGGTGTGCTTGGACAGATGATAGAGCCCCTTCATTTCCCTGACGAGGCTATAACACCTGTCATAGATGAGTCCTGGGCTGTATGTGGTACGAAAGAGACAAAGGAGAACCTTGTCACGTCTATATTCCTGGATTTCGACAAACTTGAGGATTTCAATTATCAACTTCAGGAGAAGTATGAGACGATTAAGGAGAACGAGACCGTCCATGAAGAATATATGACAGAGGATGCTTCTATTGTTCTTGTTGCGTATGGTATCAGCAGCAGGATCTGTCATTCAGCTGTAGAGGTTGCAAGACGAGAAGGTTTCAAGGTAGGATTGTTCCGTCCTATTACATTGTTCCCATTCCCTGAAAAGGAGCTTAAAGGTATTGCTGATTCATATGACTGCACTTTCATCGCAGTCGAAATGAGCAACGGTCAGATGATGGAAGATGTAAAACTTGCTATCGAGTGTAGCAGACCTGTTGAACTGGTCAATCGCTTGGGTGGAAATTTAATAACACTGGATCAGGTTATGGAAAAGATCCGAGAAGTTGCTTCAAGGGAGGTATAAAAATGGCAGAGAAGATCATTGGAAGACCGGCAGCGATCTATGAAGAGTTCTCAAGAAAGGGAGGAGCTGCACCAACTGCAACCCACTATTGTCCGGGATGTGGACATGGTATCATTCACAAGCTCATCGGTGAGGCTATGGACGATCTTGGAATTCAGGACAGGTCTGTCATGATAAGCCCTGTTGGGTGTGCTGTATTTGCTTATTACTACTTTGATTGCGGAAACCTTCAGGTAGCACATGGACGTGCACCTGCTGTGGGCACAGGTATGTCAAGGGCACAGGACAATGCTGTGGTTATCTCATATCAGGGCGATGGTGACCTTGCTTCAATTGGTCTTAATGAGACCATGCAGGCTGCGAACCGTGGTGAGAAGATGGCAGTATTCTTCGTGAACAATACTGTTTACGGAATGACCGGTGGTCAGATGGCACCAACCACACTTATAGGTGAGAAGACCGTCACGTGTCCAGATGGAAGGGACCCAAGGTTTGCCGGATATCCGCTTCACATGTGTGAGATCCTTGATAACCTGAAAGCACCTGTGTTCATCGAGCGTGTATCCATTTCCGATATATCACATATCAGGAAGGCAAGAAAAGCTATTAGAAGGGCTCTTGAGGTGCAGAGGGACGGTAAGGGATATGCATTTGTTGAAGTGCTTTCCACATGTCCTACAAACCTCAAGCAGAATGCACAGCAGAGCACCGATTTCGTGAATGACATGATGGAGAAGGAATTCCCACTCCAGAACTTCAGGGACAGGTTCGATGAGGCTGAGCCATTGTGGAGGGATGAAAGTGATTTCTCCAAGTCTGCTATTGATAACCTTTACAGCCTTGAGGATAATGCTTCACCCGAGGCAGTACCGGACAAGGATTTCAAGATAGCTTTAGTTAAGATCGCTGGATTCGGTGGTCAGGGTGTTCTGAGCATGGGACTTACCCTTGCACGTGCAGGTTGCCGTGATCAGCGCTATACTTCCTGGTATCCGTCATACGGTCCTGAACAGCGTGGTGGAACTTCCAATTGTTCCGTTGTCATTTCAGGAGAATCCATCGGCTCACCTGTTGTGTATGAATCAGATGTGCTCATAGCTCTTAACCAGCCATCACTTGAGAAGTTCGCAGGTGATGTGAAAAAGGGCGGTGTCATTCTCTATGATGCAACTATCAGTGGTGTCGAAGTTCCGGAAAATGTAAGGTCAATTTCAGTTCCTGCCATGCAGATCGCAAAGGATGCAGGTTCTGTTAAAGCTGCAAACACCGTTATGCTTGGTGTTATGATGGAACTGGGAGATACGGGTCTTCCTGAAAAGGTATTCAGGGAAGCTATCGAGGATACCTTTGCAAGCAAACCAAAGCTTATCCCTATGAACCTGACAATTCTCGAAGCCGCTGCAAAGTGGGCAAGAGAGAATGTCAAGTAATATCAAAATAGAACCTGATAAGTTCTAAATATAGAACAAAACCATGTGTCCGGCATTTTGCCGGATACTACCTAATTTTTTATTTCATGAAAACAATAACAAACCTATTTGTTTCTTTTATATTGTTTGCAATAGTGGGGATCGCTGTTACAGCTATCCTTCAGGACAGGATTTTCTTCTCATTCTTTGTTGGTTTCCCAGCAGGTATATTTGCAGGATTTGTGACCTTCTTGTATCTTAAATGGAAGAGCAGGGTTGTAGTGTCAAAAGTAGATACTGCTTTTGATAACATAGTTGATTTTCTTCAAAATGAAGTTTCACTCCGCTTTGGTAAAAACAAGATCGAAAAAGATTATCAACAAGATCTGGAAGGTAAATTATCAGTCCTGACCGAAAGATATGGATATGACATTAAGTACGAATCTGTAAAAGGTAAACATAGGGTTGATTTTGTAATTAATGGAAATATAGGCATTGAAATGAAAGTCCACCGAGGTGGAAATCGGGTTAATAAAGAATTATACAATCAGATCGCAAACTATGCACCATATTGTAATAAGTTGATAGGTTTTGTTGTGAATGAAACAAATAATGATACTGAAATTTTACGAATGCATATTAAAGATGAATTGAAAGATCAGCATGCAATTAATGCAAATGATTATGAAATAATTGTTTTGGATGTAAAAAAGAGATGATATAATGTCATCTATAAAGCCGATATTAATTATTATATTTTTTATGGACTCTTTTATACTCAAGTTTGAAAGTTTCAATAAATTCACTAGATTTGTCATAAAATGCTCCACTTTGACCTCAAAATCAGAGTATTTATCGCACATTAAAATTGGGATAAATGTACTTTTTTGATTTTCTTTGCCATGAACTCACAGTAATTATCAAATTCGAATTAAAGCAAGTGAGTTAAGTTATCAGCTTGCCAAAAAAGGGAAAACCGTTGAGTTCATGAAATCCTCTACAATAAAAAAATAAATGATAAAGTCCTTGGTGGCTAACCTTTTTAACAAAAACTTTAAAAATGGACCTTTGGGACTTCACGTTCTTCTGGAGGAGTTTGGAATAACTCTTTTTTCTCAAATTTCATAACACTTGCGATGATGTTAGTTGGGATTGTCTGAATGCTGATATTGTATTTCATAACAGTATCATTGTAAAATTGTCTTGTATAAGCAATTTTATCTTCTGTTTCTGAAAGTTCTTGTTGTAGTTGCATAAAGTTTTGGTTTGCCTTAAGTTCCGGATAGTTTTCTGCTACAGCAAAGAGCGATTTTAAAGTAGAAGACAACTGATTGGAAGCATCGGCTGTTTCATTTATACCCTTTGCAGACATCATTGCAGCCCTGGCTTTTGTTACATTCTCAAAAAGACTCTTTTCATGTTGGGCATAACCTTTCACAGTCTCTACCAAGTTAGGGATAAGGTCATTTCTTCTTTTTAATTGAACTTCTATCTGAGCCCAAGAATTTTCTACTCGATTTCGTTGTCTAATAAGCTTGTTATAGATTACAACAAAAAGCAAAGCTAAAATAACTAATGCTGTTCCTATTATTAAGATTTCCAATACCATTTGATCATCTCCTTATTGATTCTATTACTTTCATCTGGCTCCTCCGCCACCGCCACCAAAGCCACCACCGACACCTCCAACGCCACTAGTACCACCACTTGATGAACTTTTGGGAGTTGATGCCTTGTAAGCACTATGGAAACCAGAAGCAAAAATAGGACTTTGGTGCATGGGATAGAAATGGCTGTCTCTAAGTTGGTCAGATGGGATTATGAGAGACATATTTTGAAGAGCTTTCTCTGCTATACCCAGAGCTATGGCATAGACCATATAATGATCCCAGATCTTAATTGATTCAGGAGGATGTTCTTTCAGTGCAGAAAAATCGTTTAAATATTTCCTGAAATTATTCCATCGTTTTTGGAAGAGCCTTCCTTCGGAGGTCCACCTTCCAAAACTTTTCTCGCGGGTCACCGTAAAAATGATCAATCCTACTGAGAAAACTGCAGCGATCATGACCAAATATTTGACATTTGTCATAACCGGGAATTGATTCAATGGAAAGCAATCAAATATTAACCAGAATGCAAGGAAAGCTGCGATAATAGTAGTGATGCTAAACACAACCATATATGAATTACCTTTAGATACAAACAATTTATCAACTTTGATCTGATTTTTTACCTTTTTATTCCATTCGTTCACAAATTTATAAAATTCAGTTCCCCTTCCAAGATCTGCTTTCAGTTGACTCCATAATACACTACCTGATGGAGCATGGGATTTTAATAAATTGTAAACATCGATTTCAAAATCGAGTAGGTTCTCTAAGTTAGTTTTTTCGTTTATCTCAATTATAACGTCTTCAGTTTCATGTTTATCACGAAGGCTTACATAGTCACGGTTTACCAGATCCATAACTGTACCAGTAAACCCTTCCAGAGTAGGAATGCCGATCTGGCCTTCTAATAAGGCATTAACTACTGCGGGTTTTGAATCTGTAGGTGGCTCCCGTTCGTATAGCGCATAGTAATCTACCCTCGGTTCTTTCCCATATTTGAAATAGATGTAAAAAGGAAATATGAAAATACCAGATACAAACAAAATTGTTAATATAAAGAGAAACTGAGCTGTATTTTGTTTTGATTCATATTCTTTTTCAACGGCTAATATTTCTTCAAAACCATCTTCATTTTGTATTGAAACAAATTTTGAATCTGGAGATTCTATCCTTGGAAATACTGCCCTTATCTCATACCAGCTATTGGATGGAATATTATCTGCTTTTACTCTTATAACATTGTCTTCAAGATAGGTCTGTTGAGTATAATCATTTGGATGAAGCCAATAGGAAATGTCTTCTCCGGTTTCAGTCGGTAAGGTAAGAGTTGCAGTGAAAGTATTGAGTGGTCTTTCCCATTCATCACCCCATAGCTTATAATGAAGTTCAGAAATGTCATTGTAAACCTTAACTCCCCCATGATAATCATACGAAACCACAAAAGTTATTTTTTCAGGTGTGGGTTGAGGAAGCTTACCAATTAATTCATATCCATTTTGAATCGAAACAATTTCAAATGTACATTGTTCATTGTTACAATATCCTTGGATATTTTCAATAGATCCTCCGGGTGGGTAATATATTCTCCGGAAAACTTCAAAGTAAGTCCCTTCAAAATTATATGAAATTGACTCTTCCACGTGGGTTAGACCATTAGAATCTACAGTTATGTTTGCTGTAGCCTCTTCTAACGAATAATCACGTGCACTAGCAGAAGGTGTTAATAAAAAGAATAATACTAATAAAAAGATTAATCCTTGAGTAACAATATTTAAATTGATTTTTTCTCCCTTGTAAAAGGATAACATGCTTTACACTCCCCCATAATATTAATTGATAATTTAAATTATTTATATCTTTGGCTTTGTAAATAATTTTAAAATATTGCATATAAATAATACAAATAGTTTGGTTCATTCTCACTTAAAACTCGCTCTTTTATAATTTGGTTTTTGAATTATATGTACACAACCAAGTACAACAAAAATCGATTAGAAGACCGTCACATGTCCGGACAGAAGGGACCCAAGGTTTACTGGATATCCGTTACACATGTGCGAGATCCTTGAAAAATTTGAAAATCCTTGCACACATTGGATCACAGCATTAAGAATGCTCAACTTTTAGGACATATTAGATAAGCTCAATATTCCTAAAATGATCCTCCAGCATTACATCAGTTCCCTGATAATGCAGGTCTGGAGAAACCTAATAAAAAGTAGCATCACGTCTATTTTCTATTCATTAAAAGTCGTTTTGTACCGAACAATAAAATTGTTGCCAGATAGATATTCATAACTTATATCTACGGTTATGTTCCTTCATACAAAATAAATGTGTACCTACCTAAAGTATTTTGAAACACATTAAATTACTTCGCCGGCCTATACATCTTCACTTCTATTTCCCCTTCGATTAGATCTGCCAATTTAGGAACAATCTTCATAAAGTGGTCCGCTTTATTATGAAGATCAATTGCTTTCATATCTTTCCAGGATTCAATAAATGTCAGAGTGTACGGATCATCTATGTCCTCATACAGATCATAAGAAATGCAACCTTTTTCATTCTGGCTTTTTTGTATGAGCTCTTCGGTGATTTTTAAAAATTCTTGTTTTTTATCTTCTCTTACCTTGTTTTTCGCTACTATCATGATCATTGTCTATTCCTCCTAATAATTTGTTCATTATAACATTGCAATTTGAAGTATTTAATGTCGTATAATGTAGTATGTGGAACATTTTGAGCATAAGTCTCCAAAGAAATATTTAATATTCTGGATAACAGAATATGGCACATACTTTAGAAATGGGCTAAGTGAGACTCCCTTTAAATCTAAATATTGGATTGTCAATAAATGCTGGCATACCAAAGGAACAAGAAAATGGGTGTTTTCAACAACAAAAGACCCTTATACTGACAAAGAACACTTTGTTTAACGCAAATTCGATCAAGGTGCTAAAATGCCATCAGAAAAGTTTAAGATAATATGGGAAAATCAAAAAGGCAAATGTCCGTTTTGTGATCAGCTGATGGACATTAGTGCTGATGCAGAAGAAAGACATCTCCATCACATAAATGGAGATCATAAAGATAACAAAATCTCAAATTTAGTCTATGCGCATGTACACTGTCATAAGCAATATCATGCTAATTATCCAAAATCTAAAAGAATAATAACTGTCATCTGAAAAGGTTAATGGATGCTTGAGCTGTAAAAAGGGAAACTTTCACGTACAGTCCTTAAATTAGACTAAATTTATTATTCATGTCATACATTGAATGAGATTATATAAGGATGCTTTTCATTAAATAAAGCAACGTTAGATCTGAAAGTTATTTGCTTAGAATGTTATATGTGAAGGATATGCTAAGTGGAAAATTATTCGTATCCAATTATCGTTTCAAATGTTAATTTGCCATGAAAATATTGGGATCATTAATTTTTAGTGTGAAATATAGGAATTGATGTACAAACAGATTTATATAGGATACCTTCATTATTAAGATTGCTTTTAAAGGCAAAAACTACTTTAATAAATTATAGGTCTAGATGGTATTTCCTTAACTGTATTTACTATTCTTACGTATGTTTACGAGTTGGTTATAATCTTTTTAAGCACTTTAAAGGAAGTGAAATATTTGTTCAACAACATGGAATCAACTGCACCAGTAGAAGCTGGCGAGACATACGACGTAACAATTGAAGATATCGCAAGGGAAGGAGACGGCATCGCAAGAGTAAGCGGTTTTGTAGTCTTTGTACCTAACGCATCAGTCGGTGACGAAGTAACAATCAAAGTTACCAAAGTCATGAGCAAATTCGCATTTGGCGAATTAGTTTAATTATCATAATTAATTAAACACTTATTGGAAGATCAATTTTTTGATCTTCCATTATTATTTTCTTATTTTTTTCATAATTATTATATCGGATATTGTTTTTTTATCTTGAAGCAGATGTCAAGAATCATAATCCATCTACTCTCAATGCTATGTGATGGAGAGTTTAGATAATTGAAAATAATGAAATTTCTGTGAAGAGATGAAAAATCAAATGAACTCAATATGAGTTCCGATCAATCTTTGCTAGTAGCGCTTTCATCCATGTGAAATATTGCCCAAATATGCATCAGGATCTTCAAAGCTGCGTCCATACATCCACCCATAATCCTGTGGCTCTCCTTCTTCTAAACCACCTGCTTCTTTGGCTTTGTTTACCAGTTCATCTACTCTTTCCCTGCTTTCAGCAGATAGGGAAACCGCCATCTCAGTGCTTTTCTTAGCATCACATATTTGCTTTGTAGTAAACATTTTGAAAAAACTTTCAGTTAATAACATTACAAAACTCTCTTTGTTCACGATCATACAGGTGCCTTTCTCGTCAGATAACTGTGGATCAAATTCGAAATCAAGTTTAGTAAAGAATTCAATTGATCGATTCAAGTCTTTCACAGGTAAGTTCACGAACATTTGAGTAGTCATAATATTAAGATAACTTTAACTGATTATAAATTATTCTAAATCCGAGAACTTGATAAAATAAGGGGTGTTACAAATGGCAGAATTGAAGACCAGGAAGAATGAAGCAAGCGTAGAAGATTTCATCAATAGTGTTGAGACTGAAAAGAAGCGCACCGATTCTTTAGCCATAATGAATCTTATGCAGGAAGTGACTGGTGAAGAACTCGCCAAGTGGGGAAACAGCATCGTTGGCTTTGGTAGTTACACCTACAAATATGCCAGCGGACGTACGGGCGATTGAATGTTGGTAGGTTTTTCCCTCGAAAACAAAACCTGACCCTCTACATAATGCCTGGCTTTGAACAATATGCTGATCTCCTTAGTAAGCTCGGCAAGTACAAATTAGGCAAATCCTGTCTGATCTTTTCACGCTTTGATCTTGCTGATGCCAAGTTTACTTTGTTTCTGAACCATCCCTTATGCCTTTGAATATAAGCCATATCCCGATTGCTATTTCATATGGCAGACTTGGAAGGAATACATACATTGGAACAGCAAAATCAAAGAACTCAAGCAAGGTTCCAATAAATGCCACAGAGGTTAGAATAATTCCACAAAGGGGGAATACTATTGGAATATATCTGGATCTAAGGAATAAGTAGTAAAATAGTATGCCTCCTAAAGCCCAAAATAGTCCATGTAGATCATAACCAAATTGCGCTGATTCGTAAAATAAACTGCCAAGAGTTTGGAAATATGAAGGAACCGGAGATCCAGCTTTTATAAATTCTTGACTTAAATTTAAGAGAGAAAAAGCACTTATTCTACTGACAGCAAGAGTTGCTGCTTCTATTATCCATAAGCCAAGTGCCCAACGAGCAATAATTTGATTTTGTCCTTTCAGGGTGGTATAAAGTAATACCGCTAAGAGTACAATTCCAATGGATGTAATGAACTCACCTACGATGCTCATCTGCATCTTAGTTGGGTCTTCTGAAATGTTGATCATGGTTGCGGATATATTATCAGGTTCAATTAATGATAATAACAGAAATCCACTGAGTGCGCTTGCAACTGCTACAATAAAAAAAGTTGCACCTAAAAGTCTTGGAGTAAATTTATCTAAATTTATTTGTTCATCCTTTTCTTCCATCGAATACCTTCTTCCCATTATAAAATGGAGATATATAACTATTCAACATTTTTGGATGTGTCCAGCTTTGCAGAAATATAGTGTTTTCCTTCTAACAGGAAATGCGGAAGGGTATATCAATCTGAGACCCTTCTGCATAGCAATTTATCGGACATGTCATCCGGGCAGATAGCAGATCTGGTTGTTAGCTCATCAGTTCTTATTTATAATAAGGGTGGCTTTTAATTTTTTGTTTCTTATTATTGCGAAAGAAGAGATTATCATCCCGAGTATACAAAATAATAAGCCTTCAGGTTTCGATGCAAATACTATCAAGTATATTCCGCCAAAAAATAATAGTTCACCTAATAAGATTAAACCCACAAATTCTCGATTCATAATATCACTCCCAATTTAATTTTTGGTCCTTTTGTTATTTATAAGTGAGCACATCAAAATAATGTTGAATAATTGATACTGTGATGAAGCTGTTAGAAGAAGAATTCTACTTGGGGATCTGTACTGCTACTCAAAGCAAGGGAGTTAAGCCATCATCTTGTTGGGAAGAGGAAAACGATTGAGTTCATCAAGCTTGTTTATGTTGTAAAGAGGTATGATTCTGATCTGTTGAGGAAGAAGATCATTGCTATGCCTTACACCGAATGGAAGAAGATGGGATTCTCTAAAGGTATTCTTCATTACATGAAGCATAATAGTAGGAGTGATAAGCCGTTTACTCTTAATGCTCATGTAAAGAAAAGATTGGAGAATTGGATTGAATTAGTAGATCGAATTACCAAACAGCTCTTACATGCTCGTGATCAATAGACATTAAATCTCCCTTGTGTTTAAGCCTCGTAATCAATTCCTCAGCAATGTAACGTTCAACATGTAAATTTGAAGCTTCCCGATAAATATCTTCAAGTGAAACATCATTGGAAGGGGAAGATGAACTGAGCTGATCGATTATTTCACGCATGACCCTTATTTGATCATTTGAGTCTGTTCCTGTTTTATTATCACTAACCATGTTCTTTTCTTTAATTTTTTCGATCGAGCTGGCTTCTAAAACAAAATTACCAGTAGTAGTTGATTTGAATTGAGCTTTTAGTAGCCCGGTTACAACAACTCTGTCTTTAAAATTAATTGAGTCTACCAAATCTCCTTCCAGATGGACAAGCAATGTTCTTGGTTCAGTATGATCTGATTCTTTGATCAATATGTCTTGAGAATCAGTATATGTGGATTTTTTTTCTAAAAGAGTAAAGTCAGATTTATTACCACACCATTCGTTTTCACAATGTACTGGTTTCCCAATTTTAGATCCTTCAACTGGTAAGTACATAATAAATTCGCAATGATCACACATGTAGGCAGTAGTTTTCCATATCGGATGGATTTCTTTTATGATCGAAACCTCGCCTTCTACAGAGATTGTATTTAAAATATCCTTGCTTCTAATATCCCTGATTTTCAAATTTCCACTGCCGCTCATATAAATCACATACTTAATTATTTTGATGTTATATCAATATCTCGAGTCATATTTCAACAAAGTTATGTTCTGTGTTCATGCTGCTACTTTCACTGGATGTCGGAGAGGAACAAATATTCTAAAATTAAAAAATAAAAATAAACACCAATAGGTTGGCATTATGATCATATACCAACATCATTTGACACATTAAATAATCTTTTTAAATTGGTTTTGTGTCCGAATATCGAGGATCTCGACTGAGATTAATTTTAATCTGTATAAATTATACAAATTATCCCTGTTGGTGCATTTTCTGAAGAACTTCCATAACTTCCTGTGTTGTTTTCTCACGGCTGTAATCAGCAGAGCGCAGTTGCTCACCAAGCTTTTTACCTGCCTGCTCAGCTGCAAGCATCACTTTTTCGTCTTTTGTAACGTCAGGGATCGTATCTGCATTGATCGGAGAGTTAGGTCCATGTACAGCATAGTGTCCTCCTACCTTGCAGTCTTCACCATGTCCGCAATAGCAGCAACCAAAAGCACCTATTCCTTCAACAGTATCTATAACTTTAATTACATTAGCTGCACAGAATGTGTTTAGAACCTCAGTAGGTGGCGAAGGGTTCATACCTCCAAGACTCACAGTAACTGCAAGTTTTCCCCAGAGAATATCAGCTTCACGGTGCCTGAATTGATACCACCTTTCAAGGAAACAATGCATCACTCCATTTAATGTGTTGAAATAGTTGACACCACTCAAAACATAAGCATCAGCTTCAACAATTTTATCACGCATGTTTTTTAGATCATCATTCACTTTACACACATTGTCATCAGCACATGCCATACATCCGATGCAGCCACCTATGTTCTTACCGTGCAGTGAAATAAGTTCGTATTCACAGCCTGTATTCTCTAGAATTTTCTTTACCACTTTAATAGAACCTGAACGTGATTCTGTCCTTGGACTTCCTGATATTCCGAGTATTTTCATATCTTAAACTCCTCCCTTCTAAATTAATTAGCTTAATACATAAACTGTAAAAGTTGCATCAAACTATCTATATGATATTTACTCAGCATCTTAAAAAGGCTTGAGGTTATTATTCTGCATTTGGTACATTCTAATGACCTTATAAATTATAATACTCTACATTTTTCTGCTGGTAAAAGCAAGTAATACTTTCAGGTATGCGACCCCCCCTTTTCCAGATAGCATATAACTCCTCTATCGTGCTTTTTTAACCTTTAATAAACTTAGCGTACAAAAAATCAACATTACCTATTACCCCGCATAATTTAACGGGGATATAGGTATCTTTCATTTTTTGTACGGGGTTGTGACCATAATATGCAAAAGCTAAATAGTCTATAGTTTCATCTTTTCCAAAATCCCATAATAAAGGAAGTGTGAGAGATGAAATCAGAAGAACAAATAAGGATCAAGTTAGAAAGCTTGAAGAATCTTAAGAAACACATTGATGAAAACGCAATCATTATCGTGGTACCACAACAGATTTAAGCAATTATCTGGTTGATATTTTTATGGTAGAATCACCAATTTTTGAGATATTTGATGGATTGCCCAGACAGGGTCCAGGTAATAACAAGTGTACTGAAAAAGCCTTTAATTTGCTTTCTTCCCTTCCTGCAGGCAGTAAGATCCTTGACATTGGTTGCGGTGTGGGTATGCAGACAATACATCTTGCGAAGATTTGCAACGACTGTCACATCACTGCAACTGACATTTACCAGCCTTTTCTGGATAAACTGATGGAAAATGCAGTTAAAGAAGGATTTGATGACAGGATTACCACGGTTTGTGCTTCCATGGATGAACTGCCTTTTGAAGCAGGAGAATTCGACATCATCTGGTCAGAGGGCTCTATCTTTGTCATTGGTTTTGAAAAAGGACTTAGCTACTGGAAACAGTTTCTGAAAGATGAGGGTTATATAGCACTGACAGAAAGCACATGGTTCACGGATGAACCTTCTTCGGAAGTGCTTCAATTCTGGCAGGGCTGTTATCCTGATATCAAGAACATACCTGATACTGAAAAAGTTATCATGGCAGTAGGATATGATATCATTGACCGCTTTAAACTGCCAGCTTCTACCTGGTGGGATTTTTACGCCCATCTGGAAAAAAGAGTTGATGACATCAGTGATAACTATAAAGGAAACACCGATGCAGAAACGATACTTAGTTTTAACAGAAAAGAGATAAAGATCTTCAGAGAATACCCAGATGAATATGGTTATACGTTCTTCATTTTACAGAAGAACACAAATAAATGACCTGTTACTGATGAACAATTAAATGATCCTGAAACTAAAAAAGAAATCAAAGCAGCAATCAAAGAATAATAATATCTAATATCATATTAGGGGGTGAATTGTTCATAAAAAGCAGGTCACATCCGAATACAAACCGCTTTTAATTTGATTTTTTGCTCTACTACTCGTCCCCACTTGTGCGGGGATATAGTTAAGCTCGAAAAAACGAACTCTTGTATATTTATTATATAGAAAAGTCTTGAGAATAAGACAATAATCAAAGATTGCTCATTCTCTATGAATATTTTATTTCGAGAACATGTTCAAGTTTTATTATATGTTTTCCTCAACATTTCCATCTTCTCTTCCGAAATATCTTCATTGATTAAACCAAAATGGAGCTTATTATACCATTTACCATTTTTGATCCAGTATCTTTTTTGTCTTCCTTCTGGCTGAAAACCTGCTTTTATCATTGCTTTTTCAGAACCAATATTTCCTTCTGCACAGTCCCCAGTGAGTCTGAATGCATCAAGGACCTCAAAACCATAATATACCAGGAACTCACAAGCAGCACTTCCATATCCTTTTCTCCATTGAGTATCATCGATCTGGTATCCGATGAGGTAGTTCCCATTTGTGAATTCTATTGGAAGCAATGCGCATTGCCCTATGAAATTACCACTGTCCTTTTCCCTGATTGTGAACACATTTATATCTGGTATTTTATCCTCTTTTAAGGATTCATTGATTGAATCGATTTATGGTGAAAAATAAGCTAATGTGTCTTCTTCTTTGTTTGGTCCGAAAAGTAGATGTTCACATACACTCTGTTTTGAAAGCATTGATGTTATACCGTTTAAGTCCGCTTCTGCACAATAACTAAAAACAATATTGTTGTTATTCCATTTTATTTTCATTCCAATTCTCCAATCGTTTTCTTACATGAGCATTAAGAGTAAACGGCTTATCAATCCTGGCATTCTGCTTCATGTAATGAAGAATACCTTTAGAGAATCCCATCTTCTTCTATTCGGTGTAAGGCATAGCAATGATCTTCTTCTTCAACAGATCAGAATCATCCCTTTATTCATTTGCCATATAGAATGGAGTTAATTTCACTTTACCATTATCAATTGCCGATAATGACCACATGTCTTCGTTCATCATCCTTTGTATCTGATACAAACATATACAAGGGACTTTTTATTATTCAATATTTACATAATCATTGGATTCTTGCATCTGCAAACGTTCACGGTATCATGCAGAAAAATATCTACGGTGCACCTACCATATCCCAGAGAATGTCTATGGTGAAGGTGACAATATTGTTCTCCTGGCAAGAAATGATTTGTCTGAGGACAGGCCAGATGTCTATGAAATTATTTCAAGATATGAAATGGAACTCTCTGATATAGAATCCATCATGTTGGATCTTGATCAGGGATTGACTCAGGAAGATGCAGCAGCAAAATGATAGAGAACAATCCTGAAAAGGTAAAAGAATGGCTGGGAGAAGAATTATAACTTCTCTCTAATTTCTTTTTTTATTAATTTGTACATAGCATACAAACCTGAATACTTCTCTTCAATGTCTATCTCGGTAAGGATCCCATTATGCAATTTGAGAATCTCTTCCCAAATCTCAGCCTACCAATCATCAACAGCCTTTGGGAACGTATTTGTTAAATACCCAAGTCCAATTTTTTGATTGTTTAATAATATGGTAGTATTTTATAAAAATTATTTATGAAGATTTATTCAATTTCCACAAATTCTACATAATTACTTGAAGTTTTAATAGCTGTATCGAACATGTTTCCATCACGATTGATTTTTCTGATGTATTCGAGTTTCTCTTTGCCCATATCAGCCTTATCTAATGTTCTAATAACACAACCAATCAAAGCATTGATGTCATTAGTTTCACCGTAAAAAGTACATTTTGGTTTATCGCACATTATAGATCCTACAACAAATATAATAAAACGAATGAACATTTGTTCATCTATACAAAATGAAAAAGAAATTACATTAAAGCAAATTCTCACAAGCAATTAATGATCATTATTTAGGAAAGAAAAATTGTGATAGTTACAATTCCTAAAAAACCGAATTCTTTTTAATGATTTATTAATTTTTGAGAGAATAAAAAGTAAGAATGGAAAACCAAAATTTGGTCTTCCAATCATGTGCTTAATTAATTATGATAATTAAGCTACTTCGCCAAATGCGAATTTTCGAGCTACTTTGGTGACCTTGATTGTTACTTCGTCACCGACAGAGGTGTTAGGTACAAAAATTACAAAGCCGCTTACTCTTGCGATTCCATCGCCTTCTCTTGCGGTATCTTCAATTGTTACGTCGTATGATTCGCCAGCTTCTACTGGAGCAGTTGATTCCATGTTGTTGAACAAATATTTCACTTCCTTTAAACTGCTTAAAAAGATAATAACCAGCTAGTAAACATACGAAAAAATAGTAAATACAGTTAAGGAAATACCATCTAGACCTATAATTTATTAAATTAGTTTTTGCCTTTAAAAGCAATCTTAATAATGAAGGTATTCTATATATAGCTGTTTGTCCATAAACGTTTCAATTTCATACAAAAATGTTAAACAGGTTTATATTTTCACGACAATTAATAATTTGAAACAATAATTGGTTTTGAGGAATTGTTTTCTTTTTCTTCTTAAACAGACCTAGATCATCCCTTTCAGTCACATAAACAGGTTTCATAAACTCAATGGTTTTCCTCTTCCCAACAAGATGATGGCTTAACTCCCTTGCTTTAACCAAAAGAACAGATTCCCAAGAACTGTTCTTTTTCCTGGACTCAACTTTTCCATTCATCACAGAATTAAACTCTTCAGTAACCTTTCGACCAACCTTGCATTTATTAACCAATAAATGTAACATATTATATTAATGTTCAAAAAGCTTAGAAGATATTTTGCAATCATAAAGGTCTTTTTTAAATATAATTTGTTTAGCTTGCTCTATAAAGAAATACAGAGCAATTACGTTTCTAACAAGAAGATCACCTGTTCGGTAGATCGGGAAGCACAAAAAAATGCACGAAAGCTCAGACTTGCTTTTGAAGACCTTGGTGTAACATTCATCAAGCTCGGGCAGATCATGAGCAAACGTCCAGATCTTATTCCTTTTAGTTATGTCCAGGAGTTATCCCAACTACAGAATAAGGTCGGATCAATTTCATTTGAGGAAATGGGAGCATCTTTTGAAGGGTACAATATTGGATGTCAGACTAAAGACGTGACCGATCCATATTCGGAATCGATCGCTGCATTTGTATCACGATTTGATGAATTTAACAAAAAACCTATTGCAAGCGCTTCCATTGCACAGGTATATGAAGCTGTACTGAACGGTAAAAGGGTAGCAGTTAAAATAGCACGTCCGAACCTAATTGACCTGATCAATGTCGATCTTTCAATAATCAATGACCTGAAGCCGCTTTTGGCCAGGATAGGGGGCTTTGGAAGTAACTTCGATATCGATAGTTTTCTTGATGAGTTCAAATAACTTCTGAACAAGGAAGTGGATCTTCGTAATGAAGCTCGTAACATTATGAGATTCGGTGAAATATTTGGATCTACAAAGGACGTTCATATTCCGAGTGTGTATGACGATCTCTGTACTGAGAGCGTTCTTGTTATGGATTATATGGAAGGGGTGCTTGTAAAGGACCTTGAAGGAGATAGCCAAGCCATACGTTCAAAGTATGCCCATATAATCAGCTCAAGCTATCTTGAACAGGTCTATGTGCATGGATTTTACCACGCTGATCCGCATTCTGCTAATATCCTGCTTCGAGAGGATGGGATCGCCTTCATTGATTTTGGTGAAGTGGGTATAATCGATTCCGAGCTCAGGCGGAACATGTTGAACCTGTTCTATGGTATCTATAAGAAAAATGTGGATATTGCTTTTGAAGCCTTCCTTAAGATAGCCAACATAAATAAGGATGAGATAGATGTCCACAAGTTCAAGGTAGATCTTGACTCATTGATATCCCTTCAGAATTTCGCACTTGGTGAACGTCAGAACGATAGTTATGCAAATCTGGCACTCAAATATAATCTATCCCTGCCAAGTGATTTTTCAACCCTTGAACGTTCTCTGGTACTGGTCGAAGGTGTCTGCCTTGAACTTGACCCAAAGTTTAATATCATCGAAGATGCAAAAAGATTGATAACAATGGTCATGATGAAGCGCTATTCACCATATAATGCAGCAGAATATTTCCTTCTGGAAAGTGACAGATACCTTGAGATCTTCAAGAACCTGCCACAAGGTATCAATGATGTTATCGAGACCATCAGAGGCTATCGCTTTGATAAACTTGATGAAAAAGCCAAGGAGATCAAACACGATAAAGTGCTGGACTCTCTAGCAAAATACATTTTCCTTTCAATTATACTTGTTTCTTCTGCTTATCTTGCAACACAACAGGATACAAACCTGGCGAATCTCGGAATTGTCGGTTTCGTTGTAGCGTTGTTCCTGTTCGGGGTGCTGTTCTTAAAACATCAGTAAGGGGTTGATACTTTGAGTGGGGAGTATTTTAACAGAGATATAGAGACAATGGAAAGGGGGGAACTCGATTCCCTCGTCGAAGAAAAATTGCGTTACACCATAGATTATGCTGTAAAGCATTCTCCTTTTTACAGAAGATGGTTCGAAAGAAATGGTGTTTCTCCTTCAAGCATTAGAAGTCATGAGGACCTACTGGAATTGCCGCTCGTCTCAGGTGATCTTATACGAAAGAACCAGCCACCAAAGACCGATGATTTTCAATTCATGAGTGCAGATTGGAATGATATCTATACCATTCATGAGACCAGTGGCACTAGCGGTGTCCCCAAATCGTTCTTCCTCACCTGGCAGGATTGGTTACGTTATGCTGAAAAATACGGACGCAGCTTTCGTTCACAGGGATTCGGACCGGGTGACAGGATGGTCATGTGTGCCTCCTATGGAATGAACGTAGGTGCAAATACAATGACACTCTCTGCAAGGGATGTCGGCATGTCGGTCATTCCTGAAGGCAAATGCACCTTTCCTACTCGCATCTTTGAGACCTATCAACCCACGGGCATAGTTGCCAGTGTCTTCAAATTGTTGAGGCTCGCACGCAGACTTAAGAGCGAAGGAATTGACCCGAAAGAGACGAGTATCAATAAATTGGTAGTAGGCGGAGAGAGCTTTGCCAAGCAGAGTCGCAGTTATCTTGAGGAAGTATGGGGCTGTCCTGCTTACAATACCTACGGAAGTACTGAAGGAACGATGTGTGGGGAGTGTGTCGAGCAGAATGGACTCCATGTGCCGGAAGACCTTGTCCATCTCGATGTCTATGACCCATACCGAAAGGAATTCCTTGAGGACGGGGAATGTGGCAGGATAGTGTTAACGACCCTTTTAAGTCCGGGGGAAAAATGTGGCAGCCTTTTAATCAATTATGATACAGAGGATACAACCGTTGTGCATTCCCGTGATAAATGTGCCTGTGGCAGGACCCATATGAGAATTTATACCCCTGAACGTGAAGCTGAAAGTCTCTGGGTATCAGGTTCACCTTTCAATCGTGTGGATGTTGAACAGGGTGTTTTCCAGAGGGAGAACATGGACCACCTGACCGGTGAATATGAAGCATTCTTAGACAAAAATAGTGGTGGAAAGGCCGTTCTAAAGGTAAATCTGGAATGCCTTGATAAGAATAAATGCGACAGGGATATTATTCAAGAGAATTTCCTAAAGGGGTTCCTAAATCCATATACAGGCACTTTGAACCTTTATGAGGAAGGGGGTTTGGATGTTGACATTAATTTTGCCGGTATGGGTGAGCTGGAGATATTAAAGTTAAAAGGAAGACCAAAAAGAGTTGTTGACCGCAGAAAAACCTGATCCTGATAAATGTCTGATTTGCTTTTTGATAAAATGAATAAGGATGAGATGTAAATTAAGAAATAATGAGAATAAGCAGATCATATATCTGCATATTCAGCATCATAACCATTTCAATTTACATCTGCATCTGTGAAAGCCAGATAGCCCGACAAGAACAGATTGAGCACAGGTATGAGGAATAGTATTCCGAGCCATTTTGAGCGGTTAAGTCTTCCTGCGACCTCACCCCAAAGGTAAGCTCCCATAAGGAAATTGACGTAGGGGATGAGGAAGATGATGGCATACCAGAGGGATAATCTTGCAACTCTGAACATAAGGAGTACATTGAGCAAAGGTACCCATGCCATCCAGGCATTTTCAGTAGATGTCTTGATCGCAATTTTCTGTAAACAGAATGAAGTGTAGATGTAAGCAAGTAGCACAAATATCAGGGCTATTATTGTATAAGTTTCCAAAATGATCACCAAGTATAATTATGTTCAAATTCTATGGGCTTATTTTTAAAAACAAACCTGTCGAAATTTAGACAACTTCAATACACAGCGGTTTGGATATATACTTGTCGATATATGGTAGAGTTATGCTAATATTTGTGGGGATTAAACAGCAAATTAAAAAAACCGTAACAGGTTTCTATTGCCTGTTAACATAATATGATATTTATCTAATATCATAAGGTACTCTGCAGGGCTATTCAAGCTGAATTATATATCAAATTTCAGTTCATATGGAAGTTTTTCCCACAGGCCGATAAGGTTGTCTTCAGTATCAATTATCTCAGCATAGTATCCAATTTCCATCACAGTTTCTTTCTGTCTCACCACTTTACCGCCGGAAACTTCCACTTTTTTAATCGTGGCCTCGATCGAATCTACAGTGACAACAATTGAAGGATATTCATCTGCACTTTCACGTTTGAAAAGTGCACCATTGATAGCGCCTACTTCCAGTGGCATGCCCTTATCATCAGTTGGAACTGTAGAGATCAGCTGGTAATCTCTTTTAAAACCCATGTCTGTTATTGTCCAGTCGAAAAGTTTCTTGTAGAATTCCTTTGCACGCTCTACGTTGTTTACTGGCAGTTGAAAATGTGTTACTGGACATTCACTGTTAACTTTATCTCCCATTTGTTACGTACCCCCTAATTTATGCGCTAATAGAAATTATGCATGAAGAGAATTTATAATAAACGCTTATTTCGGCTCTGTAGGAATCCTCGATATTCGGATATTAGCTCAATTTTAAAAAATTAGGAAATGTGTTGCCTGATGTTGGAATAGAATCCCCATCTATATATGTTGATTTTAATAGGTTTTCTACAGAGCCGTTTGTTTTACTACTTATATTAAATTTTGTATCCAGTTAGTTCAAGTGTTTATCGCATAACCTAATGTCATCTTTAATAGATTCGGCAATTTCTAGCTTCATATCATCTGAAATTACTTTTACATTCTCCAGAGATGCGAGAGCTCGATTGTAGTATCCTTTTGATAGTGTTGGGTCAATATGCATGAAAAATGCCCCTACTTTCATATGTAATGTAAATATATCACCAAATTTTTTACTGACTCTTTTTGCCAGCTTTTTTGCCAGTTCAATATCTCCTCTTTTTTCAAGCTCAAAGAGGTATGCCATAAATAAGTTAAATTCATTTGTGGCATTTTTTGCTAAGTAATCAAACTTTTCATCCTCATTCATTGCGAGAAATTCACTGTTGAGATATAAGGAATCTGAAGCTTTACCTTTTTTAAAAGTAGGGTTTTTTTCTAAAAGAGAATCTACCATTTCTGGAGGCATATCATGCTTTTTTGCCAGCTTTTCAACTCTTTTGACATATCTTGCATTATCTTCTACTGTGGCGATGTCTAAGTAATAACAAACCCATTTCAAATACGCTTGTCTATCTGACATCCACGAACGATTGTCAATTGATCTAACCATGTAATCAATAACAAGATTGAATTCATGAACAGTAATTGCTTCTTCATTGCCTATTTCTACTGTATTTTCAATTAATGATTCTGCAAGAGGATGCTTAAAATAGTTCATCTTCTTGCCAAGATTTGATCTTATGTCTTTTAGTACCTTAATAACTTCTTTGTCAGTTATTGTGCCGTTTTCCTCATTGTAGTAATAAGCAATGGTGTGCTCAAACATACCATAATGCAGACTGAATTCATCCTCTTTATCTTCAAGGCTTCTCAGTTTAAGGATTTCTTCATTATCTGGTTCAAGTATATCTAATAATGAATTATTATCGATATCGATCACAATATTATCATCTTTTTCAGAAATCATGTTTTATCACATCGTTTTTGAAATTGTTAATATTACATATAAGATTTAAAATTATCTTATCTTACCTTACCTTACCTTACCTTCCCAACCAATCCCCAAAACTTCCAAAAAACAACACCATGTTTTAAGATAGAAACTAAACATTTTACCAAACTTTTTACTGAACTGTTCTGCCAGCGGTTTAGCAATTTTGATTTTCCCCTGTCTTAGAAGCTCAATAATATACGGAATAAATAGATTAATATTTTCCGGGTTGTTCTCGATCAGATAATTGCATTCCTCTTCATCAGTTTTTAATGTAAATTCTTGAATTTTAGCGAGCCTTGAAAGTATTTCTTTTTCTTGGTTCACTGACTTGATTATTCGCCAACCGAATTTTTTGCCTCTTGTCAATATAAGCTGAACCTGTTAATGATTCTGCAATATCCATTAGCATACCCCTTTTTATCATTTTAGTAAATTTCGGCCTTGTAGAATGGACTGAAATGCAGATTTCATTATGAGCTCGGGTAATACATATGTAAATCATTTAGACTTGGATTGTTGTCCGAATATTAAGGCAATGTTGATGGAGAATAAAAAAGGTTTCTATCAATACTATGAACACGCCGCCTAATTCTGAAATGAAAAATGAAGCATTCAATTCTCAAAAAAGACCCTAGAGACACCAAAAAGGCGTCCCAAGCAAGAATTAATAGTCATTCTTTAACTGGATCTATCAGTTAATTTATTGTTGCAGTTCCAGATGGTACTGAATCCAGACTTAATTCCATCTGATAATTAAAGTGGTCTGCTGCTCCAGAAGGCACTTCTCCAACCAGTGGTTTGATCTGGAAAGGAGCTTCTTCTGTTGGATCGACACCATTCATGTCCGGTTCAACTGAAACAACTACCAGGCTTGCCCCATCATCAAGATCGATAGGGAAAGTGACACCTGCTGGTGGGTTGAGAAGATAGTCTTCTCCGGGGAATGGTGGAGCCTGCTGAATATCGCTGTATCCATCAAAACCATCTGCTTCGTCAACAGCTGTAAATCTGCCGGAGGTCAATGGTGTACCTTCGAAAACTGCCCATCCTTCATATACCCAGCCATCAGGTAAGGCTGGTAGTACTAATGCTGGGGATGGATCAGGAAGGTCCAGGAACCATATACCGCTGTTCTCATTGGTGTTTGCTCCATTTGTTGGAGTAGCAAGTATGTAGCTACCAGAAGCACCAGAGAGATCAACCGGGAATGCAAGGGCTGCAGAACCTTCACTCAGGTCACCTGCTAATACTACAACTCCACTTGGAGCTGTATCAGCATCGCCTTCGGGTTCAATTGTAATAACTATCGCATCTGCTTCAGCGATGTTTTCCGGAGCAACAAATGCAAGCTCATCGCCCACATTGAATGTTCCTGTACTTACCTTTTCTTCACCAAAGATGGCCCATCCCTCATAGTGGCCTTCCTCAAGTGCTTCTAAACCATCAAAGGTCAATACCATTTCATTCGGTGTATCCTGCACACATCCAGCAGCAAACAGTGATATCATAAAAATACCACACGCAAGAATAATTGTTTGTTTTCTATCCGTATTAATACCTCCCACTATCAAAATTTAATCTGTACATTAAACTTTGAACAACCAACCATATAAACTTATGAAAAAATTTTTTTATAAATTATATATCTTTTGTTTCCACAGTGAATCTAATATGACTCCTATATCTATCTTGAAAAAAAGTTCTCACAGCAGATATAAAGGAAGAAACCCTACTTTTTTAATATGTATCCTGATTTCATTGAGAAAATACAGAAAGGACTGGAAGCTAACATCGATCAGGATTACCGCAACACTATAAGAGATCACTTTCAGATGAATGTGGATAATTTTCTTGGAGTGAGAATGCCAGCAGTGCGTCAAATAGCTACCAGTGAATTTGATAAGACAAAAAAGTTCAACGAAATATTATCCCTATGTGAAGACCTTTTGGGCACTGGTATTTACGAGCACAAGATCATTTCTTTTCTCTGGGTCCAAAGGTGCAAAAATGATCTTCTACATGAACATTTCGATACATTTTACCGATGGCTTTCTGAATACGTGAACGATTGGAGCGACTGTGACACCCTTTGTACTAACGTTCTGGGAGAATTCCTGTTCATATATCCGGAATTTGCACCACAAATGGAGAAATGGACCGATTCTAAAAACAAATGGGTTAGAAGAGGGGCAGCCGTATCTCTGATATTCGGACTTCGGAAAGGTATTTTCCTGAAAACAGCTTTTAGTGTCGCAGATAAGCTATTGGATGAAGAAGAGGACCTGGTTCTCAAAGCTTCTGGGTGGATGCTCAAGGAAGGAAGCAAATCCTTTCAAAAAGAGGTGTTCGACTACCTTATGGCAAATAAAGAAGTAATGCCGAGGATAACTTTGCGTTATGCTGCTGAAAAAATGCCTGAAAAAATGAGAACCGAAATTATGAAACGATAATTGCCGTTTGTGGGTGAATCATTGATCTCATTTTCAGTTCCCTTCCACTCAATTCTATTCATTTCTCACCCAGCTTCCTGCATTCTTCATACCTGAAACAATCAATCTCATGGTCATTGACCATTCCAACTGCCTGCATGAAGGCATAGATTATGGTTGGACCCACGAAGTTAAATCCTTTTTTCTTCATATCTTTGCTTATCTTTTCAGATAATTCGGTATTTGCAGGCATATCATTTATAGATCTGAAAGAGTTCTGTATCGGTTTCCCATCCTCCAGAAATCCCCATATGTATTTACTAAATGATCCAAATTCATCTCTTATTTCTATGAATGATCTGGCATTCTTTATTGAAGAAAGGATCTTTCTTCTGTTCCTTATGATCTCACTGTCCTGCATCAATTCTTCTACCTTTGAATCATCATAGGCTGCGACCAAATTGTAATCAAAATCATCGAAGGCTATTCTGTAACCATCCCTTCTTTTCAGAATAGTGTCCCAGCTCAAACCTGCCTGTGCTCCTTCGAGTATCAGGAACTCGAAGAGCTTCCTGTCATCATGTACAGGTGCACCCCACTGTTTGTCATGATACTCAATTTCAAGCTCGTTCACATTGGCCCATTCACAGCGAACTTTCATATATCTCAGACAGATATCAAGGCTTTTATAGTTTATTTTGTAAAATCTTACAGGGGGTATGAAGGCATTATGAAAAGAAGCGCTTTTGATATCCATACAGAGAAATACGATACCTGGTACGGCAAGAATCCAGCAGTCTATGCATCTGAACTGGAGGTCATCAGGGAGCTTATGCCATCGAAAATAGCTCACAATAGTATCGAGATCGGAGTTGGCACAGGCAGGTTTTCATCAGAATTGGGCATCACTTACGGACTTGATCCCTCTGCCCGGATGCTGAAAATTGCAGAGTCGCGTAAGGTTGAATGCATAAAAGGAGTTGGTGAGTCACTTCCTTTCAAAGGATCTTCAATGAAACTTGCGTTGATGGTTACAAGTCTCTGTTTTATGGATACTGAAAAAGCACTGGATGAGGCATATCGCATGCTTGTTCCGGAAGGGTATCTGATCGTTGCTTTTGTTGAAAGGAATAGCCTTCTGGGAAAAGAATACCGCAAGAAAGCATCAGAAAGCAGTTTTTACAAGAACATTGAATTTCACACCACAGAGGAAGTCCTGTCAATGTTGAAGGAACATGGATTTGAGGATATGCATATCAGACAAATTCTTTTCAACCCTCTGGCCAAAATACAGGATATGGAAAAACCGAAGAAGAACTTTGGAAAAGGTTCCTTTGTTGCCATAAGGGCAAGAAGTATAAAGCACGAATGAAGACTTTTCTTAAAGGGTATTATGGGGGAATTATTATTTTGAATGAAATTGGCAAAGAGTTTATGGATAGAACAAAATTCCAGTATGCAGAAAGGTCGGATCAGTCAATGGGTTATCCGCAGCCGCCATTGCAGAAAGGTGCTGATGGAATGGACGTCATTGAGCTTCCCGCACCGGGAGCACTAAATGTTAAGAATATAGACCTGAGAGAAGCCATAGAAGGACGTTCCAGCTTTCGAAATTTTTCTCAGGAACCGTTGTCTCTCGAGGAGCTGTCATATTTGCTCTGGTGTACTCAGGGAGTGAGAGAATTAATGGGAAATGCAGCCACGCTGAGGAATGTACCCTCTGCAGGTGCAAGACACGCCCTCGAGACATACATACTCGTAAACAACGTGGAAGGCCTTGAAGAGGGGATCTACCTTTTCCTGCCCATTGAACACAAACTGGCTAAGATAAAAACAGGTTCCTTTGTTGCTGAAAATATTACTGCTGCATGTCTGGACCAGTCCTTCATAAGATCGAGTGCTGTCACATTCATATGGACAGCGGTGATCTACAGGATGAAGTGGAGATACGGAGAAAGAGGTTACAGGTACATAAACCTGGATGCAGGTCATGTGTGCCAGAATCTTTATCTGAGCGCCCAGTCCATCGACTGTGGGGTCTGTGCCATTGGAGCCTTCTTTGATGATGAACTCAATGCCGTGCTGGGAATAGATGGCGAGGATGAATTTGTTATCTACATTGCCACAGTGGGAAAGAAATGACTCGATCAAAAAAAGAAAAGGCATTGGAAGAACTGATGCAAATGCCGGGTTTTGGAAAGAAGTCAGCTGAGCAATTGTGGGACCTGGGGATACATTCCATCTCCCAACTCAAAGGTGAAGATCCCGAGCTGATATATCTTAAATTAATTGATCTGAGGGGGATGCACATTGACAGATGTGTACTCTATGGTTTCAGGGAGGCGGTGTATTATGCATCCCACAGGAATCATGACCCTGAACTGCTTAAATGGTGGAACTGGTCCGATAAAAATATGGAAAAAAGGAAGAAAGAAGAAAAGTAATGCTAATGATAAATTCATCTCCTCATTTTTAATTTACCTTTCAGGCATAAATAAAGAGGGTAAAATAATCATTAACTGAAAATCGAATTGATCGATCTGTTGTGATCAAACGAGCTTCTTTCCGGCATCATCCCCGGACTTACATTCGAAGACATCGGTGATCTTCATTACCATAAGTGCCTTTGCAGGGAATCTATCTCCCATTGTTTTTGCACCGGCATGGGCTTTGTCATAATCATCCCCGCTTGTCTTGACCTCTACATCTCCTTTGATCTGGAAACAGCCGCCGACTTCAGGTCCCCATACAAAAATAGATGCCACTGGGTTCTCATCCAGATTCTGGCGGGTCTTCAGGAAATAGTTATCTGTTACCCAGATCGTCTCATCATCTATCAGCTTGCACATGCCTATGGGGATAACATTTGGCACCCCTGCTTTTGATGCTGTTGCAAATGGGAATATCTTTACTTTTGAAAATGCTTCTTTCATATCTTCTGTGAGTTTAACCATCTTGATCACCGTTCCATTAATAAATCTCTTATGAGACCTAAAAAAGTAACACTCTAAACCTTTATAAGAATTACTTATTTGTTGTGTATTTTTAGTGCTTCCTGAAAAAGCATGGTGGGATGACTATTACCATCCGCTTGAAAAGCGTCTTGAGGAAATGAAAATAAAGTATGAAGATAACCCTGTATTTGCTGCTATTGCAGAAGAAACCTATGCTGAAATTGATATGTATAGAAAATGCTCTGATGATTACGGATATGTCTTCTACATAATGCAAAAAAAAGAATAAGACAGGTTAATTGAATAACTTGTCAAGGAAATACTGGTGAACCCTCATATCATCTGTCAGTTCAGGATGGAATGCAAATGCCAGCACATTATCCTGCTCAGCAGCAACGATCTTTCCATTAATGGATGCAAGGACCTTTACACCCTCCCCTGCTTCGGTAATTGCAGGAGCTCTGATAAAGACGGCATTGTATGGGGAATCGAGGAATGAGATATCAAGTCCTACCTCAAACGATTGGAACTGTCTTCCAAAAGCATTTCTGTTGACCCTTATATCCATAAGTCCTAACAGATGCTGGTGTGTTTTCTCGACCTGAGAATCGCCTGCTTTTGCTGTTAGTATGAGACCTGCACAGGTTCCCATGATTGGAATGCCTTTTTCTTTTGCTTCCTTTATCTCTGCATCAATACCTTCTCTCACAATAAGACGACCAAGTGTCGTACTTTCTCCGCCAGGGAACACAAGTCCGTTACAGGTAGGAACGATGCCTTTGTGCTTGATAGTAACTATTTCAGCAGTTGCTCCGCGTTCTGCAAGAGCACGCTCAAGAGATTCAACATGTTCAGAAACATCGCCCTGAATAGCGATAACGCCAATACGCATAATTAACACCAAAAAATGAAGTAAAAAAGGAAAGGTTACCAGCCACGAGTCTGGAGAACCTGATCCTCTGGGATTGAATCTACACTGATACCTTTCATACCTGCGCCGATACCTTTTGAGACTTCAGCAAGGACTTCAGGATTGTTGTAGTTGTTAACAGCCTCAACAATAGCTTTTGCCATTACTTCCGGTTTCTCTGCCTTGAAGATACCTGAACCGACGAAAACACCGTCAGCACCAAGTCTCATCATAAGAGCTGCATCTGCAGGAGTTGCAATTCCGCCAGCTGCGAAGTTCACAACAGGAAGACGCTGCATCTCTGCAGTTTCCATAACAAGCTCAATAGGTGCTTCGATGTCCCTTGCAGCCATGATAAGCTCTTCCTTTGTCATGCCCTTAAGTGTCCTGATCTCGCCTAGGATCTGCTTCATGTGGCGTACAGCCTCTCTTACATCTCCGGTACCAGCTTCGCCCTTTGTGCGTATCATAGCTGCACCCTCGTTTATCCTTCTCAGTGCTTCACCGAGGTTACGTGCGCCACATACGAAAGGAACTGTGAACTGTGTCTTATCGATGTGGAACTCTTCATCTGCAGGTGTAAGTACTTCGGATTCATCGATCATGTCAGAGCCAAGTGCCTGAAGGATCTCAGCTTCAACAAAGTGTCCGATCCTTGCTTTTGCCATTACCGGAATTGTTACGGATGCAATGATGTCAGCAGTTACCTGTGGGTCTGCCATCCTTGCAACGCCGCCTTCCTTTCTGATGTCTGAAGGGACTGCGTGGAGTGCCATAACTGCAACAGCTCCTGCCTCTTCAGCGATCTTTGCTTCTTCAGGGGTCGTAACGTCCATGATAACGCCGCCTTTCTGCATCTTTGCAAAACCGCGTTTGATAAGTTCTGTACCGTGTCTTAATTTTTCAAGTTCCATAATGATCATCCTTTAAGCTGATTTAGTCTAGTAAATATGGTCAATATTTAAAAGTGTTTAGTTCGTGTCATTCCTCATTTTTAATTCTTGCAACACCCACAACCTTGTCGCCGGGGCGCACATTCATAATTTTGACACCCTGTGTGTTTCTTCCCTGTGCACGTATATCCTTCACAGGAATTCTGATGAAAATTCCTTCTGAACTTGTCACCATGACCTCATCTTCCTCTTTAACGGCCTTTACATTTATTACAGGACCGTTCCTGAGACTCGTCACTATGGTGATCACGCCCTGTCCGCCACGTTTCATTCCACGGTACTCGTCAAACGTTGTACGTTTTCCATATCCGTTCTCTGTGATGGTGAGTAGTTTAGTGCTCAGGTCAACAACATCAAGACTTACTACAATATCATCGCCGGCAAGCTTCATTCCGCGAACACCTCTTGCAGTACGACCCATTGGACGAACATCCCTTTCACAGAATCTGATAGCCTTTCCATGTCTTGAGACCATCATTATTTCCTTGGAACCATCCGTGAGTGCTACATTGACAAGTTCATCCCCTTCATCAAGTTTGAGCGCAATGATACCGGCCTTTCTCACATTACTGAAATCCGACAATGGGGTCTTCTTTACAGTTCCCATTCGTGTTGCCATGAACAAGAACTTATCCTCTTCGAATTCCTTCACTGTTATTGTTGCAGTAACGGATTCGTTCTCAGCAAGATCAAGCAGGTTTACAACAGCCTTACCCTTTGACTGCCGGCTTCCTTCTGGGATACTGTAAACCTTTTTCCAGTGGACTTTTCCGCGGTTGGTGAAGAACATCAGGTAATCATGAGTGGATGATATAAAGATATCTTCAACGACATCCTGTTCCTTTGTTTCCATTCCAATGACACCCTTTCCACCCCTGTGCTGTTGACTGTAGGTATCCACAGGCATCCTCTTGATATAGCCGCTATTGGTGATCGTAACGATGACCTCTTCCACAGGGATCAGATCTTCATCCTCAAATTCGACATGTGAACCTGTGATCTCTGTCCTACGCTTATCTGCAAACCTTTCGCGGATGGAATGTAACTCTTCCTTTATGATGCTGTATTTCCTTTCATCACTTTCAATGATGTCTTTCAGGTCCTCGATAAGCTTGACAAGTTCTCCATGCTCATCCTCTATCTTCTGCCTTTCCAGTCCTGTCAACTTCTGCAAACGCATATCCAGGATGGCCTTTGCCTGAACTTCATCAAGCCCGAACTTGTTCATCAGACCTTGCTTAGCCTCATCCACAGCATTTGAACCGCGAATCAGAGCTATGACCTCATCGATATGGTCAAGAGCGATCATTAATCCCATAAGGATATGGGCTTTCTCATCAGCCTTTCTCATATCGAACATGGAACGTTTGAGTATGACATCTATCCTATGTTCAAGGTATATCTGAAGCAATTCCTTAAGGGTCAGTTCCCTTGGAATATTATCGACAAGTGCAAGGTTGATGATACCAAAAGTGGTCTGCATCTGGGTATGCTTGTAAAGCTGGTTCAGTATAACTTCAGGATTTGTGTTCCTTGTAAGTTCAATAGAAACGCGGATACCATCGCGATCAGATTCATCACGCAGATCTGAAATGCCGACTATTTTCTTTTCCCTTACAAGAGCGGCAATGTTTTCGATAAGTCTTGATTTATTGACCTGATATGGCAGTTCTGAAATAACGATACGCTTCTTATCGTTCTTCATTTCCTCGAGCGAGGTCACTGCCCGTATCTTGATAGGTCCTCTTCCAGTCTCATATGCGGACTTTATACCCTGATGACCAAGGATCACTCCGCCTGTAGGGAAATCAGGACCTTTAACGATCTCCATTAGACTTGAAATTGGTGTCTCAGGATCATCAATAAGCATTAAAGTGGCATCAATTACCTCTCCAAGATTGTGTGGTGCCATATTGGTGGCCATTCCCACTGCAATTCCTGTAGAACCATTGATAAGAAGATTTGGTAGTCTTGCAGGAAGTACTGTAGGCTCCTTTAGAGAACCATCGTAGTTGGGTCTGTATAGAACGGTCTCCTTGTCAATGTCTGCGAGCATCTCGTTGGAAATACGGTCCATTCGGGATTCAGTATATCGCATAGCTGCTGCGGAATCACCGTCAATTGAACCGAAGTTACCCTGACCATCGATCAAGGGATATCTTAGGGAAAATTCCTGCACCATTCTCACAAGAGAATCATAAACTGCAGTATCACCATGTGGGTGATATTTACCAAGAACATCTCCCACTACACGGGCAGACTTTTTGTATGCTTTATCATATGTCATGCCGGCTTCTTTCATGGCATAGAGTATACGCCTGTGTACCGGTTTAAGACCGTCACGTGCATCTGGTAAAGCCCTTCCAACTATTACGCTCATTGCATAATCGATATATGAGTTCTTCATCTCATCCTGAATAAGGATAGGGACGATCCTTTCACCAGTATCTGTGGTCTTGATATCCAGAGGTTCATCATTTGGCTGTACATCGCCAGGTTCATTATTCATGTTATCTGCCATTTATATCACCTCATAGATCCAGATTAACGACTTCCTTTGCATATTTCTGTATGAACGCTTTACGTGGTGCAACTTCATCACCCATAAGAACAGAGAACATCTCATCAGCAGCGGCTGCGTCATCCATGGTGACCTGCAACAATGTCCTTGTATCAGGGTTCATTGTGGTCTCCCAAAGTTGCTCAGGGTTCATTTCTCCAAGACCCTTGTAACGCTGTACATAGGTGTTATTCTCACCGATCTCTTCAAGCTTCGCTGCAAGTTCCCTGTCAGAATATACATAATGTTCGGCTTTGCCTTTCTTTATACGGTAAAGCGGGGGTTGTGCAATGTAAACATATCCTGCATCGATAAGCGGAGCCATGTACCTGAAGAAGAATGTAAGGATCAGTGTACGAATATGAGCACCATCAACATCAGCATCGGTCATTATTATCACTTTGTGATAGCGTGCCTTTTCAATGTTATAATCTTCAGCTATCCCTGTACCCATGGCAGTAATAAGTGAGAGTACCTCATTGTTCTTCAGGACCTTTGCAAGACGTGCCTTTTCGACATTGATGATCTTACCCCTGAATGGCAGGATAGCCTGGAATCTACGGTTACGTCCCTGTTTAGCTGAACCACCTGCAGAATCTCCTTCCACGAGATAGACTTCACTTACAGATGGGTCCTTCTCGGAACAGTCTGCAAGTTTACCTGGAAGGGTACCGATCTCAAGGGCACTTTTCCTGCGTGTAAGTTCACGTGCCTTCTTAGCAGCTTCCCTTGCACGTCTGGCATCCAGTGCTTTCTGGAAGATGATCACTGCAACTTTTGGGTTCTCTTCCATGTATTCGGAGAGACCTTCGGACACCATGGAATCAACGATCCCTTTAAGTTCACTGTTACCAAGCTTTGTTTTGGTCTGACCTTCGAACTGCGGTTCTGTCAGCTTAACACTGATGATGGCAGCGAGTCCCTCACGGATATCCTCACCTGTGAGCTTCTCATCGCCTTTGACCACATTGTTCTTCTTGATATAATCGTTAGCAACACGCGTTAATGCTGTCTTGAACCCAATAAGGTGAGTACCACCTTCATGTGTGTTGATGTTATTAGCAAAAGAATATACATATTCACCGTAGCTGTCGGTGTATTGCATGGCGATCTCAACAATGGTCCCTTCCTTTTCACGCTCGAAATAGATAGGTGCCTTGTGAAGAGCTGTCCTGCTCTGGTTCAGGTGTTCAACGAACGAGATTATACCGCCTTCATATTCGAAAACGTCTTGCTCAAGTTCTTCTTCACGTGAATCTGTAATAGAGATCCTGATATTTCGATTCAGGAAAGCCAGTTCCCTGAGTCTTGTAATAAGTGTTCCGTAATTGAATTCGGTCGTTTCGAATATCTTGGAGTCAGGCATGAACGTGCTTTTTGTCCCTGTGCCTTTTGAATCCCCAATGACCGTTACATCGGATGTAGGGGCTCCGCGTTCATAACGCTGGTAGTATAGTTTTCCATCACGCTTGACCTCGACTTCCATCCATTCGGAAAGGGCGTTCACAACGGATACACCGACACCGTGGAGACCACCGGATACTTTGTAGTTGCTCTTGTCGAACTTTCCACCTGCGTGGAGAACGGTCAATACGACCTCAAGTGCGGATTTCTTATATTTTGGATGATTACCGACAGGGATTCCACGACCGTCATCTACAACGGTTACAGAACCATCTGCATTGATCGATACGTCTATATTTTTACAGAAACCAGCAAGTGCCTCATCAATACTGTTGTCAACGACCTCGTATACGAGGTGATGAAGTCCTCTGGTGTCTACACTTCCAATATACATGCTGGGTCGTTTGCGTACTGCTTCCAGCCCTTCAAGAACCTGAATGTGTGTTGCATCGTAATCGTCACTCATCGCGATTTTCTCCCTAGGATACGGATATTCGAACTTAAATAAAATCCTTTAGTCAGTTAGATGTGATAAATAGATAAAAAAATCGTTGTAAATAATTCAGTTATCGTATTCCCTGTATCTATTCTTATCTATATATTTAGTCTGCATCTATGCATTCATCTATATTAAATGTTTACTATTTTAGTTATAAATCTGATAGATAGAGATTTCATATTGAAAATAGCATAAGGGAACACACAAGGAATACTCTCGATCTGTATCACTTATTAGAAAAAGCCCTCAAGCAGTTTGCTGGAGGATATCAGTGTCTGCCAGACTCCAGACGACCTCGCCATTGAACTTATAACTAACCGGCTCTATCGGGCGTGGTGATTTTAGGAACCATCCTTTTATGTTCTTGGAATAGCTCTCTTCCGGACTCAAATGGCGCCTTTGGTCGAGCTTGAAATGAAAATCAGATTCATATTCCTTACATTCAATAAGGTTCACTGTTCCGATTATCATTCCCGTGGGCAGATCCTCAAACTGCTCAGTTGGGACATCATAGTTCTCGTTAACCCATTTAAGGTCCTTTTTCCGAATAATTGCCCTGCTCGCATAGATGGCTATCGTTCCCCGGACAAGCGTGTTCTTTGAACGTACTTCTATGTTCTTTAGACCACGAATTACCAGTGAGGCCCAAGGCTGTCTTATTGCAAGGACATGGATCTTTGGATGTGGTAGTGCATATTCGTCCCCTGGGTCGATACCACATTCTGTCAGCGTGGTTTGCTTATGCGTAGTAGGCAAGAAACGATCAAAATAGGTTGGTTCTTTTGGAATAACAGCAACATCCCATTTATCAGGTAGACTGATATCTGCTTTTGTGGGTGTTGTATCTTGAACCATTATAATAACCTATATAGATTTTCATTTAAATACTTTTATGTAGATTCTTTGAAGTCTATATTATTATTTATCAGGGGTTTGTTGTTGTTTTTGGCTGGGTCGGCCTGATAAGAACTGAACAATACATTTAGTTATCGATATAAGAATTAATTCCCCTTCTACTCGTTTTTATATATATTCTTTGATTAACAAGCCAGTATCAGCTTCAATATAATACGAGTATATGAACAAAATATGAATTAATAGCTCAGATCGAAATTCGAATTTCCTTCAATTATAGTTGGATATCTAAATCGGTGATACATAATTTCAATAGTTAGCTATATTTACATTATATTTTGCATTACCACGTAATATTTATTTAAGATGCAGCTAATTACTACATATGACAAGAAAAGATCCTGTGTTCGAAGGACAAAATAAAGAAATTATTGAAGAGTATATTAAAGCAGCGAAGTTAAAAAATAAGAAACAAACCACTATTAGTGGCGAGTTATGGCAGATAGCATCATTTGTCAAATCTCTTGATAATAAAGACCTCCGAGCAGTTACAAAAGATGATATAGAAGCATACTACTTACAAAGAAGAGATAACTACAAACCTTCCACAGTCCATATGAACATGGTTATTGTAAGATTATTTTATAATTGGTTCATTCCCGATAATACTTTTTTTGAGAGAATAAAAACCCGACAACCTAAAAATAAACTTCCAGTTAATGAACTTGTCTTTGAATCGGATGTAATGGAGTTACTTTCCGGATGCAACAGACAAAGAGACAGAGCTTTAATCTCTTTGTTGTGGGATAGTGCAGCAAGAATAGGGGAATTGTTGAGCTTGAACATTAGTAATATTGAATTTAACAATAATGGTGGTGTTATTATTGTTTCAGGAAAGACAGGTATGCGAAGGATCGCATTGATACTATCCGTACCAGAGCTTAGAATATGGCTTAATCAGCACCCATACAGAGATGATCCAAATGCCCCACTGTTCGTTACTGATAGGAAATATGATGGAACATATAGAAGATTGACAATCGAGGCTGTAGGCAACCTATTAAGTGGTGTGGTCCAACGTGCATGTGTTAAAAAGAACATACATCCACATGCGTTTAGACACGGAAGATTAACAGATCTTGCTAAGCGTGGCTTTAATGAAATGGAATTGAGGATCATTGCAGGATGGGAAGCTAACTCAAACATGCCTGCTACATATTTGCACTTATCCGGTGCAGATGTCGAAAGCAAATTGTTAGCAATGCATGGTATAATAAAAGAAGAAGACGTTGCACCAAAACTTGAAATGATGCCTAAGGATTGCCCCGTATGCAAGACAGCGAATACTTTTGATGCAAAATTTTGTGTTCAGTGTGGTCAGGCTTTGGATGCAAAGGCAGCCCAACAGTTGCAAGCCACTACACAACCCGCTGAGGATGGACTTGCAGAGTTTATGGGTGCAAATTTAGAATCGCTAATCGAAAAACTCTTGAATGAAAAACTTAAGAATTTGTAAAGAGGAAGGATTCGATATCCCTCCTAATTTTTCGGATATTTTCTTTATTTTTGATGCCATGAAATTACATGCCGCACTTTTTGCATTATTACTATTATTACCAGTACAAAAAATTGTTATTAAGACACTTTTTTCATTGCAAGGTTAATATAAATTGCTTTCAATAGTTGCTTTAACTCTCGTTTTTTCTCCTTCAAAACCATAGGATTTACAAAAGCTTATATACTGTATTTAGTACCTCTTCTAATATTCAGTATTAATATTTAGAATATTGTCGCACCACTATAGAAGGAAATAACATGACAAATCTAATATTAAAAATTAGATACAATCAAGCAAATAGGAACAGGTAGTTAACAGTACTTTCCGAACTTGTGGAACAGGCAAATGCGGATTTATCCACCGTAGAACAGATGAAATCGAGAATTACATATAGACCAGTAGTTTTGAGTGTAGCGGCCTACAGTACCATCCGTGACCGCAACAACTCTGCAGACGAACACAAAAAAGAGGTGTTCGACTATGATTGATAGCCCTCTTATTGATAAAACAATTTTGCCCGAAGTGCTCGATCAGTTACCACGGTCACTAAAGTTGTTTTGCACCATCGAAGAGCAGGCGCAGACAAAGTTTGATAAGATCATGTCGGATATTGAAACAGGTAAGACAACCCTTGAAGCCGTGAAGAGGGAGAGGGGAATTTTGTGATGATCACAAGGGTAAGATCCCAAGATCAACTGTTGAAGTGTGTAAATACATAGTAAATAACCACTGTGTTGAAGATACACAGGACCGATTAGTCTCTCCATATGAGAGACAATCTACTTTTTTTTATTAACTGTCCTGTACTTCCTTTATATTGTCACTGAGGATTGCTGTATAGTCTCATAGTGAAGATTTCATGTTTCATCCACATTCTTATGTTTCAATCTAACTAAATAGCTGCTATTAACAGCGTAAAATCATCCAAAGAACAATGCCTTATGCACAGCATCAATAGGATCAGCATAAAATGCAAGCTGGAACTTGCTCAACAGGTCAGCTGGCACAGTGCTCAGTTTTGATGTGGCTGATGCAGGAATCAATACTTTCTTGGCTCCGGCATCTAGGGAGACTTGTAGGAGTTCAGAGAGATTATCTATACTCAATATAGAACCACCTATGGTCATTGTTCCGATGATAGCTGTCTGTTCCTGTATCGGTCTATCTAATGCTCCTGAACAGAGACTGATGAATGCAGCCAGCGATAAACCATCAGATATCCCAACTCCATAGACATCCTGCAGACTCATGAAATAGTCAGTTTCTTTAGTGGAGATCGACTGGCTTATGGACTTGGCATTGGCCTTAAAATAATTGATCGCTGTCTTTACGGATTCCTTTGCTTTTGAGTTTGAATTAAGGCCGGATGCTTCGTATTTGCCAGAACCAGATACTACCTGAAGTTCGGTCTTGTAGATGCCTATTTTTCCAGAATCCGTTGCAGCTACTGCATAGACCTGTCCGGATTTTGTAAGACCTGGTGGTATTATTTTATTTCCTCCACTCTCCGGGACACTAACGAAATACTCTTCCATATCATCGTTGTCGATATAGGAGAAATTTACATCGAAGAACTCCATACCACCAATCTTTTTCAGCTGCTCTTTGACCCTTCGCCTTCCTACTAAGGCATATTCGAGTATTTCCTGAGCATCTTCTTTCGACATATCCTCATCTGGATGGATGAGCTTTGCAAGTCCTGAAAATGTCTTTTTGACCCCTATAACGTCCCTCTGGTTGAGGTTGTTTCCGAAAGTGAAGTACTTGAATATTACATCACTGTAAGAACGTTTTCGCAACTCTCTTAGGAACTCTGCCAGATAGTCTACGATGAAACCATACCTATCAGTGAAATGTTCAGGCCTGAACTTTGGAACTTCCCATCCTGGTAAGTAGCAGTGTATCCTATCGAAGAATGCACTGTCATTGTTCATTGCCTCAGGGAATGGGGAGAAGAGATGGGATGTCTTAAGTAATGACGATATGCTCTGGTTCACATTACCCACAAATACAACGGATGCATTGGCGTTGACCTGGTCTTTGCCCCTTGCAAAGGAGCCGGATGCCATGAAGTCCTTTAGGATCTGGATACCGTCCTTATCCTTGAAGCGGATCCCTGCTACCTCGTCAAAGGCTACAACGTCCCAGAGTCCTACTAGCCCCACCTGTCGTGTGCTCATGTTGTAGAACAGGTTTGCAACTGTGGTCTGTCCTCCGGATATAAGTATAGAATTGGGGGATATTTCCTTATAGACGTGGGATTTTCCTGTGCTGCGAGGTCCAAGCTCACAGAGGTTATAGTTATTTTCTACAAGAGGCACAAGGCGCTCTAACAGATGCCATTTGGCAGGAGTTTCCAGTTGTGTGGGTTCCATACCAATTGATCTGAGAAGAACGTCGATCCATTCATCTTTTGTGAAGTTCTTGCGTTGTTCGATAATTTCAGAGATATTGATGTTTGGGATCTGTATGGGTTTCAGGCTTGAAATGACAAAAGGAGAGGGTACCATTTCTGCGCTGTATTCCATCTTGATTATACACCAGATACCACCGCCGAGGAGTTTATCGTATCTTGTGACATATTCCGGGTCTACCTGCACCTTTGACAGGCCAAGGTTGGAGAATAGAGCTTCGTATATGTCCCTTTTTTCGTTAAGTTTGACAGAGACCTTATCGATGATGGTGTAGTAGCCTGTTTCTCTGATCTTCGATTTTATCTTCTCTGCTTCATCGGGGCGGACGTAGTTGTCTGACAATATGCTTTTGACCTTCTTGACACCCTGCTGTATCAGTTCCTCATCATCGGTGGCGCAGTTGGCACCCAGAAGGTATTCCAGGACATATACCGGGACATTGTGGCCTACCTTTACCAGTTTTGTCAGGTCCTTCCTGACAACTCTTCCCTGGAAGTATAAGTTCAGTTTATCGTCAGTTCCAATGTCTGTGTCATTAGTCAGCATGATATCCGCTCAATGTATGCATTATTTCAAAAATCATCCACTATCAACAGGTCCACTTCAAAGGGCATGGGGTCGATGATGTCCTTGTTGATCTCAGTGGGGTCTTCATCTATCAGTCTTACATAGTATATCTTGTTCTCAATATCACCGGTCAATGTGATAGTCACTTTGTGCTGCCTGTCGGAGGCTTCATCGGATGTGTCTTCGGCAATGACAAGCTTCTCATCGCTTACTTTGAACTCATCGCCGTCCCTATCCCATAAGGCGACCTTGAACCTTCTTGGGAGTAACTTCTCAGTTACCTTGTCTGTCTGCAGGATGTTTATTGAGAACGGACTGCTTGTTATCTTCCGGTTCGGATTGGTGATTGTTACACCTACTTTGCCGTGTTTTATGCCTTTTCTATCAAGATCGGCTGTTTGATTATATTTATACTTAATAAGTGGGATCACAATTTCCTGGGGAGCAGCTCCACCGTGCACGAAATTCTTGTTGGGTCCCTGCATCGTGAACCTGAGGTCGGCCTGGGGAACGTATGCGAACATCTCATTTCCAGTTTCGGAGTTGATCACATAGTCCATATTGAACTTATGGACATTCATGAGATCGATGTTCTCTTCGCTCAAAATAAAACGCTTGCTTGATGCTATCATTTTTTCTTTGTCAAAACCGTTCGTTTCAACTTTATCAACACTCTCCAGTTCGTCCCTCTTATAGATAAAACCATGGTCTGTCGTGACTATGAGATTGTCCAATATCCTGAAATTCGTCAGTTTTTCAATGATCTTCTTGACATCTGAGATCGTATCTTCAGCTGCATCGAATACGTCATGCTCTGATGCCGAGTGGTCGCCTCTGGCATCGATCTTATCATGGTATATGTAGAACAACCTTATGCCTTTGAATTTTTCACGGGCTTCGTCTCTTTTTATGTTCATAAGGTCTTCGTAATTGATGGCGATAGAGTCGGGTGTCATCTTCTCCAGTATCTTGCCCCGGTTCGCTATTCCTTCTGTACTGATACCGTCTGCAAAAACGTTCTTGTTATTATATTCTAGTTTCTGATGAGGGAGAAGGCTTGCCATACCCAGTTTGGTATATGATGGTATAGAGCCGGTCATGTACTTTAGCTCAACTGTGCCCCTGGTGTCCTTGTTAAGGACCTCCTGAAGCTCTGCAGCTACTTCATAGCGCATTGCATCGGATATGATGACTGCTATCTTATCCTTGTCATTGCGGCCTATGATGTTCTTTATGTAAAGTTTGTAGAACTCATCCTGACGGTCGATAAGTTCTATGTTCCATCGACTGTCCATTTCATTGGATATGAGCTCACTCCATCTTGTGAGCAGCTTGTCGAGGAGCCTGTTGTTGTAAAGCTTTTCGATGCTTTCTCTTGTTGTTTTCAGGCTCTCCTTTTGCTTGTCTTTGTCATAGTGATAATAGAACTTGCGATAATAATGGTCCATTAAGTAATAACGTTCCGTATAGTTCCTGAAGAACCGGTTCAGATTCTGGTCGCTGACGTTCTCTTCACCGAACTCTTTTGCGAACTGGTGTAATTTCACGGCATATTCCAGAGCACTGTAGAGATTCTCAAAGTTAGGATACCAGTGTTTTGTCTTCCTGTTGGCTATCCAGTCAAGATAGTTGTCAAAGTCCTCTTTGTCATTACCCAATTCATCAACTAGCTTGCGGATGATACTTTTATCGAAGATGGCAAGGGATTCTGCTTCCAGGTACTCGGTCACATCGTACTTTGGGATCTCGGTGTTGAGGTACTTCTTCAGCTGACTGTTATCCTCAAGCAGTTGCTCGCAATACTTGTCAAAGACCGCTGAATCCTTTGAGTTGTCCATCCAGCCTTTGATGAAGATCTCACACTCGTTGCTCAGGGAATTGCTATAAGCCTTGTACTTCTTGAGGTTGATGTCGGTATTCCTGGAGATGTGAGTGATCAAGAAGCTCAGGAACAATTTATTCAATGTGGGCTCTTCGGACTGATAGCCGAAATACCTTGTAACCAGGTCCCAGAACTCTTCGACCAACTCGAACCTGACAATATCTTCCCATACCTTATTGGAGTTCTCCTCAAGCGAATTGATGAGCATCTTCCTTATGATCTCCTTGAGGTCCGTGGTAGTGGAACCCGAAAGCACCCCCAGGAACCCAAGCAGGAACTCCTCTCCTCTCCAGTCCGCCTGGTACATCCTCTTAAGCGGCACAACTCTCTTCTTGCTTGCAAAGAACTGCTGGTGCTTTTCCAGGAACCTATCCAGGTCATACCCCACGATCTCAAACTCGCTCTTGATATCCGAGATCCTGCTGTTCTCAAACCTCGATGAATACAGCTGAACGTCCACCAGCCAGTTCAATTCCAACTCTCTTTCCCCTTCATTGGAATAAATTAGATAGCTGGACTCCGTATCATCCTTCTCCAGCATCTTCTTCGTTGCAAAGAAATTGTTGTTCAGGACATGCAGTTTGATCCCTCTCTCCCCCAGAGCCTTCTCTATCTGTGCAAGCCCTTCCTCATCGGCAGTCCCGTCCTTATCATACCAGAAGACGATCTTCCTCTTCTCGAACTCGTCAAGTGTATCGAATTTCTTGAGTATGCTCTGGGTGGTCTTTTCAGGGTTTAGCATGAATACCTCTTTTTAGTAAGATACTATTACAGCAGTTCCTTTTGTGTCGGATAATGAGTTTTTTCATAGTTTTCAATTTGTGAACGTAATTTTGAAATCTCAGTAGTTTCAATTTTGCTTAAATCAGATACTGTTTTCGCCTCTTGAGAATTTTTGATGACCTCTAGTCCACAGTCTCTTATAAAAGTTCTAATTTCAGGTGCAATCAGGAATTTCTGGCTCAATATTTCATAAAGATCTAAAATAAACTCAAGGCTTAAGAAGTTTAAAGATACAACATCATCTTTTAGAATATCCTTACGCGTATTTGGATTTAAACTCCCATTCTCTATAATCTTTTTAGTAATTACTAGGATTCCACCCTTTATTGTGTGTATTACTTCATCTTTTCTGTAAGAGATGGCATAATCCCGTACTTTTACTAATTCAGCTTTTGATAAAGTTTTGTGTTGTTTGCAATCAACTACAAAAGCCTCGTTATCTTTTAAACATATTATTCCGTCGGGATTATTTTTCCCACTAATTGCTAAATAATTTCCAAACAAATATTTCAATAAAACATCTGTCTTTTCCTGTACGAAGTATCCTGATTTGGTTGCAGTGTCATCTTTTTTGAACTCATCGGGATTTTCAAGATATTTAGACAACCAATGACAGGCAAAACTTGATTCTTTTTCCAATAACTGTTTGTAATTGTAGACTAAGTAGGTTTTTATGTTTTGATATAAGTACTGAATTATTTTATTAGATTCACTATTAAGATAATAAGACAATATATTGTAAGTGTTTATATCAGATATGATAATATTGTGTATTTTTTCATTTTTCTTATATCTGGTATTAAATCCAAATAGAACAGTGAAATAATTATTGTACTTGATATTTTTATCATCACAATAGAGTTTTACTCTTAACTCTATTCTATTCTTCTCTTGATTAATGTCTAAAATCTCAAAAGATTCAGTGGAGGAACTTGTTTTTATCCCTTTTAAAGAACTGAAAATTGAGGATAAAACGTTCGAATATTTTTCAACATCAAATGCAATTGAATCTTCTGTTTCTGATATAACTTTATTTCCAGATAAATGCTCTATGACTGGTTTTGCTTCAATATCTTCTTTTAATATTTCGAGATATTTCTTTTTACTATGATTTGATGAATTGATTAAGTTCGAAAAATAGTAGGAGTTTGGCATTTTGTATGCTTTGTCTATTTTTATTCCTAGTTTTTCTATTTCATACACTATTTTTTCTTCAGCATCATTTATGTCAATATCTTTATATTTAGAAATAATAGTTAAAGAAAATACGAAGTATTTTTCTTCTACTCCATTTCTTTGTTGTCCATTTTCATTTATAGATATTTTAAAAATTATCTCTTTTATTTCCTTTTTTTTCTTTATTTCATAAGGGTAAATAAACTGCAGTTCTTTTATTTTCAATAAATCAGATAAGTCATTGAAGATAAATTCAGGATTGACGAATTCATCAATTTCTAGTATATTGTCACCAGTTACTGAAAGATTCAAATTGAAATAAGAACATTTGAGATTGATCTTTTTTAAAAAAATGTCTTTTTCCCTCAATGCTGAGAACAAGTGTGATGTATTAAATTTAAGAGGTAGCAATTCAGTGATTTCACGCTTACAAATTAAATTGTCATCAAATTCGTTCATTTGGTTAACAAAAGTGGTACGCTTTCTCTTATAAGCATGAATTTCTAATTTTTTATTTTGCTGATCAACTTTTATTAGTGAAATAGGATATAATTTGATAGTCCCTGGTTCGAATGGTGCTAAATAACCACTTTCAGATTTATTAGTAACCAATGCTATCCTTATTATTCCATTTTCATCAATTATTAGATTTTCATTTGTATCTATTTCCTCTTGTAGGAATAAATTAAATGATTTAATATCTTCTATTAAGAAATTCTCATCTGGCGTAAATTCAAAATCAAATCTTAAAATTAATAATTTATTAATAAATTGTTGAATGTTTTTTATTTCGTTTATTATCTCGCCATCATTTATATTTTCATCATACACTATATTTAGAACTCCAATAAGTTTTCTCCAAAATAATTCATCTTCCATACTTGCATTTTGGATTTCTTGAAGAAAAACATCCCATTTTATTCCGTTCTCATCAAAGTAAGCCTTTGCAGAATCAAAAAGTTTATTTCCATTTCGATTAAAGAATAAATGTGGTATAATTTTGGTCTTAATTGTCTGTTCATTGTATTCCATCATACCTTCTCCACCAACCCATCAAACTTCCCGTAATTCACCTTCACACCATCATCCAGATCGATCTCAATATACTCATCAGCCTTGTTCTTCAGCAGCTCATCATAATCTATGAGTTCCTCGATCATCTTCCCCAGCCTTGCCTTCTCCTGAGCATCCTTGCCGATATCCGACGCTATCATCTCTCTCTTAGCATCCAGCTTACCCTCAAGCTCCAGCAGGTAATCCGTTCTCATCATTGCAAGAGTGTCATGCCTGTACCTGTGCATGTAAATGAGCGCATTGAAAGCCCTGCCCTTGCCTGAACTGAACTGCCAGTAGATAGGCTTTTTCTTGTACATCTTCAGATGGTCCTTGTAGAACGACTTCAGGAAATAGTCCCTTATCACAGCCTCCGAGGACTTTTTGCCGTTACTTCCCAGAGCCTCTGCAATGAAATCCAGATTCTCAGAAAGCTTCTCATTTCCAAAAGTCACCTTGAGGAACTCCTTGAACCGATTCACGATGTCATCCTCGAAGTACTCATCCTCAAGTATGGGTATGATGTTGTCCCCATCTGGCATGAAGCTCGGTTCCGGCACCTGCTCCAGATAATCTCCTATCTTCTCACCCTGGTTCGCAAGCACCAACCCCGGCTTGTCCAGCGAGTACCGCCCGAACATGCACCCTACAGCATAGGAGATGAACTCCTTTATCGTATCAGTAAGCAGCAACGCTTCAAGCTCATCCTCGCTCTTATTCCCGTTGTAACGATAATGCGGGTTGCATGTCAGCGTTATTTCCGAAAGTGGCACTTCTGGTGTAAGCTCATCCTGTAGCCCGTAGGCTTCGATGAAAATGCGGTTGTTCTCTTCCTCTAACTGCTGCATCTCCAGTGTCATTTCTCTCCAATGGGCGCGGAGTTTGGTGTAGGTTTCACGGAGGGTTGGTTGGCGGTATTCGGATTGGAGGAGGGGAAGGGTGGTGAAATCCCAGGAGGATTCGTAGGAGTCCCAGTCGGATTTTGCTATAGAAATTAATTTATTGTATAAACTTTCATCTACATTTATTAGGGAGGGAGAAAAAGGTAGTTTTCTTACATCATCGACTTGGAGAGCTAAAGTAGCGTTGAATAGCATTGTTAAGTACTCAGAAATCCGTGTATTTAAAAATAATAACGTTACTTTTAAGTCATTCTGGTTTTTTACAAAAATACTTGATCCGACTTTATCAAAGGTTGCATATGAAGGTAAAAATCGAAAACTTTGCTTTGAAGATGCAATTAATGTCCAAGTAATACCTTCTTTAAACCACAAATATTCTGGAATAATTCTAGCTGATGGATGCTTACGATAGTTTTGTCGAGCTTCTTCAGACCAATCTACTAAATACTCTAAATTTCCAAACCATTTTCGAAATGTTCCTCCTTTGCAATAAAATACCCATTTTCCGATTTCATGCCCCACTTTAGATTTGTTTACTTCCCAGTGAAACCTTAAATATCGATTATTATTGGCTGTAATATTTTGACCATCTGAAATACTGGATGCATATATTTGCTGATGCACTGAAAATATTTGTTTCACTTTTTCACTAGCCCAGTATGCAATCGGACTTCCTGGAATATTCTTGAAATCAGATGCAGAGGCTCGGTAGAAATTGGCTATGGGAGTGGTTGATGGAGTGTTATTACTCATGTTTTGTTGCCTCTTCAGTTGGGAAATTCTTACCTTTGGCCGTCAGGCGGTATTTCTGCAATCTGCTGCTTGGTTTTTCCGGGATTGTCATCTCGATTAGTTCTGCATCAAGTGCAGGATGGAGATAGTTATCCCTGAAGGTAGGCCGATGTTTGATATTCATAATGTCGCGAAGTTCACTGGAGGATTTTTCTCCGTCCTTAAGTGACAGCAACACTTTTAGAATAGGATTGTCTGACTGGGTCGGTGACTGGGTCGGTGACTGGGTCGGTGATCTGGTGTCAGTTTTATTTGTCTCCAAATAACCTTTAGTAGGCACTGCAATAGACTTTGCAAGATATACAGTGAACCTGACCCTCATGCCGATCTCTATAATTTCCGGTTGGGGAAGTCCAAGTTTTTCAGCATCCTTCAGGATACGACGGAAACCACTACCCCACTGTTCGATAAGGTCAAGTTCCCTGAAAACTCTGGCAATAACACGATTCCTGATCCTTGAAACACCTTGTTTAACATCCTCGATGGTCATTCCGGGAAGAAGGATACCTGGATTCTCAATCTCTATCCTGTCATCAAAAAAGGACACCCTTATAGGTGCACCCTTTTGAGAATAATCTGCATGAACAATAGCATTTATAAGAGCTTCACGAAGGATGGTAAGAGGAATACTCCATACGTCCTTACGCCTGATCTCTGAGAAATCGGCACCTTTAAATGCATGTTTTTTCAGGAAGAGCATCACGGACTCAACAGAGCCTGGTAGGTCTTCGTGTATCTCAGTATGGTCAAAAATATATGCTTTATCCTTTCCCTTGAAACGCCCGCACTGAATCCAAGCATCCGGGAAATGGAAATCCCTGTTCATTCCAAAGAGAAGCATAGAACCCGTCGTGGGAACCAATTTACCCTGTTCCTGGGCCAGAAGTTTAAGAGTGATTAATTCCTCTTCGTTCAGCTCCCTTACTCCCTTAAAGTGTTTTTTAGCAACCTCAAGGTCAAGGTCGCTGGCAGACAGATCAGGCATCGACATTTCATCAAAAGAAACACCTGAGGCACTTCTCTGAAGCTCAGCAATAAGCTCCCGGTCAGCTTTCCGGTTAGTAGACCCAAGTCTTACATAAACGCCATCAATATGTCCTTCTTTCTTTACCCAATGAGGACGTGAACCACTCGGATACACCTCAACACCCAACAAGGTCTTACCTTCCACTGTCATCAGTTCAACATTTGGAACAAGCCTCGGGGAAATGTTGTCAGCAATAAGACTACAAAGACGCTCTTCTTCATCAAGTGGATTCGAGACATCTGTAATCTCCTTAGTCCCATCTTCAACACCAATGAACAGGCTCCCTCCAGCCGTGTTGGCAAACGCTACAAGCGTCTTGATAATGTTCTTTGGCGAGGAGATATCACGCTTGAACTCCAGCGTCTTGCCCTCGGGCATAGCAATAAGTTGAGAGGGCGGCAGATTCATTGCTCCTCCATATCATAGGCACTGGTATTTCTCACCTGCATGACCGCTGCACGCAACCATGCATTTTTCTCAGCTTCACTGTTGCCATCCACAAGCCGGATATAAGCACCCTTATACTCAGGATGCTGTGCATTCTCAATAACAAAAGCTGTGGTTGAAACGACCTCACCGCTGATACTGTCAAAGGCCCGGGGTCCAAGATGTGCCATGGATAATATGGTATGTTCATCCAAAATGCTCGCTCGGAGCTTTTCAAAGGATGACAGGAACATCCAACTCTGCATGGTGATCATCGCGACCATGCCTTTCTGCATTGCAAGATCAAGGTTACGATCAATGAACATAGCAAAGAAATCGGATTTGCTGTTGGGATAATTGTCCTTGGCAAAGCTCTTTAGCTTCTCATTCATACCTTTGCCACCCATGTATGGCGGATTGGCGACGACAACATGATACTTTGGGCTGAGGTAATCTACCTGATTCAAAGCTTGCAGAACTTTTTGGTGAGTGCTGAAGACGGTAAGATTACTGGAAAGGTTCTTCTCGCTTAGCATCAGCCGGATGTCCGATACGTTTGTGTTGGCTGGACGGATTAAAGAGCCGAAGTTGTCAGCCTCCTCAAATTGGCGCAGGGTAAGTTGCAGGTTGGTGGTGGATAGATTGCTTCCAATAGCTGCTAAGTATGACTGCAGCTCATCATTTTCAAAAGAGATGCTCTGCAAAACGCATATATTGGGCTGGACTGGATTTTGGAAGAACTTACGGTTCTTTTTCCTGGCCTTCATTGTAAGGGCAAAGGCTGCCAGTTCTCCTGCACGCTTGTCTATTTCAATACCGAAGAGATTGTGGGTAAGTATCATCTCCGGGATCTCGGAGTGGTCATAGCCTTCCTCCTCGTAGATGGCATACAGCAGATCAAAGGCATAGACCAGCATATGTCCAGAACCACAGGCGGGGTCGCATAACCGGATGTCCTCCGGTGAATTCAACTTAAGGAAATCGGTTTCGGATTGTTCTGGCTTTATATAGTAGTCCATCCGTTCGGACAGCCGCGAAGTGGGACGGTTTAGCATCCATAAACGTCCCAGGGAGTTCTCCACAAGGTAGCGAACGATCCAGTGAGGTGTGAACAACTGGGTAGCTGCAGGGATGTTCTCTTTGCTTATCTTGACGTTCTTCTGCAGCTTCTTGAAAACTTTATCTTTTTTGGGAGCGATGTAGTCCTGGTATATCCAGCCGATGATCTCTACTTCCCTCCAATCGTCCTCAGGGATTATCTCATTAATATCCTTCACAATAGAATCAATGTGCAGTAATTTCTCTGGGAACAGAAGTTCAGTGTAATCTTCTAGTTTCTCGAACATGAAAGGCATAGTACGGTTCAGGTAGTTGCACAGATGCAATATCAGGTACTTGTACAACTCTTCATCCTCGTTCTCAGCCTTCATGTTAAGAACTTTATCTGATTCAAGGTCCAGGAAATCCAGCTCTAGAACATGGGTAATAATGCCAGGTTCGGTCCTGTCTGAATCATCGGAAGTGAACACATTTACAGAGATATAATCGTTAACCTCCATGAACTTCAGGGCAACAAAACGGTTGAACCAGGTATAAGTGACCTCTTCCATCACCTGTTCATAGCCCTTATGTTTAACTTCCTTCACCAGTTGCTCTCTCGGTTTATGGATAATCTTGTTATGAACCTTGCCACCTATAACAATAGAATCCGAATGTTCGGAATCCACAGGCCTGATTTCTTTTGGAAGGATACCGTAGAATGCAGCTCTATCCTTCACTTCCTTGAGGAGCTTATTCCGCACCGTATCCGATAATTTTACAACACTTGCTTTATCCATGATCAGAACAACCTAACATCGTTTGTTTCAAGTATCTTTACCAGGGATGCCTTCAGTTCTTCGAGGTAAATGTCAAGTTCCTTTTCAGAAGTAATGGTGTCCTTTGACTTGAAAACTGAAATATCTTTAATGACCCTTGTAGAACGTACAGGAATGGTTACTTCACCATAACCGGTTTCGGGTTCCTTGATAATCTGCAATTGCTTGCTGATCTTTTCATAGGCCTGGCTTTCAAGAGAATCCAATGTAGTGTATTGTGCCTGCACGAACAAGCAATCCTCAGCCTGTGTGATACGTGTCTTTAGACCATAGAGCGGTTGCAGAACAGAATCCATGAACTCCGAAGTGAGTGATGTGGTTCCATTCATCTCCTTTTCTAGTTCTGTAGTAATAGTCGCTATTTCATTGAATTTCTCTTCCTTAAGCTCAGAAAGAGTTTCTAAAAGGGCAGTTTCGACCTTATTCTCCAATGGTGGTAGTGACTTGATCTCAGAATAAGGCTCTTCTGAACCCAGAATGGTTTCAATTTCCTGCACTCTGGACTTTGTTTCCTCATCCATGAACTGCATGTCTCTCTTGAAATTATCGAGTTTCTTAAGGACCCTTCTGAATATCTCCACCTTATTGCTTTCGAAGAAAGAGATAACAGGTTCCACCTCTTCACGTGATCGTATCAGTTCTTCCTTTTCATCAGCAACAGTTTGAAGGAATGAGGAGGGGTCAGTTACTTTCAGGACACCTTTAAGGAAAGAAGCATAAGCTTTTATCTTCTCTCTACCGGGGAATCTTTTCTCATCTTCATATCTTCCCTCGATCTGCTCGGTCTTGATATACTCTTTATTGAGCAGGGAGTATGTAAGATCAGAGAGCTCGTTCTCCTTCTCAGGGATATTTGTCTTCTCGAACACCTCTCTCAGGACAGACTTGACCGTTTTGATAACTTCAACATTTGCCTTTTCCCTTATCTCAAGCACAAGCTTATCTGCGAAATCTTTCCTCGATAGATATCTCACGATCTCCTCAGCATTTGGTTTCTTGAGGATCAGGTATGTTTTCTGATACCTTAACTTGATCTCATCCTTGGCAAACAGCGTAGCCACAAGACCGGATATCGTCATTTCATTCCAGCCATAGGGTTTGCGTCTGAACTTACCTTTGATATCCTGTAGCACAACAACATCATTCTTTTGATGCCTTATGTTCAAATGGCTCAGCATTTCCTGAAGAGCAAGCTGATTCGTTTCAGAAGTCCCAGCACCGAACTTCTCAAGGTCATCGTCCTGGAGTATTCTAAGGATCTCACTAATACTTTCAATATCCTTTGTCACATAGCCAGCTTTCTTGTAAACATTATCAAAGAGCAGGTCAAGACCATCCTTGATCCTTTCCTTAGGATTCGTCTTCTCGATGCTTGTAACTTCCTTTCCATCAACGAATATCCTTGCCTCGGAAACTCCTTTTTCCATTGACTTCTTCGCATCTTCCCTAAGTTTACTTTCATCGATCCTTTTGCCACTGTGGATCTCCCTTACCTCTCCGATATTCGTGTTAGAAGTGTGCTGTGTCAGATATTTGTTGATCCGAAGGTAATCACGTATCTGCTTAACGAACTCAGCATCCTGTGGGAATACAAAAAGAAGAGTGTCAGTGGAATCCACATTGCTTAAGTTTTCCCCACTCAACGATCTCTGACCGCTTCCCCTCAATTCATCATCAGACAGAGATGTCAGGAACTTGATGGTCAGGTCTGCGCCTGTTGTAGATTTGGTCTTATCGTCAATGGACTTGTGGAACTTATAATCCTTATACTTAGCAGGACATATATCCTCAAAGATATACGTGAACATCTCATCCAGGATCCGATGGTTCTCAATATCGATGTTCTTTATCTCTCTGCTTATCTCCTGTTCTTCATTAGTTAGGAAATAATACCTGTCACTGGATTTGTTGATAAGGGTCTGTGCCTCTAAGCGCTGGAGTGATGCAGATATTCTTTCTTTCAACTTTCTCTTGTCTTCATCGACCTGAGACATCGAAAGCACTACAAGGTTGTCCAGACTAGGTTGCAGCACATTCACATGCCTTATCATGAAAAGTATCTTCAGGATTTCACAATCTTCATCCTCAAGGTGATCATTGTACTTTGCCTGTTCAATAGTACGTGTAATGATGGGGTCAAGAAAGCTTTCTATCGTATTATAGAATGTGGAAAATGGTACAAGCACACCAAGTTCACTCTCAGCATACTTTTCACTCGCCTCCTTAAATGCACTGAGCATGGACCGCTCACCCTTTGCAAGATGTTTTCCTGTAAAACCGGTCTCCCTGATCTTATCGAATACCTTCTGCAGCACAAAGAACTGATAAGGCACAAAGGGATAAACATTCACAAAATCCTCATCTCCTTTGTAAAGCTTCATTTCAGCCCCACCGGGAGAGAAGGTAAGTAGGTTTTTCATTATCGTCTTTTTGTCCGTATAATAAGAGGTCAAAGACTCCTCATAAACCCTTTTCTTTGCTAATATCCTTTTCTTTATGACCTCGTCCACATTAGCACTGGAAAGGCTCAAACGTGTATCAAAACGTCCCTGGATCTTAGAGAAATCTTTCCCTTTTACATGCTCTTTTGTGACCGTATCAATATCTGCCTGAGATGTAACAACAACCCACGCCTTCCCTGCAAGCTTTGTCCCAAGCTCCTCAACAACGGTCTGCAGGTTAAGCATGAGCTCACTGTTCTCACCAATGTACTGTCCAACCTCATCAATAAGGAAGATCACCTGATGGTCCTTACCCTTTGAATCACAGTACTTCTTCACTTTCTCAGCAAATTTTTCATTACTAAAACTATAGTTACTGCCATCGCTCTCAAACAGTCTAATGAGGGCATCTCTGCTTTGATACTCACAATTGACAAGAGCCTCGATAATATCATCCTGCTCAAACGCATAGGTATCCCGTTTCTCTTCCCAGGAATCACCATTTATCCGCTTGAATTCGTCTTTGAACTTTTCATAAAGACCTTTGTTGGTCAGATCTTCTTCCATTTCAGCGATCCAAAGAACATCCCCGAAAAAGCCTCTATTTTCATTGAAAACCCTCATCAGGATATTCACAATAAGTTCATTGCCTCGGTTAAGGGTGTTTGCCTTAGAATCAATATTGAAAAGGATAACATCCTTTGTACCATGATTTACAGCTTTTTCAATAGTAGTAAATAACTGAGGATCATCTATTTTTTCCCTGAAGAATTCTAGGGCTGATTTATCCTTTACAACCCGGTTCTCCAGAAGGTAGGATATCATCTTGATAAAATGGGATTTACCCGAACCAAAGAAACCGGATACCCATACACCCACCTTATCCGTTGGAGTCTCCGTGGCATTGAAGTATCTATCAAAGAAAAGGTCAAGATGTTTCAATGATTCCCTTGTAACCACATATTCATCAAGTTCAGTATATACGTTCTCATCATCTTCCTGATCGACCTTAATGACACCATTTATCTCTCTCTTGATGTCTTTCAGGAAGATGTCTTGAATCTTCATCACATTTGTCATTTACTAAACAATCCTTAACTTTGAGAAACATTATCTGTATTTATAAGTCTAAAAGCACGATAATAATTTGCATCCTTGATTTTTCCGAACAAACTAAGATCAAAACCACTGAACTTTCCTGGATAAAATGTAACAAGTGGTATATTACCAAGAATTGGCTGTAAATTATTAAGAATAGTGTGAGAGCGAACTATCGGCCAGGCCTTACCTACGCCGTTCAAAAAGATTATTTGGAAACCGGTATTCTCATCCATTTTTTGCTGGATGGTATTTTTTAGAATCTCGGGCTTTAACATCAATTTCATCTTTTTAAGTAATTCCTCAGAGCCTTTGCTCTCTTCAAAAGCAATGATCTTTTCTGCAGATATTTTCTTCTCTATTATCTCAAGACATATATCAAAAAGATCGATCTCAAGCACCTGAATTGAGTTTTTCTCTAGATTTGATATTATCTTTATGATAGTATCTCTAAGAAGTAGTTCCTTCTCAGGAGGATAATCGAATATCCAAAAAGGGATTTCATTACCAAGGCCCTTTGACTTTAGAAAGTCCTCTTTTTGTAGTTCTTCCTTTAATAATTCCAATCTCTCTTCCAGTTTCATAATCGAAGGGTAGTTATTTCTAAAAATATTTAAACATAGCCTTTATATTTACAAGAGTATCAAATTATGTTTATATTTTGGTTCCATTCAAACTCTCTATTTTACCAGCACCAATATCATAGAAAAAGAATTCCAATACATCCACAAGAGCACCATATCTCTTCAACCACTCTTCAGGTACACGCTTATCGTTTCCAAATATAAGGAACCTATGTTTTGCTTCTGTTTTTTCTAAAAGCCATACATGTTCTGCAATAGTCGCAAACTTTGCTGGTGGAAGAAACTTTCCACGGACCATTGTATAGAACTTCGCATCCCCTACAATCTTATTTTCAGCAGATATCATGTCAAAGATCTTAGGAACACCAGGATACTTGCCAGCAAACAAAGGTCCTGAATAGTATTTTGACATAAAAATACGAGCTTTCTCTTCAAATTCAGCTGCAGAGATGGATACTTCTGTTGGCACATAATCTTCGGTTTGTTGAATTACTGCTAGTTTTTCTTTTTTGGTGAAAACAACGATCTGGTTTGTTAAGTCCACTCTTGCTTTCCAGCCCATGGCCAACCATCCATCAAGAGTATGTGTATGTGAATCGGCATTATTGGCCCACCAAGCCGGGTAAGTTCTTGCAGATTTAGGTAAAGGAAATCCTAAAATGCTTCCTACTTCATCGAAAGTGAGCTTCAATATAGTTTTTTCACTGTTTTTTAAATGAACACCAAGTTTTGAATATTTACCCATTTAACTTCCCCCATTAGATTGAAACTTATTGAGAATAATAACTCCACACCTTATCGCACTCTTCAGTTCCATATCAACTTAGCTCTTCATAATGAGTGCTTCTTCAATAAATGTCATTTAGTGAAATGTTTTCTAAATCAGAAATAAGATTCATTCCCCATTATACCACTCACAAAGCCCCTTATAGTCACAATAATAGCAATTCGGCTCTGCATCGATCTCAAATTCATCCCTCATAACCCTCTCAACCACATCATTGATGGAATCAACAACCGAACCGATCTTCCCTTCATCAACATCAATCATCCGAAGCTCCTGGACCTCTGGATTGACATAGAGGTGACCTGCTTTTACCGGCAGCTTTCCATACATCTCCTTCACTGCAAGACAATACAAGGCTATTTGGACATCATCCTTCAGCTTGTTCTTGGAAAGCGTAGTTTTCCCGGTCTTGTAGTCGATGACAATATATTCTCCTTCAGGTGTCTTGTCGATCCTGTCGATCAATCCTGCAAAATGAGCTCCGTTAAGCTCGAGATCGAACCATTCTTCAACTGCAACCGTTTCGTTGGGATTATCTTCTTCAAAGCGGAACCAGAACTCCAGCATCTTCTTCATCTTGCTGTGTTCCTGCCCCTCCATTGTACTGGAAGGATATGCTGTAGGGTCCCAAATGTCCTCAAGCATCTTTTTAGCCATTCCAATATCAATATTGTCTCCCTTCATATCCATACTAGACAACTGTTCATAGACAGAATGCACATCTGTACCCACCTGGAAAAAGGTCTTCTGCGGAGTAGGTATGTTGAGCACAGAACCATACTTGAACTTTAACGGACAATCCTGGTATGTCTTGATCTTCGAAGCCGAGAACCTCATGTTCGGATCAACAAGTGGTGGTATATTACCATCAATGAGATCCTCTAATTCCTTCGGTTCTTTCGGGTTGACCTGCAGGAGATCCTTCATATCAAAAGTGGACAGATTGCCTTCATCCTCGATCTCTTTCAATTGAGCAAGAATCACAAGAGATTCCAGAGCCTGCTTTAACTGACCCTGTTTTGAATACATATTGACCAGTTGGAGATATTCATCCTTTTTCTTCATCAAAGGTGAAACATCATCAACCTCGTTCTTCCGTTCAAATTTATCTGCTTCGATAAACTCTATCAGAGGATTTGACGTGTATTCAAGCTGTGCAAGGAACTCACTTGGTGTAACTCCTCTCTTGTTCCCTTCATACTTTTCAGGGAATACGAGGTACAGTTGCTCCTTTGCTCTTGTCATGGCAACATATGCCAACCTTCTTTCCTCTTCAAGATGCAGCACTTTTTCGTCCACGTCCCTTTGCCGACCCTTTGAAAGGGCTTTTGGTACCGTGAATGTCTTTCTTCTATAGGTCAGAGGAAGATGTCTGGTAGCCATGTCGCAGACAAAAACGACCTTTGCTTCTTTGCCCTTTGACTGGTGAATTGTCATTATCTTTACAGTATCCTCATCACTGGATACTCCCTCATCCAACTCAAGCCCGAACACCAGTTCAAGATCCTCTACCACGGTCTCAAGCTCACTGCCACCATCAACAAGTTCAAGGTCCTCCACAGTGCTGATGAGTGAATTCAGGATCGTGATGTTCCTTCTGGATGCTGATGTGTCTTCCTGCAACTGTGTCCTGTAAAAGTCGGTCTTCTCTGATAGCAGGTATTTTACAGTATCAGATGGCAGGTGATTCTTTTTGAATTCGATCAGTTCATTAAGGCGGGATACTATCGATAGGATCAATCCTTTCTGGCTGAGTTCAAGTTCGTCAAGATGGTAAAGCAACACAGAATATATCCCATCGCCTACAGTGCTGTCAGCCCTGCTTATCTTCAATGCCTGAAGGTTGATCTTCTGTAGATCATGTTCGCTCACTCCCTCCCTTGATAATATCTTTGCAAAGCCTATGCCGTTGTTGAAAGGGTTAGCAACTACATGGAGATATGCCATTGCTTCCCTGACTACCGGGAAACGGTTCAGTTGGAGACTACCGACAAATTCTACCGGGATCATCCTTTGTTTTAGTGATTCACTGAACTTCTTACCATCAGCCCTTTTTCGGGTAAGTATGAAGATCTCACCTGGCTGAACACCGTCATTGACCATGTTCTCGATCTCTTCAGCAACATATTCTGCTTCACTTACATCATCAGGTGCTTTAACGACTTTGACCTCGCTCTTTTCTCCGTTGTGGGCTGTTAGGTTCTTCTCCTGCCTCTGCGGATTGTTCGAGATCAGTTGCTGGGACAACTGCACAATCTGTGAACTTGACCTGTAGTTCTTTTCAAGCGGAATCTTCTCAAGGGATCTGTAGTATTCCTCTAATTGTTCTATGTTAGCAAGATATGCGCCTCTGAAACGATAGATGCACTGATCATCATCAGCGACACAGGTCAGGTTATTGCCATCAGCTATTAGGTGCACTAGAAAGAGCTGTGCAAAATTGGTGTCCTGGAACTCATCTACAAGAATGTAATCATACCTGGCTTTCACCATATTCTTGACAACATCATTTGTCTCAAGAAGGTTACATGCCATGGAGATCATGTCGTCATAGTCAAGGAATCCATTATCACTTTTGTACTGCTGGTAATGTCCATAGAACCTTGCAAGATCACTTAGCTTGAGCAGAATATCCTTTTCTCCTTCATCTATGCCCTCAGCTTCCAGATCGCGACTTGCATATTCCTCCAGATCCTTCGGGGATACCAGATGGTCCTTCAACTGGGATACACCTTCCAGCAAACTGGTAATAAGGTCGTATGGTTGTGGCGGAATAGCTAGGTCCTCAAAGCCGAACGAATCGATGTTCTTGATACCCCAAACATGTGAATGCTCCTTTGAGATCAGCTTTGCATTCTGGTTTATGCCAAGGTAAAGGGAGAACTCACGTATCAGGTCATTACAGAATGAGTGGAAGGTGGAAACTGTTATACCACTCCCAACACCTATTTTAGTCTCTATCCTTTCCTGCATCTCTCCGGCTGCTTTTTCCGAGAATGTCAATGCCAGTATCCTTTCAGGAGACAGACCATTTTCAGTGAGATCGACCACTTTTTCTGTGATGGTGAAGGTCTTTCCGGAGCCGGGACCTGCAAGGATTAGTAAGGGTCCATCAGTGTAGGTGACAGCTTTGGTTTGTTGTGGATCAAGATCTGTGTTTGTCATTGTGTAGTCTCTGTGTTATCTTAAATCTGTGTTATTGAATTGTATAGCAACATCTGCCAGCATTTCTTCTATTATTTTTTTTGTATTTCTCGATTTTAATCATTATAAATGTTTCTAGCAGTTCTGAGAACACGTTGATTCCAATTTGTAGAAATCGATGTGAAGCTTGCTAATATATTGCATCATTTCTAATATTTAGGAAGTGTATAAAGAATTATATATGTTCATATCGTTACTATCCCAAATTAAAAAAATATCATATATTTTCATCAGATTATTTTAGACGGAGCAATGATATGAGTAGTGTTAAAAAAGAGTTGGAAGTAGCAAGGCACAAGTTATTGGATCTCACAATGCGCAACCGACTATTAAATTTCCGTCCATCAAAAGCCAGAACAATAAGAGTGGTGGGTGAAATTCCAAGAGAGGTCTATGACCGATTGGTTATTCAAGAAAAGAAAATGGAGTTCCGTCCAAAATCCAAAAATCAAGATTGGAAATATGTATTATTTGCTGATGATAATAAGTCGAACATATCAACTGTAGATATTGACTCTAATGATGCAACTATATACTGGGAAATGCCAGAACAAATCAAAAAAGTGGGGCGTAAACACACTAATCGTTTTCTTCAAACCACGTTAAAATATGAAGAGCTACATAAAAAATTGAAGAATATTCACCAACAATCCCAATCTGTACTTAATGAACAAGGATATACAGTTCTATATCTAGCTCTTGGGTTTCTACAGTGGGAAGATTCTACCAATAATTCCAAACTAAAACAGTCACCATTAATTCTTGTTCCTGTTGAATTAGTTCGCACAAATGTGGTTGGTTCTTTTCAATTATCATGGACAGGGGAAGATATATTCACAAATATCTCTCTACAAGCAAAACTTATTGATGAGGACGTTTTGCTTCCTGAATTTGAAATGCCCGACGAGAAAGATGGATTGAATCAATACTATCAAAATGTTGCAAAGGCTATAGCAAAAAAAACCAACTGGAAAGTTCTAGATGACATCAACTTGAGTTTCTTTAGCTTTACAAAATTTGTTATGTATAAAGATCTTGATCCGATGGCATGGCCAAAGAAAAAGGCTCCAAATAAACATCCTTTGATAAAGTCTATATTTAATCCTAATACCAAAATTTGTGATACCGAATTTTCGGAAGATAATGTTGATAAAAAAATTAATGATCAAGATGTTTACCATGTTATGGATGCTGATCCATCTCAAATTGCAGTGATTGAGGATGTTAAATCTGGCAAAAATATGGTAGTAGAAGGTCCACCTGGGACCGGAAAATCACAAACAATCACAAATATCATTGCTGAGCTTCTGGCAGCAGGAAAATCAGTACTTTTTGTTAGCGAAAAGATGGCAGCTCTTGAAGTAGTAAAAAGTCGTCTTGACCAGGTGGGCTTGGGTGACTTTTGCCTTGAACTACATAGTAGAAAATCAAACAAAAAGGAGGTTCTCAAAGAACTCGAACGTACTGTTTTCCTATCACCTCCGAAATCGTCATCATTAGGTACCAGTTTTAAAAAATTAGAAAATCTTAAAATGGAATTAAATGGTTATGCAAACGCATTGCAAGATCCTTTTGGTTGTATCGAGCAATCTCCATTTAATCTCTATTGTATGAAAGAAGATGCATTACGTTATTTTGAAAGTGTTGGAACCGAAATGCCAAATGTTAAGTTTTTCAATATTGAGAAATGTAGCCAAACGGATTGGACAGAAACGATATCAGCTCTTTCAAACCTTTCTGATGTATTGCCTCTTGTTAAACCAGTCACTAATCACCAATGGAAAGGGTGTAAGCCAAGAATTGTACTTCCCTCTGATGAATATGATATTGAAAAACTACTTGAAAAATGTAAAATATCATTAGATAATCTTGTGGCTGCAGTAGATTACCTTTGTCAACTTAGTTCGACAAATTATCCCCATTCACTAAAAGAAATCCAATCATCGATTTCAGCTGCGATGGTTGTGGCACTATCAGAACCTATCGATAAAGATATTTTATTAAATGAAAATTGGGACAAAGTACCTAACACAACAACAGCTCTAATTACAAAAGTTAAGGATTTTCAGGAGCAAAGTTCAGCAATACATTTTACATTTATGGAAGGTGTTTCTGAAGAAGACATTGAATCTGCTATCACAAATTATAGGGAACTATGTGATAAGTATTTCATAATTCAATTTTTTGATAGCACATGTATTAAGCATCCATGGAAGGAAAATGAATATCATGAGATAGCTTCGCCTGATGAAATTGAAATATTGATTGATAACTGTAATATTTCTTTACATAAGTTGGAGAATGCAATTAATCTTGTATGCGAGAATAGTTCGATAAATAGGCCTCTAACTTTAGATGAAATAGAACCCTCGATTTCATCTGCAACGGTTGTGGCACTATCAGAACCTATCGAGAAAGATATTTTATTAAATGAAAATTGGGACAAAGTACCTAACACAACAGCAACTGCTCTAATTACAAAAGTTAAGGATTTTCAGAAGCAAAGTTCAGCAACACATTCTACATTTATAGGAAGTATATTTGAAGAAAACATTGAATCTGTTATCACAAAGTATAGGGAACTATGCGATAAGTATTTCATAATTCAATTTTTTGATAACACATGTATTAAGCATCCATGGAAGGAAAATAAACATCATGAGATAGTTTCGCCTGATGAAATTGAAATATTGATTGATAAATGTAAAATATCTTTAAATGGTTTGGAGAATGCAATTAATCTCGTATGTGAGAGCAGTTCGATAAGTAGACCTCTTACTTTAGAAGAAATAGAAACCTCGATTTCTGCTTTAATGGTTATGGCATTATCATATCCTATCGATAAAGAGATTTTATTAAATCAAGACTGGAATGAACGTAGTAATAAAGCAAAATTATTAATTAAACAAGTAGAAGATTTCCATAGACAACGCTTTGCTTTAAATTCCAGATTTAGGGAAAATATCTTTGATCAGGATATTGAATCTATTGTCAATGAATATAAACAACTATCTGCAAAATTCATAACTTCTCGAATATTTAACAGTAGATATCGCTACTTAAAAAATGAAATCTCTTCATTTTACAAAGATACAGTTCCTAAAAAAACAAGATTTAGCTCCTCGGATTTATATGAGCTATCGGCATGCAGTCAATCCCGAATAAAAATTCGAAACTTGAATGGAAGTGGTCGAAGCCTTTTTGGTTCACATTGGGCAGATGAAGAAAGTGATCCACAAATACTCAATTCTTTTGCGGAATGGGTCGTATCTTTCCGTCAATATTTTATGGAAGATGTATTCAACAATCAAGTGGTCGACAAAATCAGTTCAGGTATTTCAAAGGATAATGTGAAAAAAAGCATAGATGATCTCTCTAGAGCCACAGAATACTTTATTGAACAACGTAATAATTTAGCAAATCGTGTAGGAGTACCCGAACACTTATTGTTCCACACAAATGATGGGGATGTTTCTTTCGAAGATATAAATGTTCAATTAGAATTATGGAAAAATGGTATTTTAGAACTTCAAAGATGGAAGAACATCACCACCAAATTCTACATTAATACCTCTCCTGAAAAGGCAGAAGAGATTCTTTCAGACTTAAATGAACTTTCCACATGCGTTCAATCTCGAAATGAAATTCGAGACTTAAATAAAACGGGACTAAGTTTTTTTGGTTCACATTGGAAAGATGAAGAAAGTGATCCACAAATACTCAATTCCTTTGTGGAATGGGTCGTATCTTTCCGTCAGCAGTTTTTGGAAGATGCATTCAATAATCAAGTGGTCGACAAAATCAGTTCAGGTATTTCAAAGGATAATGTGAAAAAAAGCATAGATGATCTCTCTAGAGCCACAGAATACTTTATTGAACAACGTAATAATTTAGCAAATCGTGTAGGAGTACCCGAACACTTATTGTTCCACACAAATGATGGGGATGTTTCTTTCGAAGATATAAATGTTCAATTAGAATTATGGAAAAATGGTATTTTAGAACTTCAAAGATGGAAGAACATCACCACCAAATTCTACAGTAATACCTCTCCTGAAAAGGCAGAGGTGATTCTTTCAGACTTAAATGAACTTTTCGCATGCGTTCAATCTCGAAATGAAATTCGAGACTTAAATAAAACGGGACAGAGTCTTTTTGGATTACACTGGAAAGATGAAGTAAGTGACTTACAAACACTACAATATTTTGTAGAATGGATGATGTCCTTCCGACAACATTTATTCAACAAATCATTTGATGACCAAATCTTTGACAAGATTAGTTCTGGCGTCTCTAAAAGAGATCTGGAGAAAGCAATAGAAAGTGTAGCAAAAATGTTGGATCTCTTTGTTGAACAACGAGATAAATTATTTACTCGGCTTAGTTTAGATTACGAATTAGTATTTGGTACAAGTCTTGAAGATATCTGCATTGAGGACATGGACTGTCAACTTCAGTTGTGGAAAGAAGCGATCCCAAAACTCCAACAATGGGGTCAATTTACTGATTGTAGGGATCAATGTCTTGATACGTTTGCAGCTCCAATTGTAAATCTTGTTGATTTGGATCTCATAGAGTCTGATGCAATAATTCCATGCCTTGAAGGTAATTTCGCAGATAATCTTCTTAGATGCGCATTTATGAAAAAACAACCCTTAAAATGTTTTATGGGTGAACTTCATGAAAAGAAAATAAAAACGTTTGCAAAACTCGATCATGAGCTAATTATCAAGAACCGACAAAGACTTGTGCATTTGCTTTATGAAAAGCAACCACAAATTCTTAGAGGTGCGTCTCCAAATTCGGAGGTTGGTATTCTATTAGGGGAATTTAGCCGAAAGCGCAGGCACATGCCAATTAGAAAACTAATGAATAATGCTGGTGGCTTAATACAAAAGATTAAACCTTGTTTTATGATGAGTCCACTATCAATAGCTCAGTTCCTTGACCCTTTCAATATATATTTTGATGTGGTTGTTTTTGATGAGGCCAGCCAGGTACGACCTGAAGATGCTTTAGGAGCATTATTGCGTGCAAACCAATGTGTTATAATAGGCGATACTCGTCAGCTTCCACCGACCAGTTTCTTTGACAACATAGTTGATTCAATAGATGACTCCGATGAAGATATATCAACTTCATTATCGGATATCGAAAGCATTCTTCACTTATGCAAACGTAGTTTCCTGACAAAGAATTTACGTTGGCACTATCGAAGTAGGCATGAATCATTGATTGCAGTTTCTAATCAGGAATTCTATGATAAGAGACTTGTAATCTACCCATCACCCATGGCTGATCTGGAACATTTGGGCCTGAAATTTGTTCATCTACCTGATTCAATTTATGATCGTGGAAAAACCTCAGTGAATAGAGATGAAGCAAAAAAGGTGGCAAAAGCTGCTCTAGAGCATTTCACGAAATATCCAGATAAAAGCCTTGGTATTGGTACATTTAATGTAAGACAACAGCAAGCCATATTTGAAGAAGTTGAAATGTTGTTAATGGAACATCCTGATATGACTGAGTTTTTCGAGAATAAACATCCAGATCATTTCTTTGTCAAAAACTTAGAAACAATACAGGGTGACGAGAGAGATGTTATTTTTATCAGTGTTGGTTTTGGTTTCGATAAAGACCATAATCTTAGTCTTAATTTTGGTCCACTCAATCGTGAAGGTGGAGAAAGACGTTTAAATGTTTTGATAACTCGTGCACGTGAAAAATGTGTTGTCTTCTCCAATTTCCAAGCAAAAGATTTAGCAACTACTCAAACTTCACCATTTGGTGTGAAAGCTTTGAAAATATTCATGGATTTTGCTGAGAACAGAAATCTCCACAGCATTAATTCTGCGGAAGAAGATAGTAATTCATCTTTTGAAAAATCGATTTATGACTTCCTTCTTGATTGTGGATATGATGTAGAAAAACAAGTTGGTTGTGCTGGGTATCGCCTAGATATGGCGATTCTTGACCCCAGATCCCCCGGAAGATATATTTTAGGAATCGAATGTGATGGTGAAAAATATCATTCATCTCAAGTTGCACGAGATAGGGATAGGCTACGCCAACAGATCCTTGAAAACCTAGGCTGGACAATTCATCGTATTTGGTCCACAGACTGGTATCGCAATAAAAATGATTGCCGGATGAAGCTGAGGAAAGCCATTGAGAAAGCTAAACGAAAGAATACCACACATCCAATAACTAAGAGAAAACCATTGGAAAAATCAGTACAAACAATACATTCCGGTGTTGAGCGAAAAGAGACTAATAATTCTTGTATTTCTAAGGAAGAATCATTCATTGACATTGTTCCTGAATACAGAATATGTACTACAATAAACATCGATACACAGACACCAATTCATGAACTCTCCCCCACGGATCTTGAAAGAGCTATTATCCAAATCCTAAAAATTGAATCACCTATGCACATAGATGAGATGATAAAACGAATTCGTGAAAATCATGGCTTAAAAAGAACTAGTCCAAAAATCAAAAGTAGCATCCTAAATGCTATAAATTATTCTACAAATAAAAAGAAAATTATCAAACGTGGAGAGTTCCTTTGGATGGACATTAATGATGTAAAAGTTCGTCGGCGTGGTGGCAAAGTTGCTGCAAAAATCGTAATGATATGTAATGAGGAAATAGCTGAAGCTGTAAAACTAGTTCTTAAAAGTCAACATGCGACATCACCAGATGAACTCGTCGTTCAGGCATCTCGCTTGTTTGGAATTCGATCTACAAATACCGCAATTGCTGAGAGGGTAGAGGGTGTGATAAATGGAATGATCAGTAAGAAAGAGTTGTGCAATTTACCGACCGGGGTAGTTGATTTGGTTGATTGATGTCAAGGAGATAATAGCATGAAGAATGAATTTGGAATGGAAGCCTCTTCAGATTTTTGACCTGAAATATTTGCAGGAAATAATCATAGAATTTATATTAAAGTGGAAAATAAAGACGGGAGCAGATCATCCATATTATTCTGGAGGTGTAGCCCTTAACATCGTGACGATTTTGAGTGTATATTTCAGGATCAATGAATTTTAAGTAACTAAATAGGAAAATATATATTCTCATTGGGAACATCTATCACATGTTCAAAGTTTGCATGTTTTGATTGACCAAATCAAAATGAAGAGCATTTAGATAAATTTTGACTGCCAATCTTGAACTTAATTATATTTGAATAAAGCAATATTATTAATGGTAATTACTGTGTGATTAATTTTCAGTGTGGGTGCAAAAATGCAAGAATCGATTAATATTATTCAGAGACATGCTAAAAGGTTAAAAAAACTGGAAGAAAGTGAAACTTATCTTTTCGAACAATTAAATGACCTTGACTCTGAAATTTTAGATCAACTAATTGGTACTTTTAAGCTTGATAAATTCCAGCCAGTAAATCTTTTGCGCCTTGAAATATTGTACAACATAAAAAATGATAATACAGTAACACCTGAATTAATCGAATCCATCAAAAATAAAATAATTGCAAAAGAAAAAGATTACTTTTTGAAATACGGCGAATCAGTAGTAAATGGATTGATTAATTATCCTGCAAAAAAGAAAAGTCCTTTTGTGAACTGGAAGAAATATTTCAGTATTCTCTTCCCATTTTTTTATCGATCAGCAGATAAAGCCGAGTCCGATAATGCTCTCGAAAAAATAGCAAATGAGCTAACTAATACACTAAAATTAGAACAATACAAAAATCATATTGTTGCATTCGAAGGAACTCAAAATTACGGTACTTCATCTTGTTGGCTTGCTTTATTTCCTAAAAATAGGGTATCTCATCGTAAATCCTACCAATTGTTTTTGCATATCCATGACGAAATCATGGAAGCTGGAATTGCCCCTGGTTGGGATATAAATGATAAACCTTCCAATAGTGTTGAAGAGCTTAATACCATTGAAGAAGTGATTGAAAAATTAGATGCTTCTAAAGAAACAGTTGTAAATAAAAACAATTTACTGATTGATTATTGGAAATTTGCACCTGGTGAAAATGGCAGCCATTGGGATGAATTTTATAAAGAAGGTATAATTGCAATAGGCTGGGACAATTTAGAGGATTTTAATAGCTATACAACTGAAGAACTTGCTGAAATCTTGAATGTTGAAGAATCCTCTAATTCAAATCAGATTTGGAATATTGAAAATTTCCGAGACGCAAGTATTGGTGACATAGTTATTGCTAACAAAGGACGAAGCAAATGTTTAGGAATTGGTGTAATTAAAGGAGAATCTGTTTTTGATGACAAAAGAACTAGATATAAGCACGTTAGAAAAGTTAATTGGCTTATAAACCATCTTATCGATTTTGAGAAGACCATTTTTAGAGCAGATACTTTTTCACCAACTCTTAAATGGGAAAGTATTAAAGAAAAATATATCAATGCTGATGCGTCTTACAAAAAAATATTTGATGAGTTGGAAGCTGGTAAAGAGAATCTTCCTCCTACAAAAGTATTGCCAAGTGATTTTGGGACTCAAAATTATTGGTGGTTAAATGCAAATCCTAAAATTTGGAAGATTGACAGCTATGAGTTAGGTGATATTCAGTCCTATACCTCCCACAACAGTAAAGGCAACAAAAGAAGAGTATACAAATATTTTGAAGAGGTAGCTCCGGGAGATCTGGTAATTGGTTATGAGAGTTCGCCTGTTAAACAAATCAAAGGAATATTTGAAATCACAGAAGAATTACATTATGATGATATCGAAGGCGAAATAATCAATTTTGAAATAAAGGAATTAGTCACAGACACTATTACCTGGGATGATCTAAAGGAAACAAAAGGGTTAGAAGACTGTGAAATATTTAAAAACAATCAAGGAAGCTTATTCAGTTTAACATCTGAAGAATTTGATATAATACGAGATCTAATTGATGAACGTAATATCAATAATGAAAAAGAAAAGGAAATATTAGATATAAAACAATATTCATTTTCTACAGATCCTGATAAACCTTTTATTGAACCCTCTGAACTAAACAAGATAATAGATGCTCTTGAGAGTAAAAAGAACGTTGTATTGCAGGGTCCTCCAGGTGTAGGTAAAACCTTTGTTGCCAAAAAAATAGCATATGAAATGATGAGGAGTACTGATGATACAAAAATTGAAATGGTTCAGTTTCATCAATCATATTCATATGAAGATTTTATCCAAGGCATTCGTCCATCAGAAAATACGTTTAAAGTAAAAAACGGTATTTTTTATAATTTTTGCAAAAAAGCAGAGAAAGATCCAGATAACAAGTATTTTTTCATAATTGATGAAATCAACAGAGGAAATCTTAGCAAGATTTTCGGAGAGTTAATGATGTTGATAGAAACCGACAAGCGGGGTAAGTATAAAGTGCATTTAACTTATTCTGAAAAAGACGATGCGCCGTTTTTTGTTCCAGAAAATCTTTATTTAATTGGTACAATGAATACTGCTGACCGTTCGCTGGCTATTGTTGATTATGCTTTGAGAAGAAGGTTCAGATTTATTACATTAGGACCAAAGTTCAATCAAAAATTTATTGATTTGCTCAGCTCACAAGTTTTTTCAAAAGAGTTTATAGCTAACATCATTTCTAAAATCAACTCCTTAAATGAAAAAATAAAATCAGATAAGAATCTTGGTGAAGGTTTCCAAATAGGCCACAGTTTTTTCTGCAACAATAAGAAAGATAAATCTGAAAATGAATGGTTTGAAGATATCGTAAAATATGAAATTAAACCTCTTTTAGAAGAATATTGGTTTGATTACATAGAAAAAGCTCAAGCTCAAATAAATCTTTTATTATCCTGATTAGAGATATGCCAATTCCAATTCAAAATATTTATTATCTTTTATGTTACGCTTGGAATAAGCTTGATGAAAGCGATATTATCAATGTTAGAGCAATCAGTAGCACCGAGCTTATTGATTTATTTGCTAAAATTTTAATTAATAGTACAGCAAGATTACTAAAACAAGGGTTAGATCGCTATTACGTTGAAAATGAATACATTGTAAATGGAATAAAAGGAAAATTAGATCTTTCTACTTCCGTTAAAAGAAATATTCTTCATTCAAGTAAAACAGTTTGCTTATATGATGAGTTTGATTATGACATTTTACATAACCAAATTTTGAAAACAATAATTTCTAATCTTCTGAGGGTAAATAATCTCGACGATGAATTAAAAGATGAATTACATAGGCTTCTAATAAAATTCCCTCCAATTTCAGAAATTAAAATTAGAAATTCTCATTTTAAACAAATCAGATTACATAGAAATAATTACAATTATGATTTTGCACTGAAAGTATGTCAAATTATCAATGAGAATTTGTTTATTGATGAATCATCAGGAGATTACAAGTTTAAAGATTTCTTGCGAGATGAAAAGGCAATGGCAAGATTGTTTGAGTCATTTGTTAGAAATTTTTATAAAATTGAGCAATCAGAATTTAATGTGAAAAGAGAAGACATAAAATGGAAATTTGTAGCTGAAAATGAGACTGATTTATCAATGTTGCCAATAATGTCTACTGATATTTCACTGCAATCATCTTCAAGAAAAATAATAATAGATACCAAATACTATAAAGAAGCTCTTAAAGCCAGATTTACACAAGAAAAAATAAATTCTGGTAACTTATACCAGTTGTTCTCATACTTGAAAAATCAAGAATCAGAGTCGGAAATCACAAAATCGTGTGAAGGTATTTTACTATATCCTGCCGTTGAGAGTAACTTTAGTTTTTGTTACAATTATGAAAATCACAGGATCAGGATAATGTCAATAAATCTTAATCAGGACTGGCATTACATCAAGAAAGATCTGTTAGATATAATAGCATGAAGACTTTAATTACTGTGTCAGTATTTACTGCAAATTTTACTAATATGGATTATTTCATTTGATACCTAAGTTTGTGATATTCTGTGTTTCATAAGTATATTTCAGTTTCAGTAGTTTCACTCCAGTTCCATTGTGGAATGTTCAGTGGAAATAGAGATTTTAATAACGATTGCATCTTTTGTGACTTGGTGTTTCCATAATACCATATCTCAAAGGATTTTCCATCACGTGTATGAAGACTGCGAACATGACGTACATCATGTTTTTCCCCTTCTACCGAAGATCCACTTATCTTTACTCCACGAAACTCCCCACATGTCCTCACTTCACGTTTTCACAGCAACTGTTTAAAGAATAATGGTGTAAATTAATAGGGGTCTAATTATGGTAAATTCTCATGAACTTGAAAGCAAAGTAAAAGGTTACCTCTGGGGAGCAGCCTGCGGTGATGCACTTGGGATGCCAGTTGAATTCTCATCGTTGGCAGAAATTAAATCAAGATATGGGGAAAAGGGCCTCCAAGAACTTAATTCAAATTCTCCCTGGACGGACGATACCCAAATGATAATTGCCCTTGTAAAAGCTCTTAACCGAGGTGCAGAGCTTGATACACAAGAACTGATGGACATCATTTCCCAAGAGTTTATTGATTGGTTGGATGATACTGGAATAGCACCTGGTAATACATGCATACACGGTGTTTCGAATCTGAAGAACGGAATTCACTGGAGTGAATCAGGAGTGGCACATTCAAAGGGATGTGGTTCTTTGATGAGGTGTGGTATAATTGGTGCAGTATACCATAATGACATTAATAAGCTGATTGAAATATCATCTCTTTCTGGCTCGATCACACACGGACATCCAACTGCAAAAGCTGCCTCAATTGCAGGTTCATATGCAGTAAAATTAGCAATAGACGGTGTGGAACCTGTAGATATGTTCAAACCTCTTCTATCAGTGACAGAAGGTATCTCTTCTGAGTTTACAGAATCGCTTAACAATGCCTTCGATCTTGCCTCAAGCAAAATATGTGACGAAGAGGGGCTCAAACTACTTGGCAAAGGTTGGATTGCAGAGGAAGCTTTTGCAATGTCCTATTTTTGTATCCTGAGATATCCGAATGACTTCAAAAAGGCAGTTCAGATTGCGGTAAATATAGACGGAGACTCCGATTCGGTCGGATGTGTTGTGGGTGGGATTCTGGGAGCAAGGTTGGGATTTGAAAAGATTCCTTCTGAATGGAAGGATAATTTATTAGAGAAGGATAAGATGGAAAATCTGGCAAAAGAGGTTGTTGTAAAAGTACATTATCTGGATAATTTAGCCTGAGATTACCTTTATAAATATTCTTCATAAACTCAACAGCATCCCTTTTTCCAACGAGATGATGACTTAACTTCTTTTCTTTTCAGAGTCATCGATATCATCCACATCACTATTAAGTGATTTTTTGGTCGATTTAATAATACTATCATTTAGTATATTTCCTGCTATACTCCCCTTATATTTTAGATTAAACTTCCTTTTTACTATTTCTTCACCAGCACATGCTCCTAAATAAGCAGCTCCTTTAACAGCTTTATTGCCCTCAACTTCTTTTATTTTTTCACACGCATATGCTAAACCATAATTAGTTACATCAACGATTTTGTCAACCACATCATTGTTTTGACTACTAACTGCAGGATCATCCAAATCCAAAACATTAATCGATTGATTCAATTCATGAATACGCATTATAAATCTAACAACGAAATCATTGTTATTTTTAGTGATGACAACCGTTCCATCATCTTTATCAATAGCCAAAAAAGACAAGTAGCTCGCATCTTTGCCGATGGATATAAACCTAACATAACCTTTTTTAAGGCTACTTGCACGTCTAAAATGTATTTCTGAAATCTGGGATAAAGGCAGGGTATATTTTCCAGATAGTTTACTTCGCAGGAACTTGTGGAAGGGTAGCCGATCAACAACAAGATGATTTTCAAAAAGATTGATATGTCCATTTAATCCCTTGAACTGAAGTATTGGTTCAGGTTCATGATTAGTATTTGAAAAACGATCATTCAGAAATTTCATTGATTCACACCTATATTATCCAATTTTTTGCAAAATTTATTTTAATGAAACAATTGATGTAATTATATCATCTAGTCCGGATTCAATATATATAATACCAAATACAGCTTCAACCATTGTCCCTTTTACATGATTAATTGTTTCTATTTTAGTACCAGATGGCTTTGATTCAAAAGGAATTCTATGATCGAACATATCCCATTTATCGCATATTCTTGCTAAATTTCCATTTGATGCAATCTTCGATCTATTAACGGATAGATCTCCAACATTAGAGATATTAGGCTGCCAAAGAACTTCTGCTAATGCTAAATCTATTGCTGCATCACCAATAAATGCTAAAACTTTAGCTGCTTCATCTAAACTTAAGTAAGGTTCAAAATTGTAATCAATGCCAGCTTTAGAATAGTATTTATTCACTTCAGCAAACAAATTTTTGATACTAGGTTGAATGAAAGATAAGACAAATAAATCGGGTTCATCAAACTTATAATTGAGATTTTGTTCCAATTCAACAAGTTTATGTTCTTTTAAATATCGAATTGTCTCATTAATTTCTTTAATCTGATTTAGCCATTTTGTGATTTTTATCTTACTGTTGATGTTATTTTCTGGAATCTGAGAGATTTGTGATTCTAATTGTTCTCCAATCGCAGGAATATCATCAAAAATTCCTTGTATATTCCATTTTAATTTTAAGCATGATTCGCCCACTTTGTTCTTCATAGTTTTCCAACTCCTTGTAATGACATCCAACGATTATAATTTAACTGCTTTTTATTTTCAATTAGTAGACTAACAAAATCAGTCTGGCTTATTTGAACAAAATCGCTATGAAATTAAATTACTTTTAACTACGAACATTCTTTACACAATTAAATATAAAAAGATTTTAATGTATATATCAATTTTCAAATTGTTTGGCCCATCTATGAATATTTATGATTCAGTAAATTCTAGTAAAATTTACAACCAACGAAATAATATCCTTGAGTACAAATCAAAAAATATTAATACTCCCTCTATATATTACAGATGAATTATACTAATTTATCATTTTTACTATATTGGGGTAAACCAAATGAATATTGACACAAATATCATAAATTTGATTGAGTCTGGAGCACCTATAATCCAGATTATAAGTTATGAGACTTTGAGAATTCATGCATCACTGATTAAAGCTGCTTCAAAAACAGGAAGAAGTGCATATGTATGGAATAGAACTGAGGGTCTCTGTGAATTGGATCAGAATGGTCAATTAATAGAAAAAGATGAAGAAATGAGAGATCCAGCATCTATTCTTGAATGGTTCACTGAAGATGAATCAGAAGAGTCCTTATTATTGCTTGAAGATTTTCATCCAGATCTTACCGAGCAACAACCACATATTATCAACAGGTTGCGATGTATTGCACGTAGGATTTTAACGCAACAATTGAATGATCGAACTTTATTATTATCTCAACCCATACGGCATTTACCTCTTGAACTTGAAAAAGATGTGCAAGTACTAGAACTACCATTACCAGGGAATAGCGAGATAAAACAAATAATGCGGAGTGTAAGACAGCGATTTGGTTTGCATGAACGTGACTATCAAGAATCATCTAGATTGATAGAAGCAGCACTTGGTCTTACGACCAGTGAAGCATCCCTAGCATTCTCTATGGCTGCTGTAGAAAATAAAAGACTGACAGATGATGAAATTCCTTTAATCGCGGCAGAAAAAGAACAAGTGATAAAAAAACGCGGTCATCTTGAATTTTATCAACCAGATCAGGGATTGAATGATATTGGTGGTCTTGGCAGGTTAAAGGACTGGTTGGAACGTAGGGAGAGAGCATTTACAGAAGATGCAAGAGACTTCGGTCTAGAGTCACCAAGAGGGATACTACTTTTGGGTCTACCAGGTACTGGAAAGAGCCTAGCTGCAAAAGCAGTTTCGAGTGCATGGCAACTTCCTTTATTAAGATTGGATATGGGTCGTGTATTTGGAGGAATAGTTGGGCAATCCGAAGAAAATATACGGGCTGCATTGAGTACAGCTGAGGCATTGGCACCCTGTGTTCTCTGGATTGATGAAATTGAAAAGGGAATGGCTGGAGCACAAAGCTCTGGTTCAACCGATGGTGGAACAACATCTCGCGTCCTTGGGACGTTCCTTACATGGATGCAGGAAAAGACAAAACCTGTATTCGTACTTGCAACTGCAAATAATATCTCTCAGTTACCTCCGGAATTGCTCCGAAAAGGGCGTGTCGATGAAATCTTTTTTGTAGATTTACCTGATGCAGAAGATCGTAAAGATATAATTCGCATTCATCTTCGAAAACGCCGCCGAAATTCCAATCACTTCACAAATGAAGAATTGGAAAATTTGGCAGATATCTCTCGTGGTTTTACGGGGGCTGAACTTGAAGAAGCAGTGAAGGAAGCGATGTTCAGGGCTTTTGATTATAGCAGGGATCTAACAACTGATGATCTGGAAGAAGCTCTAAAAGATACCACTCCCCTTTCGCATACAATGAGAGAAGTTATCCAATCCACTCGTCAATGGGCGAAAGGGCGTGCAGTACCAGCAAGTGACAGGAAACCGGAATTACTAGACAAGATCGAATCTAGATCCAAACAACCAAGACTGCGCCAGGAGATTGACAATCCATTTATTTCTGATCTCGGGGAATAATAAATGAGTTCATCACTTGGTCATTACGCTGCAATGGGTGTGGAAGATCCTGGTTCTTTCATGGATTTCACAAAGAAAGGCATTCATCCTTTTACAGATTACCTAACGAATGCAATGGATGCTTTGAAGAACAAAGAAGTAAATTGCCGGTGGGAACGGGTTGAAAAGGATCGATTTATCTTAAAGCCTTTAACCAAATTGTATGAGATTCGCCCTGAAACTTTGATCGAACTTGAACCACCTGAAATCGGTTGGTTCAAAGTAGAACCAGTTGGGCTCATGGACGGTGAAGACTTCGATCCGGATCCAGAGGAACCCCTTCGTATTGGAAGAGGACGAAATGCTTCTAAAAAAGAACTTTCTGCTGAAGACATTCGCCATACATCCACTGGTTTATGGCAAATTCGGTTAGATGGTTTTCAAAATAATGGAGATTTGATTAACTGGTCAGGATATGAACTTTCATTAAAACCAATTGCAAATTCCCTTGAAAGTAATGAACATATTTTCAAGTTAAATGGAGATTCAATTACATCTCGAAGGGAGAACGAAAGCTGGAGGTTTTGGCTACAACGTGACCTTCCTTCAGGAAAGCCTTTAGAAGTAAATGGCTTACAGTGCGATTACAGGGTTATTCGTCGCTTTAATAAAGAAGATTTTCAAAATCGATATCCTGAATCTTTTTCAGCAGGTCATTTTTGGAAGGTAGCTGACAAAGATAAACCTCAGATTACATGTACCAAAGTTGATGACATCACCAATAATGAGATGAAAAGGATTTCTACACAAGATCTGGAAGTAAATTTTATATCTTTAACCCATGAGGACTGGAGTATCAATAAAGGAATTAGTAAGAATGAACGATCATTGTCCTATAACGGATATGATGAAGGAATAAATCTTCCAGGACAAATAAAACATACAGATATTCCAAATTGGTTTTTTTCTTGTCAAAAAAAGAAAATTGGTGAAAAATGGATACAATTATTAGAACCTGAGTATGAGGATGAATCTAATCCTTTTGGCTCAATACTTGAGTATTTTTTTAGCGACAATGTTACTTTATATGACTCTGCTAAAAAATTTGATAAAAGCGGTCAGCTACATGTTCTTAGACGTAATTATGAAGAAAAACAACTTCTTTTGTCATACAAAAAAAACGGTTCTTCAGAGTTTCCACGTAATTCAGACCTACATTTAAAGGTAGATATCGGACAGATAAGTAATCAGAGGCATACTGCATTTCAGTTATTGGAGTATCCATTTCCTGAACATCGTCCCCTTCTTGATCTTTTCAAACCACGTGATCAGCACCAATGGCCATTATTTGAACCTGAACAAGAAAACGGCATCGATTGGAAGGTTCTTACAGATTCTTCTTTTAAAGGATGTGATTACCAACGTGAATTTGTTTGTAAGGCTCTTGCAACACCTGATTTTGCTATAATGAGTGGTCCGCCCGGAACCGGAAAGACAACTACGATACTTGAACTCATTATTCAATTAATTAATAGGGGCAAAAGGGTTTTACTTGCTGCATCTACGCATGCTGCAATAAATAATGTACTTGAAAGGCTGCGGGAAAAAGGTTACACTGAGAGAGTACATGCTACTCGTGTAGGTCTTGAAGATAAGGCCGTTGGTTTGGAAAATTTTGTGTTTGATAGGCAAGTAGAAGAGTGGATGGAATTACTGGGATTGGAGGAAAATAAGACCAGAAAACTTGTAATGGAAAGTGCTAATCTCGTTTGTGGAACAACGATGGGAATACATAGTTTATTGCGAAACAAGAGGATGGATCTTGACCTTGAACGTAATGGTCCACCATTCGATGTAATGATCATTGATGAATGTAGCAAAACTACATTTCAGGAATTCATTGTTCCTGCAAGACTTGCAAAACACTGGATACTTGTCGGTGATATTAAACAGCTTTCTCCTTTCACGGATCGTGAACAAATAACAGCTAATTTGGATAAGCTTGTCTTATCCAGAAAGAAAGATTCAACACAGATTCTTTCCAATGCCCTTCAGGAAGCATGCAAATTACTACATATCCTATATCCGTATAAAGATAAACTTATAGTTCCAGTTTCTAAAAAGGTTGTTCAAGAACTCATCAAAGAAATTGAAGCAAGAAAGAATGATGCGGAATACTTGAATTCTAAATCTCTTAATGATATATTGGTTATTTCAAAAGAATTTGATCTGATGAATACGAGATCATTGTATGACCATAATGTCATATTCATCGATCAACACTTATTAGTTCAGTATCAAAACTGGATGCCAGAGGATTCAATTATTCTTAAAAAAGACTGGTTACAAACAGCACACGCATACAGACATTTTGCAAGTAACGATTGGTACTCTGGTCATGAATATCATCATCGTAGGAACATAGTTCAAAAAGCAGATGAGATTCATAACAAAATCCTTCAGTCTCTTGATTCCAGTTGGTCGGAAGAGCTTTGCTGGAGACTTGAACGTGAGTATTGGTTGCGATTTATCTCACATGATAATGGAAAGTTAAAAGGTATACAAAGACAACTGAAACTGCTTTATCCATATAGTGAAAATGCAACTGGACGAATATATCAATTGAGAAATATTGCATTTCCCTCTGTACTTGAATCACTTTCTGTTAGTGGTATGATCAAGCGTAGAAATGATGAACCAACGACGCTTACCCAAGGGTTCAGCAAAAAAGAGCGCGAGTGCCGCCATACTACGTTGAGTTATCAGCATCGTATGCATCCTGATATTTCAGAGTTACCTCGCAAACTATTCTATTCTTCGGAAAAAAAAGCAGTCTCTTTACTTGATGGTGATCGTGTTTGTAAGGATTTGAATTGGAACTATAATCGCTATAAGGAACATAGAGTTTGGTTGGATGTTGAAGGAAAAGTTGACAAAAACGCCAACGAAAAGGAAGCAGAAGCTATTGACAAAGAGCTGGAACAATTCTGTCGTTGGGCAAAACAAAATCCAAAAGATGATCAGAGTCCATGGGAAATAGCAGTACTAACTTTCTATAAAGGTCAAGAAAAATGTTTACGCAACCATTTAAAGAAGCTTACAGGTGACGATAAAAAGCACAGCCGTTTTGAGAAGGACGGTGTGCAGATCAAATTAGCGACAGTTGATTTCTTCCAGGGTCAAGAAGCTGATCTGGTATTTCTTTCAATGGTGAATACTTATAGAGATGGTTTTCTTGACAGTCCAAATCGCCTCAATGTTGCGATAACAAGAGCCAGATATCAATTGGTTATAGTTGGTTACCACGAATATTTTGCAAAGCGTTCTTCTGCAGAACTTAAGGAATTAGCAATAGATAGTTACAGGATGGGATTACATGGAAATTAAGTTGGAACGCACTATAAAGATGGAGCGTTGTGAAGCGATTGGAAAACTGAGGATCGAACAAGAAAGAGCCGATTTGAAACAATTACTTGGGCTCTTACAACAAGAAAAGGGAATAGATATCCCTAAAAGACTAAAGGACCTGCTGTGCAAATTGAAATTATACGAATCAGGCAACATCCTTGAAGCAGGATATAATTTGCTGGATAAAGGTACTGTCCTTACTGAAGAATATGGTCATTATGAAGTGTGGTATCTATGTAATGATGAATGGCTTGGTTCTATTCCATTATCCATTAGTCGTATTATTGCTAAAAATGGAAAAGAACAACGTAGTGGGAAAAAGAAAGGTAATTGGGATACTGATGTTTCTTTTGAAAAGCAGTTTAAATTCAAGGATGAACTTACTCCGATACAATTTTCCAGAGGAGAAGGTGTTCATAACCTTTCATTGATGGAAGTTGATGCCTTGCTGCCACAGCAAAGCCATAGTAGTGGCAAATTAGTTTGTAAGCTTGATAGCGAAGGCTTTTCATCAATCGAATTAACTTCTAAAGTTAAATGGGGACATGATAACTCAACAGAGGATATTTCTTTGAGTTCAGATTGGGATCCTGAGGAAGTATATAACCTACTGCCAGAAATCGCAGATCAATTAGGGAAAACATGGGATTCTAGTAATGGAGCACTTCTGGAGGCTTATCCGCCTGATGCTGAAGCTGAACTTATTAGCTATAGGCGTAAAGAAACCGTTCTTTCAAATACTAGTACTAAGAGCGCGGGTTCTTTTGAAAATATCAAAATTAGCGATATGCCATTACGTGCTGAAACAAAAAGATGTGCTAAATCTTGGTTGCAAAATTTGATGAGGAAAAAGTGGGCAGAATCATATACATCAATTCGATCTTCTTTGGAAGACCAGAAAGAATGGCTTAATTCTATTGCTTTAAATGGTCATGATCTACAACTTTTGGAAGGTGAAGAGCTATTAGAATTTGTAGATCGCAACGCTTCCAATAAAACTTACTGGCATATTGCAGCTTTACAGGATCTCATACCTTCTGGAGTTAAAACAAGATCTCTACCTTTTACATTACGAAAATCAGATACAAATCCTATTGGTAGTATAAGCTCCCGTATTGGAGCTGATCAAATCGTAAATGAGGTATGTATAATAGACCGTTATGCTAACAAAAAGAACCAAATCCTTACTATTCAGAATATCTGTCAGGAATTAAATGTAAGTAGTGTATCCTTAGTCACTTTGAAGAAACCTGAAAAGCTTCCTGATGGTTGGAAATATAAAAACATGGGAGAACGGCTTCCTGAAAATCATGATAGGCATTGGTTCATCAAAAAAGATAATGATTGGGAAATATGGAAGTGCACCACTTCTCCAGATTTTTTAAGCTTTAAGGATAATACTGTATCAGTAAAAACTACTGCTACTTTTACTCCCATTGATTACAAAGATGTTCCAGATACCATACTTGAATATGTGGAAGGAGCTGAGGGGATGGTTATATGATTAGCTTGAAAAAATCTCAAATAAATGTTGACCAGGGCCAAATAAAATTACCTTATATCTTTACACCACTTGTTCCTAACAATACAGAATCTCAATTTGATGATGCATTTAGTGAAATATCATCCAAAACGACACTTTGCATAGCTATCGAGGAGCTTGACAATGAATCTCTAATAAGGCTTCTTCAAAGAAAAGCTGATGAAGGAATACGTATTTATTTACTTTTAGGAGATGTAAATAAAAATTCGGACTCAATTGAACGATTGTCTGGCAGGTGTCTAATACGTTGTGGAGTCTTCCAAAATGGTGGCTTAGTTTTAGGTGATATGGGCACGAATAATGTCCAAGGCTGGATTATTCCTGGGTCAGATGGAGATCGAAGCTTTGAACTAAATAGAAATCAATGTGATGACTTATATCGCGTATTTTGCCATCTTTTCTGGAAAAAGGCAACGCATGAATATTTAGATCAAAATGGATCAGCTTCATTAATTGATGGATCGCCTGTGGGAGACATTTCTCTAAATCATCAATATAATCTTCCAGAAAAACTTTCAGCTACTGCTATTAAAGACGTTGATGATTTGAAATTTGGTAGTGTTCAATATTGGTCAAAGAACCTACTCTGGAACTTTTTACCTTTCAAAAAAGCCGAAGGAAGCTTTTTGTTGCATTTGTCTGAAAGTAAACATCTTCAATCTATTGAGGAGCTTTGTAGTAAAACGAATGTGAATGTACGTTTCACGACTCGATCACTACAAAATACTTTACTTACATCTAATGCAGGATGGAGTTTTCCGGATATTCCTGATACTGCAAAGGTAAATTGGGCTATGCGAATAAATAGCGACCAAAGAAACAATCTTCTCAATTTGATGAATAATGAATGGCAATCTGCAGACTGGGAGCTAAAAAGAAATTTATCTCTTGGAGAGCTTGCAGGCATCGTACGTTTTGCCGAAGAACCGGGTAAAGTATTTAACATATCCAAATTTGTTTCAATGGATTTGGAACCGATTGAAGCTCCGAGTATGGATGTGTTCCTTGAGCCTGATTTTGAACATTTATTTGCAGACCAGACACAGTTCGATAAAGATAGATTGGCCCATTTAATAGAATATAATGTAAAACTTTATCCTCCATTTTTACCAGATAATGCGAAACCGGATCCACTTATACAACAATGGAAGTCAAAACAAAATCAATGGGCAGAAAAGATCTCCTTAATAGAAGGAAAACTGAATGGACTTGAAAAATATGAAAATAGCCTTAGTGAAAAGATTAAGGTGAAATTATCAAAACTTCTTGTTGCTCAGAAACAAAAAGTATCAGAATTCAAGATAAAACTCAATGAACTAAAAAATGTAGATCTTGGACGTAGTTCTCCTTCACATCTTAAGGAATGGACAAATGAACTATTAGAACTGGAGTCTGAAATTGAAAAACGTATCTCTAAAAATAAAATACAAGAAGTTGAAACTCGTAAAGAGATCGATTGGGAGAATCAGTGTAAAACATTAAATGATAAGATTTCAGCTTCAGAAGATAATTTGTCAAGAAAAGAAGCTGAACTTGCAATTTCTGAAAATAAAACCAAGGAAATAGAGGAAAATTTAAAGCAGAAATTGGATAAAAAGCAAGAGAAGAATCTTAAGAAAGAGCTGGATAAATCTAAAAAACGCGAAAATATGACTCGTTCAGCATTAGATAAATTAAAAATTGAACAATCAAAACTTCGATCTCAAAGACAAAATCTCGGTGATCGTTTTGTTCCTCAAAATGATCTCAGTGATAAGGGGGATGAGGCATTTGGTCGTGTTCTTGGAAATAAACAATTCGAAGAGTCATTTGTTTTTGAATGGGGAAATGAATTCCTTCCACTAGAAGGAATGGAACTATACTCTTATGACAGCAAAAGATGGCTTGTTATAGAAGATCTTGAACAGATAAGGGAAGCTAAGCATCATGCATCGGTTCTTAATGCTGAGATTTGTGCTAAGCGAGGTGATTGATTTTGGCAGAACAAAGGATTACTATTGAGATAGATGAAGAAGGCAAGATCATAGCAAAAACTTCTGGATTCAAAGGCGAAGCTTGCCTGGAGGAACTTCAAAAGCTACTGGATGAAGAAATAAGTCCATTGAGCCTAAAACCGACTGATGATTTCTATCAAAAAGATACGATCATCTCTCAACAAAAGCAATCAATAGGTGGGAAATAATCATGAGTGCAATTGTTAAAACAGTAACTCCATTTACAAATCAAGATCTACTTTTAGAGGCATTGGATGAACTCGGAGTCGAATACAATGTTGTGGGTACCAGCATAATCACAGATCGGAAGGATTACTATGGTCATCAGAGTTTTGAGCTGGGGAGGAACGGTGCTTTTAACTTTAGCCATGATTCAAGTGCTGAAAGAACGAATTATCCCTGGAGTTCTATCAATTTCCGTGAATGGAAGACTGTGACAAGCTTTTTGAATGCTGTTGAAAAAGCATATAAAAATGCCTATGGTCGAATGATCGAAAGGTTGGCAGAAGAAGAGAGAATACGTGAGGAAGAAAGAAAAAAACAGTATGTTGAGAAAATACGTAATGAGACAATTGATCGTGCTAAAGGACAGGGATATACGATAAAAGAAAGCAGGCAAGGAAATAAAGTAAAGCTTGTTCTTACTCGTACAGTATACTGACAGGAGTTCTTTGATGCAAGAGTATGGAACATGTTTTAATATTGCTCATATTGAGCATGGAAGTGAAATCTATGGTCCTGGGAAACGTTTTGTGATCTGGTTACAGGGTTGTTCTCTTGCATGTCCAGGCTGCTGGAATAAATCTATGTGGAGTTTTGAGCCATGTAATTTGGTTGAAAGAGAAGAACTTTTGCATAAGATTCTAGCTTATTCTGAATTGGATGGGTTAACAGTTCTTGGTGGTGAACCCCTCGAACAAGCACATAATCTACACTGGCTGTTAACGTCTCTTCAGGAAAAGAATGTAAGTGTAATGCTTTATACAGGATATCAAATGGATGAGATTAAAGCCGATATTCTAAAATCTAAAATCTGTAAAATGGCTGATATTTTAGTATCTGGTAGGTATAAAGAAGATGAACGCGATTTAAATTTGAAGTGGAGAGGTTCGCGAAACCAAATCTTGCTTGTCCAGAATGAAATTTATAATGATCTTGATCTAAATGATGGGACAAATCAAGTAGAGATAACAATTGATGAATTCGGGACAATTAGTATTCTTGGATATCCTGATGATGATCTTTGTTCAATATTATGATGCATTATACAAATTTCATATTACTGATTCACTAACACAATTGCTTTATTCAACCATCATAATTGATTACTTAATAGCTCAGGATTAATGATTCATCCCTCAAGTAAATCACAATTTTCAGGAATCTAGTACCCGGATTCCAGTTGATGTAGTTTTTGTTGCAATTGTTTAATCCAATTTCAGGCTAATTTGGTTAACTTTCGTGGATTCTAGTGGATCTTCGGGAGAAATGGTCGGGTGAAAGCTATTCAATATATTCCATTTTGGTGGATTTCGGTGGTTTTTATCAGATTTTCGGAGTAATATGGTCGGGTAGAGTCATTCAATATATTCCATTTCGTCTACATTTGGTGATTATGGGAGAGTTTTGGAGGAAATGGTCGGGGAAAAGGATTGGACTTTAGTAAGGTTGCTCCACCTTTCCCGCCTCCTGATGTCCCACTCCCGTTCCGTCCGAGTCGAATGCTCATTCTCTTGAAAAATGATGGCGTTGTTGTCATAATCATCCCTTAATAGCACCAAGATGTTTGAGGCGCCTTTTGACCTCTCCTTCCTTTCTTTTCATCCTAACTGCTATTTCACTGGTTCTTTCTCCAGATTCATGCATTTTAACAATCAGCTTGTCTTCTGCTGACAACCACTTTTTGTATGCATTAGATTCTGAAACACCTGTATTGCCTTTTTTACTAGCAACAGCTTTAGTTTCAATCACCGGTGTAGCCTCACAGGTCATTTGATCATAACACTTAAGTAATTCATTGAAAACAGGACCACCATCTTGATCTGGAGAATGAATTATCAACTTTTCTGATGCACGAGTCATTCCTACATACAACAGCTTCTTATCTTTGACTTTATCGACATCGATAAGAACACAAACCTTGGATTCTATTCCTTTTGCAGAATGATAAGTAACAAAGTTCATCTTATTTTCTAGGACATATTTTGAAGCCACAGAGTTGACTTTCAAACTCTTATCCAATAATTTGTACAATTTATTCCGGAGCCAGTTATTTGGAACTAAGACTAATATATCCTCTGGGTTGTAATTAGGATTTTTTAGCAATTCATCAAGTAAGTCGTTGAGAACTTTGAAATCGCCTTTCACAAACTCAACACTGTTTTCAATATCGAAATCACAACAAATTCCTTTTCTTCCTTCATAGAAATTTTCTACTTCCCTTCTTGTTGAAGAATCATTCATCAAATAATCTAGAGCCAGGTTTATATGTGTACTACCGGATCGATAAGATGTTTTTAGTAGTTTAGAACGACCAGCGATATTTATGCCGAGACTTTTCCAATTATGGGTAGAAGGATTGTAAATACTTTGTAGCCGATCGCCTGCTAAAAACAAGTTCTCAGTTTCTTGATTGTTATATTCATGTTTAACGCAAAGTTTTAAACATAACTTAAGCCAGACATCAAGAAAATCCTGATACTCGTCTATCAAAATAGCATCATAAGTAGGGCGAGCATTTTCAATTGCTTTGAACGGAAGAATAACATCCCAATAATTTTCCGGGGTAGGGTCTGGAACAATTCCAACATCAGCCACCGATTTTGCAAGACTGTGGAACGTGGATATGTCAATATTTTGATAGTTTACTCCCATGACATCCAAATCTTCATAAATAGACTCAAGTTTGTGCTTTAATTTCGTGGCCAGAGTGGTATTATAAGTTATGATTTTGACTTTCCAATTTGGGTGTTCTCTAATGAGATTAATAGCTCTTGCCAAAAGAATAACTGTTTTCCCACTACCCGGAATTCCAGAAACCATGTAATGGCCGTAAGGAAGTCTTTTTGCAAATTTTTCTTGCTCAACATCCAAGGTTTTTATGATACTGTTCTCAGTCGTATTTTTCCTGCCAAATTCCCACAATTCTTTTTGTACAGATTTAACTTTAATTTCTGGGAAAAATGTACTCCTTATTATTGAAAAATCATAATCATTAATGTACCTTTCTTCTTCAGAAAATAAATCATCGACTACGAGATTGGTTATTCTTTCAGTTGTTATACATTTTGTTGGTGGCTGAAAAAAACAAGAATCCCATTCTTCTAGTTCTCGTGATTTAATGTTAGTTAGTACCAGATTAGAATAAAGACCATATTTCAAGTTATAGTTATCATCAAGTAATGAGATCTGGTTCTGCATTCTGCTTTTTGCAGTATTGAAATATTCATTCGTTATAAAAAGTGGATTATGTCTTTGTGTTTTATTAATGATAAAATGCAATTGATTTGTTTCATCAATGTCTTGCAAACTCCAATCTTTAACTTCAATTATGGAGACACCTTTGTGCTGATCAACTAGAATAAAATCAGGGTTATACTTTTTAATTCGGGGTTGAAAGTAGAGATAAGCATTTGAATTTGAACCTTTGTAAATCTGTTCTATCTTGTTTGCAATCTTTTTTTCACCAGTCGTTAAACCTGATGAATCAACCCGCATTACGTTTAATCCCACTATATTACCCCTTTATAAAAATAAATAAAATATATTAGATGTGTTATGGATATGTCAATCGTTAATATAAATTTATCTATATTTGTAAAGTGTCTTACTACTAAGGTATAGTAAATGTGGGGGTTTTCTGAAATGGAAGAAATTGATATCCAATCATTGATTAAAAATGAAAACTATCAAGGAATTATAAATGCATTAAACCATGATGATACCAAGATAAGAAACAAAGTCGAAGATTCTTTCATGGAAGTTACTAATTTTGCACTAATCGACAACCTAATTCAAGCTTTATCTAACAAAGATAAAAAGATAAGAAGATTTGTTGCAAGAGTTCTTGGAGAATGTAATGATTCGCGTGCAATAGTTCCTCTTATTGAGGCTTTAAATGATACGGATGAATGTGTAGTTGATTATGCTGCTTCATCACTTGGTGGCTTAAAAAGCAAAAAAGCAGTTAATCCACTCATAAATACATTAAATCATAACTATTGGGCAGCACGTACTTCAGCTGCTGCATCTCTAGGATTAATTGCAGATTCAAAAGCAATTGATTCACTTATAAAATTATTGTCAGACAAAGTTGATGATGTAAAATATTATTCGGAAGAAGCACTACTAAATTTTGATGACAAAAAAGCAATCGATGCTCTAGAAAAGTATTATGACGATCAGACCCCTGTTCATCTAAAGAAAGTTGCAAAATCATTCCGGAGTTTTAAACAATCTGATCCAATAAATATGCTTACAAAATATCTGAACGATGAAAATGATGAAGTTAGAAAATATACCGCTAATAATTTGGTTGGGCTAAGAGATGAAAGAGCTACTGAATTTTTAATAAATTCCCTTAAAGATAGCTTTTTAGATGTCCAAATATATGCTTCTAATGCCCTTGGAAACATAGGGACACAAGAAGCGATTGAACCTTTAATAAACAATTTACATAACAAAAATGTAAATATTCGAAAATGGGCAGTACGTGGATTAGGACATGCGAGAGAGGGGTTACCAACAAAAGATATGTTTGACTTGTTAAACGATGATGATGCCCATGTTCGATCTGTAGCAATAACTGCATTGAGTGATACAGGAACTATATACCAAAAACAAAACATAGATCTGCTTCTTAAAAATACAAACAATAGTTCAGAATATGTAAAATACGGAGTCATAGCTGGTTTAAGAGAGATAGGCGATAAAAGAGCAATAAAACCACTTATAGAACTTTTAAATGATGAGAATATTGGCGTAAGAGGATCTGCATCTGCAGCACTTGGAGATTTTGGGGAAGATGCTATAGATCCCTTAGCACGAATTTTTGAAAATAAAGACAATTTTGCAAAAAAAAGACTATTAAGAGCTGCAGCAGAGGCACTTAACTACTTTGAAAATCCGAAAGTGATTGATTTATTAATAAAAACGCTTTCTGTTAAAGACGCTTATGTAAGAAAGCGAATAGCTCTTGCACTTGGAAAATTTAAAGAGAAAAAAGTAAAACGTGCTTTAAAAGCTTGTTTAAGCGACGAAAATATACAAGTTCAAAAAGCTGCCAAAAAATCACTAAATAGATTAAGATGACTTTTTTAATCTTTCACTTTCAACTTTCCTTTTTATAATCAGACGCAACAGCTGAAAGTATATCACAATTTTTGTCTGCACTTCTGTCAGAAAAACCACGCATCAAAGATAAAGAATATGTTTTTTGGCTCTGTAGAAATCCTCGTGAAATCTACATCAATAGACTGAAATGCAGATTTCATTATGATCTCGGGTAATGCATATACCAATAGTTTATACTTGGATTTTTGTCCGAATATTGAGGATTTTTACAGAGCCAATATTTTTCGATATAACATTTTATTTGTATGTGTACGTATGCTATCTATATTTTCAAATTTTGTAGCAATAGTCATCATCAAATATAAATATTTTAAATCTGTAATAATCATTACTCTTAATTTCAACTAATAATTTAAAAATTATTAATCAGAAATCCACTGTGTATGTTTGCTCTACAACACAAAGGGGGCTTCTAGATTTTGGTGGATTTTAGGAACTATGTGGTCGGGGAAAAGGATTTGACTCTAGTAAGGTTGCTCCACCCTTCCCGCCCCCTTGCTGTCCCTCTCCCGTCCCGTCCGAGTCGAACGCTGTTCGACAGTCATTGAACGACAGTAAGGAGTAAGAATAATAAGAGATTTTGTTGGTATTGAACTGATAGACCTGTTGAGAATCTTGAAAAAATCGAGGGCATGAAGTATATAGAAAAAACGTTGTCCGAACCGTGGCTTTGATTTTAAAATTTATCGAAATCAGGATACTGTTGTTTTCATTGTCACTATCTGGGGGCAAGGGAATTCGAGATCTTGGTGGATCTTCGAAGCAATGTAGTCGGGAGAAAGCTATTCAATATATTTTATTTTAGTAGATTTCGGCAGTTTTTATCAGATCTTCGAAATAATATGGTCGGGTGAAAGGCATTCAATATGTTCCATTTTGGTGGATTTCGGTGGTTTTTATCAGATCTTCGGAGTAATATGGTCGGGTAGAGGCATTCAATATGTTCTATTTTGGTGGATTTCAGTGGTTTTATCAGATATTTGGAGTAATGTGGTCGGGTAGAGGCATTCAATATATTCTATTTTGGTGGGTTTCGGTGGTTTTTATCAGATCTTTAGAGTAATATGGTCGGGTGAAAGGCATTCAATATGTTCTATTTTGGTGGATTTCAGTGGTTTTTAGTAGATCTTCGAAATAATATGGTCGGGTGAAAGGTATTCAATATGTTCCATCTTGGTGGATTTCGGTGGTTTTTATCAGATCTTCGAAATAATATGGTCGGGTGGAAGCATTCAATATATTCCATTTTGGTGGATTTTTGGGGCAATGTGGTCGGGGAAAAGGATTGGACTCTAGTAAGGTTGCTCCACCCTTCCCGCCCCCTGCTGTCCCTCTCCCGTCCCGTCCGAGTCGAACGCTGTTCGACAGTCATTGAACGACAGTAAGGAGTAAGAATAATAAGAGATTTTGTTGGTATTGAACTGATAGACCTGTTGAGAATCTTGAAAAAATCGAGGGCATGAAGTATATAGAAAAAACGTTGTCCGAACCGTGGCTTTGATTTTAAAATTTATCGAAATCAGGATACTGTTGTTTTCATTGTCACTATCTGGGGGCAAGGGAATTCGAGATCTTGGTGGATCTTCGAAGCAATGTAGTCGGGAGAAAGCTATTCAATATATTCCATTTTGGTGGATTTTTGGGTAATGTGGTCGGGGAAAAGGATTGGACTCTAGTAAGGTTGCTCCACCTTCCCCGCTTCCTGATGTTCCTCTCCCGTACCGTCCGAATCGAACGCTGTTCGACAGTCATTGAACAACAGTAAGGAGTTACAATAATAAGAGATTTTGATTAAGAGATGTGTTTAGAGAAGCAGAATGCCAAGGATGACAAACCGTTTACTTTGAATAAGCACATGCAATAACGACTAAATCAATGGGATCAACTTGTTGAGAATAGCAAAAGTTGATTTAAAAAAACAACGCTTTTTTGATTAGATCAATCTTATTATCAATTGACTTTTGTTTTAATCTTTATTCAATACAAGAAGATCATTTTAATCCTTTAGAAGGAGCAGCATTCTCTAACGTAGATCTGATAATGTGCACAGGTGAAAATGAAAGGCTATCTTATTTTCTGCCATGGCAGACTAACGAAAATGAATGTGCTGCATATTTTTGCGCACCTTTTTGGCCGGAATTTTGCAGGATCGATTTCTTAAGATCGATTTTCATCTATCAGGCGAGTCTGGCTGAGCAGAAAAAGAAAGAACATCGCCGAACAACTCATTTTGTAAAAGAGATCCATAAAGTAATCAATTATCATTGCTAATAATTCGGTTTAAATTATCGGATCGATCCTAGATAGAAAAAAGATAAATTGGAAAAAATCGAGCCGCAGTAAAAGCAAACAACTCTGACGGGATGGAGGAGCTACGGTCAATGTTTTAACGAGCTCATTTGTGTGCTCTTACGAATTCTTCAAATTGCTCATGGTATCTTGCTCTATCTACCAGTTCTGTAAAGAAATCATCCATATTATTTCACCTAAATTACTACAATTACTTCTGTATATATTAATGACTGTCACGTGAGGTGAAAGTATTCTGAATTTTTGTTCTGTGCTATAAAGCAAATTAAAGACTGTGAATCATCAAACATAATGTCACAACAATCTCCATGTCAATTGGGGTGTGGCACAACATTGCATGGAAACTTATATATAGAGTTCCATGTCAATAAAGGTATAAGATGCGATTGCGTGGAAATGCCGCCGATCAAACACTGAATGAAAAACAAAGGAGTCAATAATATGAACAACATATACAAGTACCTCAAATCTGCCACCACAGGTGAAGAAAAATCAGAAAATGAACATGATATGGAAGTATTCATGAAATCACAGGAACTGGCAGAAGAATTCGATATCAAATATGACGGAGAAAGTATTGTACCAATTGATACAAGCCTTGCAGACTCCGTATTTGAAGCTGCAGTCCAGTTAGTGACATCTGTGGGCATCTACTGCATTGACACAAAGAAAACCATAAAGATCGAAGAAGAGGATATTGTAAAATGCCTGAACACTTCTAAAACGCTTGAGATAGGAAGAAAGAATGAAAAGGTCACAGTTCCCTTCAGGTACATTATGGACTCCGAACCACCAGTCATAATCGGAGGGCCCATGGGAGGCACTGTTTCCGAGGAGAACTTCCTTGAAGTTCACGTGAGTTCTGCCATGGAGCCTATTGTACAGGGTATATATGCAGGTGCACTTGAAAAGATGGGAGGTAAAGGAATACGCGGCAAAACACCATTTGAGATGCTTGCCGCGCTGAAGGAAGCTAGGGAGGAAAGACTTGCAACAAAACTTGCAGGACGTGAAGGTCTTACTTTGATGGGACCCGGAACACCGACCATCTCACAAGCATATATGCTGGTTTCTTCCGATGAATTGTACTCCAGTGCAGATGTCCAGGAGGCCTACCAGTTGGATGAGCTTAAGACCGACTATGAGACATTCTATAAATCCATATTCCACCTTGAACACGGGAACAATTTCCTGAGCGGTCAGTGTCCGGTCTTTGGAGGACCAAGTATTGGCTCACCTGAAGGACTTGCTATCGTTGATGTTGCAGAGACTATCCAGTCAAAGATACTCACAGGTGCCAGTATACACATTTCCGGTGCAGTTCATGTGAATACTAATTCATCCTCAACAAAAGAGATCATGTGGGCATCCAACCTTTCCTCCATGGCAATTTCACGTAACATGCACCATCACATCGGAAGATATTACTGGAACCTTGCAGGCTGCTGCACTGACATGATGTTCTATGAGACCGCCGCACAGGCCATAGGAGATACTGTTTGTGGAAGGGACATGCTGATAGGGCCAGTGGGTGCCCGCGGAGCAGGTGCCGATCACTCCACAGGACTTGAATCCAGGTTCATGGGAGAAGTTGCACACATGGCAACCGACCTGTCACTTTTGGAAGCAGATGAGGCTGCCCGGAATATCTATAGGAAATATGAAAATCTGTTGGTACATGCTCCCGAAGGCAAACCTTTCAGCGAATGCTATAAAGTAAAATCAGAGTATGAAATGAAGCCTACAGATGAATACATGAAACTCTACAAGGAAGTATTCGCAGAAGTTAGAAAATACTGTGCTATCGAGTAATAGCAGTGGAATCAACATGAAAGATATTTTCGGAACAGATGGGATCCAGATATTTAAAAACAGGGCATCGCTTTCCCCAAGGCATCTTCCAGACAGGCTTGTTGGAAGAGAAAAGCAGGTAAAGGAGCTTGCTTCACTGATGAGACCTGTCCTCCACCAAGGAGAGCCTGCAAATGTACTGATATCCGGAATTAAAGGGACGGGGAAGACAACTATTGTGAGATTTATCCTGAAACAGCTGAGCGCGAACATTGAGAAGAAAGACTCATCAACTGTCGGAAGATCAGCACGACCAGCAAGATCATACTCGAGATGCTGACAAAGGTATCACCCGAAATAGAAATTCCAAGAACGGGACTCTCAATGGGAAAATATTACAGAGCATTATGGAAAACCCTGAACGAAAAGAGGAGCACAATAATTGTGGTCTTTGATGAAATCGAAGCTCTGAAAGACAAGAACATACTTTATGAACTCAGCCATACCCGCGAGAATATGAACATTGAAGATGACATATTCATAGGTATTATTGGAATTAGTGATGACATATTCTTTTACCCTAAGGCCGAGAATACTGTTCTTTCAGTACTCCAGTACAGGAACATAATATTTCCACCATATTGTGAGGGAGAGATTGAGCAGATACTGAATGACCGCTGTAATATTGCGTTTGTGGAAGATGTTGTGGACGAGGGAGTAGTACCACTATGTGCGGAGCTCTCCGGGGAGGAACATGATTGTGGAAGAGCTCTGAATTTGCTAGAAAAAGCAGGGGATATAGCAGACATCACGAATGAGGAAAAAATAACTAAAAAACATGTCTTACTTGCAAATGAAGAGATGGGAGAAAAGGACCTGTTAATCTCACTGGAAAAACTGCCGATCAACTCAAAACTTGTTCTGCTCAGCATCATTAGACTTAGCGTTGAGCTGAATGAGAAGATTACAACAGGCCAGATAGAAATGCTCTACAGGAAGTTCTGTGATCGCATAGGCATAAGCCCACTGGGGCGTACAAGTGTATCAGGGATCGTCTCTGAATTCGACATGATGGGGATTATTTCAGCGCCTGTGCGGAGCAGGGGAAGATATGGCAAGACACGTCTCGTATCACTCAGGAAGAACACAAAGAAGATGCAAGACATACTTTACAGGGACTACAGGCTTAAGGAACTGTGACATGAACGTAACTTAACTAACGGAGATTAACATGAAACTAAATCTTGGAATTGATGCAGGTGGTACATACACAGATGCGGTGATTGTGAGAAGCCCGGATAATTCCATAATTGCGTCCTATAAGGCACTGACAACTTATCCTGACCCACTGAATGGTATCCGGGAAGCACTTGATGGGATCGAACAAGAGATGCTTTCACAGGTTGATGCTGTGTCAGTATCTACTACACTCTCGACCAACACAATTCTGGAAGGTACGGGATTCCCAGTTGGACTGATCCTAGTAGGAGATTATTTTATCAGCGAAGACCTGCCCACGGAGCATTTCATACAGGTAAAGGGAGGACATGACCACAAGGGCGGTGAAGCAGAACCTCTGGATGAAAATGCAGTAAGGGAATTTGCCCAGAGTGCAAAGGAAAATGTTTCAGCTTTTGCAGTCTCATCTTATTTTAGCATCCGGAACCATGAACATGAATTGAGGGTCAAGGAGATTGTTAGGAATATCACAGGAATGCCAGTAGTGTGTGCACATGAGCTATCACAGGACCTCGGAGCATTTGAAAGAGCTGTGACAGCGTTCTTCAATGCACAATTGCTTCCTATAACCGAGAATTTCATGTCCAGTGTGGAATCCGAGATAAGGAGTCGTGGCATGGAAGCAAAGATATTCATGCTCAAATGTGACGGATCTGTGGTCGGAATCAAGAATGCGCTAGAAAGACCTATCGAATCCATATTCTCGGGCCCTGCAGGAAGTCTGATAGGCGCTGCATTCCTTTCAAAGAGAGACACCTGTGCAGTTATTGATGTCGGCGGAACAAGTACTGATGTGTCAGTTATAAGGGAAGGAGTACCGGAAATGAGTGAATCCGGTGCTGTTGTAGGCGGATGGAAGACAAGGGTCAAGGCCATAAGGATGGAAACCTCTGCACTCGGAGGTGACAGTGATATCTGGGTCGCTTCAGGAAAGGTTAACTTCGGACCACGAAGAGTCATACCTTTATGCAGGGCAGCAGCACAGTTCCCAAAATTCCTTGAGCAGCTTGCAACTAACCCAATGCCTTCCAAAGCACTAATGGGCAGAAACTTCCAGCCTACAAAGTTCTACATAAGAACAAAGTATGAGCCACTAGAATTAACTGATATAGAAACAGAAGTTCTCAATGCTATTCATGCTGAGCCAACCTCCCTAAAAGAAATGCGTTCGCGTATCAACAAATACCCAGCATCAAAACATCTGGATGCTCTCATGCAGAAAAGGCTGATACAACCCATCAGTTTCACACCTACAGATGCCCTCCATGTGCTCGGAGAATATACAAAATACAATGTTGAAGCTTCACGCCTTGGTGCACACCACCTCGCCCCCCTTTATAAAATGGATGCAGATGAATTTGCATTATATGTCAAGAAGGAGTTTGCCAAGAACATGGCAGCTGATCTTGTGTCATTCTTCCTCGTGGATATATCAAGAGAAGAGATACGCAAGATATTCGATGCAGAAGCACCGATTCAGTTCAAAGTGCATGTGCCAGTGGTGCTGATCGGCGGCCCTGTAGTAGCATATCTCGAGGAAATAAAGAAGCTTATCGATGCTGAGATCATCCTACCGGAATTCGCAAGTGTTGGTAATGCTGCAGGAGCATTGGCTGCAAAAGGAATCAGAAGGTTTGAGATATTGATACGCCCTGTTTCCATGGCCGCACCGGACTGGGAGTGCTATGTTTATTCCGAGAAAGGGAGGGAGAACTTCGATGAGTATGAGGATGCGCTGGACCATGCACTTCAGCTTGGCAAAGACACCATCTACGAGTACATGAAGGAAGCCGGTCTCGACCCGGGTTCAGTGAAGATTGACATCAAAAAAGACGAAGTGATTCTTGAAGGATCTGGTACACTAGTGGAGACTAAGATCGTTGTTCTGGGTGTTGCCGAACACATTGAAGAAGACGAATAAGAATTAAGAAAGCGAATGTTAGAAAGATGCATTTACATCCTCTTTTTCTTTGATTTTTTTTAGTCTATTGGGTTAGTCGTTTTTATCAAAAAAATAAAAGTAAGTGCATCATTGAATACCGCACTTAAATCTTTCTTTTGAATATGTTCTAAACCATACCGAGAACTACGATTGCGAGAAGTGAACTGAAACCTAGTAGTAAAGTAATTTTTAAAAGTTGCATTTTTCTGAGTTACCTATTACCCATAAAATTGGTGTGGGGGAGAGATTCAAACCCACGAAACCTTCGTTCTCGGATCTTAAGTCCGACTCCTTTGACCTGGCTGGACAAAACTCACATTTAGAGGATAAATATTGTTTAGTGCAGTAAGCTATACTCTGTAACTTGATACCTTGTAAACTCAAGTGAAAATAATATATTTAATTTACAATATGCCCAATTTTCCAGCCTTCTTCACATATGAACATTCATAATTTCATTTAGATTACTGGTATTTGGAGAAACATCTATTAACATATCAGGGAGAACAAACTGCTTTTATTGTGTTGCATTGCTCATAAATTTCGGCGTATAATATGATTTATCGTATCTGATTTATAGTGAAAGGTCATTAGTATGGTAATTCATGTATCACTATCCATAAAAGAAGTGGTACAGTAAAATATATTTACATTAATGCATTTTAGAGTACAAGAATAGCTTATATACTAACAAGCTTATCAAAAGCGTCATAAAGCGCTATACATATCATTTTGATATCTTTGGAAGGTGAATATATGTCATTAGAAACCCCCAGAACACATTATACATCCCAGGTCGACATTGAGCAGATCGGGGATGACAAAGTTACCGTCTGCGGATGGGTACACGAGGTAAGAGACCTTGGTGGTATCTGTTTCGTAGTCGTACGTGACCGTGAAGGCAGAGCCCAGATCACACTTGTAAAGAAGAAGATAGACAAAGAAATCTTCGATGCTGCAAGGAAACTGGTACGTGAGTCCATAGTAGCAGTCACAGGTACAGCAAAAGCGGAAGGTAAAGCACCTAATGGCTATGAGATCATCCCTGAGTCTATAGTCGTTCTCAATGAAGCTGAATCCCCATTGCCAATGGATACTACCGGCAAGGTGGATGCTGAACTTGACACACGTCTTGACTCAAGGTTCATGGACTTAAGACGCGAGAGGACTACTGCTATCTTCAAGATACGCCATGAGGTCCTCAGGGCTGTCAGGGATTTCCTTACAAAGGACGGTTTTATCGAGACATGCAGTCCAAAGGTAGTTGCAACAGCTACCGAAGGTGGTACATCTCTTTTCCCTATCACATACTTTGACAGGGAAGCATTCCTGAACCAGAGTCCTCAGCTCTTCAAGCAGATACTCATGTCAGGCGGACTTGACAAGGTATTCGAGATCGGTCCTATCTTCAGGGCAGAAGAGCACGATACCCGCAGACACCTTAATGAAGCTACATCCATCGATATTGAAGCAAGCTTCCTTGACCATTTCGATGTCATGGAGATCCTCGAGAACATGGTCGCTTACGTTTATGAGCAGGTCATTGAGAACGAAGCAGCTTCCCTTGAGGCACTCGATATTGAACTTAGTGTCCCAAAGACACCATTCATGAAAGTTCCATATGGCCAGGCTATTGACATCGTCAATGCTGAGAGCGAGGAAACGGTCGAATGGGGCGGAGACCTCGGAACAGTTGCAGAACATACTATCGGTGAGCATGTTTTCAAAGAGACTGGAGAATCCCACTACTTCATTACTGACTGGCCAACGGAGATCAAGCCGTTCTATGCAATGCCTTATGAGGACAACCCTCTCATCTCCAAGTCATTCGACATGATGCACAGGACAATGGAACTCTCATCCGGTGCACAGCGTATCCACCTTCATGATATGCTAAAAGCAAGGATCGAGTCACAGGGCCTTAATTCCGATGGCTTCGATTTCTACCTGCGTGCATTCAAATATGGTATGCCACCACACTCCGGCTGGGGTATTGGCTGCGAGCGTCTTGTTATGACAATGCTCGGTGTAGAGAATATCCGTGACACTGTTCTGTTCCCAAGGGACAGGAAGCGATTGTCTCCCTGATGTGGGGGACAATTCATTATTCTTTTTTAAAGGGGAATATCCATGAAAGAAAGAAATGCAAATGCATCAAGCTCTGAAAAGGAAGCTGCAGGCAAAGCTGCTGCAAGTCTTGTAGAAGATGGCATGATGATCGGTCTTGGTACCGGCTCAACAACTGCTTTCGCAATTGCAGAAGTTGGCAGACGTGTACGCGAAGAAGGATTGAATGTATTAGCTGTCGTCACCTCATATCAGGCTGAAATGCTTGCCATTGAAGCTGGAGTGCCACTGACAAGCCTTGCAGAGCATCCTGTTCTTGATCTTGCGATAGACGGTGCTGACCAGGTGGATGCAAAACTGAACGTCATCAAAGGCGGAGGAGCTGCACACACACGTGAAAAGGTCGTTGCACATTCAGCAAAACGCTTCATTGTGGTCGCAGATGAATCAAAGATGAGCGAAGAACTTAATCATTTTGTACCAATTGAAGTGCTTCCATATGCAAGGGAACTTGCAAAGAAGCAATTCATCGAGCTTGGTGGAAAACCACAGATACGCCTGGCTTCCCGCAAAGATGGTCCTGTTATCTCTGATAACGGCAATGTTATCTTTGATGTCGAATTTGGCATGATAGAAAATGCTGCTGAACTCTCACAGAAGCTATCAGCTTGTGTGGGTGTTGTAGAACATGGTATCTTCCTGAATACCGACGAGGTCTATGTTGGTATGAAAGACGGTTCAGTTAAGATGATCAAGTGATCGTCTTTTTATAAATTCCAATGTGTGGTTCCTGAAGACCGATCGGGAATCTGCATTATACTCTTTCTTTTTTTAGATATGCAGTTATAATTTGATTTGCATATTGGCAACAAAAAAAAGTTAGGAAAGGTTTTCATCTGTATTTTTGTGTCTCTTTAACACAAACTATGAAGACTTCTCCTTGTTGTTCTTGATCGAGAATTTATTGGTGTATAAGGGTGATCAAAACCTTTTAACACCTATTTCTTTCAATGATCCTTCCATCTTGAAGATCTCATCTATATTCTCGGCTAAAAGTATAACAGCAAAATCACCGGATAACGGCAATGTATCGCAGCTAAAAGGAAATACGGAATTTAATTTTTTGCCATCATAGAGTAGTGGCCCAATACGTTCAGTGAGCTCAAGAAATGAACATGCAGCTGTCTTGATCTTTATAAATTTCCAGTATGGAATGGGAGCTATCAATTTTTCAATATTATCTACGATCATGCTCACATAGGAGGAACCATTAAAACGAGCATTATTTTCAACAGGAAATATGCCATCATCTGATACGATATAATCGATGCCGACTACACCCCGATATCCGAATTCAGCCATATTAGTTACAATTTGTGCAGATGTTTTTACAATGTAATTTGAAATTTCCGGGGAGGGATCATCTCCTTTGAGTGTACCAATGTGTACCATACCTCTTTCGCATATTTGATCCCGTATACCAAGAGAGTTTATATTGCCTTCTCTGCTGATCACCCACTGATCATTCGGAGAAGATGAGACATTCAGAAAAGGCTCAATGAGAACAGATCTTTCACCGCTAACTGCAATTTCATGATATATTTCAGAAATATCATTGCCTTTAGTTTTGTACAACGACATATCGGCTTCACCCAAAGTTCCGCGAATAATAACAGTTTCGCAGGTTGACAGATATCCGTTTATGATGTTTTTCATATCTGTACAATTTTCATTGTCTTCAGGATTCATTTCAAATGAACTGCCTTCAACAACAGCTATGTCCAATTGTTTACATACGGTCTTAAAAGTGGACTTATCATTATATTTTAGGGTTTCAGTTTCAGTTGCTCCAAAAAGATCAGCATCAAGAACTTTTGCAGCTTCAGTTTCCATACTCCCTGAAAACCATGGTACATATACAGGTTTTTTCCCGCTCTGCCTGATATATCTTTTAACTGGTTCTGGATCATTAATGATGAGTTCCGAGAGTGACATTTCTCCTGAGTGAGCACTATATTCTACGATATGATCCGATCCAAGACCATGAGAGCGCAACCATTTATGGTACTCGTGATCCAGCTTTCCACGTAGAACAACTACATCATCATGGCGCGCTATCGGAAGCGCTCTATCGCATTTTGAATTAACGGATGCATCACGGCGTGGGAACTGTGAAAAACGATCTGCTCCGTAAATTATTAACTCATTGTCATTTTTTGAGATGCATTTTCTGAGTGATTGATATTTATACATTAATTCTTCCATTTTTTAGATAAGTAGTTTTTATAATTCGTCAGCAAGAAGACCACTATTTTTAAACTCCCATTAAATAATAGATTTAATGGGAGTTTCATTTCATGGAAAACATCCAGATCGATCTGGATGTCTTGCAGTGTAACTGTAAGATGAAACAGGTGGTAGCACTGTTACTTGTTTCACAGCATCCAGCTATAGATGACTGTTAACACCAAGGAATAAACCAAGAGAGCAGAAAACCAACTGCCGGAAAATTTGGGCGTTCGGATTGGTGCTACATTAAAGACAGCTAGGATCATAAACAGTGCATGTATAACGACTAAAAAGGTCGGCTGGCTGAAAAAACTGTTAAACAGGAAGACAAAAGCAAGAATTAGGACATTGTTGTCAAGTGCCAATCCCATGTATGTCGAATCATCGACCAGGCCGA